>NZ_CAXBIA010000003.1:0-267712 GCF_963975735.1 uncultured Parasphingorhabdus sp.
CCAACGCGGGCGGCAATGGCAACTCCAACGCGGGCGGCAATGGCAACTCCAACGCAGGCGGCAATGGCGACTCCAACGCAGGCGGCAATGGCGACTCCAACGCAGGCGGCAATGGCAACTCCAATGCAGGCGGCAACGGCAACGTGAACGCTGGCGGTAATGCTAACGTCAATGCAGGCGGCAGCGGCGGAGTTACTGCCGGTGGCGATGTAAATGTCGACGCTGGCGGCGGTCTCGGACTGGGAGTCGATTTGGGGCTTGGCAGTGGTAATTCCAACGCCGGTGGTAACAGCGGTGTTGATGCAGGCGTCGACGTAGATGCCGGAGGCGGTGGCCTCGGACTGGGGATCGATTTGGGGCTTGGCGGTGGTAACGCAAACAATGCCGGGAACGGCAATACCGGTTCCGGAATGAACTATGGGGGCGATCAGCCCGACGGCACTTGTAACGGCGTCCCCAATTGCGCGAGTGGGCCAAATCCTAATGGCTCTGCAGGAGCCGATAGCGGCGCAGGATCCGGCGGCCTCGATCTGGGAATTGATCTGGGGCTTGGCATTGGCAATTCCAGCGCCGGTAGTAGCGGCGGTGTTGATGCCGGTGTCGACGTGGATGCAGGAGGCGGTGGCCTCGGACTGGGAGTTGATTTGGGACTTGGCAGCGGTAATTCCAGCGCCGGCGGCGACAGCGGTGGTTCCGCTTCAAATGGAGCGGGCAGCACCGGCGGTTCCGGCACTAACGGCACGGGAACTGGTAGCGGCGGCGGGGTCGGCACGGGCGGCAGTTTGTTAGGTGACGTCGTCAACGGTCTTCTCGGCGGTCTCAGCGGTGGTCTCGGAAATCGCGGCGGAAGGCAGAACTGATAGAGGTGCGGTTGTAACTATCGCTTTTCAGGAACTATCGGTTTTCTGTCGAATTATTGTCATTAACATAAAATAGAGTGGTCTTCGATAAGCAGGTCCGCGTGAACCGCGGAGATATCGTTGAAGACCATTCTATCTTTCCTAAAAGACATGACTTCCGGGCGTTTGCTCGCGGCGTGGGTACTGGCATTGATCGGGGCCCTGGCGCTAAGCCTCGTCGGTGCCGGCGAGGACGTTGAACGACAACTTAGCAATATACGCGCGGATATGCTGGAAAAGCCGGCAAGCGGTCAGGTCATCATAGTAGAAATCGATGCCAAATCGATGCAGGCGATCAAACGCTGGCCGTGGCCGCGGGAATATTATGCCAACGCCGTGGACAGGTTGAATGACGCGGGCGTGTCGCAAATCGCTTTTGATATCGACTTCTCTGCGCGCTCATCCGAAGCACAGGATCGGATGTTTGCAGAGGCAATCGACCGATCCGCTGCCACGATCATCTTGCCGACATTTCGCCAGCGGGCTTCGAACGAGCGATTGGACTTTGTCGAGAGCGTGCCTATCGACATCCTGAGAGAAAATGCATTTCTGTCATCTGTAAATATCCATCCCGACGATCTGGGGCAGTTGAACCAGTATAGCTTCGGTACAACAACCGCCGGCATTGCCCGTCCCTCGCTTGCGAGTATGATCGCCGAAGTTGGTGGTAATATTGACGACAGCTTTGCGATCGATCAAACCATTGATCCGGCGACAATCCCGCGGCTGAGTTTCGTGGATCTCATAAACGCCGACACACCGGTGTCGGCGTTACAGGGGAAAAAAATCCTTATCGGCGCAACCGCGATAGAATTGGGTGACCGCTATCCGCTGAGCCGCTTTGGCGTGGTTCCGGGGGTGGTCGTTCAGGCGTTGGCTAGCGAAACTCTGATACAGGGCAGCAGTCTCTCCAGTGTGGGGGCAGTCCCGGCCTTTTTCGTGGTCGCGATGCTGCTGCTCATATCCATCGTCAGCGGAAAAATCTCTCCCGAAGGATTGATCCGCATTGCGTTCGTGTCGTTTCTGGCGCTGACGTCGATCCTGTTTTTGGTCGAATATCTCGACCTTTTCACATTTTCGATCGTCCCCGCCATACTCTTCCTGACGGCATATATGGCGCTACAGAAGTTCCTGATTACGGCAAAGGCTTTGAACACGAGTAAATATATTAATAGTATCAGTGGTTTGCCAAACGAACTTATCATACTTAAGGATATAGCTGCCGCACCATTTGATTATATTGTAACGGCCCGGATTTCCGATTTCCGGGAGTTGCTGGTTTTGACCAGTGAAATCTCACGACGGGATATGTTCCAGAATATCGCGAGCCGCCTAAATTTCCTCGCGCGGGACGAACAGATATATCATGTTGATTCCGACATGCTCGCATGGATAGTGAAGAAAGAATATTGCGACGACATCCCGGGGCACTTCGCGACGGCCAGCGCGCTGCTGCAAGCGCCGGTCATGGCCGAGCAAACCCGGCTGAAAATCGGTTCCACATTCGGAATTAGCGGCGAAAGCCTGGATAAATCCCGAATTGCGTCGGAACAGGCTTATGCTACCGGAAAGAAATGGGCGTGGCACGATCAGGAATTCGACGAGGCAATCGGTCAGAAACATGATCTGCTTGTCGAACTGGACCAGGCGATCGAAGCCGGGAAACTGGATGTGGTTTACCAACCTAAATGGGACCTCAAGTCCAACCAGCTGGACGGCGCCGAAGCGCTAGTGCGATGGAGCCATCCCGAGCGGGGCATCATCAGTCCCGCTATTTTCATTCCGATGCTGGAAAATGCCGGACGGATCGACGGCCTGACTTATTTCGTTCTTGGGCAGGCTTTGGATGACGTCGCCCGCTGGGGTGTTCGGCGGTCAGGCCTGACCTGTTCCGTCAATATCTCCGCGAGGCTGCTGGGCGATACAGGTTTCGTCGAGAACGCGATCGGGATGGTCGACAGGTCGTCTGTCGATAACCGCCAGATTGTGTTCGAAGTGACAGAAACAGCCACGATGGCCGACCCCGAACAATCCATTGCAGCGCTGAACCTGATCAGGGATGCCGGAATCCGGATATCCATAGACGATTATGGTACCGGACAGTCGACGATGAGCTATTTGCAGCGACTGCCGGTAAACGAAATCAAGCTGGATCAAAGCTTCGTCAAGACAATGATCACCGACAAAGCGAACCGCGTGATGGTACAGTCCACCATAAAAATGGCCCATGCTCTGGGACTAAAGATTGTCGCCGAAGGAATCGAGGATAAGCCCTGCATGGCCTTGCTGGCCCGATACGGGTGCGACATCGGACAAGGCTGGCATATCTCCAAACCGGTGGCCTCCGATATATTTGAGTCGGATTGGCTAGCGAGCGGAATTGAAGTGACGCGATTGTCGGCCTGATCTGGTTTCAACTTTTTAGGAGCAGGATGTTTATGTGGTTGGATGTCCGCGAGAAACTGGAATCGAGCAACAACGTTCGCTTTATCCGTGCTCGTTATTGAATGCGGTCAATCCCTTAACGGACGATTTTCCGCAGGTCCCGAATATGTCCAATTGCCATCGTTAGCACAGCTGAAGTTTATGCCTGATAGGCGCTGATTCTTGCGTATAAAACTGCACTATAAAAATTGCGGGGTGATCTCCAGCTCGACGGAATGTTCACTCGTCGCATTTCTGATTGCGCGATCTACACAATATATCATCAGAAACATGGCGTGCCTGGCGCGAGCATTCTACCAATCCCTGGGAGAATGGGTAGCGCTCTAAAAGTTGCGGCAGTGCCAGACAGTAAATCCGGCTTGTACTTTCAAGTGCCAGGTCGAGCGCAAATGGCTGCAACACCGGTTCTGCGGGATTGCGTAAAGCCTTGACCAGTGAGAGAAATGGCAGATCCGCCAAACTTGCTTGAGCTTGTCCTCGGGCGTCCACCATGACATCAAATCTCGCAGTGCCATCTTCGGTGTCCACCTTGATGGCTCCATCGTCCGTTTGTGAAAATTCAGCATCTTCTTCAGTTGCCACAAGTTCGAGCACGCCAGCATCATACAGGGCGGTGATGCGAGCGAGGGAAAGATGCGGCACGGCAGCATAGCAATCGGCAAACACCGGCATAAGGTGATCGAGAAAGCGCTGATAATCTGTTTCTGTCAGCTCTCGCAATATATGGTCAAATGCCTCGTGACCGCGCAGCAGGGCATAGCGATGCGCAATTGTTTCCTTCCGGCCCAAGGTCTCCCGCGATTCAGCCAGATCGCGTTTCACCGCTCGCAATCCACCAGCTTCGCGTCGATGGGAGAAATAGGCAGGCGCGAACCCTTCCACCGTCCTCGCCGTCTCGGGCAAGCGACCCAGATAGTCGGGGTCGGCCGCATCCAGTTCGTCGCACAGTAGCGTGAAAACGCGGTCCAGCAGGCCGTCCACTCCTCGGGCAATCTCTGCGTCTATGGCCTCCTGGGTCAGGCAGACGAGCGGCTCATAGGGAAAGGGGTAATAGAAATCGCCCTCCGGCATAATTCCCATTTTCGACACCATAGTGATCCGCAGCCTGTTTTCCCCATCATTCGGCACCCAGCTGATCCGGCTACCGCTTTCTTCGAATTGGCCACGCGCATGACCAAGCGCGATTACAATGTCTATCGCCGACAGCGACGAGCCAAGCACGCCTATGTCATTCTGTTCCAGCTCGGTGATATTTGTGTAGGGCCAGGGTGAAACCAGATTTGCTTCATCGATATGGGGAACGTCAGGCCAGCTGTGACCCGAAGCAATTACGACTGCGTCAAACTGCAGACTTTTGACAGACTGGCCGGATTGATATTGAACCTTAGCCTTCCCGCCGTTTGCGGCCTCGATATCGACCACAGGGCATTCCGTAAGCACATTGATTACGTGACCAGCATCGCGTGCATTCTCGCACAAATCCTCAAATTGCGAATGGAGATACTCGCCGATCAGCACGCGCGGGTAGAATGCGCGGGCAGTCAGGTCATGCGCCGACAATTCCCATTCGCCAAGTTCGCGCTTTGGCCGGTCCTTGAGCCAGTCTACCAATGGCCGCACGGGGGCAGGGATTTCCCGACTGAAAGCGTTGCAAAGCATATAGTCGCCATTCAGGGAAGGGTCATAGGGCATGCCCGTTCCCGCACAGGACGAGGCTTCGAAAATGGAAATGGCAAGCGCCTCGTCACTGGCCGCTAGATACTTCAGCAAATAAATCGCCATCGGGCCGCTGCCCACGATTCCGATCTTCCGCAAGGCTTTCATCCTTTCCGCAACATGAAGCACCGTCCGGCGCAACACTGTCTCGCGGACAGCGCTGCGCCGGACGTTAGAAAAAGCATTCCATCAAACACTGGCCGGTGGCACGCTAGCGGACGTCAATCGCAGTTGGCGATGGCCGCGAGCCGGTCATCCGTCCGGCATGATCAGTGTTTTTGTTATAGTCTGTTAAGCAAGGTCGCGAACATCGGGTTCACGATCGAAGAAACGCAATGCGGCATTATCGACGAAGGAAGCGCCTGTATCCGTGACGCCGTCAGCATCTGCAGGGACATGGCAATGGTCGAGGAGCAGCCTGGCGCCTTCATCATGGCCGATGGCCTTGAGATGCGCCCATGCGTCGCAAACAAAGTCGACCGCAGCGCTGTCCGTTGTCAGCTTTTCGGCCGCCTCCTTGGTCAGAACAAGGGCAACTGCATCCAGAAGCACCGACGGCGTGCCGGCCAGCTGGCCGTCCGCCTCGAGCGTGCCGCCGTCCACCTTGATCCCACCGATCTTTGGCGCGATCAACATTGCTGTGCCGCCCTGGGCCTCGATCTTCTTTTTCAGCCCGTCGATGGTCTTCTTGTCCGAACCCTCGGCGAACAGGATACCAACCTGGCGACCTTGGAGGATATTCTTGGCGTTTTTCTGGATGGAGAGGGCGTCCGACAGATCGAGGTCTACCGGTTTGCGTGCCGGTTTGGCCGCTTTTGGCAGATCAATTGCCAACCCGTTGGCGATCCGTTTGGCGAGGTCCACATCGATATTCCTTAGCTGGGCAACCACGCGCTCACGAACGTGGGGCAGGGTGACTTTCGACAATTCAAAGACAATGGCGGAAGCGATATGCGCCTGTTCGTTGTCGGTCTGGGAGAGATAGAACATGCGCGCCTGACTGAAATGATCGGCGAACAGTTCTCCACGGGCACGTACTTTCTCGGTCGGGTCATTCCGCTCGGCATTCTCTCTGAACGAGCTGAAGCCGGTTTCCGGGCATTCACGAGGACCTCCGTCCTCACCCGCCTCGGCCAGGCTGTTCGGCTCATAATTGGCGCGGCCGGTGGGGACCATCGTCTGCATCAGGCCATCACGCTGGAAATTGTGCATCGGGCATTTTGGCGCATTGATCGGAATCTGGTGGAAGTTGGTTGTGCCAAGACGCGACTTTTGCGTGTCGAGATAGCTGAACAAACGGCCTTGCAGCAGCGGATCATTCGAGAAGTCAATTCCCGGAATGACATTTGTCGGCAGAAAGGCTGCCTGTTCGGTTTCGGCAAAGAAATTGTCCGGGTTCCGGTTAAGGGTCATCTTGCCGATGATGCGAACGGGAATTTCTTCTTCCGGTATCAGCTTGGTGGCGTCGAGCACATCATAGGGCTGCTTGGCCGCCCATTGCTCGTCAAATGTCTGGATACCCAGTTCCCATTCCGGGAAATCGCCCGCGTCAATTGCGTCGTGCAGATCACGGCGGTGATAATCGGGATCGGCGCCGGAAATCTTGACGGCCTCGTCCCACGTCGTGGATTGCATACCAAGCTTTGGTTTCCAGTGGAACTTAACGAATGTTCCCTTGCCCTCTGCGTTGACAAAACGGAAGGTGTGAACGCCGAAGCCCTCCATCATCCGCAAGCTTCTTGGCAGTGCACGGTCGGACATGGCCCACATTATCATGTGCATGCTTTCCGGCATCAGGCTGATGAAATCCCAGAATGTATCATGGGCAGAGGCCGCTTGCGGATATCCCCGGTCGGCTTCAGGTTTTACCGAGTGGATAAGATCGGGAAACTTGATCGCATCCTGGATGAAAAATGGCGCCATATTGTTGCCGACCAGATCCCAGTTTCCGGCTTCGGTATAGAATTTAACGGCAAATCCGCGAACGTCGCGCGGCGTGTCCTTGGAACCTTTAGATCCTGCTACCGTCGAAAAGCGCACAAACAGAGGGCAGCTGTTGCCTTTCTTCTGGAACAGCTCAGCCTTGGTCAGCTCGGGGATTGCTTCTGTCACCTCAAATACACCGTGCGCTCCGGAGCCGCGGGCATGCACGATACGTTCGGGGATGCGTTCATGGTCAAAATGGAATATTTTCTCGCGAAGCACGAAATCCTCAAGAAGACTGGGGCCTCGCGCACCGGCTTTGAGACTGTTCTGGTTGTCGGAAATGCGATGCCCGAAATTGTCGGTCAGATGGGCCGCGCCATCACTATGATCGGCATCCGGTTTAATCTGCTGATGGGTTTCACCGCCAGTAGCCCGCTGTTCTTCTGCGTGGTCGACACGACCGCTGCCGGGCTGGATTTCATGAAGTGAATTATCGAGGGCGGGGCTGCCTGAACCTGATGGCTTTTTCGATTTGGACGGGGATTTGCTTTTGGTCATTTTATCACTCCTCAGAATGTTCGCGGATCATTGCGATGCAAACACGAAACGACCCTCGTCGAATTCCGTTCCCAAAAATGATTGGTGAAATTTTGGGGAAAGTCTTTTTTCGCAGCGGTGGGTTCAACCAAGATTGAAGGAGTGTGATGACCGAGCGCTTCAAAAAATATCAGGTGCTGCGGAACGATCGGGTCGGTCGCACGTAAAACAGTGATGTAGCCTGCGACATTGAATCTCAAATACAGAGCTATGGTTGCCGCCGCTGGCTGATCTGCGGGCATCATATTGCCAATAACGGAAGGACGCCCCGTAAATGGAAATCACCGAGTTGAGCGTGAATGGCAAAGCCCATAAACTGGAAGCCGATAGCAGAGTGACCTTGCTTGATGCACTGCGAAACCATCTCGGCCTGACCGGAACCAAAAAGGGTTGCGACCATGGACAATGCGGCGCTTGCACCGTGATCGTCGAGGGGCGCCGGATAAACAGCTGCCTGACGCTGGCCTGCATGCATGACGGTGACGAGATCACGACGATCGAAGGCCTCGGTCAACCGGACAATCTGTCCGCGCTCCAGTCGGCCTTTGTCGCCCATGACGGATTCCAGTGCGGATATTGTACGCCCGGCCAGATTTGTTCGGCCACGGCTATGCTCGAGGAAGCCAAAGTGGGATGGCCGAGTTTTGTCTCCGACGATCTCGAGGGTCCAGAGGTGCTAAGCAATGAAGAAATTTCGGAGCGGATGAGCGGAAATTTATGTCGCTGCGCTGCCTATCCCAATATCGTCAATGCGATCCGTCAGGTTGCCGGAGAAAAGTCATGAAGCCTTTCGCATATTCAAGAGCTACCGACCGTGCCAATGCAGCAGAGGCAGTGGCGAACAATGCGACCTTCATAGCGGGCGGAACCAATTTGCTCGATCTGATGAAGCTCGAGGTGATGACACCCGACAAGCTGGTCGATATCAACCGGCTCGACCTTTCCGAAATCACAGAGACCGACGACGGGGGCTTGCGGATCGGCGCGCTGGTAACGAACAGCGATTGCGCCGCCGATCAGCGTGTCCGGCGCGATTATCCGGTGCTCTCGCGAGCGATATTGGCGGGGGCAAGCGGACAGCTTCGCAACAAGGCGACCACCGGCGGCAACCTGTGCCAGCGGACGCGCTGCTATTATTTTTACGATACGGCGATGCCGTGCAACAAGCGTGAGCCGGGTTCTGGCTGTCAAGCACTGGCAGGCTTTAATCGCATCCATGCGATCCTCGGCGCGAGCGATGCCTGCATCGCTACCTATCCCGGAGATATGGCAGTGGCGATGACGGCGCTGGACGCGCGGGTCGAGATTCAAGACGTTGACGGTGATATCAGGCAGGTCCCGATCCAGGATTTCCATCTTCTGCCGGGCGATAGGCCTGAGAGGGATAATATCCTTCAGGCGGGCGATTTGATCACCGCCGTGATCCTTCCGCGTCCGGCTGAGGGAAAGCAGATATACCGGAAAGTCCGCGACCGGGCATCTTATGCCTTCGCGCTCTGCTCTGTCGCTGCGATCGTGAAGATGGATGGTGAAACCATTGCAGCTGCCGCGCTGGCCTTTGGCGGACTGGCGCACAAGCCTTGGCGTGACGAAGCCGTCGAAGCTCTACTGATCGGCGAGAAGCCGTCAGCAGAATTATTCGGCAAGGCGGCCGATCGGTTGCTCGCCGAAGCACAGGGTTATGGCAGCAACGATTTCAAAATCCCGCTGACCAGACGGGTGCTGATCTCCGTCTTGCAAGAAGCCACCAAAACAAGAGCAGCCGCATGACCGCGCATCATAAAATGGACGAAGCGGACACGCGCAATCGGCTCGACGATATGGTGCAGGGCCTGGTCGGGTCGCCGATGGATCGTCCGGACGGACCGCTCAAGGTTTCCGGACAAGCAACCTATGCGCACGAATGGGACGTGCCGGACATGCTATTCGGAGTGCTGGCTCGGGCAACCATCTCCAAGGGCCGTGTCACCGATGTGGCGAGCAGCCCACTAATCGGTAAAGACGGCGTCCGCGCGGTTATCACCGATGACCGTTTGCTGAGACGGCCTGCACAAGGCGGTGCCGATGAAGCGCCGCCGCAGGGTTCGAAACAGGTCGACTATTTCGGCCAGCCCATCGCGCTGGTCGTTGCCGATACTTTTGAACAGGCTCGCCATGCAGCCAATATATTGAAGATCAGCTATGAGACGATGGCTAATGCTGCGTTCGACCCCGAGGCCGATGACACCCCCACTGACAAGCCGGAAGATGATCAGCTTGATCAGGGCGATCTCGCCAAGGCGATGGCCGATGCCCCGTTCACCGTCGATCAGGTCTATCGCACACCGGGTCATAACAGCGCCGCGATGGAACCGCATTGTGCGATCGCTAGCTGGAAAGGCGACAAGCTGACGTTGCATGGCAGCTATCAGATGCTTAATTTCAACATCAACGAACTGGCCGATGCGCTGCATATCGTGCCGGAGAATATCCGCATGTTGTCGCCCTTCGTAGGCGGCGGCTTTGGCTCCAAGCTGGGCATTTCACCGGAGGCCGTAGCTGCGGCGCTCGCTGCCAGGGAAATCGGCCAACCGGTCTGCGTTGCCTTGTCGCGTCCGCAGGTTTTCGAAACCACCATGCGCCGGTCGGAAACCCGGCAGCATGTCCGACTGGCTTGCGGAGAAGATGGCGTTCTGACCGGTCTGGGCCACGAATGTCTGGTGTCCAACCTGCCCGAGGAAGAATTTTACGAGCCGGTCACCCAGGCGACCCACTTCATATATGGTGGCAAAAACCGGAAGCTCGGTATCGAGGTCGCGAGGATCAACCGAACTTGCGGTGGCTCGGTAAGGGCCCCGGGTGAGGCAGTCGGCATGCAGGTTCTGGAAAATGCCATGGACGAGCTTGCGGAAGCGGCGGGCATTGATCCGGTTGAACTCAGGCGGCGCAATGTTCCTGACCGCCATCCGGAGCAGGACATTCCATATTCGTCCCGTCGGTTTATCGAGGCGCTCGACGAGGGCGCGAAACTTTTTGAATGGGACAAGCGCAACAAGAAGCCGGGGTCTCTGCGCGAAGGCGACTGGCTGGTGGGTCATGGCATGGCCGGCGCCGCAAGGGTCAACATCCTCTCGGAAGCGAAAGCCAGAGTGACACTGCTTGCAGATGGCAGCGCCGTGGTCGAAACCGACATGACCGACATCGGCACTGGAACCTACGCGATATTGACGCAAATTGCCGGAGACATGCTGGGCTTGCCGGCAAACAAGGTCCAAACCAAACTGGGTGACACCGATTTTCCGGCAGGGCCGGGCTCGGGTGGATCGTGGGGAGCGTCTTCTGCGGGGTCAGTCGTGTTTCTCGCATGTGAGGAAATCCGCAAGAAGCTCGCCGACAAGTTGGGCAGCGACGAGGCAGAGCTGACGCTTGAAAATGGCGCGGCCGGCACCGGAGATGCTTTGCGATCCTATCCGGACATTCTGGACGGACAGGAAATCTCTGCAATCGGCCATATCGAACCGGGCCAGACGCTGGAAGAGATGCAGCAGGCCACTTATGGTTCCTATTTTGCCGAAGTCGCAGTCAATGCGGTGACAGGTGAAACACGGGTCAGACGGATGCTCGGAGTATTTGGTGCCGGCCGAATCCTGAACGAGAAGACCGCGACTTCGCAATGCTATGGCGGCATGATCTGGGGGATAGGCAGCGCTCTGACCGAAGAGCTGGTTTTCGATGATCGAGACGGACATATCGTCAACCACGATCTGGCGGAATATCACATCCCGGTCAATCTGGACGTCCCGCAAATCCAGGTTGTCCTGCTTGAGGAACGAGACGAATGGGCCAGCCCTATTCAGGCCAAGGGGATTGGCGAACTGGGTATATGCGGCGCTGCGGCTGCGGTCACCAATGCGATATATAATGCGACAGCTATCCGCGTTCGTGATTATCCTGCCACGCTGGACAAGTTGCTTGCAGACTTGCCGAGCCACTAAGCCTGTTCGCTAGCCGCACGTCGTCGGAAAGCAGATGGCATCAAGCAGAGACAGCGATTTTCCTGTGTCCTTGCCTGATGATCGGCCGCATGTCTGAACTACGAGGTTTGGTTGGTCTGAGATAGATTTTAAACCACAACTTGTCAGGATCAGGCAACGCGCTGATCGGTATAATGAACTCTGTGTGCCAAAAATCAAGGTACGGCGTCGGGATATCGGGGGGAGGCTTTCCCGGTAAGATATCACATGGCTGGATTGATCATTGTCGCCGGTTCAATTGCCGGTCAATGGGCCGCTCGATGTTCACCGGTTCTTCAACGGACCATGAACTTCTGGGTCGGGCTGGTGGTTCGCGGATTATTGCAGGTGCTGGTGCAAAAAAGCGGAAAGTCGCTGTCACCGCAGCGCCTGATCCAGACCTATATCAGCATCGAACAGGGCATTCCTTCGCCCGCTCTGCCGAGTTTATGCAGGGTCCGGTTATTCAGGCTCTGGTCTGGGCGCGGGTGCCGGGTAATATTGTCTTCAGTATCGGTGCGGCCGGAGCCTTTGTGATCGGGATGCTGTTCTTTGGTGAGTCGATGAGTATCATGCGCATTGCCGCGGCCTTGCTGATCGTCGGCGGACTGGTGCTGATGAAGCTCGCGACGCCGTCCTGATTTGTAGCGAATTGGCGTTATTGACCGTTGGGGATCGCCGAAGAAAATTGGTTTGATATTCATGTTTTCGATGTAATGGAGCCTTTGGGAGCGGTTCAAGCATGATGACATTTTTCGGTTTTATTGTGGCTTTTGCGCTTATTTGGTCGATGGCCGGAAAAATCAGGCGGCTTGAGCGTCAAACCGAGCTGCTGGAAGACAGTCTGGCAGATATCGTCAGCAACGCAGCGGCGAAGCTTGCGGACAGCCTCTCATCACGGCCCGAATCTCAGACGGTTGAAACCGGAGAAGCCGGCCCCTCCACAATGTCAAAAAGCGCGACGTTCGAAGAAAACGCAGTGGCCGATAATGATGTTATCGAGAATCCAGACGCTGATATGTCAGCGGCCTTGCCGGAGCAGCAGTCCGAATTTCGGCGTGCAAAACGCATCGCCAGCGTAGCCAAAGCAGCAGGCAGTCCCGTTACGGAATCAGAAATGGTTCAGGCCGATAACCTCGCTGACGATACCGCCGCTAACGATGCGCCGACAATTGCGGACAAAATGGTTGTGGAACAATCGGAAAACTCCGCGACGGAGGATGCGGTTGAGCAGGTTGGAGAACCTCTGGCTGTCGAAAGCGTAGAGGAAGAATTTTCTCAGGAAGATGCGCCGCCAAAATCCAGGGGCATATCCTTCAGTTTCGAAGACCTGTTCGGTCGCCGCTTGCCGATATGGGCTGGCGGAATCACTTTGGCCATCGCGGGCGTATTGATCGTCAAATATGCGATTGATGCGGGTATCTTCGGCCGGATTTTCACGCCAACCGTGCAGATAATATGTGGCCTGCTGTTTGGCAGCGGATTGATTGCCGGAGCGGAAACTGCGCGGCGATACGAGGCTCGTGTTCAGGATCCGCGCGTCGCGCAGGCGCTCTCGGGCGCGGGTATCGCGACCCTCTACGCAGCGGTTTTGATGGCCAGCAATTTCTATCAATTGATCAGCCCGCTGACGGCATTCATAGCCTTTGCGGCAATCACCGCTGCGGCGCTCGGACTCTCGATACGCTTTGGCCCGCCGACAGCACTTTTGGGCCTCGCTGGCGGCCTTGCCGCTCCGGCGATGATCGGCGGGCTCGATTCAAACGTGTCGTTGCTCGCGGTCTATCTGGGACTGACGATCGCCGGCATGGCGGGTGTGTCCCGGATGCAGCGTTGGCCGATGCTCGGATTTGCCGCGCTCGTCGGTGGGGCAGGCTGGAGCCTGTGGATGATCCTGGCGTCCAACGCGCTCGATGTGATCGGCTCGCTTTCGGTTGGCGGCTTTGTGATATTGCTGGCGATCGGATTGCCACTATTGGTGATGCGCGGCCCGCGTGCAGCCTTGATGCGTAGCGCGGCCGCCATCGTAGGTGCCGCGCAACTCGCTATGCTGGTGGCGCTGGGCGGATTCGAGCCTCTGCACTGGGGGCTTTTTGCCTTGCTCGCGGCGGCGGGCCAATGGCTCAGCTGGCGGGAAAAGGGCTTTGAAATCGTTCCCACTGTCAGTCTGGGCACCTCTGTCATGCTGCTTGCAATCTGGGGCGATGCCAGCGCCTTCTGGTTCACGCTGATTGGCGGGTCTCTGGCTGTGATACACGCCGGGCCGTTGCTGTGGAAAATGTGGAGAATACCGTCACGGGTGCAGGATGCTCTTGAACTGAGCGGCCTTGCGGTGGCTATCCCGGCCCTATCAATGATCCATTTCTATCTGTTTGATGGCAGCCGCGACATACTGTTTGCCGTCCTGACCTTCGCCGCCACCCTGATTCCGGCGGCGGCTGTGGCAACCGGTTGGAAATCGGAAGGCCGGAACGGCGACACCCGGTTCATGTGGCTGACCGCGACAAGCGGAATATTGCTGGTGGTGGCTCTCTGTTTCGCGATGCCGTCATGGTTGTGGTCGCTTGGTCTGGCAGCCGTTGCAGCAGGTCTGTTGCTCTTTGGAGAACGAGCCCGCGACCACCGGCTGGAACCCGTATCCGCGATATTCGCCGCAGCGACTTTCCCGTTGGCACTGATCACCATGCAGGGCGACACCAGTGAACTGGTCCGGCTGGTATCCGGGAATGAAGTTGCGGTCGATATTCACAGCGTGATCCGCTGGGCCGGTTTGACGGCATTGTTTCTCGTCTTCGCAATGCGGGCGTCGATCGTGAACGTCCGCCATCTGGGATTTTCTGCGACTGGGATATTCGCCTATTTCACGCTTGCTCAGATTCTTCAGGGTTGGGCATTGCCGGTAGGCCTCGCGCTAATCGCTGCGGCGATGCTATTTGCCGGACTGAAGCAGAAAGAACCGGTCGCTGAAAAGATCGCGGCTGCCTTCGCTCTGGCGACTATTCCATTGCTCGTGATCACCGGTGACGGCCCGATCGACGAATGGACGAGATTATTCGGCGGGACGGCTGAATCCGGAGCGGTCATTGCCGCACTGCGCTGGGCTTCTCTCGCCGCGCTTGGCGTCCTGTTCGCCATGCGCTCGCAATTTGGGCTGCTCCGCATAGCGGCACAAATTGCGGCAACATTGATGGCTTATGGCGCGATTTCGCAGATATTGCCGGTATCGCTGTTACCACTACTCGCTCCAGTCGCAATGACCGGTCTCGCGATCTGGACGCGGCGGCTCTCCTGGCCAGAATTGGCACCGGCTGCGGGCGTGTTGGCCTTGTTCGTTATCGGCTGGGCAATGTTGCCGGTCTGGCTCTGGTTGACAAATGCTTTGCCGGCTTTGGTTGGACAGCCAATGACGATCGTTGACCCGTCGCTGACAGTTATGATGATAGTGAAACAATTGCTTTTGCCTGCTTTGCTCATCGGGTTCCAGCTCTGGTATCTGCGGGATCGCTTGCCATCACTCGTTCGCAACGGCGCAGCGGCGGTCGCTTCGGTCATGGCCTTGGTCAGTATCCACAGCCTGTACCGGATCGGGTTTGCAAATATCTTTGGCACTGACTTTGTTGAATGGGGACTGTTGCAGCGTTTGATCTGGGAAGCATTGTTAATCGCCGCCGGCTGGCTGATCTATCGATTTGTCCAGAGCCGGTTTGGCCAGGACCAACTTTTGCAGAGAGGCGCTACCGCGCTGGTTCTGGCAGGCAGTCTGCACTGCGCGTGGTTCACTCTGATCCTGCACAATCCGCTCTGGGCCGCGCAGGCGGTGGGTAGCATGCCAATTGCCAATCTGCTGGCCCCGGCATTCGCTCTGCCGCTCATCGGGATATTATTGCTCCGGTCCACTAACCCGGATCAGAAACTGCTTGGCGAGAGACCTGTGCAAGCGATCAAGATGATCCTGATCCTGTTGTTCGCCTGGGCTAGCTTGCGACAGTTTTTCCATGGATCGTTGCTGGTGGCACCGGGCGTTTTCGACGCCGAAGATATCTTGCGGTCTATTCTCGCAATCGGGCTGGCGATCGGCTTCCTGCTTTGGGGAATCCGGAGCGACCAGCGCGATTGGCGGATCGCATCACTGGTCCTGATATTGCTCGCCGTCGGCAAAGTATTTTTCTTTGATGCTTCTGGACTGGAAGGACTGACGCGGATCGGTTCTTTTGTTGCCTTGGGCTTCAGCCTGATCGGCATTGGCTGGCTGTACAGTCGTCAGTTGGGCAGGGATGCCGTTGCCCAAAATTCTGCTGCGGAGGACCCAGAGCGATCCTGACGCAAAGCGACGGTGCTTCAACCCTTGGATAGCGATTGATCTGCTGAGATGTCGTCCAAAACCGCCTTCATGTCGCGGAATCCTATCGAAGCTATCACCGTCCAAAGCAATTCTTCGCATGCCCAGCTGGCAATAGGTCTTGCCTAGCGGCACCGGGCATCCCTATTTGCAATGAACAGAATCATCATCAGCGGGAATCGAATATGGCCGAAACACATCGCACGAAAATGCTCATCCTGGGCTCGGGACCGGCTGGATTGTCGGCTGCCATTTACGGTGCCCGTGCCGGACTGGAGCCGATCGTGGTTCAGGGCTTGCAACCGGGTGGCCAGCTGACCATCACCACGGATGTTGAAAATTATCCGGGGTTTCGCGATGTAATTCAGGGGCCGTGGCTGATGGAAGAAATGCAGGCGCAGGCGGAAAAGGTCGGCACACGGTTCATCTTTGATATGATTGTCGATGTCGATTTTTCCAAACGTCCGTTCCGGATGACCGGGGATGGCGGCGATATTTATGAAGGCGATACTCTGGTGATCGCGACCGGTGCGCAGGCCAAATGGCTCGGCTTGCCGGGCGAAGAGGAATTGTCGGGGAAGGGCGTTTCGGCCTGCGCGACCTGCGACGGATTTTTCTATCGCGGCAAGAAGGTCGCGGTGATCGGCGGTGGCAATACTGCGGTCGAAGAAGCGCTCTACATGACCAATCACAGCGATGACGTGACCCTGATCCACCGCCGTGACAGTCTGCGGGCGGAGAAGATCTTGCAGGACCGGCTATTTGCCAATCCCAAGATTTCGGTGCTCTGGAATACGAATGTCGAGCGCTTTGTCGGGGGTGGTGAGCCTGTGGGACTGGTTGGACTGGACCTGGTCGACACGCAGACCGGCGAAAAAAGCCATATGACGGTCGACGGCGCATTTGTCGCGATCGGTCATGCGCCTGCGACGGAGATATTCAAAGACCATCTCGATCTGATCGACGGCGGCTATATCAAGGTCGAACCGGGCACGCCGAAGACAAAGATTCCTGGCCTGTTCGCATGCGGTGACGTCATGGACCATGTCTATCGTCAAGCCGTAACCGCGGCGGGAACCGGCTGCATGGCGGCGCTTGATGCCGAGCGCTTTCTGGCAGAACAGGAATTTGAACTGATGGCCGCCGAATAATCAGGCCTGACGCAGCGCCTCTATCAGTTTTCCGGCAAGCCAGTCTTTGGCGGCTTGATCGGCAAAGCTGTGCGATGCGCTATCGAGCGTTTCGAGCGTGATGCCGGTGCTGGCTCGCAAGGTTGCGAAGTCGGGACTGTTCCAGGTGGCCAGAAAAGCGCGAGCGGTGGTGTCGCGCTTTGCCAGCAATATCTGGCTGTCGCGGTCAAGACGCGACAGGGCGTTACGCAATCGGATGGAAAGCGCACTATTTTCTTCTACCTTAGAGGCTTGCATCAATCCCTTTAGAAGTTTTCTGAAGTCTATTTTTCCTGACAGCAGATCGATAATCGTGCGCGGATTTTTGATCCGGTCCCAATAGCGCGAACGGATCGCTGCGGATGACGGCAGGGATTTTTCGCTATCCCTTTTATCGCTTGTTTCAATCACCCAGGGATTGGCCAGCACATAGCCATCAATCCCTGCATCCGGCCCAAAGAGCGCCAATGCTGTTGCTGCATCACAGTTCCCGAAGGCGATGATCTTGCTGACTTGAGGCTGTTGCTGTCGGAGAAACCGGGCCGCTGCCGCTATTTCATCCGCGCTGCCCGGAAATTCACGATTTTCGCCACTGCTCTCGCCAATACCTCTCCGGTCATAGCGCAGGACGGGAAAGCCTTGTTCGGCAATCCGTCTGGCCAGCTGCGCCATGCCGCCATGCGCGCCGGCGCGGATTTCGTTGCCGCCGCTGACGATCAGCAACGCAGTCGCTTCGTTGCCGCTGTCGAGACTGGTCGCGAGTGTCTCGCTTTCACAGGCTATCTGGTGAAAACTCCGCGTCATTGGCCGATCCAGTTCGCGATATCCTGAGCAATGGCAGAGGACATCGCCGGATCGTCATCGGGTTCGGCGCGGAGCCACAAGGCTGACCCGGTGATTTGACCGTCGGCGGGCTTGCTGTCGGATTCGAGACGCACGATCCGCTGATGTTTCAGATCCGGTATATCGGCGGCATTGAGCTGAGCGAACAGGTCCGGCCCGATGATATTGCCGGCCAGCTCGAGTGGTCCTGCCCCGGCACGGCTGGCCAGTTCGGCAAGGCTTGTGGTCAATCCCGCTTCCCGGTCAGCGGCCACTTTTGTGCGGAGCATCGTCCGCAAGATTGTCGCGCCTTTGGCCGGGGTGAAAATCCAGTGTTCTGCCGTTTTCATATTGGCAGCCGTCAAGACGCCGCCACGAAAGGAGGCAATATGGGAGATTTTGTGCTGCGCTGCGCAGGTCTCGATCGCCTTTTGCCAATCCGACAGCGTGACCTGCTCGAGCGGGATGAGGCTTTCATTGGTGCCCGGCAGGTCGGGCAGGAAGCTGCCCACGCCAAGCGCTTCAAGCGAGCGCATGACGTCAACCAGCATCGTGCGCATGCGGTTCATCTCGTCAAACAGGGGAGGGACGAGCATCACCCTGCGCGAGGATTGCGCCGCGATGGACAAACAAAATTCTTTGCGATCCGCAAATTCGTAGGAGACGAATGCGGGGATAAGCGTCACTCTGTGACTTTCATCTCGGCAAAAGCGACCAGATTGCCGAAGGTTTCGAACAATTCGCCGTCAACTTCATCATCCTCGATCATGATATCGAGACGATCTTCTAGTTCAGTGAGCAATCCCGCAACAGCCATGCTGTCCAATTCGGGAAGAGCGCCGAAAAGCTCGGTTTCCGCTGTGAATTCTGCGACTTGCTCTTCGCTCAGCCCCAGAATATCCCGCATCACCGCACGCACGGCGGCTTCCGGCGTCAACTCAACCTCATTCTGCATTCAAAAACCCCCGAATCCGGATAACGGCGCTTCCCTAAAGCGAAGCGCGCTTTCCGGCAAGGCCCGAGGCGTAATGGCGCAAGATAGGGAACCAGGACAACGGGTTGTTTGGCCAGTAGAATTCCAGCCGGTAGCGGTCGCGGACCTCTTCCATCCATTCGCGCTTATAGGGATCATTGCCGGTGCCAAAGTCGATCAGGGTCACATGATCGATGTCGATCACATGCTGGAACATGGCCACAGACAGCAAGGTTCCGGGAGAGGATTTTGTCGCGTCCTCGATATGGGCCAGTTTGTGGATCAGCGCTTCGCCATTTTCGACGGTCCAGAATTGCGCGGCCACCGGTTCGCCATCGATATAGGCCAGACCAAGGCGCATGCAGCCTGCGGCCGCTTCATGTTTCGCCAGTTTTTTCAGGAAATCAGGATTGCCCTCTTCGGGTTTCCAGCTGCGTTCGTAGACCGAGACATAATCATTCCAGTCTTCGTCGGAGAAATCCTTTTCAATCCTGACGGAGACGATGTTTTTCTTTGCCTTGCGTCGCACTGTGCTGCGCAATTGTCCCGGGCGATCAGCCCAATATTGGTCGAAAGTGCGGCCTTTGACATTGAGAATATGATTGTCATCCGCCTTCGACCGGAAAACGATCCAGCCGGCTTGCTCGAACGCACGTTCGGTCAGGCTTGCGGCAGAATCCTCGTCAGGAACCGGCGTAATTTCAATGTGATGCGAGCTGGATTTGAGTTTTTTTGCGAGTTTTGCGAGCAGTGCCAGCCTAGTCACTTCGTCATAATCTCCGAGGAAAATCGGTCGGAAGGTGAAATTATACCAATTGGCCAGCGCGGCGTGTCGACCCAGTCCGGTTTTCATCAGGAACATCCATGCTTCGGCGTCCCCCTCCTTGCTATGGACGATCAGCGGCGACTTGTCCGGCAGGCACAGTTCATGCAACTGTCTCAACCATTCGATCCGGTCGAACAGGGACTTCTGGACGGACCGGCCCAGTTTTTCTCCGGCAATGGCTTGCACGGACTGAAAATTGCTATGATATTCGCTGGTCATGGCTAAGGTCGTATCTGTCACAAATCTACTCTTTTTCCCATAGGTCAACGCAATTGAATTTAAATCCCGAAACCGCCGCATTCCCGCTGGATCATCTGGCCATAGGCAAGGATCCGGATGCGAACGCTCTCGCGATGCGTTCGGGGACTCTTAGCTACAAGATGTTAAATCATCGTGTCGGTGTGCTGGCGGCATGGCTGCTGGCGCAGAATATGGTCAAGGGGGACCGGGTGGCGTCATGGCTGGCGAAGACCGAACTGGCCTGTATCATGCCGCTTGCGGCGGCGCGGGCAGGTCTGGTCTATGTGCCCGTTAATCCCGTGCTGAAACAGGCCCAGGTCGCGCATATTGTTGCAGATAGCGGCGCCAGATTATTGATCAGCAATGCGGGGCGGCTGAAAATGCTCGAAGACAGCAATGTCTGTAGCGAGTGCGCCTTGTTCGAAGACAAGCTTGTCTCGGCCGATCTGGAAACAATGGCGACACCAATGCCGCCAAGCGCGGATACGACCGACACCAATGATCTGGTTTCGATTCTCTACACCAGCGGTTCCACGGGCCGTCCCAAGGGCGTCATGCTGAGCCATGCAAATCTGACGCTGGGAGCGCTCAGTGTTGCTGAATATCTGAAACTTGCTGACGATGACCGAACCATTTGCGTATTGCCGCTGAGCTTTGACTATGGCCAGAACCAGCTGTTCTCCACCTGGGCCGCGGGCGGATGCGCGGTGCCGCTGGACTATCTGACTCCGCGTGACGTCATGAAGGCATGCGCGCGCGAAAAGATCACGACATTGGCTGCGGTTCCGCCGCTCTGGGTGCAATTGGTCGAGCATGAGTGGCCAGAAGACGCCGTGACGCCAATGCGGCGGCTGACCAATAGCGGCGGTGCGCTGACCCCGACTCTGGTCAAGCAATTGCGATCAATATTCGGGGCCGCGACCGATATTTATGCGATGTACGGCCTGACCGAGGCATTTCGGTCAACCTATCTGGATCCCGCCCTGATTGACGATAACCCGACCAGCATGGGCAGGGCGATTCCATTCGCCGAAATTCTGGTGGTCAACGAAGCGGGGGAAGTTGCCGCGCCCGAGGAAGCCGGCGAACTGGTGCATTGCGGACCGCTGGTCGCGCAAGGTTACTGGGATGATCCCGAGCGGACGGAGGAACGGTTCAAGAGCGCGCCGGAAGCATCAAGTTATCGCGGGACAGCGGTTTTCTCCGGCGATACGGTGAAGCGCGGCGCCGATGGATTGCTGTATTTCGTCAGCCGGGATGATGCGATGATCAAAAGCTCTGGCAACCGGATCAGCCCGACGGAGATTGAAGAAATTGCCGTCGAATCGGGAATTATCGCGGAAGCGGTTGCATTGGGCGTACCGGATGAACGGCTAGGTCAGGCGATCCGCATATTTGCCAGACCGGCTGAGCGGGAATCGGATTCTGCCGCGATCACAGAGCAGCTGGCAAAATATTTAAAGCAGAATTTACCGAATTTTATGCACCCGAGAGATATTGTCCTGCTTTCCGAATTTCCCAAAAACCCAAATGGCAAGCTGGACCGCAACGCATTGGCCAGCATGGATATAGAATGATCAAGACCAAGGCGACAGGGCCGATCCCTCCCGGATATCATGCAATCGACGGCGAACTGGCCCTTGGTGGACAGAAAGCCAGCGTGCTGGTTGCGGAAAATGGGTCGCCATTATTCGTCTATTCGAGAAGCCGGCTCGACGCCCGGATGGCGCAATTGCGGGCAGCTATGCCCGACGCTCTGGATCTCCATTATGCGATGAAAGCCAATCCGTTTCAGCCACTGCTTCGCCATATGGTCGGCCTGACCGATGGGATTGATATCGCGTCCGGCGGGGAATTGCAGATGGCTTTGGCAGCGGGAGCCGCTGCGGAACATATCAGCTTTGCTGGTCCCGGCAAACGGGACGAGGAACTCGAACAGGCGATTCAAGCCGGTGTTACGATCAATATCGAATCGCCAAGCGAATGCGAGAGGGCGCTGGGCATCGGCGTCAGCCTCGGCAAAAAGCCGCATCTTGCGATTCGCGTGAACCCGGATTTCGATCTCAAGGGGTCGGGGATGAAAATGGGCGGCGGCGCAAAGCCGTTCGGAATGGATATCGAACTGGTTGCGCCCACGGCGAAACGGATATTGGAGGCTGGCGCAGATTGGCGTGGTTTTCATATTTTCGCCGGTTCGCAAGCACTGAGCGCTGACGCGATTATCGAGACACAGGCTCAAACTCTTGAGCTTGCAGCCCGGCTGGCGACGATGATTGGCCAGGCGCCGGATCATGTCAATCTTGGTGGCGGAATCGGCATTCCCTATTTTCCGGGCGATGAGCCGGTCGATATTGCAAAAGTCGGAGATGCCCTGTCGGAACAGTTCAAGCGATTGCCCGACATCCTTGCCTCCACGCAATTTGCCATCGAGCTTGGCCGCTATCTGGTCGGCGAAGCCGGTGTCTATTTGACCCGGATCGTCGATCGCAAGGAAAGTCAGGGCCAAACCTTTCTGGTCACCGACGGCGGACTGCATCACCAGCTCGCGGCCAGCGGCAATTTCGGGACGGTGGTACGGCGCAACTATCCGGCCGCCATTGCTACCAGATTTGAAGAAGAGCCAACCGAGACGGTTTCCGTCGTCGGTTGTCTCTGTACGCCGCTTGACCGTTTGAGCGACAATGCTGCGATGCCGGAAGCAAGTGTCGGTGACGTCGTCGCGATCTTCTGCGCCGGTGCTTATGGCGCTACGGCAAGTCCGGCAAATTTTCTCGGTCAGGGGCCGGCGACAGAGCTTTTGGTCGAATAGTTTCAAGGTCCTTGGCTGCAGTCAAAACGCCAGATCCGTTAACCTGAAATTCAGCTATTCCTAACGCTATATTCATTATTTTCCAGCATAGCCATCTCGCGACTTTGCGCGACTTGACCGTTTTCCACCGGAGACCGGACGTCGCCAGAGGATTTTTACGAGGTGAACAAGATGCATTCTGCTAAGAAAAACAAACAGTTGGCAAAATTGATGATTGGTGCCGGAATGGCGTCACTTGCCGTCGCCGGCTGTACCGGCAACTCAAGCGGCCCGCAGCTGCCACCGGCATCTTTTGTTTCCATGCAGGAAGGTCCCGGTGAAGAATATGTGATCGGGCCGCTCGACGAACTGACAATTTTCGTATGGCGCAATCCCGAACTCGGCGCGAAGGTTCAGGTCCGGCCGGATGGACGGATCACCACACCGCTGATCACCGATATGCCAGCGGTTGGCAAGACACCGGCCATGCTGGCGGAAGATCTCAAGCTGCAACTGTCGCAATATATCAACGAGCCGCTGGTGTCGGTTATCGTCAACAATTTTTCAGGCACATTCTCCCAGCAAATTCGGGTCGTCGGCGCGACCGAGAAACCGGCGTCGATTCCATATCGCGCCAATATGACGTTGCTCGACGCGATGATCGCGGTCGGCGGCCTGTCCGAATTTGCATCTGGCAATCGTGCGCGACTGATCCGGTTTGATCGCGGTACCGGCAAACAGAAAGAATATGCGCTCCGCATCGACGACTTGCTCAAAAAAGGTGCGACGCGCGCCAATGTTATGCTGCGCCCCGGTGATGTGATCATCATTCCGGAAAGCATGTTTTGATCTGTTTTTGGTCTTATCTGACAGGAATTGAATAGAAATCATGAACGGTCTTTATGATGAATTTCGAATTGCGGTACACAGCGTCTGGAATCGGCGCTGGTTAGCATTGGCTGTTGCCTGGGGCCTTTGCCTTATGGGCTGGCTTGTTGTTGCCTTGATACCCAATAGCTATGAATCGAAGGCTCGCATCTCGGTCGAGATGCAGTCGATATTGTCCGACAAGGTCGGCGTGGATTCGCGCGAGCGGAAAAAGAATATGGAGCGCGTGCAGGAGACTCTGGCTTCGACCATCAATCTCGAAAAAGTCGTTCGCGGAACGGCTTTGAACGAGTCGGTTGCGAGCGATCGGGAACTGGCCGGCAAGGTAGAAATGCTGCGCAAGAGCATCCAGATCAAATCGGAAAAGGATAATCTGTTCGAGATTATTGCAACCTCTTCGGCGAGCAATCTGTCTGACGCGGAAAATGCTGTTCTCGCCCGCGATATTGTCCAGAAGATGATCGACATTTTCGTCGAGGAAAATCTGTCCGGTGACCGTGACGAAACGAGCCAGACAATCAAGTTTCTCGACGCCCAGCTCGCCCAGAGGGAAAAAGAGCTGCAGGAGGCAGAGCAGAAGCGCGTCCAGTTCGAGACAGAAAATCTGGGATTATTGCCCGGGATCGGCTCTATCAGCCAGCGCATGGAAGCCGCTCGTGCTGAACTGGGGCAGATTGATTCGCAGCTTAGCCAGGCCTCGGCCTCGCTAGCCGCCCTGAACGGTCAGCTTTCCGGCACACCTTCGTCAATTGCGACACCTGGAGTCGGGGGCGGCGGAGCCCGTGCCCAATTGGCGCAGGCGCAGTCGACACTGGCTTCGGCCCGTGCCCGCGGCTGGACCGACAGCCATCCCGATATCATCTCGATGAAAAACGAAATTGCCGCGCTTCGGGTACAGGCAGGCAAGGAACCCGCTGGCGGAGGCGGCTACCGCACGCCGAATCCGGCCTATAGTTCGCTGCAAAGCATGCGGGCAGAACGTCAGGCGAGCGTTGCCGCGTTACAGGCACGGAAAAATGCGCTGCAGGCGGACATGGCGCAACTGGCGTCCAAACAAACGCTGGAACCGGGGATCGCTGCTGAAATGTCGCGGATCAATCGCGACCATGATGTCCTGAAGGAGCAATATAACAAACTGCTCACCGACCGTGAGCAGATCAAATTGCGCGGTCAGGTGGAATCGGAAACCGACTCGCTAAAATTCCGTGTGATCGATCCGCCGTCCAGTCCGCGGTCTCCGGCAGCGCCGAACCGGCCGCTACTGTTGGCGCTCGTATTGTTCGTCGGCATTGGTGGTGGTGTCGGCACCGCTTTCGCGATGGGTCATTTGCAGACCAGTTATCCGACCGCAGCGAAGCTGGAAAAAGCCAGTGGGCTGCCGGTTATCGGTTCTGTCTCCCAGGTTCTGACCAACGCCCAGCGCACGATGCGCGGGAGAAAGCTGCGCATGTTTTACGGCACAAGCGGTGCGCTGTTCGCGGTTTTTGGAATGTTGATGATCGTGGAATTCATCCAGCGCGGCATGGTGGCCTGAGGGAATAATGATGAATAAATATAGTCCTCCCAAGAAACCGGCTTCGTTGCTCGAAAGAGCAGGCGAAATCTATGATTATATCCCGGCAATGAAGACCGTCGAACAGCGTGGCGCTGCCCCGGAAGTTTTTCCTTCCGAGCCTTCCCGTCAGCAGATCGCTCCGGCGCCGCAAAAGCCGGTAGCGCCGTATAACGGGCCGCGTGTCATCGTCGATCGGGACAAGCTTAGGGAAGCCGGATTCATCGTTCCCGATGGCCCCGTCACCGGAATCTCGGAAGAGTTCCGGATCATCAAGCGCCAATTGCTGCTGGCTGCAAAGGGCAGTCAGAAAAGCGAGCCGGTTCGCCATGGCGAACGCATTTTGATTTGCTCCGCCCACCCGGATGAAGGCAAGACATTCTGTGCCCTGAACCTCGCGCTTTCGATAGCGGCAGAGAAGGATAATGAAGTCCTGCTGGTCGACGCCGATTTCGCCAAACCAAGTATTTTGTCCAGCCTTGGACTGGAAGGCAGCAAAGGTCTGATGGATGCGCTGGCCGATCCGCAACTGCCGGTCGAGAATTGCATCATTCATACCGATATTCCCGGTCTGGCAATCTTGCCAGCTGGTGATCAGACCAATGCAGATACAGAATATCTGGCGTCTTCGCGGACAGAACAGGTGCTCAACCGCCTGACCCAGAATAACCCCCATCGCATTGTTATATTCGATTCACCACCCGCTCTGTCGGCATCGCCGGCATCGGTTCTGGCGACGCATGTCGGTCAGGTCCTGATGGTGGTCAAAGCGGACGATACAACCGAAACCGCCCTGCGCGATGCGCTGAGCTTGATGGGCGGATGTGAACATATCCAACTGCTTCTGAACGGCACCAAATTTTCGCCGACCGGAAGACGGTTCGGATCCTATTACGGATATGGAGAGTAACCCATGGCCTCGCCAACGACTGCCCGAATTTTGAAATATAGTGCAGCGATCCTGCCGCTGCTGGGGCTTGCCGCGCCTGCCGTCGAGGCGCGCGAACGCAAGGCTGAAGTGGCGCCCTATATCGAGATCCAGCAAATATTGGTCGCCGATCTGAAGGACGGCAGCGATGTGCTGACCTATACTTCGGTGGCAGCGGGTATCGATAGCTCTATTTCTACGCGCAACGCCGAAGCACAGGTAAATGTGCGCTATGAGCGCCGTTTTTCTTATGAGAATGGTGTCGGCGATGATGATATCGTCACCGGACTGGCGCGTGGCGCTATACAGGTTGTTCCCAATTTGCTGTCATTGGAAGCCGGAGGTATCGCTACGCGTAGCCGGGTTGATTTGCGCGGCGAGGCACCGTCGAATACGGTGGGCAATATCGACAATGTGACGCAAGTCTATTCGGTCTACGCCGGTCCCAATCTGTCGACCCAGGTCGGCGGGCTGGATGTGAATGCCAATTACCGGGTCGGCTATACCAAGGTCGAAAGCGAAGACACCGGCATTCTGCCTCCGGGACAGCTTCCGATCGATGTTTTCGATGACAGTATAAGCCATTCAGCCAGCGCCAGTGTCGGCCAGCAACCGGGTGACCTGCCTTTCGGCTGGTCCGTCAGCGGCGGCTGGGAACGCGAGGATGCGAGCCAGCTTGATCAGCGTTATGAGGGCAAATATGCTCGGGCTGACGTTACCGTACCTGTGTCGACGACACTGGCAGTGGTAGGCGGTGTCGGTTATGAAGATATCGAAATTTCGGAACGCGACGCGGTTCGCGATATCAATGGTGATCCGGTCATCGACAATGACGGTCGTCTGGTAACCGATAAAACGTCACCCAGATTGCTGTCCTATGATCAGGACGGAATCATCTGGGATGCCGGTGTCTTGTGGCGGCCCAGTCGCCGCACGTCGCTCGAGGCGCGGGTCGGGCAGCGCTATGGCAGCGAAACCTATTTCGGTACCTTCGTCTATCAGCCCAACCAGAACACCGCTCTGAACATATCGGTCTATGATACGGTTTCCGGCTTCGGCAATTTGCTCAATGACAACCTCGCCAATCTGGGCACCAGTTTTACCAGTTCGCGCAATCCGTTGAGCGGTGAGTTCAATGGTTGTGCTTTCGGACAAGGCGGCGGTCTTTGCTTTAACGATGTGCTGCAATCGGCATCTTCATCCGCTTTCCGTGCGCGTGGCGTACACGGGCAGTACACCTATAATCACCGCGGCTGGGAAGCCGGACTTGGCGTCGGCTATGCCCGTCGCCGTTTCTTTGCTTCGCAATTGGGCGCGGTTGCTGCCGTCGATGGTCTGGTCGACGAAAATTATTACGCCAATCTGTCGCTTGGCCGGGAACTTGATGCCTATTCCCGCATCGATACGAATGTTTATGCCAATCTGCTGGACAGCGGCTTTGCAGGCGCTCCCAACGTTTTGGGAATTGGCGCCAATGCTGCATATTATCGCCAGATTTTTCCAGGGTTGCAGGGCACGGCAGCCGTTGGTCTGGACAGTTATGAGCAGGCTGGTTTCGACAGTGAACTTACCGCTTCCGCATTGCTGGGCCTCAGATATGATTTTTAAGAGCATCAACACAGAAGTTGATCGGAGATACGCGCATGTATGAAACATTTTATGGATTAAACGGTCGGCCCTTTCAGCTGACTCCGGATCCGCATTTCTATTTCGAGAGTCTGACGCATCGCAAGGCGCTGTCCTATCTCGGCTATGGCCTGGCTCAGGGTGAAGGCTTCATCGTCATCACTGGGGATGTCGGCGCGGGTAAAACCACGTTGGTCAGCCATCTGATGGCGACGATCGACAAGGCGCGTCTGACTGCGGCCAATATCGTGACCACCAAGCTGGACAGTCAGGATATCGTCCGCGTTGCTGCCAATCATTTCGATATCGACACCGACCATATGGACAAGGCGCAGCTGCTCAGCGCGTTTGAAGAATTTCTGCACGCCGAAGCGAGGGCCGGTCGCCGCTGTTTGCTGATCGTCGATGAATCACAAAATTTGCCGGTGGATGCATTGGAAGAATTGCGGATGCTGTCCAATTTCCAGCTCGGCGGACAGGCGCTGTTGCAGATATTCCTGCTTGGCCAACCGGAATTCCGTGACATGCTGGAAAATTCCAACCGGCTGGAGCAACTGCGCCAGCGGGTGATCGCACATCATCATCTCGAACCGATGAGTGCGGAGGAAATAGAACCCTATATCACCCATCGCCTGTCGAAAAGCGGCTGGTCCGGGCGTCCCAAGATTACTTCCAATGTATTCCGTTTGCTCTACGCCGAAACAGACGGCGTGCCGCGCAAAATCAACACATTGATGAGCCGGGTCTTGTTGATGGGTTCGATTGAACATTCCGAATTGATCGACCAGGTGATGGTCGAGCGGGTGCTTGCCGACCTGAATGGCGAAGAGGTGGACATTGCCGAACCGTCAGAATTGCCAGAGGAAATCAAGAGTCCGCTCTGGGAAAAACCAAGGAAGACCAGCGATGCCGGCTCCGACCGTGCACCTGATGCATCGGGCAACATGGCTGAGCAAGATCAGGAAACCCAATTTGAGCCCCAGTTCCAACACTCGAGCGCGCCAGCTTTCGAGCCGGAACATGAAAGCGTCAGTCCAACGCTCTCGCCAGCCCGGGACGAATCAGTTTCCAAGCCAGCCGTAGCAACGCCGGCCCCGGTGGCAACGAATGCGCCAGAATTCGAGGCCAGCGCGCCCGTAATTGACGAGGAAACCGCCCAGATAGTCGATATGTTTGCAAAACGGCTGTCGCTGGTGGAAAAGCGCATGGATGGTCAGGAAGAGAATCTGCACCGCGTCTTGACGATGCTCGTGGAATGGGTCGAAAACGATGTCCGGAGCAAGGAAAGCTATGTCAATGCAGGACGCGCGGCCTGAATCTTTCGCCACGGCGGGAAAAGCGGATGCTTTGCTCAACGCCATGTCTGTCGATATCGAGGACTGGTTTCAGGTGGGAGCCTTCGAGACGGTCATTGATCGTGCCGACTGGGACAAGCTTCAGCATAGGGTAGAACGTAACACTGAAGCGGTGCTTGCGCTGTTCGACGATGCGGGAATCAAGGCGACATTTTTCATATTGGGTTGGGTAGCAGAACGCTATCCGGCCTTGATGCGCCAGATTGCGTCGGCCGGGCATGAAATTGCCAATCATGGCTATGACCACGCGCGCGTGTTCACGCTGACCCCGGATCAATTCCGCAGCGATCTCGATCGCAGCCGGAAAATTCTGGAAGATACGTCCGGCCAGAAGGTTGCCGGCTATCGGGCACCGAGCTTCTCGATCGATCAGCGGACACCCTGGGCGCATGAAATATTGGCTGAACAGGGCTATACCTATTCGTCCAGTGTCGCGCCGATCAACCACGATCATTATGGATGGGCCGGATCGCCGCGCTTCGCCTGGAAACCTGTGGAGCAATCTGACTTTATCGAACTGCCGGTGACAACCGTGAGGCTGGGAAGCCGGATATTGGCCGCCGGTGGCGGCGGTTTTTTCCGGCTCTTGCCCTATGCCTTATATGATCAGGCTATAAGGAAAATGCACCGAGACGACGGGCGCGGGGCGATATTCTATTTCCACCCGTGGGAGATAGATCCGGAACAGCCAAGGGTTGGCAACGCGCCGATAAAATCAAAGATCCGCCATTACACGAATTTGAAGAGCATGAGGGGCAAGCTTTTGCGGGCCGGGCAGGATTTCAAATGGGGCAGGGTCGATGAGCTGGCGGCACTGGAAGCGGGGCTGATGCAATGAACATGGCATTCAAACCAAACTCTTTGATCGTTCGCGTGCTTGATCGTCCCGACCCGAATGAACTGGCCCGTATCGAGGCTTTCGTCGCCGCTTCACCCGAAGGCACAGCCTTTCATCGTCCTGCATGGGTTCTGTCGGTCAGTAAGGGTTGCGGCCATGAATGGCGCTATCTTCTCGCAGAAGATGACGCCGGAGCGTTGCAGGGCATATTGCCGCTCAACCTGATACATTCGGCATTGTTCGGCCGGGCACTGGTGTCTTCCGGTTTCGCGGTAGGTGGCGGAATATTGGCCAATAATGATCAGGCCATCCGGTTGCTGGCCGACGAAGTCTGGAATTTTGCCGATCGGCACAGCTTCCCCACAGTAGAATTGCGCGGCGGACCCTCGCCGGACGACCAATGGCAGAACAAGCAGGGCGTCTATGCCGGCTTTGTCAATCCACTGGCGGAAGACGAGGAGAGCCAGCTGCTAGCGATCCCGCGCAAGCAGCGGGCGGAAATCCGCAAGGGCCTTGCGAACGAGTTGACCGTTCGCGTCGGCACCGGCGAGCAAGACCGGGCGGACCATTATGCTGTTTACGCGGAAAGCGTCCGCAATCTCGGAACGCCGGTTTTCCCAAAGGCGCTGTTCGAGGAGGTATTGGATGCATTCAGCGAGGATGCCGATATATTGACAGTGCTGCACGACGGCAAACCGGTGGCCAGTGTCTTGAGCCTTTATCACCAGCAGACCGTCATGCCTTACTGGGGTGGCGGGACATGGGATGCGCGCCGCTTCAGGGCCAATGATATCATGTATTATAGCTTGATGAATCATGCCCGCGAACGCGGATGTCACAAGTTTGACTTTGGCCGGTCCAAATATGGCACCGGCGCTTTTTCGTTCAAGAAAAACTGGGGCTTTGAACCGGAACCGCTGTCTTATGCGATACGCACCGCCGATGGTGAAGAGGCTCGCGATGTCAATCCGATGAGCCCCAAATATAAAGCGAAGATCGCGCTGTGGCAGCGTCTGCCCCTGCCGCTTGCCAATCTCGTCGGACCGATGATTGCCAAGGGCCTCGGCTGATGGGTGAAATCCTGTTTCTGGCGCATCGCGTTCCATGGCCGCCGAACCGTGGCGACAAGATCCGCTCGCATCATTTCCTGCAAAAGCTGATGGATTGCGCGCCGGTACATGTCGCCTGTTTCGCAGATGACGAGAATGAAAAACAAACCGGCTGGGATCGCAAAGCGGAACTGGCTTCGTGCGAAATAGTGGTGCGGAATAAACCCAAATGGCGGGCAGGGATTGAAGCCTTGGCTTCCGGAAAACCGGTGTCGCTGGTATCTTTCGAGAGCGTTCAAATCAGCACCTATGTTGCACAGGCGATTGATACCTGTCGGATTGACTGTATCTTCGTATTTTCCGGTCAGATGGCGCAGTTTATTCCGCCGGAATTTGCGGGCCGTGTGGTGATGGACTTTGCCGATGTCGATAGCGCGAAATTTGAAAGCTATGCGGACGAAGGTTCTGGACCAATGGCCTGGATCAATCGCCGCGAAGGACGTCTATTGCGGACCTTCGAGAAGACAGTCGCCGGACGGGCCGACCATAGCCTGTTTGTCAGCGAAGCCGAGGCGCTTTTGTTCCGACAGCGCTCGGGATTGTCAGCTGAGCAGGTGAAAGCCGTCGGCAACGGAATCGATCTGGAATTTTATGGTTCGCGGGAAGTTCAGCCAGAGGCCTCTGTAAATAATGGTCCGTTGATCCTGTTTACCGGCCAGATGGATTATCAACCGAATGTTCAGGCGGTGCAGAGTTTCAGCACCGAGGTCATGCCCAATATTCTTGCGCATTTCCCCGACGCACGATTCGCGATTGTCGGGCGGGCACCGTCGGAAAAAGTGACTCAACTCGATGGCCGAAATGGTACAATCGTGACGGGCGCGGTGGACGATATTCGCAGCTGGATCGCGGCTGCCGATGTGGTTGTGGCGCCGCTGCGAATTGCCAGAGGTATTCAGAACAAGGTTTTGGAAGCAATGGCGATGGCCAAGCCGGTGGTTGCATCGGCATGCGCTGCCGAGGGCATCGAGGCGAACGACGACGAACATTTCCTGATTGCCCAATCTGTCGCGGAAGAAGCGCGGCTGGTGTGCGATTTATTGGGAGACCCCGAACGGGCAGGGCAGCTCGGCGAGCAAGCCAGAAGTTTGATCCATTCGCATTATTCTTGGGAAACACAGCTCGTTGATTTGTCCAGCCTGTGCGGTTTCCAGAACCCCGCGATTGCGGAGGCGGTAGCATGACAAGCGCGACTGCTGACCAGATGGAAGCTACGCCAAAGCCTTCTACATCCGCTTCTGCATGGTCAAAACATCTGAAATTGCTGGCGATTGCCACATTGGCGATTCTTGCAATTTTCTGGCGAGATGGCGTGGATATGGTGCGGATATGGTGGACGATCTCCACCTATAACCACTGCCTCTTGATCGTGCCGATCCTCTATTATCTGGTGCAGCAGCGGCAGCAGGAGCTGGCGAAAATTACGCCGGAAATCTGGTTGCCGGGATTGCTCCTGACGGCTCTCGCTTCGCTGGGTTGGCTATTGGGAGAGGCGGCCGGTGTCGCCTTTGCCCGGCAACTCGGACTGTTGATGATGTTGCAGGGCGCGGTAGTGACGCTGCTTGGTCCGACGGTTGCGCGGGGGTTGATTTTTCCACTGTGCTTCAGCTTTTTCCTGGTGCCGTTCGGAGAGGAGTTTGTTCCGTTTCTGCAAATGGTGACCGCCAAATTGTCGATGGTCTTTCTGGGCTGGGCGAATATCCCGGCCTTTATCGACGGTGTCTTCATTTCGACGCCCACCGGCTATTTTGAAGTGGCCGAAGCCTGCTCCGGAATCAAGTTTCTGATCGCGATGCTCGCTTATGGCGCGCTGGTCAGCAATGTCTGCTTTCTGAGCTGGAAGCGCCGGATATTGTTCATGACCGCTGCGGTGATCGTTCCTGTGATCGCTAACGGCGTCCGTGCCTTCGGTACAATGTATATCGCCCATCATACGACGCTCGATTTCGCTGCCGGTTTCGATCATATTTTTTACGGCTGGTTCTTTTTTGCCTTCGTCCTGATCCTGGTGATGGCCATCGGCTGGCCGTTTTTTGATCGCAGGATCGACGATCCGATGATCGATGGCGATGCGTTGAGCAAAAGCCGGCCTCCACGGGCATTCCAGCAAAACCCGGTCAAGGCAATGGCCGCAATGGCCGCTCTGGTCCTCATCCCGGTGCTATGGACCTCGGTACTTGCGGCGCAGGAATCGTCCGTCCCCGATGAAATCGCACTTCCCGAAGTCACCGGTTGGGAGATCGTCGACTATCAACCGCTTTACCCATGGCGGCCGCGCTTTGACGGGTCCAGCCATCAGCTCCTCGGTCGCTACCGGAACCGGTCGACCGGCATGGAAGTGGACTTGTCGATCGCTGTCTATGACCGTCAGCAAGAAGGACGGGAGATTGTCGGTTACGGTCAGGGGGCTCTGGTCCCGAATACGCGCTGGTCGTGGAACCGTGATCTTGACGCGCCAGCGGGTGCTACTGCCGTCGAACTAATCGCGCCCGGTCCCGTGGTTCGCGATGTGGTTTCCTTTTACCGGATTGGCGGAAAGTTGACGGGTAGCGGTTCGGCGGTGAAGCTGGAAACGCTGAAGAGCAATATTCTCGGCGGCTCCCGGCAGGCGGTGGCGATACTCGTTTCGTCCGAAACAAACCGCGAAGCGTCGCCGCGCATCCCGATCGATGCTTTTCTTGCCGATCTGGGGCCGGTCGATAAAGTGGCTGACGAGATGGCGGGGCTGCGCTAGGGCGCACAATATGTGCGGAATTGCAGGTATTTTTCATCTAGAGACGGCCAAGCCGGTCGATCCCGATCGTCTGCGCAAGATGACCGACAGTCTCGGCCATCGTGGTCCGGATGGTTCGGGCATCTGGACAGCGCCAGGTGTCGGGCTTGGCCATCGCCGGCTTTCGATCATCGATCTGGAGGGCGGCGCGCAGCCGATGCTGACGCCCGACGAGGCGCAGGTGCTGAGCTTCAACGGCGAGATTTATAATTTCCGCGAAGTGCGCGCCGAACTCGAACTGCTCGGCCACCAGTTCCAGACCAGCAGCGACAGCGAAGTCATTCTTTTCGCTTGGCGGCAATGGGGCATGGAATGTCTCAAGCGGCTGAACGGCATGTTCGCCTTCGCGATATACGACCAGCGCACAAGGCAATTGTTTCTCGCCCGCGACCGTCTTGGCGTGAAGCCGCTCTTCTATGCGGCGGTGTCCGATGGCAGCATTTTGTTCGGTTCGGAACTCAAGGCCCTTCTCGCCAATCCATTATTGCGCTGCGACCCCAATATCACGGCGGTCGATGACTATTTGGCCTTTGGCTACGTGCCGGATCAGACATCGCTGCTGAAGGGCGTGAAGAAATTAGCCGCCGGGCATTATCTGCTGCTCGAGCAAGGCAAGCCGGAACCCGCGTCGGTTCAATATTGGGATATGGATTTCAGCCAGCGGAGCAAGGGATCGGCAAGGGCTCTCGAAGAAGAACTGGTCGAGCTGCTGAAACAGGCCGTAGGCTCGCGGATGATTGCCGATGTGCCGTTGGGAGCGTTTCTCTCCGGCGGGGTCGACAGCAGCGCAGTGGTCGCCCTGATGGCCGAGAATAGTCGCCGGGCGGTCAAGACCTGCTCGATCGGCTTTGACCAGCAATCGCTCGACGAGACTGGCTACGCACGTGCGATAGCGGAGCGCTTCCAGACCGATCATCGCGAGCGTATCGTGGCCTCTGATGATTTCGGTCTGATAGATACGCTGGCTGACCATTTCGACGAACCCTTTGCCGACGCCTCTGCCTTGCCGACTTACCGGGTGGCGGAACTGGCCCGCGAGACCGTGACTGTTGCACTGTCGGGAGACGGTGCGGACGAGGCGATGGCCGGATATCGACGTCATGTCTTCCACCATGGTGAAGAGCGGGTGAGGGGGCTGTTGCCGCAATCCTTCCGGGGACCGGTATTGGGCTGGCTGGGCTCTGTCTATCCCAAGGCCGACTGGGCACCGCGTCCGTTTCGTGCCAAGTCGACCTTGTTGTCGCTGGCCCGAACGGGACCGGAAGGCTATGCCGAAGCGGTTGGCGTGACGACGCCGTCGGGTCGCCGGTCAATCTATTCCGATGCGATGCGGCGCGACCTGGGAGATTATCACGCGGAGCAGCGGATGATCGACCTGATGGCAAATGCTCCGGCGCAAAATGGCCTCGACCAAGCGCAATATGCCGATATGAAAATGTGGCTGCCCGGCGATATCCTGACCAAGGTGGACCGGACCAGCATGGCGGTGGGACTAGAAGCGCGAGAGCCATTGCTTGATTACAAGCTGATGGAATTTGCCGCGAAGCTGCCGACCAATTTGCGGGTGCACAAGGGGCAGGGCAAATATCTCCTGAAAAAGTCGATGGAGCAATATCTGCCCAATGATATTCTCTACCGGCCGAAAATGGGTTTTGTCACCCCGATCGCGCAATGGTTCCGCGGACCGCTGGCCGATCAGGCACGGGATATCACCAGCGGTGGAGCTTTGGCACGCACCGGCTGGTTTGACAGCAAATCTCTGCGCAAGGTGGCGGATGACCATATTGCCGGACGTTCCGATAACAGTCGCTTATTGTGGCAGCTGCTGATGCTCGACAAGAGCCTGCAGCGCTTATTCGGCCTCTGATACCGGCGGATAAAGAGCCTCGACAAAATAGAGGCCATCCGGCGGGGCGTTGAAGCCGAGAGCGTTGCGATCCTTTGCCGCCAGCGCGTTTTTCAAGTCCGCTTTGCTCCAAGTACCGGTGCCGACCAGTTTGAGGCAGCCGACGATCGAACGCACCTGATGATGTAGGAAAGAGCGGGCGGAGACCTCGACTTCGATCTCGTCGCCGAAGCGGCTGACCGATATCCGGTCGAGCGTCTTGACCGGGCTTTGCGCCTGACAATGGGCCGATCGGAAAGTGGTGAAATCATGCTGGCCAATCAGCACCTGCGCCGCGTTGTGCATCGCTTCCGCGTCGAGAACCTGGGCGACCTGCCAGCTCAGGCCGCGATCGAAAGTCAGAGGCGCGCGACGATTGGTGATCTTGTATAGATAGCGTCGCCCCTCGCAGGCAAAGCGGGCGTGCCATTCCTCGTCGGCAATGTCACAGGCGAGCACCGCGACCGGATTGGGCCGCAATCCCGCATTGATGCCTTCACGCAACCGGAAGGGCGTCAGCTTGGTATCAAGATCGAAATGGGCGCGCATCGCCAGCGCGTGGACGCCTGCATCAGTTCTTCCTGCGGCAAAGACCCGTACCGTCTGGCCGGTGATTTTCCTGATCGACTCTTCGACCGCCTGCTGGACGCTGGGGCCGTGATCCTGATGCTGCCAACCCATGAACGGACGACCATCATATTCCAGAGTGAGGACAAAGCGGGTCATTGCAATTTGGTCCCTGCAGGAATTTTCGTTCCGTTGAGGAAGGATTTGAGTTCCATCGCCGGCTTGCCGGCTTTTTGAACGACTTTGGGCTGGATCGATCCGGTGCCGCAGCCGATCAGAAGCTGATCGTCCAATATTGTGCCGGCCGGTCCTGTCGTTTCGCTGACCTGCGCTTCGAGAATACGATACCGGTTGCTCTGATATTCGAAAAAGGCGCCCGGTTGAGGATTATAGGCACGTATCTGGCGTTCGACCTGATCTGCCGACTGGCTGAAATCAAGCCGCGCGTCCTGTTTCTCGATCTTCTTCGCATATGTGGCAAGCGCATCAACTTGCGCCTCCGGTGGATATCCCGTTGGTGAGGCGAGATATTGAACCATCAGTGCGGCACCCGTATCGGCCAATTCGTCAGTCAGTTCGCCAGCGGTTTTACCGTTGACCGCTGTTGCCGCCTTGAGCAGCATCGGTCCGGTGTCGAGCCCCGCCTCCATCTGCATGATGGTGATGCCGGTCTCCATATCTCCCGCGAGGATCGCTCGCTGCACGGGAGCCGCGCCACGCCAGCGGGGGAGCAGCGAGCCGTGAATATTGAGACATCCCGTCTTCGGTGCGTCGAGAATCGCCTGTGGCAGGATGAGACCGTAAGCGGCGACGATTGCTACATCGAGATCGAGCGCGGCAAAGGCGGCTTGCTCCGCTTCGTCTTTGAGGGAAATCGGAGTCCTTACGGGTAACCCCAGATTCTCCGCCAGTTTCTGGATTGGCGAGGGGCTAAGCTGCTTCCCGCGTCCGGCGCGGCGCGGGGGCTGCGAGTAGACCGCAATAATTTCATGTCCGGCATCGTGCAGCGCTTGCAGCGCAGGAACGGCAAAATCCGGGGTTCCCATAAAGGCTAGGCGCATAAAATCTCGCTTGTGTGTGGCCAAACTATAGCTAAGTTCTTGGCAGGTGACGGAATATGTCCCTAAAGGTCAAATCATGGCATCGCAAGAGATCGAAAATCTGGTTCAGGCCCTGGCCAAACTTCCCGGGCTCGGTCCGCGTTCGGCGCGGCGGGCGGTATTATATCTGCTGAAACGTCCGGAAACGGCAATGAAGCCGATATTGGCGGCTATGACGATGGTCGAGGAACGGCTCGTAACCTGCGGCATTTGCGGCAATGTCGATACGCAGGACCCCTGCCAGATCTGCAATGACCCGCGCCGCGATGCAAAGGCGCTTTGCGTGGTTGAAGAAGTTTCCGACCTCTGGGCGCTGGACAAATCACGGCTGTTCCCCGGAAAATTCCATGTGCTCGGCGGGCGATTGTCGGCACTGGACGGGGTAAGACCGGAAGACATCGCGATCGACAAATTGATCAAGCGTGTCGAGGAGGGCGGGATTGACGAAGTCGTTCTGGCTATGAATGCGACTCTGGAAGGCCAGACGACCGCCCATTATATCGCAGAACGCCTCGAAAATTATCCGCTGCGGCTCAGCCAGCTGTCCCATGGCATACCGGTGGGAGGAGAGCTGGATTATCTGGATGAAGGCACGCTGGCACAGGCGCTGCGTTCGCGGCGGCCGGTCAATCAGGATTAACGCGATATGCCATCGCGGTTTCGAACCGCATCGTGAACCAGAAATTAGCGCATGATAATTGTGTCTTAGCGGCCACAGCCGACTGGACGAGCGACAAATCCTGGTTGATGAATATATGTGGAAAGCGCTGATTTTGGCGCTTTTTTCCGTTGGTTAAGCAAGCGATTGAACACCCTTGACGCAGCGGCAGTATGACGACCACTATGTAGCCAATAAAAATAAAAAGTTAGTCCTCCCCAAGAAGGCAATGAGACTAACAATCAGGAGAGAGTATATTATGAAATTGGCATTGAATCTATCTGCTTGCGCGTTCGCACTTGCAGCCGTCGCCACGGCCCCCGTCTATGCGCAGTCGCAATCGGAGGCGACTGACCAGGTCGATGAAACCGTCGACAGCAACGTAATCGTCGTAACCGCACAGGGCCGGGCTCAGGTCTTGTCCGACGTGCCGGTTGCCATCTCGGCTATTGGTGCGGAGCAATTGCAACAGAGCGGCACCAGCGATATTCGTGAGCTCAATCAGCTTGCGCCTTCATTGCTCGTCTCTTCAACCGGCAACGAAGCGAACGGCTCTGCCCGTATTCGCGGTATTGGTACGGTTGGTGACAACCCCGGCCTGGAAAGCTCGGTCGCTGTGTTCATCGATGGCGTTTATCGCTCGAGAAGCGGTAATGCGCTGAGTGAACTCGGCCCGATTGACCGGATCGAAATTCTGCGTGGCCCGCAAGGAACGCTTGGCGGACGCAACTCTTCTGCCGGTATGATCAGCATCACCACGGCAGCTCCAGAATTCCGGTTTTCAGGACATGCGTCCGCCACTTACGGCAATTATGACCAGCTTCGCCTGGAAGGCGGCATCAACGGCCCGTTGAGCGATACGATCGCCGCCCGCATTGATGGGGTCTATCTGAAGCGAGACGGCTTTTACAACGATGTGGTGAACGGAACCGACGTCAATAATAAGGACCGCTATCTGGTTCGTGGGCAGTTGCTGTTTGAACCAAATGACGGCCTGAGCATCCGCGTTATCGGGGACTATTCCAAGAAGGACGAGTCCTGCTGTGCAGCGACATTCGTCCAGCCTGAATTTGCTCAGCAGGCAAGAGTGGGCGCGGGACTTGATCCCTTTTCGGTTCCGCCACCTGGCGCACCGGCTCTGACGAGTACGCAAAATCCGATCATTCCGGTGCTTTTGGCATTGGGTCAAAACAACAACGCACTTACGCAGAGTACATTTAACCGGGATATCTATGTCACGCCGGGGCGTTCCTATGCGGGCGAGACTGAAGATTTCGGTGCTTCGGTCGAGGTCAATGCCGAACTGGGTAACATGAACCTGACGTCGATTACTGGATATCGTGAATATTCCAACTTTCAGGCCTCGGACACGGATTACACGCAGGTCGACATTCTCTATCGCGAGCCGAATGAAAATGCCGGCGCCCGGGAATTCAAGACCTTCACCCAGGAATTGCGGCTGCAGGGTTCGGCTTTCGATGACAAGCTGGACTGGTTGATCGGTGGTTTTTATGCCAACGAAAAACTGGAAACGCGCGACAATATTCGCTTCGGCACGCAATATGGTGCCTTCGCGCCATGCCGGATCGTCAACGCGGTTAATCCTGCCCTCGCGTCGCCAACCAGCACAGGCTGTCTGAGCGCCGGTGGCCGAGCCGCATTAGCTGGCGCGTTCGGTGCCGCTACGCCCTTGATTTTTGCCGGTCTGGATAATTTGGCCACGATCAACGACCGGGGAACTGTGCTCGATGTCTACAACCAGAAAAGCGAGAATTTTGCGTTTTTCACCCACAATATCTTCCACATTTCCGACAAGCTCGATCTAACCCTTGGCCTGCGTTATACCAATGAAACGAAGGATTTTAACGCTGCCTTTACCAACGACAATACGATGTGCCCTACACAACGCGCATTGTTCACGCCGTTGCTCGGAGGACCACTTGGTGGATTGGCAGCCGGTCTTATCGGTCTGTCATGTCAGGGTAATTCAACATCCGAACTGGACGGCGTTACGCTAAGCGACAGCCGGAGCGAGAATGAATTTACCGGTACGGCCATCCTGTCCTACAAGCCAACTGAGGATCTGCTGCTTTATGGTAGCTACTCGCGCGGTTACAAGGCAGGCGGCTTCAACCTTGACCGGTCTGCGTTGACCAGTTCAACTCTGGCCAATCCGGCGTTGACGGGTGATACTGCCAATCTCCAGTTTGACCAGGAGACGGTAGATGCCTTTGAAATTGGTGCCAAATACTCGACCCGCGAATTTTCGTTGAGCGTTGCTGCTTTCCGTCAGCAATTCCAGAATTTCCAGCTCAACACGTTCAACGGCTCCGTTTTCCTCGTTCAGAATATCAATGGCTGTAGCGATGATCTCGGCGGTGCGGATAGCGATGCCGACGGCACAACCGGCAACTGTGCTGCTGACAATGTCAAATATGGCGTTGTTGCACAGGGCATCGAACTGGAAGCGTCGATCAATCCGGTCAGACATGTCAACGTCTCTATGGGCCTGACATATACCGACACCAGCTATGAAAATGATCTGGTTGGTCGCGATAACGGAACCGCGCTGGATCCTGCTTTGCGCCTGCTTCCAGGTGACAATCTGTCCAACGCGCCTGAAATCACAGCAACGGCGTCTCTGTCCTATACTCCGCCAATCGGAAATAGCGGACTGACCGGCTTGTTCTATGTGAATGCGCGTACGACCAGCGACTATAACACCGGCTCGGATTTGCTTTATGGCAAGGAACAGGACGGATTTACGCTGGTAAATGCACGTATCGGTATCCGCGGTCCTGATGACAAATGGGCAATTGAAGGTTGGGCACAAAATCTGTTCAACATCAATTATTCGCAGGTTGCGTTCAACACGCCATTTGTCGCATCGCAGCAGACCTATTCGGCGTTCCTTGCGGAGCCAAGAACCTATGGCCTCACGGTGCGTACCCGCTTCTAAACCAAGCGATAGCCTCTGAATAAGAAAAGGTGTGCGGTTCAGATAATGAACCGCACACCTTTTTATTTGTACTGCCATTGCCTGCTGCTGCACAATATGCGCTATCGCAGCGGGTGGAGATGTTTTTGAATTTTGCCGGATATTCGGGCCGGATGGTAAACACACTCCTGCGCTGCTTGACGAATCCAGGCAAAATCCCTAAATTTGCACCATGGCTATTTTACCGATCCTTGAAGTTCCCGATCCGCGGCTGAAAACTGTTTCAGAACCGGTCACCGAGTTTGACGACGCGCTCAGAACGCTGATCGCTGACATGTTCGAAACCATGTATGATGCGCCGGGCATTGGTCTGGCCGCGATTCAGGTTGGTGTGCCCAAACGGATATTGGTTATCGACCTTCAGGAGCCGGTCGAGCATGACCATGATCACGAACATGGCGAACATTGCCATCATGAGCAGGAAGTCATCCGTGATCCGCGCGTCTTCATCAATCCCGAGATTCTCGATCCGTCGGAAGATGTGAATGTCTATAGCGAGGGATGCCTTTCGGTACCCGACCAATATGCGGATGTCGAGCGGCCCGCCGCCATCACCGCGCGCTGGCAGGACGAGACCGGCAAGCAGCATGGAGAACAGATCGAGGGGCTTCTCGCTACCTGCCTGCAGCACGAGATGGACCATCTCGAAGGCATATTGTTCATCGATCATCTGTCGCGCCTGAAACGCCAGATGGTGCTGAAGAAGCTCGCGAAATTGCGTAAGGAACACGGGATCGCGGCCTAACCGTCGCCAGTCAAATCCGGCATTAGGTCTATTGCCTATTACGGGAAACGCTTCTAAGTTCTCTTTTCGTTCTTATCGGAAAGTGAGTTAATTTGGACCCCATCATTGTCATCATCGTCATCGTCATCGCTCTTCTGGGCGGTCTGGCGCTGGGCTGGTTTATTGGCGGCAAGCCGGCGAAGGATGCAGCGCAGGCTACCAGAGATGCGGTGCAAGCGGCCAAAGAGGCCGCGCAGGCGACCGATGCATTGCGGATCACGCTGGATGGCGTGCGCGACGAGCGCGATGCGGCGAAGACCGAACTGGCGGCGTTGCAAGCCGATGCCCGCAATCATGACAAGCAGATGCAGCAGCTGATGGAAGCGAAAGAGGCTTTGTCAGCGCAATTTTCCGAAATTGGTGCCAAAATGCTGGAGACGGCCCAGCGGCAGTTTCTCGAGCGGGCGGACCAGCGCTTTGACCAGGCCAATGAAAAGGGCGGCGAGAAAATCGCCAAACTGCTGCAGCCGGTTAGAGAAAGATTGACGGCTTACGAGGAGAGTATTCGCAAAATCGAAAAAGAACGCTCTGAGTCATATGCCGATATAAAAGCAACTGTAGAACAGGTTAGGCAGGGGCAGGATAGGGTACAGCAGGAAGCAGCGCGGCTTGTCAATTCGTTGCGCAATGCCCCAAAATCACGGGGCCGCTGGGGGGAGCAACAGCTCAAGAATGTGCTCGAAACATGTGGTCTTGCTGAGCATACCGATTTTCATATGGAAGTCAGTATCGAAACTGATGAAGGGCGTTTACGCCCCGATGCGATAGTTAGAATACCGGGGGGACGTTCACTAATCATTGATGCGAAAGTTTCATTAAATGATTATCAGGACGCCTTTGCGGCGGAAAATGAATCAGATAAAAAGAATGCGCTGGATCGGCATTGTCTGTCGATGAAAGCGCACATCAACGCTCTGGGTGCAAAGTCATATCAAACTCAATTTGACACTGCTCCCGACTATGTGATCATGTTTGTGCCTGGCGAACATTTTCTCGCGGCAGCGCTTGATCACGATCCGAACCTTTGGAATAATGCTTTTGATAAAAAGATTCTGTTGGCAACGCCAACTAATCTCGTAGCCATTGCGAGAACCGTCGCATCCGTTTGGCAACAGGAGTCACTTAATGCCAATGCTGCCGAGATCGCAGTCTTGGGTAAAGAGATGCACGAAAGGTTAGCAAAGGCAGCAGAAGACCTACAAAAAGTTGGCACCCATTTAGGGCGTGCCGTTACAAGCTACAACGGTTTTGCCAATAGTTTCCAAAGCCGACTCATTGCCACCGGTAGGAAATTCGAAGCTCTGGAAGTAGAGCAGGGCAAAAGAGAGCTATCCGACATCGAACTTGTCGAAGCGCTACCGCGCTACAGCGATGCAGTGACCGAAAAACTGATCGAAGATGACCGGGAAATCGGCGAAAAAGCTGCGGAATAGACCTTAGGGCGGTCCATCCGCTGTTTCGGTAATGGCGCCGCCACAACCGTTCAATGTGCCATTCTCGCTGGCCTCTATCTTCACCGTGTCGGCATAGCTGCGATCGCTCATGCCATCGCTGCATGTTTCGCCGCTGGTGACATAGATATTGATATTGTGACTGTCGGAAAAGCCTTTGACTTCCCATCCGCTGTCGGTCTTTTTCATGCGCTGAACCGGAAGCGTGAAGTCATTGCCGCTCTGGGTGGTCAAAGCGATATTGTCGCCCGTTATGTCGACCCGCCAGCCCGGTTCGGTGCCGATGGCACTATAGTCACCCAGTTTTTCCTCGACTACCGGTTCTGCAGCAGGCTCGTCACAGGCCGAAAGCGTCAATGCGGCGAGCGATGAAAGCAATATTATATTTTTCATATTTTTCCCCTCCGCTGTGAAATGTAACATAGCAATGAGGGGAAGGCTATTTATCTCTTTCGGCTCTGATTTAGCACTTCATAGGCCATCACCGATGCCGCGACGGCGGCGTTCAGGCTGTCGGCCTTGCCCATCATCGGCATTTTGACAAGGGTGTCGCAGGCGGCTTCATAGTCCTCCGGCAGTCCCTGCGCTTCGTTGCCGATCAGCAGGAAGGTCGGTTGCTTGTACAGCACCGACTGATAATCATTCTCGGTGTTGAGACTCGTTCCGACCAGCTCGCCCGGACCGCTGCGCAGCCAGGACAGAAATTCCGGCCAGCGTGCCTGCGCGATCTGCTGGGTGAAAATAGCCCCCATGCTGGCGCGCACCGCCTCGACCGAGAAGGGATCGACGCAGTCGTCAATCAGGATCAGTCCGCCAGCCCCAACCGCGTCACCGGTCCGCAAGATCGTGCCGAGATTGCCGGGATCCCGCAGCGCTTGTGCCACCAGCCAGATATTCGAGCCGGATCGATCAAGATCTTCGAGCGCGACCGGATGATCGGGGTAAATGCCAATAATCGACTGGGGATTGGACTTTCCGGAGAGCTTGGCAATGATTGCCTCGCTGGTTTCGATGACGTCGCCACCGGCGGCCACGGTTGCTTCCTCCATTTTCCGGGCGAGGGGATGAAGCTCGGTGCCTTCGACAACCACCAGTATTTTCGGAGTTCTGCCGCTGTCCAGCGCCTCCGCTAAGATCCGGAGCCCTTCGGCAAGGAACAGCCCTTCCCGTTTGCGGTGTTTCTTCTCGCGCAGGCTCCTGAGCCGCTTGATCGTCGGATTGGAAAAGCCGGTAATCTGGTGGCGCATGACTTCAGTCTTCACCAAAGCCGTCGACAACCAGACCGGTCAGTTTCTCGAGCGCGCTTTCAGCCTGTTCACCGGAAACAATGATTTCGATGCTGTCGCCCTTGGCCGCACCGAGCATCATCAGGCCCATGATCGACATGCCGGTGACTTCGGTACCATCCTTCGCCACTTTTACGTCCAGATCGTCGGGCAATTTGCTGACATAGGTGACAAATTTCGCGCTCGCTCTTGCGTGCAGCCCCCGGCTATTTGTGATCTCGACGGTTTTGCGAAATTCGCTCACGCATCGCTTCCCAATATTTCGGAAGCGACGCTGATATATTTCTGTCCGGCTTCCTTGGCTGCAGCGATTGCGGCAGTGATTTTCATCGACTTGCGCGCGCCGTCGAGGCGGATGAGCATCGGCAGATTGACACCGGCGATGACTTCGACCTTGCCTTTTTCCATCAGGGAAATGGCAAGATTCGACGGCGTACCACCGAACAGGTCTGTCAAAATGATGACGCCTTCACCAGAATCCACTTTCGCTATGCAATCCGCAATTTCCTGACGACGTTCTTCCATATCATCACGCGCACCAATGCCGATCGCTGCGATCGCCTTTTGCGCGCCGACGACATGTTCCATCGCGATGACAAATTCCGTTGCCAGATGCCCGTGTGTTACGAGAACCAACCCAATCATGTTGATTAAATTTCCTTGTTCCCGTTCAAACTCTGCATGGATTCGAGCGCTTCCATCGGTCGTGATGTCAGGTTGCGATGTACGACATTGGGCGAAAAGCCGGCCGCACGCAAGTCTTTGCTCAGGCGCTCGGCAACATGTACCGATCTGTGACGTCCGCCGGTGCAGCCAATACCTATGTTGACGTAGGCTTTGCCAGCGTCCTGATAGCGCGGCAAAAGAAATTCGAGCATGCCGGCTATTCTCTCGATAGCTTCGGGATAGGCCGGATCTTTGCTGATATAGTCTGCCACTTCCGGATCGAGACCGGTCATTTTCTTCAGGTCCGGATCCCAGAAGGGATTCGCCAGAAAGCGGACGTCGAACAAAAGATCGATATTGTTCGGGAGACCGCGGGAAAAACCGAAGCTGGTGAGTGTAATGGTTGTCGCGGTGTCCTTGTCGAGCAGGAAACGTTGCCGGATTTCGCGCTGCAGATCATTGGCCGTCAGATCAGTGGTGTCGATCAGATGATCGGCCCAGCGGCGAAAGGGTGCGAGCAAGGTCCGCTCCAGCGCGATGCCTTCTTTTGCCGGTCGATCCAACGCGAGCGGATGGCGTCGCCGGGTTTCTCCGTAGCGCCGCTCCAGTTCACCGCCTGCACAATCGAGGAATAATGTCGAGATCAGATAGCCCGGCTTTTTTTGCAGACGTTTCACGCTTTCGATCAGCTTGTCCGGTTCGAACCCACGTGTCCGGCTGTCGAAGCCGAGTGCCAGTGGCGGGTCGCTGTCCCCCCGGGAACTGGACGGAGGGGTTTCCAGCAAGCCTTCGACCAGGCGAAAGGGGAAATTGTCGACCGTTTCCCAACCAATGTCTTCCATTGTTTTTAACGCCGTGGATTTTCCCGCTCCAGAAAGACCGGTGACCAACAGGACGCGTTTGACGCCTTCACCAGTCATATGCCCGCTGCACCCCGTAATATTCGTTGCAAAGCCAATTCCGCCTTGATCGTCGCGCTATTTTCCATGGCGTCCAGTGTACAGAATGGAATAGTTATTCCCAGCAAAATCATGGTCTGTTTGTCCATCGGGAAACGGTCGGGACGATCCTCCAGTTTCACGATCAGTTTTAACGGAATGCCGGACAGATAGTCTTGTTCGACGATCCCCATCGACCGGACCTCCAGCTTACCGGCAAGATTGGCTGGCGGGCTCAGGAACAGCTTCTCGTTTGCGCGGCTGATGTCCACATAATCATCGCTGATCAAGGTCGCGCCGCGGTCAATAAGCCGCAACGCCAGATCGGATTTTCCCGAACCCGATTTGCCGCAAATCATCAATCCCGCACCGGAAATGGCGACAGCTGTAGCGTGCAGGTTCAACTGATCGCCATCTGCGCTGATATCTGTCATCACGGAGCCTTGGGCAGGCGAATCTCGAAGCAGGCGCCCGATTCTCCGCCCGCACGGTCGAGAATATGAATCTTGCCCTGATGACCTTCGATGATGGTCTTTGCGATCGCCAGACCCAGTCCGCTATGCTTGCCAAACGCTTCTCCGTCGGGCCTGTCGGAGTGGAAACGCTGGAAAACCTCTTCCCGTTGATCCGGTTGCACGCCCGGGCCCTGATCGGCGATATGGATAACAATCTCCTCTCCATCGGGTGTCGCCAATATCTCTACCAGCCCGCCGTCGGGCGAAAAGGAAACGGCATTGTCGAGCAGATTGCTGAACACACGTTCGAGCCGGCCACCGTCGCCCATCACTTTTGCAACATCCTTTGCCGGTCGCGCGAATGCGATATGGACACCCAGATTGGAGGTCCGTTGTTCGCGGGCAGCGAGCAACTGTTCGAGCATCTTGCCAATATCAATCGGTTCAAACTTGGCTCTGGCCAGTTCGGCATCGACCCGGGACGCGTCGGAGATATCGTTGATAAGGCGATCAATGCGGCGGACATCGTCATTGGCCACATCGAGCAGCTGTTTCTGCAGGTCGGGGTCATCGACCCGTTCCAGCCCCTCGAGCGCCGAACGAAGCGAGGCGAGGGGGTTCTTGATTTCATGGCTGACGTCAGCGGCAAAAGCCTCCGTGGCATCGATCCGATGACGTAAGGCAGCACTCATATCGGATAAGGCACGGCTCAATTGGCCGATTTCGTCCCGACGACCGGGCATTCTCGGGATTGCGATTTCGTCCGACCGCCCCATCCGTACCCGCACCGCTGCACGGGCCAGCTTTCTGATCGGTCTGACGATGGTCCGCGCCAGAAAAAGCGAGAGCAGAATCGAGACCGTTGCGGCGACCAAGATAACGAGCAGTACGCTGGACCGTTCCGCTCTCACAATTCGCGTGATGTCCCTCGCATTGGCGGTCAGCAATATGGAACCGGTGCCATCTTGCAAGGGCTTCCCGGCCGCAATCACCGGAGTGCGGTCAGGTGCCAAACTGACCGAACTGACCGCATCTGTGGTATTCCCGGCAGCAAGAAGCTCCGGCCATTCACTCGCGATATCGCGGGACGGTTCGGCAAAATTCGGGACCTCCGCACTGAAGACAAAGCTTTCAATGATCCGGTCCAATATCCGGGCCACATCTTTTCGCAGGGGTTCGGCATCCGGATCTACAAATTCATAGGTCGGCTTTGCCAGCGAAAAGCTGTCGACCGTTTTTGTGCCGTCTGGGGAATAGATTCGGAGTCGGGCGTTCAGATGATCCGAAAATTGACGGATGAGCGCGTCCCGCTTTTGTTGCTCTCCCGATGACAGGGCGTCGGCAATGATTGTCAGCTGCATCCGGGCCTGGGTGAGACGTTCTTCGGTCAGCCTGTCCCGGTAATTGTTCAGATAGAACAGGCCGCCAGCCAGAAGCGCAATCGCCAGGACGTTGACGACCAATATGCGGGTTGTCAGTGAAAGCCGGGCCGACCAACGCAGGGACAGGCCGCTTTCACTATCTGTTCCGCGATCATTCTGTGTAGCGATATCCGGCTCCATATAACGTATCTATTGCGTCAAATTCAGAATCAACTTCGCGAAATTTTCTCCGCAATCGCTTGATATGGCTGTCGATGGTGCGGTCGTCGACATAGACGTCATCCTGATAGGCGGCATCCATCAACTGGTTACGGCTCTTCACGACACCCGGTCGATGCGCCAATGTTTCGAGAATCATGAATTCGGTGACGGTCAGCGTGACATTTATTCCCTTCCATCGCACCAGATGGCGGGCCGGATCCATTTCCAGATTACCCCGAACGAGCGGCTCTGCGGATTCGTCATCCTGACCCTCGTCCAGTGACTTGATAAATTCTGTCCGGCGCAAGATGGATTTCACCCGGGCGATAAGCAGGCGCTGCGAAAACGGCTTTTTGATGTAGTCGTCGGCGCCCATTGCGAGGCCGAGTGCCTCGTCCAGCTCCTCGTCTTTCGAGGTCAGGAAGATGACCGGCAGGTTCGATTTTTCACGCACTCTCCGGAGCAATTCCAGTCCGTCCATCTTCGGCATTTTTATATCGAAGACGGCAAGGTCCGGCGGGTTCTCGAGAATCGCATGAAGAGCGGCTTCGCTGTCAGAGTAAACCCGCGTGATAAAACCTTCGGCCTGCATCGCAATCGATACCGAGGTCAATATATTGCGGTCGTCGTCGACAAGAGCAATATTGGCTGCCATTAATTTATGTTCCTTTGCCGCCCGCTCTGGATTTGACCTAGTGGATGGGATGTCATGTTTCAAGTCAACTCGTCGGTAGCCGTATTTGCTTCGGACTTGGCAATCTGGTGAGGAATTCCGTAATTTTGCGGCACGTGGTTGGAAGAAATTTGACCGACTCGCGATGGTCAAGTAAGCGCCGTTCCAAATTGCCAGATCGGCGTGACCTCAACCCGTTTTAAGCTTTAGGGGATTACCTGTGCCAAATATTTCGTCTGTTTCTTTAAATGATCAAGGTTTTGCCAGTTCGGCGGAGCAGCATTGGAATCTGGGTGCGCCGGCGTTGGTCGAGGCCTCCGTATCGCGCGGCGAGGGACATTTGGCGCAAGATGGTCCTTTGGTCGTGGAAACGGGCAAGCACACCGGACGCTCCGCCAATGACAAGTTCATTGTCCGTGATGCCGAAACCGAAGACAGCGTCTGGTGGGGAAAAACCAACGTCGGGATGACTCCCGATCATTTTGCAGCGCTGAAAGAAGATTTCCTCGCCGCTCTGGCCGAGAAAGATACGTTGTTCGTACAGGATCTTTTCGGTGGTTCACAGCCGGAGCACCGGGTCAATGTCCGGATCATCAACGAGCTGGCCTGGCACAATCTTTTTATCCGCACGATGCTGGTCCGGCCGAATGCTGCCGAACTCGCTGCGTTTGATCCCGAATATACCATCATCGATTTGCCCAGCTTCCAGGCTGACCCGGAACGTCACGGTACGCGCAGCGGCACCGTGATTGCGGTAAACCTGACCGAGAAATTGATCTTGATCGGCGGCACCGCTTATGCCGGCGAAATGAAGAAGTCCGTGTTCGGCCTGCTCAATTATCTGTTGCCGCTCGACTCGGTCATGCCAATGCATTGCTCGGCGAATATCGGGCCGGAAGGCGATACCGCCATTTTCTTCGGCCTGTCGGGTACCGGCAAGACGACGCTGTCCGCTGATGCCAGCCGCGTGCTCATCGGCGACGACGAGCATGGCTGGTCCGATACTGCGGTGTTCAATTTCGAAGGCGGCTGTTACGCCAAGATGATCCGGCTGTCCGAAGAAGCGGAGCCGGAAATCTTTGCGACCACGCGCCGGTTCGGAACCGTACTTGAAAATGTCGTGATGGACCCGGAAACCCGGGAGCTGGATCTCGACGACAATAGCAAAGCGGAAAATACCCGCGGCGCCTATCCGATCGATTTCATTCCGAATGCTTCGGAAGAAAATATGGGGCCGGTGCCCAAGAATATCATCATGCTGACCGCTGACGCGTTTGGCGTATTGCCTCCAATCTCCCGGCTAACACCCGAGCAGGCCATGTATCATTTCCTTTCCGGTTATACCGCCAAGGTCGCCGGTACCGAAATCGGCGTGACCGAGCCGGAAGCAACCTTCTCGACCTGTTTCGGCGCGCCGTTCATGCCGCGCCACCCGTCGGTTTATGGCAATCTTCTGAAGGAGCGGATCGCCAAGGGCGGCGTCCGTTGCTGGCTGGTCAACACGGGCTGGACCGGTGGCAAATATGGCGAAGGCAACCGGATGCCGATCAAGGCAACCCGCGCATTGCTCAACGCTGCGCTGGACGGTAGCCTGAATGACGGCGAATTCCGCATCGACGAGAATTTCGGATTCGAAGTACCGGCAGCAGTCTCCGGCGTCGACAGTGCGATACTCGATCCGCGTTCGACCTGGTCCGATCCGAGCGCTTATGACGAAACCGCTCAAAAGCTGGTTAAATTGTTCATCGATAATTTTGAACAATTTGCTGATCATGTTGATCAGAACGTCCGGGAAGCGGCACCTACCGCCGCCTAGGTTCCGGTCGCATCTTTGCCTGGTCGGCGTTGACGGCGCAGTTGTTGATAGAGATATCGACATGCGCCAGATCGTCGCTGGGTGAGAAGATCAGCGTTTCGCCTTCGGCCATACCCTTCGCCCGGGCTGGTTTATCGATCGTTCCATGGGATGCGAAATCGTCGATGATGCGGACGAGCCGATCTGCCACGTCGGCAGGAGTATAATCCGGAGGCGCGGTCAGGCGAATCTCCTGACCGGCGAAATAGTGCAAACCTGTGGTGATGTAATAGCCTTCCCGGACTTCCGAAAATGAAGTTTGAAATAATGCGGGAAATGGTCCGCCGTCGAGATATTCTACTACGGTCTCGTCGAAATAGAGAAAGTTCGTAATCCTGTGCGAGGGCGTCCATGCCGCAGCAGTGGCGTCCACCGCTTCTCCTATCCATTTGCCCAACAGGAGTATGCGATGGTTTATTTCGGGCAGATGCCGGGCGCTGGTCAAGATGTCCCTGGGTGCCACCCCTATGGACGATTCATCGGGAGTCGGGAGACCGGTAAATAGTGGATCGAATGTTTGTGCTGCAAAACGCCGGGCGGTTTCATCTGCTGTATAATGAGATAACAGGAACGGCATCCCGTCAAGGATGACCTCGACCATGTCCAGTTCGTTGAACTTGGCGTCATTGACCGATATTTTTCCACTTGCTGACTCGGGCCAGGGCAAATGCGCCAGATTAAAATCTCCGGCCAGAGGCGCTATTATGAGCAGAGGAGGTTCGGAATTCACGTGGCCAGCTCCGCCTATCGATCACCTTGTTCTTTTTATGTTCTAGTCGAAATTGCAGGCGAAAGCAATTCCGTTGACGAGCCACTGCTTCGGCCGAGGAAACGGAGTGTTGCATGATCATGTCCGGGATGCGGAAAATCATCGAAACAAATGATTGTCACTCTGGCGATGCAGCCGTAACTATCCCGGCATGTCTAACCTGATATTATCCGTATTGATGCTGGCCGGAACAGCGCTGCTGGCCGGAGGCGTCTTTGTCTTGCGCAAGGGCGACAATAAAAAGCAGGGCTGGCTGATGCTCGTCGCCGCTGCTGTCATGTTTGCCAATGTCGGAATCGGGCTGATTCCTGTCCCTGACAGCAACCAGCCATTATCGGCGCAGTCCGCCGGCTGATCCTATTTGATCGGCGAATCCGGCGCGAGCCGCATGTCGAGATAATTGTCGATCGAACCCATCAGCAATTCCATTTCATTCTCGTAAAAATGATTGGCGCGGGGAATCTCGTCGTGATGGATCGTGATATGTTTCTGGGTCCGCAGCTTGTCGACCAGTTTCTGGACGGCGCCGGGGGTGACGACTTCATCATTCACGCCCTGAACGATGATACCCGATGACGGGCAGGGGGCGAGAAAGTTGAAATCATACATATTGGCTGGCGGCGACACCGAAATGAAACCGCGGATTTCCGGACGCCGCATCAAGAGCTGCATACCGATCCAAGCGCCGAAACTATAGCCGGCGATCCAGGTGGTCTGCGCTTCGGGATGGAAGCTTTGTACCCAGTCGAGCGCCGAGGCTGCATCGGACAATTCGCCAATACCATTGTCGAATGTGCCCTGCGAGCGACCGACGCCACGGAAATTGAACCGCAAGGTCGCGAAACCGCGCTTGACGAATGTCTTGTACATCGCCTGGGTGATCCGGTCGTTCATCGTGCCACCCGCTTGCGGATGGGGATGTAAAATCATTGCAACCGGTGCGCGGTCACGGGGTCCTGGGCTGAAACGGCCTTCGAGGCGGCCTTCGGGTCCGGTAAAAATTACGTCAGGCATGGATTTTCAATTCTTCGATCTAGATTGTCGTCTCCAGAGCGCGAGAAGTCAGAATAGCTTTTGCGCTGGATGCAGCGTCTATATAGGGAGAGTGAACAAATCCGCAACTCAATCCAGCACGCCAGAGAGTTTTTGCCAATATGGTGACCGAGCCCAAACGCATCTATCTTGACTATGCCGCAACCGCACCGATGCTGGATGCGGCCAAAAAGGCGTGCGCCGAGGGATTCGAGAATTGGGCCAACCCGTCTTCGCCCCATGGCGACGGTCGGGCGGCGCAAGCGATGCTGGAAAACGCGCGGCGGCGCTTCAAGGCGGCGCTGGACTGGAAAGGCGACGTCATATTTACCAGCGGGGCGAGCGAGGCGGTCCAGATGGCGCTGACCAAATCCAAGCCCGCGCTACAATATATTTCCCCTGTCGAACATGATGTGGTGCTGAGATTCGCGCAAAATGCCCAATCAATTCCGGTCGACATGAATGGGATGGTGGTTCCGATGAACCTGAACCACCTGTTGAAGGGCACCGATGGACCAGCTCTGGTAGCAATACAGTCGGTCAATAATGAAACGGGCGTGATCCAGGATCTGGACGGGCTGACGAAAGTCGTCCGCGACCGGGGCAGCTATCTTCTGGCCGATTGCTCGCAATCCATTGGCAAAATGCCGTTGCCGGATGCCGACCTGATCATTGTCGCCGGGCATAAATTTGGCGGGCCGCCCGGTGTCGGCGCGCTGCTGGTCAAGGACCTCAGACTACTCGAAGCCGACGGCGGGCAGGAGCAGGGCTATCGGTCCGGTACGCAGAATCTGCCTTTTATCATGGGCATGACCGCCGCTTTGGAAGCACCCGCCAACTGGGCCGGGCGGGCGTCGGAATTGCGCCAGCATCTCGACGACGCGATCCGGAAGGAAGGTGGCTCGGTGATTGCCGAACACGCGCCGCGCATCGCTACTATCGCCAGCTATCATATGCCTGGCGTTGCCGCGAACACGCAGCTGATCAAATTCGATATGGCCGGGTTTTCGGTCTCCGCCGGTAGCGCCTGTTCGTCGGGAACGCTGAAGACCAGCCATGTACTCGAAGCGATGGGCACCGAGCCGCAGGTGGCGCGCGAAGTGATCCGGGTCAGCATTGGACGCGATACAACCCGGAGCCATATTTACGCTTTCATCGAGCAATGGAAATCGATCTTCGCGGAATCCCGGCGAAGCTGAGCAGGAGCAATGAGCGTCATCTATCTTGATAACCAGGCGACCACGCCGCTCGCGCCAGAGGCGCTCGAGGCCATGCTTCCCTGGTTGAAAGACAATTTCGGTAATCCACACAGCTCACATGTGATGGGGCGGCAGGCAGCGGCGGCTGTTAAAGTTGCTCGTGAGCAGGTTGCCGCTTTGCTCCCGCCGGGAGGGCAGGTGATTTTCACTGGCAGCGCGACCGAAGCGATCAATCTGGCGATGGGCGCTGCCCGCAACCGGCAAGGCCGTGACCAGATCGCGATAATCGATACCGAACACGCCGCAGTGCGTGACACGGCGCTCTGGTACGGCACGCAGGATTTTCACACGAAACGGCTCCCCGTCGACCCGCAGGGTCTGGTCAAATTGGAAGATTTGGAAGCATGTTTAGGCCGGAAAACTGCGCTTGTCGCGGCTATGCTTGTCAACAACGAGATAGGGACCATTCAGCCGGTCGACCAGATCACCGAGCTGGCTCATCGGGCAGGCGCGCTGATGCTCTGCGACGCGGTGCAGGGATTTGGCCGGATCGATATTCCGCAAGAGGCCGACCTTATCGCGCTTTCCGGACACAAGATTTACGGGCCCAAGGGCATTGGCGCTTTGTGGGTTCGTGATGGTATCGATATACCACCGTTAATCCATGGCGGGGGGCAGGAACAGGGGATTCGATCCGGGACGCTTTCTCCCGCTTTATGTGCAGGATTGGGCGCTGCTGCGACAATTTGTGCCAAACGCTGGCAGGAAGATATGCATCATGTTGCGAATCTGGCCGAAACAGCACGCGGTCTGTTCGGTGCCTGGACGGTCAACGGATCACTCGACCATCGTTATCCCGGCAATCTCAATATCCGGCGCGACGGGCTTGATGTTGGACGTCTGATGTCGACCGTTCGCGGTGTGGCATTCTCCGCCGGATCGGCCTGCGCCAGCGGTTCGGGACGGCCCAGCCATGTTCTGGCGGCTTTGGGGCTGGAACCGGCACAGATTAAATCCTCTATCCGTCTGGGATTTGGCCGCTACAACACTATCGAAGAGGTGGAACGGGCAGCGCACCTGATCAATGAAGCGGCGGAGGAACAGCTATCATGAAGAAAATCACGGTCCATTTCGTCAAGGTGAATGGCGAAACCGTCACCGCAGAGGCATCGGAAGGTGACAATTTGCTCACCGTTGCGCAAATTCATGACCAGCCGCTGGAGGGGACGTGCGAAGGGCAGATGGCCTGTTCGACCTGTCACGTGATCGTCGAGGCGGCTGATTTCGACAAATTGCCCGATGCGACCGAGATGGAAGAGGATATGCTCGATCTCGCCGCCGGAGCGCGCCGTACCAGCCGCTTGGCCTGCCAGATTACGCTGACGGCCGACCTTGACGGCCTGACCGTGCATATGCCGGTTGAAAGCCACAATATGCAGATCGTCTAACGGCTTGCATTTTTGCCCGACTCCCACCATATGCGCAGCGGGAGTCGGGTGGACGCAGTCTTCGCCAACCCGGTCAGGTCCGGAAGGAAGCAGCCGCAACGATTTTTCTGCGGGTCGCTCGGCTCCTACTTTGAAACACCGCCACGCCTTTACTGCGGTTGAAAGTTTCAAACCTCCTAACAATCGATAGTTCAGCGGATTCTGTCGCTAATTTTGGAACAGACTCGCCATTGACGGCGAATAGCCTTCGACAAGCCGAGGCCTCTCGCCTAAACTCTTCAGCACATGTCCGATTCACAAGATATTTTCGCTGCTGGCGGTGTGGATGCACCAGAACAGCCTGCCCCCGGTGCGGCGCAGCCCTATCGGGTGCTGGCGCGCAAATACCGCCCGTCGAAATTCTCCGAACTGATCGGTCAGGACGCGATGGTCCAGACGCTGGGCAATGCGATCAAACGCGACCGGCTCGCCCATGCGTTCCTGATGACCGGTGTCCGCGGTGTAGGCAAGACCTCCACTGCTCGATTGATTGCCAAAGCGCTGAATTGCATCGGCGAAGACGGGCAGGGCGGTCCGACGATCGATCCCTGCGGTCAGTGCGAACCGTGCCGCAGCATCGCTGAAGGCAGTTTTATCGATGTCATAGAAATGGATGCCGCCAGCCATACCGGCGTCGACGACGTCCGCGAGATTGTCGAGGCGGTGCGCTATTCCTCGGTCTCGGCGCGTTACAAGATCTACATCATCGACGAAGTTCACATGCTGTCGAAAAACGCTTTCAACGCGTTGTTGAAGACGCTCGAAGAACCACCACCACATGTGAAGTTCATTTTCGCGACCACCGAGGTCAACAAGGTCCCGATCACCGTTCTTTCCCGTTGCCAGCGCTTTGACCTGAAACGGATCAGCGCCGAGCAATTGTCGGCGCATTTCGGGATGATCGTCGAAAAAGAAGGCGTGACCGCCGAGCAGGAAGCGCTCGATCTGATCGCGCAGGCGGCCGAAGGATCGGTCCGCGACGGTCTTTCGATTCTCGATCAGGCGATCGCCCATGCCGATATGGATGGCGACGGTCAGGTCAAGGCTGTGCAGATCAGGGATATGCTGGGCCTGTCCGATCGCGGCGCTGTCCGGCGGTTATTCGCAAAGCTGCTTGAAGGCGATTCCGCGGCGCTGCTCGATGCGATTGCCGAACAATATAAGATCGGCGTGGAGCCCTTGTCGCTGATGAACGGGTTGCTGTCATTGTCCCATCAGGTGACCTTGTTCAAAGTCGGCAGAGCCAGCGATCCGACATTGTCGGACGATGCCAAACAGCAATTTTCCGATTGGGCCCAGCAGCTCTCCTATCCGGTCCTGCACCGGCTCTGGCAGTTGTTGCTCAAGGGCTATCAGGAAGTCCAGCAAGCGCATCTGCCGCGTGAAGCCTGCGAGATGGCCCTGCTGCGGGTGCTCTGTGCCGCTGATATGCCCGATCCCGGAAAACTCGCGAAAATGCTGGAGCAGGGAGCGGCAACGGCCAGCAGCGCTCCGCAGGCCCAGCAGGCAGCACCGGCTCCGCCGATGGCAGAGCCTGTCGCGCAGATAAATCCAGATCCCGCTCCAGCACCGGTTGCTGCGCAAGAACCGCAAACCAGCCCGCTTCCCGACCAGTTTTCCGACGTCGTCAAAACCGTCGGGCGGGTTTCCGCTGTTCTGGAAAGCATATTGATCGCCGACATGCGGCTGATATCGCTTGATCCACCCAATGTCGTCTATCAGCCGGTACGTGCGATAGGTGACGCCGATATCCGCAGAATCACCGACACGCTGCGTCAGGAAACCGGACAGGAGTGGAAGTTCACCGAAGGGCAGGGCGAGGCGCAGCCGAGCCTTGTCGAGCAGGAACAACAGATCAGAGATGCAGCGCGGCAGGCGATATTGGATGCGCCGCTGGTAAAGGCTGCGTTTGAAGCCTTTCCCGATGCCCAGTTGCTGGAGGATGAAGGTCCTCGCCCACAAGAATCAAGGAGCGCTTAGCCATGAAATCGATGGAAGAAATGATGAAAGCCGCGCAGGAAGCCGCGCAACAGGTCCAGACCCAGATGGAAGAGGCACAGAAGAAACTGGATAGTCTTGAAGTCGAGGGGCAGGCCGGCGGCGGACTGGTTAAGGTCAAGGCGACCGCAAAAGGCCGCGTACTGGCGGTAACTATTGATGAAAGCCTGATGAAGGCCGAAGAGAAGCAGATGCTCGAGGATCTGGTCGCAGCGGCGTTTAACGACGCCCGCAACCGCGCCGATGCCGTGAGCAGCGAGGAAATGGGCAAGATGACCAGCGGTATGCAGTTACCCCCAGGTTTTAAACTGCCATTTTAGGGGCTGCTCCCGTTCGAACGCATAACGCTTGAAGTGTCTCTCACAGCCACCATATAGTGGATAGAAGCGCTGTTGCAGCGCAGCATGTGGAGTAAAAATGTCCGAGATCGAAGCCAACCCCATCCCTGAAGCCAAGGCCCTGCCGCTGTTGCCATTGCGCGACATAGTGGTGTTCCCGAATATGATCGTGCCGCTGTTTGTCGGTCGCGACAAATCCGTGGTCGCGCTTGAAAAAGCGATGGATTCGGACAAGGAAATTTTCCTCGTCGCGCAACTTGATCCGGCGGAAGATGATCCGGTTCGCGATCAACTCTATGATCTCGGTGTGGTCGCGACCGTATTGCAATTGCTGAAATTGCCCGACGGCACCGTTCGGGTGCTGGTCGAAGGCAAGCAACGCGCCAAACATCTGTCGCTCGAAGAAAAGTCGGATGGCTATGTACTGGCTTCCGTCGAATTGCTCGAAGAGCAAGCTGTCGAGGGGGCTCAGGCTTCCGCGTTGATGCGCTCTGTCGTCGACCAGTTTGAAAATTATTCCAAGCTCAACAAGAAAATGCCTGCGGAAACCGTGGTGCAACTGGGCGAGATTGACGATGCTGCCCGCCTCGCTGATGCCGTGGCCGCCAATATCAATGTGAAGGTCTCGGACAAGCAGAGCCTGTTGATGGAGAGCGATCCGACCAAGCGTCTCGAAATGGTCTTTGCCTTCATGGAAGGCGAACTGGGCGTATTGCAGGTTGAAAAGAAAATCCGTGGCCGTGTGAAGCGGCAGATGGAAAAGACCCAGCGCGAATATTATCTCAACGAGCAGATGAAAGCGATCCAGAAAGAACTGGGTGACGGCGAAGATGGCGAGGGCGACGAACTCGGCGAATTGAGCAAAAAGATCAAGGAGCTGAAGCTTTCCAAGGAAGCGAAGGCCAAGGCGACCGCAGAGCTGAAAAAGCTCAAGGGCATGCAGCCGATGTCGGCCGAGGCAACGGTCACACGCAACTATCTCGATGTGTTGCTCGGATTGCCCTGGGGCAAGAAGTCACGGCTCAAGAAGGATCTGAAACAGGCCGAGAAGGTTCTGGACGATGATCATTTCGCGCTCGAGAAAGTCAAGGAACGGATTCTTGAATATCTCGCGGTGCAGACCCGTACCAACAAGCTGAAAGGCCCGATCCTGTGCCTCGTCGGTCCTCCTGGCGTCGGCAAGACATCGCTCGGTCGTTCGATCGCTCGTGCCACCGGACGCGAATTTGTCCGCCAATCATTGGGCGGCGTTCGCGACGAAGCGGAAATCCGCGGCCATCGCAGAACCTATATCGGCTCGCTTCCCGGCAAGATTGTCTCCAATCTGAAAAAGGCTGGCACATCCAATCCCTTGTTCCTGCTCGACGAAATCGACAAACTGGGTCAGGATTTCCGCGGCGATCCGGCATCGGCTTTGCTTGAAGTGCTCGATCCGGAACAGAATGACAAGTTCCAGGACCATTATCTCGAGATCGATATCGACCTTTCCGACGTCATGTTTGTGACCACCGCCAATTCGCTCAATCTGCCGCAGCCTTTGCTGGACCGGATGGAGATCATCCGTCTCGAAGGCTATACCGAGGACGAGAAGGTCGAAATTGCCAAACGCCATCTGCTCGAAAAGCAGATCGAGGCCCATGGTCTGAAAAAAGGCGAGTTTTCGCTGCGCGAAGATGCGCTGCGTGATCTCATCCGCTACTATACCAGAGAAGCCGGTGTGCGGACCCTTGAACGCGAAATCGCCAAGCTGGCGCGCAAGGCTTTGCGCCGCATTCTCGAAGGCGACTATAAGAGCGTCGAAATCACGCCCGACAATCTCGCGGAATATGCCGGCGTGCAAAAATATCGCCATGGCATTGGTGAAGAAGAAAACCAGGTGGGTGCCGTAACCGGCCTCGCCTGGACCGAAGTCGGCGGTGAACTGCTGACGATTGAATCGGTTACCGTATCCGGCAAAGGCCAGATCAAGACCACCGGTACGCTGGGCGACGTGATGAACGAATCCATCCAGACTGCGCTCTCCTTTGTGAAGGCGCGTGCGCCTTCTTATGGCATCAAACCGAGTGTCTTCAGCCGCAAGGATATTCATATCCATCTGCCCGAAGGGGCTGTGCCGAAAGACGGCCCGTCTGCGGGCGTCGGTATCGTTACCGCGATCGTTTCGACCCTGACCGGAATTCCGGTGCGTCGCGATGTGGCTATGACCGGCGAAGTCACTTTGCGTGGCCGGATCTTGCCGATAGGCGGACTGAAGGAAAAGCTGCTGGCGGCCTTGCGCGGTGGAATTACCACAGTGCTGATCCCGGCCGACAACGAGAAAGACCTGGTCGAGATACCGGAGAATATCACGTCGAAGCTGAAGATCATCCCGTTGAAACATGTTGATGAAGTGCTCGCCGTGGCGCTGGCAGAAACGGTGGAACCGATAGAGTGGAGCGATGCGGACGAACTCGCCAGTCACGCGACCGCACCGATCCCAGACGACGGGGCTTCAGCGGCGCGGCATTAAACGACTGTCATCATCGAGTCGCGGTCGGGAAACGAAGGCGAAATTCCGCTGTAAATTATCCAAAATAACCAAAGCGTTGCCGCTGATCTGTTCATTTACCATGTTTTGTCGTAAAAAATGGGGGTTTGGCGCGGAAAACAGCGGTTTTACTTTGACTCACTCGGATAATTTCGCATTACTGCCGCCAGACAAAGTTGCGATTCAAACGAATTGCCATCAGAGAAGGGGGGATACCCAGAATGAATAAACAGGATCTTATCAGTAACGTTGCGGACCACAGTGGCCTCAGCAAGAGTGATGCCGGCAAAGCGGTAGATGCCGTATTTGAATCCATTACCAGCGCATTGTCAGGCGGCGGCGAAGTTCGTCTCGTTGGCTTCGGTACATTCTCGACTTCAAAGCGTAAAGCTTCAACCGGCCGCAACCCGCGTACCGGTGAACCAATGCAGATTCCTGCATCGACACAAGCAAAGTTCAAAGCCGGCAAGGGCTTGAAAGACGCCGTAAACTAAAAACCAAATCGGGGAGCATAGTTTCGCTCCCCATTTTTTCGCACTTTGTTCTAGAAAAATAAGGCGGGACCTCGAAAAGGGGCCCGCCTTTTTCTATGGGCGCAGGCCGCGTGCCCCCAGCTTGCAATCCTGCTCTTGCTCCTTACATTGAGGGCATAGCAAATACGAAAATATGGAAGCTTCTATGGCAGGCGGTTGGGCGCGCGATGGCGCGGTACAGGATCAGATTGACGATACGATTGCCGATGCGGTGAAACGTGCGCGTGCCGATATGCCGTCTGGAGAAGCCGCCAAATATTGCGCAGAATGCGGTGAAGAAATTCCCGAAGCGCGCCGTCGCGCCTTGCCGGGCACGCGTACCTGTGTTGTTTGCCAGTCCGCCCGCGATGCGGATCGGGCAAGTGTCGGCATCAACCGGCGGGGAAGCAAGGACAGCCAGCTGCGCTAGGTGGTCGGTTACAGCGGCGATTTGTCCGGTTACGGGGCCTTGATCCAGAAATATACGCCAGACCTCGTGACGGGGGCTGTCGTTTTCCACGAGCGGCTATATTTTGTAAAATTGTCGCCGGCCGGATTATTGATAGCGGCTGGGAAATGCCCTCGTTTGCACTGGGGATTTTTTCCGGAAACCGTCCGCCGGATGGTTTCTCTTGCGGAAAAAATGGTAGACGCTGAGGGGTTCGAACCCACGACCCGCTGATTAAGAGTCAGCTGCTCTACCAACTGAGCTAAGCGTCCATTAGAAGGCGTATATAGGGCCGGATTTTGTGAACGCAACAGCTTGGTTGCAGAAATTATCCAAATGCGCCGCCCTGGCGACCGGGATGGCGGTCGATTGACATCAATATCCCGACGCAGATCATGATCGTCATCATCGACGAGCCGCCATGGCTGAGGAAAGGCAGGGGGATGCCGACGACCGGTGCCAAGCCCATTACCATCATCAGGTTGATCGCGACATAGAAGAAAATCGTCACCGTCAGTCCTGCTGCGGTCAGCTGCGAGAAGCGGGTTTTCGCTTTCATCGCGACGCCCAGACCCCAGCGGAACAGCAGGAAGAAGCAGAACAGCACGAGTATGCCTCCAAACAGGCCCCATTCCTCGGCCATGGTTGCAAAGACGAAATCGGTGTGGCCCTCGGGCAGATAATCGAGATGGCTCTGGGTGCCGTTCATAAAGCCTTTGCCGAACAGGCCGCCCGAACCGATCGCGATTTTTGACTGGCTGATATGATAGCCGGAGCCGAGCGGGTCATTTTCCGGATTCAGGAATGTGGTGACGCGCCGTTGCTGATATTCTTCCAGAGCAAAGAAATAGGCTACCGGCGCCAGAACCGCGATCGCCGCTCCACCACCGATGAACAGCCGCAACGGCAGCCCGGCCAAGAAGGCGACGGTCAGCGCGCCGGCCACCACGGTTATCGTCGTGCCGAGATCGGGTTGCAGCAATATCAGCGCGCAGGGCAGTGCCAGCAGGGCAAAAAGCGGCCAGATAGCCCCCCATGTCCGTATCTGGCTAGGTGGCAGCAGATCATAGAATCGGGCCACTGCCAATATGATCGCGACCTTCATCATTTCCGATGGCTGCAGCCGGATGACGCCCAGATCGAGCCATCGCTGGCTACCACCGCCGACAGCGCCGATCAGTTCCACACCGAGCAGCATGACAACGATGATGATATAGGTCGGGAAGGCCATGGTTTTCCAGAAGCTTTCCTTGAACCGCGACATCACGACCGCCATCGCCAGGAAGATCACGAACCGGCCCATGTGCATGCCGGCCCACGGCGTCAGACTGCCGCCTGCGGCCGAATAGAGGACGATGAAGCCGAAACTGGCCATGACGAACAGCAGCAGGATTGTCTTCCACGGGAGCTGCGCGATCGGCGCTGGAATGAAATCACTCAATTTCTATTCTCCGACGCCGGTTTCGGAGGACTCGGGTTTCGCCGGAGCCGGATTTTCGGCCATCGCCTTTTCGAGATTTTTCCTCGCGCGATAGGCGTTCATTTTAATGTCCATCCGCTGCTGGATCGTGCCACCCCAAGATTCCTCGAGCCCGGTGAGAACATCCATCGCCTTCTGGCGATCGTAGAGGAAGGTCAGGACGTCGCGGGCGACCGGATAGGCTGCACCGGACCCGCCGCCATGTTCTATCACCACAGCAGCAGCGTAGCGGGGATTGTCAAAGGGGGCGAAGCAGATGAACAGGCCGTGGTCACGATATTTCCAGGCAACATCCTTGCCACCGCGACCGAAATCGAGATTGACCACCTGGGCCGTACCGGTCTTGCCGGCCAGCTTCACATTTTCGATCGGCAGGCGCGCCCGTCCGGCGGTGCCAGGTCCGTTGACCACATCGCTCATCGCCTGATGGACATAGACAAGATGTTCCGGATCCAGATTCAGGGTTTCGATCAAAGGCTTTTTCTCGTCCATGATGAGCCGAGGAACGATATTCTTTCCGGTCGCGATCCGCGCCGCCATGACCGCCAGCTGGGTCGGGTTGACCAGCATATATCCCTGACCAATCGTGGTGTTGACCGTGTCATAGGCCTGCCATTCGCGCTTATATTTCTTGCGCAGCCATGCCGGGTCGGGAACCGTGCCGTAAAACTGGCTGAGTACCGGCAAAGGATATTTCTGTCCCAGACCCAGACGGTTGGCCATCAGCGCTATCGGGTTGATGCCGATTTTCTGGGCAAAATGGTAAAAATAGACATCGCAGCTCTGGTAGATGCCCTTGGCCATATCCACCCGTCCGTGGCCGCCACGCTTCCAGCAGCGGAAGCGCCGGTTGCCAACTTGCAGGCCACCGTTGCAATTGACGGTCTCGTCGGGGCTGAGACCGGCCTCCAGAAAGGAAAGTGCGACCATCGGTTTTACGGTCGATCCCGGCGGAAACAGGCTTTTGAGCGATTTGTCGAGCAGCGGGACATGATCGTCTTCCCGCAGCATGCCATATTCCGTGACACCGATGCCGTCGGAGAAGCTGTTCGGATCGAAGGATGGCATCGAGGTCATCGTCAATATGTCGCCGGTCAGGCAATCGATAATGACCACCGATCCCGATTCTGGTCCCAGACGGCGAGCGGCATATTCCTGCAGATCGATATCGAGCGTCAGTTGCAGGGCCTTGCCCGGAACATCCGGCCGCGTGTTGAGCTCCCGGACAATCTTGCCGCGCGCGGTCACTTCGACCCGTTTGGCGCCGGGTTTGCCCTGTAGCCGGTCCTCGAAAATCTTCTCCAGACCGTCTTTGCCGATCTTGTACCCCGGCGTGATCAATATCGGATCGGGATTTTCCTTATAATCCTCGGCCGAGGCTATGCCGACATAGCCGACCAGATGCCCGATAGCCGGGCCGCTGGGATAGTTGCGCGAGAAACCCTGACGCGGTGAAACACCGGGAAGATCGGGGAGTCTGACGCTGACGGCGGCATATTGTTCCCAATCCAGTCCGGTGGCGACCTGAACCGGCTGAAAGCTGCTGGCCTGCTCGAGCTCGCGGTTGATCCGTTCCAGCTCCTCGGGATCGAGGGCAAGCAGATCAGCTAGGGTCGCAACGGTCTTTTTCCGGTCGCGCAACCGGTCGGGAATGATGTCGACACGGAAATCGGTCTTGTTATTGGCAATCGGCTTTCCATAGCGGTCGACCAGCCAGCCGCGCCGGGGCGGGACGAGTGTCAGATTGACCCGGTTGCTTTCCGAGAGAAGCTTGTACCGTTCGTTCTCGGCAACCGAGATATAGGCCATCCGGGCAGCGAGGAGCACGCCGACGCCGACCTGCAATCCGCCGATCACCGTCGCCCTTCGGGAGAAGCTGAGCGTCTGCATCGCGCTGCTGATGGTTTTGGCTGGCTTCATGAAGCGACCCGCCAATTGTCGATGGCACCGATGAACCGGGTAAGAAACGGATAGAGGAGAGTCGACAAAAGAATCTGTGGCGCGAGCAAATCGAGCCGGAGCATATTGGATTGCAAATCGACGATCAACATACCGCCCACTAGCACAAAAACGGTGGCGATGGAGGCAATAAGCCAATCCTGCCAATAGTCTCGGCTCACCGCTTTCCTGTCGATCGTTTCCAGCAGGACGAACACGACCGACCAGAGAAACGCGGCGCTGCCAAAGGGTTGGCCGCTGAACATATCATCGACCAGACCGAGCGGGAAGCCGGCCCAGACCGTCCAGTATCCCGGACGGATCAGGCGCCAGGCCAATAATATCAGCAGCCCCATCGGCGGCAGAATCGGATAATCGGTGATGATCGGCAGAGCCGTGATCATCGAACCCAGGACAACGGTCACCGGTGGCACCAGCATGATCCGCAACCGGGATGGTTGCCTGCCAATGGCGGAGTGACGGGACTTGGCCACTATTCGCCGGTTTCCTCTTCCGCATCAGCCGCAGAATCTTTTTCGATCTGGCGCATCGTTTCGGCCTGGAAAATAGGCTGGACAATTGCGTGGCTGACCTTGGCGGGATTGGCCAGAACCCGGCCGATGGCACCGGTTTCGGTTTTGCGAATGACAACCGCCACGGGGATGCCCGGGCTGTAGAGACCGCCGCTGCCGGATGTGATCATCAGATCACCGCCCTTGAACGGATTGGTGCCGATGTTGATCGGCTGAATATCCACTGTGCCGTCGCCGCGACCGGTCGCAAAAGCGGGAAGGCTGTCGCTGGCCCGCTGGACCGGCGTGACATTTTTTCCGTCCGATACCAGCAATACCCGGGCCGTTGTCGGGCCGGTTTCCAATATCCGGCCGACCAGTCCTTCCGGCGACCGGACAGGCTGGCCTGGTTCCAGTCCATTGTTGCTGCCGACACCCAGCGTCGCGATACGGCGCGAACTTGATGCGGTAGAGCTTATCAGACGTGCCATCGCGATCGAATCGGGTACATCCTCGTTGAGCTTCAGCAGCCGCTTGAGCCGTTCATTCTCCTGTTTCAGGGCACGGGCTTCCAGGATTTCTATGCGATTCTGCTCGAGCTCCCGGTCCATGGCGGCATTTTTCGATGCCGCGTTGAAATAGGCGGAAATTTCGCCACCGGCACTGCCGGTTGCGCCGCCGACGCTGGAAAGAAAACGGCTTACAGGAGCCATTGTTTCCGCGCCGATCGTGCGAAGGGCTGAAAATCCGAGAGGATCGATGAAAGAGACGAGCAAGAGAAGCAGACCCATGATCGCTCCCAATATGCCCAGCAAATAGCTAGCGAAAATACTATATTGCGCCCGCTTGGAAAATCCTGGACGCCGATTATTTGGCGGCGCCATATTGATCTATCCTTTCATTTCCAATCGTTGCTTCATCATTGGCCGGGTCTCAGGCGGTGGTCAGGACGCCCCGGAACATGGGGTCTTCCATTGCGCGACCGGTGCCGATTGCGACGCAAGCCAGAGGATCTTCGGCAACCGTTACCGGCAAACCTGTTTCGTCGCTAAGCGCCGCGTCGAGACCGGAGATCAGAGCGCCACCGCCGGTCAGGACAATGCCCTGATCGACAATATCGGCGGCCAGTTCCGGTGCCGTATTTTCCAGCGCGATACGAACGCCTTCGATAATCGTACCGATCGGTTCGCTAAGCGCTTCGGCAATCTGGCCCTGGTTGATCGAAATTTCTTTCGGCACACCATTTACCAGATCCCGGCCCTTGATGTGGATCGTGTGACCGACGCCGTCGGCAGGAGCCTGGGCGACGCCAAAGTCTTTCTTGATCCGTTCAGCGGTTGTTTCGCCGATCAGCAGGTTGTGATGACGACGGACATAGGAAACGATCGCTTCGTCCATCTTGTCGCCGCCGGTGCGGACGGAAGTCGTATAAGCCAGACCACGCAGCGAGAGTACGGCAACTTCGGTCGTGCCGCCGCCCACGTCCACCACCATCGATCCGATTGGTTCGGTGACGGGCATGTCCGCGCCGATGGCTGCTGCCATTGGTTCTTCGATCAGGAATACCTGCCGCGCGCCGGCGTTGGAAGCTGCATCACGAATGGCGCGGCGTTCAACCGAGGTCGAGCCGCTTGGAACGCAGATCACGATCTCGGGATAGCTGAACAGCTTGCTCTTGCCGTTCACTTTCTGGATGAAATGTTTGATCATCTGCTCGGCAACATCGATGTCGGCGATAACACCATCGCGCAGAGGCCGGATGGCTTCGATGCTGTCGGGGGTTTTACCCATCATCATCTTCGCGTCATTGCCGACCGCCTTGACTTTCTTGACACCGTTGATGGTTTCGATTGCGACAACCGATGGTTCGTTAAGAACGATACCCTGACCGCGCGCATAAACCACCGTATTAGCGGTGCCGAGATCGATCGCCAAATCTTGCGAGCGGAACTTGAACAGATTTTCAAACATATTTTTGTCCGTAATTTCTTATCTTCGCAGACCAAGCTGCACCAAATGCTCGACGCTCTGGTTAAGCTGGACGGGTCATGAAATTAACCATGATATTCGTCCAGAAAATCAGGGGTCGCTTGGTAAGGTCGCTTGGGCTAGGAACGCGATTATGTCAATAAGAAGACTTCCAAATAGCCTGATAAATCGGATCGCTGCCGGAGAGGTTGTCGAGCGCCCTGCCAGCGCCCTGAAAGAGCTTGTCGAAAATGCGATCGACGCCGGGGCAAGCCAGATCAATATCCGTCTGGACGAGGGTGGTCTGGATCTTGTCCAGGTCTCGGACAATGGTTGCGGGATGAGCCGCGACGACATCACATTGGCGCTGGAACGCCATGCAACCTCGAAATTGCCCGACGAAGCGATTGAACTGGTGACCACCATGGGGTTTCGCGGCGAGGCGCTGCCTTCGATCGCCAGCGTAGCGCGGATGACGATAGAAAGCCGGATGGCCGGTGAAGATGGCTGGTCGCGCGTCATCGACCATGGCGAGCTGGTCCACGAAGGGCCGACCGCGATTCCGCCAGGAACCAAGGTGCGCGTCGAACAGCTGTTCGGCAAGGTACCGGCACGCCGCAAATTTCTCCGCACCGCCCGAAGCGAATATGCCGCCTGCACCGATATCGTCCGGCGACTGGCGATGGCGCGGCCCGATATCGGGTTCACGCTGGAACATCAGGGACGCAAGGCAATAGCCGTCCAGGGCGGGGAAACCGGCCCCGAACGGGTGGCCGCGCTGACCAGCCGCGATCTGCGCGCCAACAGCGTCGGCGTCGATCTGCAGCGGGAAGAAATTCACCTGACCGGCGTCGCCGGCCTGCCAACCTATAATCGCGGTGTCGCCGATCACCAGTTTCTGTTCGTCAACGGACGCCCGGTCAAGGACCGGTTGCTGGTCGGCGCGGTGCGTGGTGCCTATGCCGAGATGCTCGCGCGGGATCGCCATCCGGTTGTGGCCCTGTTCATCGAAATGCCGCCGGAACTGGTCGATGTGAACGTCCATCCGGCGAAGACCGAAGTGCGCTTTCGCGAGCCGGCGATGATTCGCGGCATGATCGTCAGCGGCTTGCGCAAGGCGCTCGACGAGGGCGGGTTTCGTGCGGTCCAGAGACCGGCCGAATCGGCGCTGTCAAACTGGCAGAGGGAACCGGCCGCACCGGACCCGCAAAGTAATATTTTTACGTCGCAGGGCGGGTCCAATATTGCGCAACAGCCTTATCCTTCCGCGCAGATGCAAGAGGGCGCCAGTGCCTTTTCGGGCTTTGATCCGCGTGAGGAAATCGCGCCGCTCATGGGCAAGGCAGAGGAGGCTTCCGGTCCGGTGCCAGACGCAACGCGCCATCCCTTGGGTATCGCCCGTGGACAGGTGGCAAAAACCTATATCGTCGCAGAGGCCGAAGACGGTCTGGTGATCGTCGACCAGCATGCCGCGCACGAGCGGCTTGTGCTGGAGCGGATGCGCAAGGCGGTCGATGGCGGCACGGTCGCTTCGCAGGCACTGTTGATGGCCGAAGTCGTCGAACTGGATGAAAATGCCTGCGACAGGCTGGAAGCGCGCGCGGCGGAATTGTCCGATTTCGGATTGGAAATGGAACGTTTCGGGCCCACGGCGATGCTGGTGCGTGCGACACCGGCGATGCTCGGTGCGGGTGATGTGAAGTCACTGGTCACGGATCTGGCCGACGAACTTGGCGCTTTTGACCAGGCGTTGAGCCTGAAGGAACGGATCGATCATGTCGCTTCGACGATGGCATGTCATGGCTCGGTCAGGGCAGGGCGGGTGCTCAATGTCGCGGAAATGAACGCGCTGTTGCGGGAAATGGAAGTGACGCCGCATAGCGGCCAGTGCAACCACGGTCGCCCGACATGGGTCAAGCTGGCGCTGGAAGATGTCGAGAAGCTGTTCGGACGAAAGTGACGGAGTAGCGCCGGGACGCTAGTCCCCGCGAACGGCAATCAATCCGGTGCTTTCCATCGTCATGACCGGCTCGTCATTCTGGTTGAAAACGGTCAGGCGTCCGACGGTAATTCCCATTTCCGGTCGGCTTTCCGAACGGCGCTTGCTGATTATCTCGCTTTCGCAGCGCAGTGTATCGCCGGGAAAAACCGGCTTGATCCAGCGCAGATTATTAATGCCGGGCGAGCCCAGTCCTGCCTGTTCGTGTTTTTTGAAATTGTCCACGATCATCCGCATCGCGATCGAGCCCGTGTGCCAACCGCTGGCGGACAATTTGCCAAAATGGGTTTTCGCCGCTGCTTCATCGTCGAGGTGAAACGGTTGCGGGTCATATTTTGTCGCGAATTCTATCACTTCTTCGCGGGTGACCGGATATTCTCCAAAGGACTGGACGACGCCGATCTCGATATCTTCGTAATAGAGCATGGCGGAGATTTACCTTCAGGGACGCAGTGATGGTTCAAATGGCGCGAGATCGCCATCGCTAGGCTGCGGAGCAATACCGGCCAGTCTGCCGACCAGAGAGTAAATGTCGACATTGTCGAATAGCGGCAGCTGACCGTCGGCAGCAATAGCCGGACCATTTGCCAGGAAAAAGGCCATCATGTCGGCGTCCCGATGATCATATCCGTGGCCGCCGCCAGTGCCGGTCATCCATTCCGGGACGTCCTGCAATCCGACCCAGCCACTTTCGACCAGACAGAAGATCGAAGGCACGCGCGGGTTTTTGCCATAAGCAAAATGCGCCGGAATATTTTCCCGGTCCCAGCATTCCATATGTTCGTGCGGACGGATAAAGGCCGCGCGTACCGCGTCTTCATTGTCTTCGAGCGGCTCGATTCCGACGTAATTGCCGCCTTCGACCAGATGATATTCGTCGCGCGGCATGATCCGGTCGAGATGGACGATCCGATCGGCTGACGTCTCGGTCATGCCGTGGTCCGATACGATGACGAAATTGACCGGCTGTCCCATGTTGTCCAGTTGCTGTTTCAACCGGCCGATTTCGCTATCGACGTCCGCGATTGCGGCGTGCAGTTTTTCACCCGGTGCGGGTCCGAAATAATGACCGGCGGTATCGACGGTATCGAAATAGAGCGTGACCAGGCGAGGCCGGATATAGGCCGGCCGCCGCATCCAGTCGACCACAGCATTGATCCGGCGGTCATTGGACAGTTTCTGGTTGAACGGCCACCAGTCGGCGGGGCGCAGGCCGTTGAAATCCACTTCTGATCCGGGCCAGAACATGGTTGCCGAACGGATGCCCTGCTTTTCGGCGGTGATCCAGATCGGTTCGGCCTGGTTCCACCAGAAGGGATCCTGTGTCGCCATTTTGAAGACTTCGCCGGGCCGCGCGCTGTCTTCCATCGTGTTGCCGACGATGCCGTGATTATCAGGGGTTTTTCCGGTCACCAGGGTCCAGTGGTTGGGGAAGGTCTTGCTCGGGAAGGACGGGCGCATCGGTCCATATATGCCGGACGCCGCCAGAGCGGACAGATTGGGCGTGATTCCGCGGTCGAGATAGTCGGGTCGGAACCCGTCGATCGAGATCAGGATCGTGACGGGATCGCGTATCTCGGCTTTCTCGGATTCGATGTCGTCCTGCACGGGTGTGACCGCAGCATACATAGGCACGCCGGCCAGCAGAAAACTCGCCAATATCAGTGAAAAAATCGATCGAATCATGCGTTCTGCTCCCATAGATTCAGGTCCTAGCGGGCTATTGTGACAATTCAGACATTGAACTTGAAATTCATGATATCGCCATCTTTCGCGACATATTCCTTGCCCTCCTGACGGAGCTTTCCGGCTTCGCGCGCCGCGCTTTCGCCGCCCAGTTCGACATAGTCGTCAAAGGCGATGGTTTCGGCGCGAATGAACCCGCGTTCGAAGTCGCTGTGGATTTCGCCAGCCGCCTCGGGCGCTTTCGCTCCCTTGTGGACGGTCCAGGCGCGTGCTTCCTTGGGGCCAACGGTGAAGAAGGTCTGCAGTTTGAGCAGCTGATAGCCAGCGCGAATGACCCGCGCGAGGCCGGATTCTTCCAGTCCGAGGTCGGCGAGATATTCCACGCGTTCTTCCGGTTCCATGCTGACCAGTTCGGATTCGATGGCGGCAGAAACGATCACCGCTTCGGCGCCTTCGGCCTTGGCCTTTTCGTAAACGGCGGCGCTCAGCGCATTGCCATTCTGGGCATCTTCCTCGGCGACATTGCACACATAAAGCACAGGCTTGGCGGTCAGCAGTTGTGACTGGTCAAAAATCCGTTGCTCTTCCTCGCCTTCCGGTTCGGTCAGCCGCGCAGGCTTGCCTTCGCGCAGCAATTCAAGGGTCTGGCCCAGAACATTGGCAGCAATCTTGGCTTCCTTGTCGCCGCTATTGGCTTTTTTCTGGAAGGCGGGAACGCGTTTTTCCAAGCTTTCGAGATCGGAGAGCAGCAGCTCGGTCTCGACGACTTCCGCATCGGAAATCGGATCAATCTTGTTCGAGACATGCTGGATGTCATCATCCTCAAAACAGCGGAGCACGTGGACGATTGCGTCCACCTCACGGATGTTGCCGAGAAACTGGTTGCCCAGACCTTCGCCTTGCGACGCGCCTTTGACCAGACCGGCAATGTCGACGAATGCCAGCTGGGTCTCGATGATCTTGGCGCTGCCGGCGATTTTCGCGATCTGGTCAAGCCGCGGATCGGGAACGGCGACCTGACCGACATTGGGTTCGATAGTGCAAAACGGATAGTTTGCCGCCTGCGCCGCCTGTGTCTCGGTCAGTGCATTGAAAAGCGTTGATTTTCCGACGTTGGGAAGGCCAACGATACCGCATTTGAAACCCATATTATTGTTCCTGTTTCTGGGAAGGATCGATAACCAGTAATCGGCTATCACAAATTGCCGCCATTCGGTGGCCGATTGTTTTCATATTTTCCGGATCCTGCGCCATTGCGAAAAAACTTTGGACGCTGGATTGTCTTACCAGCAACACATGGTCCCAGATTTCAGCCTCCGGACCAATGAAATAATGCCCTCCGGACCCGGAAAAAATAACATCTCCACCGTGACGCTGGACAATGGGCAGGGTTGCCTGTTCGTAAAGCCGATATGCCTCCGAGCCGCTGATCGGGCTGTCTGGCGCCAGTTCGGGTGACGCCGAATAATCAGCCACATCCCGGAAACGCAGCATATTTAAATTCACCACCGGACCCGTCAGCCCCCGTGATATAAGCCGGATCGCGGATTCTTGAGATGCTTCCAGATATTGCATGATCGCTATTCCTGCTGCATCCGCATCGCGACTTCGCTCATGAACCGCGGGTCGTCGCCCTTGGCCAGCCAGTCCGCTTCGGATGCAATCACGCCGAGCATGTCCGCCAGATCGTCAATCTCCGATTTGGCATAATTGCCCAGTACATGGCCGGTGACCCGTGACTTGGTGCCCGGATGGCCAATGCCAATCCGGACGCGGCGGAATTCCGGGCCGATATGGGCGATCATCGATCTGATGCCGTTATGGCCCGCCGCGCCGCCGCCGCGCTTGACCTTGATCTTGAACGGTTCGAGATCAAGCTCGTCGTAGAAGACTGTGACATCCTCCGGCTGCAATTTGTAGAAATCCATCGCCGCGCGAACGCTGTTGCCGCTTTCGTTCATGAAGGTCGCCGGTTTGAGCAGGACGAGCTTTTCGCCGCCCAGTCTCGCTTCCATCGTCCAGCCCTTGAACTTCTGTTTCGGTGGCGGGAAACCGTGTACTTCTTCGAGCGCGTCGATCACCATGAAGCCGACATTGTGCCGGTGCATCGCATATTGCGCGCCCGGATTGCCAAGACCGACCCATAGTTGCATTTTCTAAAACGCTCTCCGCTCGTTCCGAGCTGTTCCAAAGGCAAAAAACCGCCCATGCCCTGTTTGATCGGCATGGACGGTTTCCCGTTACATTGTTTTGTAAGTGAAGGTCTAGTCTTCGGAACCGCCTTCTTCGCCTTCGGCTGCTTCGCCTTCAGCTTCTTCTGCGCTGTCTTCGCTCTCTTCGGCTTCGTCGTCAGAGGATTTCAGAGCAGATGGTGCGGTCACACCAGCGATGGTGAAGTCACGATCTGTGATCGAGCTTTCCGCGCCAGTTGGCAGGGTAATGCTGGAGATATGGATCGAATCGCCGATTTCGAGGCCGGTTACATCGATTTCGATCTGGTCAGGGATATGATCCGCATCGCACATCAAGTCGAGCTCGTGACGGACAACGTTCATGACGCCGCCACGTTTCAGACCAGGCGAATCTTCTTCGTTGATGAAGACTACAGGAATATTGACCTGCACCTTCGCGCCCTTTGCAAGGCGGAAGAAGTCAACATGGAGCGGACGGTCGGTGACCGGGTCAAAAGCAACATCCTTTGGCAGAGTCCGGGTTTTCTTCCCGTCGACTTCTACCTGAACCAGCGAGTTCATGAAATGGCCGGTACCGAGAAGCTTGTTCAATGCACGCTCTTCAACGTGGATTGTGATGGCTTCTTTTTTATCGCCATAAATAACGGCGGGGATACGGCCTTCGCGACGCAGTGCACGGGAGGCTCCCTTGCCAGCCCGTTCGCGTGGCTCGGCTGAAATAGTCAGCTGGTCACTCATAATGTTGCTCCAAAATTAGGTTTTGTTAAAATTTCCGCCACGCCTCCAGGGTGCTCATGGTCGGAAAGAGGGCGCTATAATGTCGGAACATCGCAAAGGCAAGGGATTTGCGCGGCAGGGCAGGCTTAGCGGAAAAAGCCGATCTGCGAGCTTGTTGCCAGCAAAGTTCCGCTCCGCGACCAAAGCTCGACCCGACCGTCTGTCGCGCTGTTCCTGACCGTCGCGCCGGTGACGCGGAGCATCATGTAATCGCTGCCGGTCGCCGCCAGATCTTCCTCGCTCGCATATATATAGGTGGCCATGGATACGGTCGAGCCTGGACGGAATTGTTCGGTGACGAAAAATGTCCGTGGCATCGGCGTGTCGAGGATCGAAAAAAGGCCGACCCGGTCGACCGGGCGACCATCGGCTTCCTTGATCCAGACGATCGCTTCGGGAGAATCGTTGACGGCAAAGGGCCTGCCTTTGGCGATGCGCTGGTCATAATGGGTAACCCATGCTGGCGCCATCGGATTGACCGACGGCAACGAGACGGAATCCTCGGGCGACCTGGCTTCCGGCATCTCCACCTGATAATCGATATCCGTCGGACGACGTGTGCTGGTCACAATATCCGCAGCGTTGGTCAGCGAACCGTTTTGTGATAGCTCCACCCGCCAGAACTGCGTCGAGGATCCTGCGCGGAGCAGTGTGACCGACAGCTTGACCTCGCCCGGTCCGACACCGGTCATATATATTATCTGCTGGGAAACGAGCGGGCCCCGGCACTCCGGATGCATTTCGACTGCCTTGGCGGCAACGGCGGCTACCCAACCTCCGAAGGCCATGCCGGTCGGATTGCGGTATACATCGCTCGCCTCAATCGTGAACTGTCCGTCATCCTGCGCAATCAGCGCAGTTTCGCGATCAAATATAAATGTCATGTGCTGCCCCGATTATTGGATTTTTTCGATCTTGTACCCGCGCTTTGCGAGGGTTGCCTGAACCGCATCCGGCCCGACGAGATGGGCGGCGCCAACCGCGATCATCGATGTGCCGGGATTTTGCAGGCGCTTGTCCAGTTGTTCGGCCCAATTCAGATTGCGCGCGACCAGAAGATATTCGCGCGTCTTCGGGTCGGTCAATATGCCCGCATCCGAGAGAGTCACGATTTCTTCGACATTGCCGGTCATCCAGGCGTTGAACAGTTTTTCAAAGGCTTGCTGGGCATTACTGGAATCTTCAACCACGCTGGTCAGCATCTGGCGCTGCTGCTCTTCGGGAAGCTTGTCGAAATAGCCCAGTTGCAATTCAATGGTTTCCAGTGCCTCGATCGGTTTGCCCGCTTTTTCAAACTGGGCGCTGAGTTTCTTTTCGACTCCGCCGCTGGATTTCAGACCCAGACCCTTGGTCTGCGCAGAGGCGAGCGACAGGGCGGCGGCCCAGGTTTCCATCCGGTTGAGCGCCCGTTCGGGAATGTTGGCAGAGTCGATGATCCGGTCGAGATCGTCACGCAGCGACGGCTTGATCCGTGCGTCCAGCTTCTCCTGACCGGGTGAAACCGCCAGCCGGGAGAATATTTTGGCTGCATTGCGGGTGTCTTCCAGTCCCAGCACTTCAATCACCAGAGTGTCGGAATCTGCAATTGCATTCTCCAGTACAGGTGTGCGCCATTGCACGTCGTCCGGCAGGATGTGGATGGTCCCGAACATATAGGCGACACCTTGTTGTCCGGCTGTCGTGCCGCTGACCTTCCAGAGCGCCGGCGTGCCGGTTTTCACGGTGTTCAGGGCTACCGGATCGGGGGTGTTGTTGCATGCAGCGAGCATCAACGACGCAATCAGTGTCAGGATGGATGTTATGATACGCATATTACCTATTTGGTGTGCTTGCCCGCAAAAGAAAAGCCGGTGGTTGAAAAATCAATATTCAATCCGTTCTGCAACGAGCCCTTTTTTGGCGAGCAATGCCTGCAGGCTGCTTTCGCCAGCAAGATGACCGGCCCCCACTGCGAGAAACACCGTTCCTGGCTGCGCCATCCGTTGATCGACCCATTCGGCCCAGGTGGCGTTGCGGTTAACCAGCAGCGTTTCGTAAAGAATCTTGTCCTCCAGTCCGGCGTTCATCAATCCGGCCAGCGCGTCGATATTGGCATTGGCCCATTCGGCGACCATCTGTTCCATGCCATCGGCGGTCTCGTCAATCGTGTCGACGGTGAAGTTGAGAAAGCGGATCTGGATTTCTTCGGGCAAATTGTCGAAAAAGCCCAATTGCTGTTCCACTGTTTCGAGTCCGGTGATTTTGATCTTCCGGGCCTTCGCATGGGCCAGCAATTCATCCTCGACCCCCTGATTGGCATCATATCCGCTGCGCACAAGTGGTATCAGCGACAGATTGACGCTGGCGAACCATGGTTCGAGCGGATCAAAGGCGGCAACCGGCAGGCCCAGGCTGGTCATTGCCGCTTCAAAGTCAACCCGGTCGTCGGCGGCCAGTTTGTCACGCAGCGACACGCCGGTCTTGTCTATGGCAAGATCACCAATGATTTTTGCCATCGTTGCAGCATCGGGCTTGATCATTTCGACGACCAGTTCGTCCGATGCGTCAAAACCGTCTTTCACCGCCTCGTCGAACCAGGTCATGCCGGGTTTCAATATATGGACGGTGCCAAACAGATAGATGGTCGTGTCCTCATCCCTGATCACCCACAATGCGGGATCGGCGTCATCCGGCAAGACCGCAGGCTCAGCCACGATTTCCGGAACCGCATCGCTGCCGGCACTGGTCATATCTTCCGGTGGCGCGGGGCAGGCGGTCAGCGACAGATAGAGGGGAAGGAGTAAGCCGTTTAAAAGCCAGCGACGCGCCATGAATATATACTCCAACAGAAGACAGGACGGGCTTCATTGAACAATTGACGGCAAATGCCCAGTAAAATTTGCCCGGCGATCAGCAGTGGCTGGCTACGGCGATGCAAATCTGTTAATCACATGGTTAAATCAAGGAGGTCCCCGATGAGCATGATCCACGCCCGCACCTGTCATATCTGCGAAGCCAATTGTGGCGTATTGATAGAGGTCGAGGGTCGCGAGATACTCTCGATCAAGGGCAATCCGGACCATGTGCTGAGCCGGGGGCATATCTGCCCGAAGGCGACCGCCATCGCCGATCTTCAGGATGACCCCGACCGCCTGCACAAGCCGGTGAAAAAAGTCGACGGCCAGTGGCAGGAAATTGGCTGGGAACAGGCTTATTCCGAAATTGCTGCCAAGCTGCTGGATTTGAAGAGACAGGGCGCCAAGCCCGCCATGTATATGGGTAATCCAAGCGCGCATGATTATGGCATTTCGACCCAGATCAGCACCTTGCGCCGGGCGATCGGGCTGAAAAATATCTATTCCGCCTCGACGCTGGACCAGATCCCGCATCATGTCGTGCAATATCATATGTACGGCCATGTCAGCCTCGCCGCGGTGCCCGATATCGACCGCAGCCAGTATCTGCTGATCATCGGCGGCAATCCGGCGGCGTCCAATGGCAGCATCTGGACCGTGCCCGACTTCAAAAAGCGCGTGAAGGAAATGCAGGCGCGGGACGGCAAGCTGGTCGTCGTCGATCCGCGCCGGACCGAAACCGCCAAGCTGGCGGACGCGCATCATTTTGTGAAGCCGGGGACGGATACGGCGCTGTTGATCGGGATATTGAAGAGCGTGTTTGACGCCGGGCTGGTCGATATTTCCCGAGTCGAAGACATTCTCGATCACAGCTGGAGCGCCATCGAACCGGCGATTGTGGGCTTTGATATGGATCAGCTCTCCGCCCATTGCGGAATATCGGTCGAGGTCATGCAAGATATGGCGGCCCAGCTCGCGGCCGATCAGCCGGCGGCAATTTACGGCAGGATGGGTGTCTCGGTCTGCGAATATGGCACCCTCAACCAGTGGCTGATCCAGATCATCAATATCGCCTCCGGCAATCTCGACCGGGAAGGCGGCACGATGGTGCCGGAACCGGCGCTCGATACGATCAATCTGGTGGGCAGGGGATCTGTGCGCACGGCAGAGACGGTGCGCGGCGTGATGCCGTCGGTGATGAGCGAATTGCCGATGGTGACCTTTGCCGATGAAATGCTCCGCGACGATGACGAGCGCATTCGCTCTTTGTTCGTGGTCACCGGCAATCCGGTGCTCTCTGCTCCCGACGGCGCCAAACTGGACCGCGCGCTGGACAGACTCGACCTGATGGTCTCGTTCGACATGTATGTCACCGCGACCAGCCGCCACGCCGACTATATATTGCCGCCCTGCGGACCTTTGGAGAAGGATCATTATCCGTTTTTCTTCGGGCCGCTGGCGATCCGCAACTATGCCAGCTACTCGCCGGCAATCTTCGAACTGCAGGATGGCGAGAAGACCGACTGGGAGATTATCGCGGAACTGGCGCGGGAGATATTGGCGCAGGACGGTCAGGATGTTCCCAATATCCGCGAACCGCGCGATGTGCTTGACGGCATGTTGCAAAGCTCCCCCGCCGGACTGACGCTGGCGGAGGTCGAGGCGGCACCCAATGGTATTGATCTGGGACCGCTGCGCCCGTGCATGGCCGAACGGCTGCGGACCGAGGACAAGATGATCCTTTGCGCCCATCCCGATTTTCTCGCCGAACTGCAGCGCTTCGCCGCTTCGCTCGATAATGAGCAACCGGATACCCTGCGCCTGATCGGCCGCCGTCACGTACGGCAAAACAACAGCTGGCTGCACAATAGCAAACGCTTGCTCAAGGGGCCGGACCGCTGCACATTGATGATCCATCCCGATGACGCCATGGCTCGCGGCCTGATCGATGGCGGTATGGCGACGGTCACCAGCCGGGTGAACAGCGTCGATATCCCGGTCGAAGTGAGCGATGACGTCATGCCCGGAGTGGTGTCTATCCCGCATGGCTTCGGTCACGGACGCAAAGGCGTCGGTCTTTCGGTGGCGCAGGAGAAGCCGGGGGTTTCGATCAACGATCTGACCGATACCGAGCGTTTTGACCCATTGTCGGGCAATGCGGTGTTGAATGCGGTGTCGGTTACGGTTGCGCGAGCAGAAGAATTGGTGGCGGCGGAATAGAGTCTGTCGCCCCAGCGTAGGCTGGGGTCTAATCCGCTCGATCGGGGGAGCCGCAAATTTGCTTTGGGTCCCAGCCTGCGCTGGGATGACATTTTTATCCCCGCCAGAGGGAACTCCTCCCTTGACCCTAGTGCCCTCCTTCGCCAAAGCAGCGCGTAAATATTGCACTCGCGAAGAAAGCCCTGAAATTGTCCGATACGAGGCCTCTCAGCTTCCAGCAGATCATCCTGAAGCTCCACAATTACTGGAGCGAGAAGGGATGCGTGATATTGCAGCCCTATGACATGGAAATGGGCGCCGGGACCTTCCATCCCGCAACAACCCTGCGCGCTTTGGGACCTGATCCGTGGAATGCCGCCTTTGTGCAGGCCTGCCGCCGTCCGACCGATGGCCGCTATGGCGAAAATCCGAACCGGCTGCAGCATTATTACCAATATCAGGTGGTGCTCAAACCATCGCCGCCGGACATCCAGCAGCTCTATCTCGACAGTCTGGTCGCGATCGGCATCGATCCGATGCTGCACGACATCCGTTTTGTCGAGGATGACTGGGAAAGCCCGACGCTCGGTGCATGGGGACTCGGCTGGGAAGTCTGGTGCGACGGCATGGAGGTCACCCAGTTCACCTATTTCCAGCAAATGGGCGGTTTCGACTGCAAGCCGGTCGCCGGCGAACTGACCTACGGCCTCGAACGGCTGGCCATGTACATCCAGAATGTCGACAGCGTCTACGATCTGGATTTCAATGGTAATGGAGTATCTTACGGCGATATCTTCCTGGACAATGAGAAGCAGATGTCGGCATGGAATTTCGAGGTCGCCGACACGGAAACCCTGTTTGACCTGTTCAACAAGGCGGTTGGCGAATGCGAGAACTGCCTCGAGGCGAAACTCCCGATTCCCGCCTATGAACAGGCGATCAAGGCCAGCCACGTCTTCAACCTGCTGCAGGCCCGCGGTGTGATCAGCGTCCAGGAACGCGCCAGCTATATGGGCCGTGTGCGGGATTTGGCCAAGGGTAGCTGTGAAGCGCATATGGAAAAGAACGGGTGGGCCGCGTGATGGTTGGAGACACCGTATTTTCCTCCCTGTGCGAAGCACGGGGAGGGGGACCATCCGCAGGATGGTGGAGGGGCCCCCTCCGTCATCCGCCTTCGCCAAGGCTACGGCGGACGCCACCTCCCCATTGCTGCGCAACAGGGAGGAAATAGATGACCGATTTCCTCCTCGAACTGCTATCCGAAGAAATCCCCGCCCGCATGCAGGCAAAAGCGCGCGTCGACCTCGAACGGCTGTTCACCGAACAGATGGCAGCAGCCGGCTTGGAGGCTGGTGGCGTCACCGTCTATTCGACGCCACGGCGTCTTGCTCTGATCGCCAAAGACCTGCCCGCGCAGACCGAAGCGGTCAGCGAGGAAGCCAAGGGACCGCCGGAAAGCGCACCCGATCAGGCGGTAGAGGGTTTCTGCCGCAAGAATGACGTCACCCGCGACCAGCTCGAAGTGCGTGACGTCAAGGGGCGACCGACCTATTTCGTGGTGATCAACAAGCCGGGCCGCGATACCAAGGATGTTCTGGCCGAAGCCATTCCCGCGATCATCAAGGCCTTTCCATGGCCCAAGGCGATGCGCTGGGGTGACGTCAGTGCGTCGACCGAAAGCCTGCGCTGGGTGCGGCCGCTCAGCGGCATTGTCGCGATATTGGGCGATGATCTGGTCGCGTGCGAAATTGACGGCATGACGTCAGGCTATGATACTGTCGGGCATCGCTTTCACCATCAGGTAACAAATAGCGTTCGTGCTGAGCCTGTCGAAGCACTTGTCTCGGACGCGCAGCACCCTTCGACAAGCTCAGGGCGAACGGAACCCGGGCGCATCACCATCGGAAACGCCGGTGACTATGTTGAAAAGCTCCGCGCCTGCCACGTATTGGTCGATCATGAAGAGCGCCAGAATATCATCCGTGACGGGGCTGCCAAGGCGGCGTCGGATGCCGGACTGGATCTGGTCGAAGACGAAGGCCTGGTGATCGAAAATGCCGGCCTGACCGAATGGCCTGTGCCGTTGCTCGGGTCGTTCGATCCCGCGTTCCTCGATGTCCCCGAAGAGGTGATCCAGTTGACCGCCCGGGTGAACCAGAAATATTTCATCTGCCGCGACAAACAGGGCGCTCTCGCCCCGAATTTTGTCTGTACGGCAAATATCGACGCCAGCGATGGCGGAAAAGCAATTATCGCAGGGAATGAAAAAGTCCTCGCCGCGCGGCTCTCCGACGCCAAATTCTTCTGGGAACTTGACCAGAAGACCAAGTTGGAGGATCATGCGAAGAAATTGAGCAACATTGTGTTCCACGAGAAATTGGGAACGGTTGCCGACAAGGTAGAGCGTGTAGTCAAGTTGGCTGAGTGGTTGGCGTCTTTAGAAGGGACTGGGTTACTCCGTGCCAACCCAGAACAGACTCAACTGGCTGCACGTCTCTGCAAAGCTGATCTCGTCACCGAAATGGTCGGCGAGTTCCCCGAGCTGCAAGGCTTGATGGGCGGCTATTATGCAGAGAAAGAAGGACTTCCGGTAGAAGTCTCGCACGCGATCAGAGATCATTACAAGCCGGTCGGGCAGGGCGATGATGTGCCGACCGATCCGGTGACGGTTTGGGTGAGTCTGGCGGATAAGCTGGATACTTTGGTTGGGTTTTTTGCGATTGATGAGAAGCCGACGGGTTCGAAGGACCCGTTTGCGTTGAGACGAGCAGCTTTAGCGGTAATTAAGATAGTTGATGAAAATCAATTACGGATTCCGTTGGTCTCCGCTCTTAGAACCGCGTTTATTCCGATTGGATGGATTTCGAAATTACAAGCTATCGAAGACGAGGCGGGTGATTGGAGATTTTGGATCGACAGAATGCTAAGAGCAGAAACGGCTGACGTCAGATACGAGGATGCAAACAACTTTGAAATCGTAATCGATGGTAAGGTTGAGCTAGGCAACATTGGAGCTTCTATCGGAGTAATTCCTGAACCGGTAGAAGTTGATGATGTTTTGTCTCCGTTTCTCGACTTCTTCGCCGACCGATTAAAAGTACAGCAACGCGAGGCGGGCGTCCGTCATGACCTGATCGACGCGGTATTCGCGCTCGGCGGTGAAGATGATCTGGTGCGCTTGCTCGCCCGGGTTAAGGCTTTGCAGGCTTTTGTGGAAACCGCGGACGGCGAGAACCTGCTCGCCGGTTACAAGCGGGCTTCGAATATATTGAAGAAAGAGGGCGCTGGTGCCGTTCGTGTCGAGCGTAGTCGAGACACGGATGTTAGTGCGCAGGGTCTCTCGACTTCGCTCGAGACGAACGGGGAGGGTGACGCAAAACCGCTTTCCTACACACCCGAAAAAGCGGAAAAGGCGCTGATCGACGCGCTTGACGCCGCACAGCCGGAAGTCACCGCCGCGATCGCCGCCGAGCAATTCGAAACGGCGATGACCGCGCTGGCGGCGTTGCGCGGACCGATTGACCAGTTTTTCGAGGATGTGACCGTGAACGACGAGGACGAAACGAAGCGCGAAGCGCGGCTAGCCCTGCTCGCGCGCTTCCGCAACGCCGTTCACCAGGTCGCTGATTTCTCGAAGATTGAAGGCTAACGGTCTCATGGATACGGGGAAGACTGTTCAACCGCTTTACGATTTGAGCTTTCTTCCGGGTTACGCATGGCTGATCATCATCTTTGCCGCTGTTCTGGTGTTTCTGGCAATTATGTACTTTTTAATATGCGGTTTCACGGCGCTCAGAGGTTGGCAATCCTATGCCCTGACTGATCGGGGCCAACGGGAATTTCCCGCGGATGTGAAGATATTCTACGGGGAATCGATCATGGTCGGCAGTGATTTCATGCCGGCCAATTACCGCCATTGCGTCACGGTCGGGTATAGCGATGATGGCATTTATCTGAGAATGGGGCGTTTTTTCCGAACATTCCATCCGCCTTTGTTCATACCTTGGACAAAGGTGGAACTGGTTGAACAAAAGCAGGCGATCAAGGGCCATTATACGGCGGTCCGTTTTGCCGCCATGCCCCGTCTTGTTCTGTTTCGTACACTCGGTGACGCAATTTTTGCGCAATGGCAAAAAAATCAAAATAAAGAGGAAGTCGTGCAATGACCCAATATGTATATCGTTTCGGTGGCGGCATGAATTCAGACGGCGCGCCGGCTGATTCAACAGAAGCCCGCAACCTGCTCGGTGGCAAAGGGGCCAATCTTGCCGAAATGGCCAATATCGGGCTGCCGGTACCGCCTGGTTTCACGATCTCCACCGAAATGTGCACCGAATATATGAACAACGCGGGAGTCTATCCCGACAGCCTGACCGCCGAAGTCGCGCAGGGCGTGGCCCATATCGAATCCGTCACCGGCAAGAAATTCGGCAACGCTGCCGATCCGCTGCTGGTCTCGGTGCGTTCCGGCGCCCGCGCCTCGATGCCCGGCATGATGGACACCGTCCTCAACCTCGGCCTCAACGACGAAACCGTGGAAGGTCTGGCCAAGACCTCCGGCGACGAGCGTTTTGCCTGGGACAGCTACCGCCGGTTCATCCAGATGTATTCCGATGTGGTTCTCGAACTCGACCATGGATCCTTTGAAGAGGCTCTTGAAATTACCAAGGAAGACAATGGCTTTTTCACCGATACCGAGATGGAGTCTAAGCATTGGAAGGCTCTCGTCAGCGAATATAAGGCGCTGGTCGAGAAGCAATGGGGCAAGCCTTTCCCGCAGGACGTGAATGACCAGCTCTGGGGCGCGGTCAGCGCCGTATTCGGCAGCTGGCAGGCGGACCGGGCAAAAGTCTACCGCCGTCTCAACGATATCCCCTCCGAATGGGGCACCGCGGTCAACGTCCAGGCGATGGTCTTTGGCAATATGGGCGAAACCAGCGCGACCGGCGTTGCCTTCACCCGCAACCCGTCGACCGGCGACAGCGCTTATTATGGCGAATGGCTGATCAATGCGCAGGGCGAGGATGTTGTGGCCGGTATCCGCACTCCGCAATATCTCTCGAAAGCCGCGCGCGAACAGGCAAATGCCAAGCCGCTGTCGATGGAAGAGGCGATGCCGGAAACCTACAAGGAACTGACCGACGTCTTCGATCTGCTCGAGCGCCATTATCGCGACATGCAGGATATCGAATTTACCGTAGAGCGCGGAAAATTGTGGATGCTGCAGACCCGCTCGGGCAAGCGTACCGCCAAGGCGGCACTGAAAATCGCCGTGGATATGGCGCATGATGGCCTGATCACCGAGGAAGAAGCGGTGTTGCGCGTCGATCCGATGGCGCTTGACCAGCTGCTCCACCCGACGCTCGATCCCGAAGCCGAGCGCGACGTGCTGACCACCGGCCTGCCGGCGTCTCCCGGTGCTGCCAGCGGCCTGATCGTGTTTGACAGCGATACCGCTGAGCGGCGCACCGAAATGGGCGATGACGTCATTCTGGTCCGGATCGAAACCTCTCCCGAGGATATTCACGGCATGCATGCCGCCAAAGGCATATTGACGGCGCGTGGCGGCATGACGTCACATGCCGCTGTGGTCGCCAGAGGCATGGGAAGACCTTGTGTTTCCGGTGCCGGTACGGTTTCGATCAACAATGAAACCAAGGTCATGAAGGTCGGCGACCGCGAGCTGAAGGAAGGTGATATGCTGACCATCGACGGCAGCAATGGTCAGGTCATGGCCGGCCGTGTCGATACGATCCAGCCTGAGCTCGTCGGCGATTTCGGCGTCCTGATGGTCTGGGCAGACAAGGTCCGCCGCCTTGGCGTCCGCACCAATGCGGAAACCCCGCTCGATTGCCAGGTCGCGCGCGATTTCGGGGCCGAGGGCATCGGCCTGTGCCGCACCGAGCATATGTTCTTTGATGCCGCGCGGATTACCTCTGTTCGCCAGATGATCCTGGCACCGGACGAAGCGGGTCGCCGGGTTGCTCTGGCAAAACTGCTGCCCGAACAGCGCAATGATTTCCGCCAGATTTTCGAGGTAATGGTCGGCCTGCCGGTGACCATCCGCCTGCTCGATCCGCCGCTGCACGAATTTTTGCCGCATCACCAGTCGGAATTTGAAGAAGTTGCGAAAGCCGCCAATGTGGGCGTCGAAACGCTGAAACAGCGGGCCAATGAATTGCACGAGTTCAACCCGATGCTCGGCCATCGCGGTTGCCGTCTCGGCGTCACTTATCCCGAAATCTACGAGATGCAGGCGCGGGCGATATTCGAAGCCGCCTGTGAAGTCGCAGAAGCCAGCGGCGAAGCGCCGATTCCTGAAGTCATGATCCCGCTCGTCGCCACCGCGCGTGAGCTGGAATTGATGAAGGATGTGGTCAACCGGATGGCGAAGGAAGTCTTCGCCGAGAAAGGCCGCGAGATCGAATATCTCGTCGGCACGATGATCGAACTGCCACGCGCTGCCCTGATGGCCGGCGCAATTGCCGAGCATGGCGAGTTTTTCAGCTTTGGCACCAACGATCTCACCCAGACCACTCTGGGCGTGTCCCGCGACGATGCGGGCCGTTTCCTGACCCAATATGTCGACAAGGGTATCTTTCCGCGCGATCCGTTTGTCAGTCTCGACATCGAGGGTGTTGGCCAGCTGATCGAAATCGCCGCCGAACGGGGCAGGGCCGCGCGTCCGAATATCAAACTAGGCATCTGCGGCGAACATGGCGGCGACCCGGCCTCGATCGCCTTCTGCGAGAAAACCGGTCTCGATTATGTCAGCGCATCGCCTTATCGCGTACCGATCGCACGTCTGGCAGCGGCACAGGCGGCGCTGCGGAACAAATAGAATCATGCCCCCCGCACGGGATGCGGAGGGCAGGCGGCATGACAATTCTGCCTCATTCAGGCTTCCGTATCCGGCGGTGAGCGCGAACGAGGCAAGATTGTTTTGATTGTAGGGCCGGCAACGCAAATTATGGGTTGCCAGCGGGGAATTGACCCCCTATCTGCACCGTCTGGTTAGCGCCCATAGCTCAGCTGGATAGAGTACTTGACTACGAATCAAGGGGTCGGGAGTTCGAATCTCTCTGGGCGCACCACCTTTCCTTCTTTTATCGGATCATGCCCCAAGGTGCACTTGCGCGGGGTCCGATGCTGGCCTAGTTTATCGGTAACAAACCTGATGAACCGAAGGACCTGTTTTGGCCGACCATTCCCTTTCTATCGAAGACGCTCTTGCCGAGCGCGAAGCCCAGAAAATTCCGGTACCCGACGAGGTTCAGGAGGCGGTACGGACATTGTTGCGCTGGTCGGGCGAAGATCCGGAGCGCGAAGGGCTGATCGACACGCCAAAGCGCGTGGCGCGGGCCTGGAAGGAATATTGCGAAGGCTATGCGGAAAACCCCGCCATGCACCTGGCGCGGACCTTCGAGGAGGTTGGCGGCTATGACGAACTGGTGCTGCTCAAGGACATACCCTTCCACTCCCATTGCGAACATCATATGGCGCCGATTATCGGCAAGGCCAGCATCGCCTATATGCCGACCGACAAGGTCGTCGGCATCTCCAAGCTCGCTCGGGTTCTCCACGGATTCGCGCGGCGTCTGCAGGTGCAGGAACGGCTGACGGCTGAAGTTGCCGAATGTATCTGGGAAAACCTCAAACCCGATGGCGTGGCCGTGGTGATCGAAGCCAGCCACAGCTGCATGACCGCGCGCGGCGTGCGCACACCGGGTGTGTCGATGACCACCAGCCGTTTGCTGGGTTGCTTCCTGGAAGATGCGCGCAGTCGCGAGGAAGTCATGAGCCTGATGGGCTATTGAGCGGAAACGCTGCTCAACGCATCCATCGTCGCATCAGATTATATTGCACCGCCTGCAGGTCGCTCAACTGTCCTGCGGCATAGTGTCGCCTGTAAAGCAGGCATGGCCGTTAGGCTGATCTGTCAGCCCGTGGTTAATGCAAGTTCCAAAGAAAAAGCCCGGGTCTGGTGAAGCGTCTTGCGACGTTCCGGACCCGGGCTTTCAATGATTGGTTCGGAAAGGACTATTCCTTGGTTGCGGTCTCGTCCTGTTCTTCAGTTTCTGTGGCTTCCGGAGCTGCTTCGACTTCGGCAGCTGCATCGACGGCTTCTTCACCCTCGACTTCTTCACCGGCGTCTTCGCTATCAGCGGAGAGTGCGGTAGCAGCCAGTTCGGCCTGATCGTCTTCAAACATTTGAGCGATCACGTCGACACCGTCTTTTTGCATGTCAGCTTCGTCGTCAGAACGGGCGACATTGGCCTGAATGTTGACATTGACTTCCGGGTGGAGTCGAACGCGGACATCGAAAACACCGAGGGTCTTGATCGGTTTTTCCAGAATGACCATGCTCTTTTCTACCACGGTGCCCTTGCCGTCAGCGTTCAGCGCTTCAACAATATCGCGCACAGACACAGAACCGTACAGCTGTCCGCTAGCGGACGATGCACGGATCAATACGATCTGCTTGCCTTCGATGCTTCCGGATGCCGCTTCGGCTTCCTTGCGCTTCGTTTCATTGTCAGCTTCGATCTGCTTGCGATTGGCTTCAAAGACCTTCTTGTTCGCCGCATTGGCGCGAAGGGCCTTTTTGTTAGGCAGCAGAAAATTGCGGGCATAGCCGTTTTTGACGGTGACGATGTCGCCAATGCTGCCGAGTTTCTCTACGCGTTCAAGCAAAATAATATCCATTGTTTCGCTCCTATTTCACGAGGTAAGGCAGGAGGCCAATGTGGCGAGCGCGTTTGATAGCTTTGGAAAGCTCGCGCTGCTTCTTGGCTGAAACTGCGGTGATACGACTTGGTACGATCTTGCCGCGTTCGGAAATGAATCCCTGCAGCGTCTTCACGTCCTTATAGTCGATTGGTTGTGCGTTCTTGCCGGAAAAGGGGCAGCTTTTGCGGCGACGGAAAAATGGACGTCCCATGTTTTAACTCCTTCTCTGGCTTAGTTGTTGTCGAAATCGCGACGCGGTTTGCGATCGCGGTCGGGTTTACGCATCATCACGGACGGGCCTTCTTCATGCTCGTCGACGCGGATGGTCAGGAAACGGATAACATCTTCGTTGATCCGGGTCTGGCGTTCGAGTTCGAGAACAACGCTGCCTGGCGCGTCAAGACGCAGCATGACATAATGTGCCTTGCGGTTCTTCTGGATCTTGTAGGCGAGCGTGCGCAGGCCCCAGGTTTCGGTCAAAACGACCTTGCCTTCGTTGGATTCAACAATTTTGGTGGCTTCCTGCGCAAGGGCATCAACCTGAGACTGGCTCAGATCCTGTCGCGCAAGGAAGACATGCTCATACATTGGCATGCAATCATTCCTTCATTTACCGCCGATCGCTGACGCCGCACCATGCGAACGCCCCTCCGGCTTTCTTCTTTTTCCAGATGAGTCGGACAGGCCGGTTCACGCGGAAGCGGCGCCTATGGCGGAATTGCGGAGGGAATGCAAGGGAAGAGAGGTGTATATAAAGTGCGTATTATTATTTGCCGGCAACCCGGCATTTCAGAGTCACGATTTCGTCCGCAATCTGCGAATGATCTAGAATATGGTCTTGCGGCTTTGGGTCAAGGGACAAGGCCTAAGAACGCATAGTCATCAACAATTTTCGGCATCATATATTTGGCAGCGCTAATGTCAGACGCGCTTTTGGACTGCTCGCCTAATCGGGAATATGTCATCCCGCGCAAATATAAGGACGGCGCCAGATTGGGGTTGAAGTCGAGTGCCGTATTCAGATCCGACATGGCGTCGTCAAATTGCCCCAGTCTGAAGAATACCAAAGCACGGCTATCCAGAATAGCGCTCGACGATTCCGCCAGTTGTATCGCCTTTGTGCAATCCTTCAATGCGGTGTCCAACTGGACATTTGCCCGGCCTTTATTCCAGCAGCGGAGGTTGAGATATTCCGGATCGTTCGGCTTTTTGGCCAATAGCTTATCAACAATGGCTAGCGCTTCACCATATTTGCCTTCCAACATCATCACTTCGGCTTTTACGGAGGCGATGGCATCCTCATCCACCCCGTTATTTTCCACCGTGGCCAGAAACTGCAACGCTTTGTCGGTCTGGTTACGCTTGGCATATATTTCAGCAATAGCGGAGATGGCTGCCAGGGAGGCGGGGTCTAGTTCCAACGCCTTATGTGCGGCTTCTATGGCACGCTTGTCACCGGTAATATGGTATAGGCTGGCGAGCCAAACATATGTTTCCGGATTTTCCTCCTGTTTGAGGGCGAAAGAAAGCTGCTCGGCGGCTTTCGCATATTGGTAGGTGCCCTGGTAGAATCGTGCAAAATTTTCATAAGGGCGCGAATCGTCCGGGTGCAGGGCGATATCGGCTTTATAGGCGGCGATGATTGGCTCGAGCTTATTGTTTTCAACTGCAGTTTTCGTCTCGAGCCACGCCGGTGGATAAAGTTCCGGAGCCTTGACTCGCAATTTTTCCGATTGAATTTTCATCAGCTTCGCCCGCTCTGCCGTCACCATGTCAGCGGGAAGCTCCCACATGGCGGTACGCCAGAACTCGTTAACCGAGAGCTTACCTTCGACGATTTCCGATTTTCGCAGCTGCTCGTATCCCGCTATCGTCCCCGCTACATCAGCTTGGCCTACCAGTTCGAAGCCTTCTCCTTCGTTTGGCAGAACGATTTGAAGCTTGCGAACATAATAGCCGGGATAGTGCATCGCATATGGGATGGCTTGCCATTCAGCCTTTGTCCGATTGCTCAATACCTCGGTATTATCGAGATAGTTGTCGATTGAATAGGTCCGTCGGTTGTGCTCGTTGGCCCAGCTTGAGGTCATTAGACCGCGACCCGTTACCGATACGGTACCCGATGCCTCGTCGAACAGGGCCTCTCTGTCCGTTATGCTGGCCTTGTCGCCGGCATATTGTGTAATGAACCCGTCCAGCAACTCTTCATATTCGGTTGAGGAGACCGAATTCTTGACGGCACTCATCTGTTCAACCACTGGTCCGCGACTAACGATCGTCAAAGCATAGGGTGCCGGGAAGCCGATGCCGGCGCTGGCGTCGATCGACAGAGTGATCTGTGCCAGAGGTCGTTGCATAGGCATCAATTCGATCGTCTCGAGATCGGCGCCGCCGGTTTCCAGCGGAAGAGCATATCGAAAAGCGGGTGTGTCAGCCAAGTCCGCAAGCCGGTCACCGCTTCGGGTTCCATCCAGCCAATAGACACGTCCATCGATAGTCGCTCGTGCAATAATATGGTCAAAGGCGGCAAGGGTCGGTAGTCTCTCCGATAACGCGTCAGCTAGCGTTGTGTGGACCATGGCAGGCTGGGCTTCAATGCCGAGGCGGTCAAGAAGCGCAAGCAACAAGAGTGTTTTCGCCTTGCAATCTCCGTAACGCAGAGTCCATGTCTTGTCCGGGCTTTGCGGTGTATAATTGCCCCCGCCGAGACCATTGAACAGATAGCGGACCTTGTCCTGAACGAGTTGCAGGGCTGCTGCGGTTCTTTCTTTCGGATCGGAGGTCTGGCCTGCTATGATATCAGCTTCTTTGGCCAGAGCGCTACCCTCTGCGATCAGGCCTTCAATGTTGTACAAACGGGCAGCCGTTCGTGAAACAGCAGCCCAGTCCTCAAAGCTGGTGGCTTCAATCATAGGGTTGATTACATAGCGCAACGGTGCGCCCGGCACAGATTCCTGCTGTTTTGGAAGTGGCTGTTCGATGATTAGATTCTTATACGCACCTTTCGTGCTAATTTTAGATTCCGCATCTTTGCCAGCGACTTGCCAGCGAACATTGTCAGCCTTGGGCCAAATTAGCTTAAACCGACCAAATTGGAGCCGGATCGGCTCGGCCAACAAAGGCTCGACCAGTTGCATATGCCCGCCCATTGCCGGATCGCGTATTGTCGTTGACGCCCTCAAACGCACCAGATCTCCGATTTGCAAACCTTCCAGCTGGAGAAAAGCGGTCAAAACCCCGTTTATCTGTAATTTTTCCAGCCCGGCTTCCCGCCGCAGAATATCGAATGTCTTGCCGTCGGCCAACGGGTCGATGCTTTCGCCGTTTCTGATAATCTGGACGTTATGGACAATGAAATCGCCAAGCTCGGGATTCCACATTCCCTGCAACCGACCGATCTGGGCCAGAGTTTCGCTGGAACCGCCGCGAAGAATAACGTCGGCATATTGCCACGTCTGGCCATCTTCCATCTTTACCTGACGGTCCACCGCCACAATCAGATCATTGCTGGATTCTTTGGCCGCTAAAACACTCTCGATATCAAAAGTTTCGATCCAGTCTGGTGCTGGCTGGTATAGCGGTACTTCTCCAGCAAGTGCCGGAGATACGATCAAAAATGATACAATAATTGCAGCGTGTAGCTGCTTAAAGCTTTTGATCAAATCACTCTACCCCCGTCGAGATGCCAGCGAATCGGCTGTATTTCAGACATTGAATAACAGGGCTATTTATTACTGTCTTCTCTTCTTTGACGAGTGAAATCTGGTTTTGCGCTTCTTCGGCACAGTCGAAGAAGTTCCTCCTCAAACTTAAATATTCTGAGTACGGATATCTGGCTTCATGTTGCAAAGGCTGACCCTGCCGGAGATAGCCAAACATGCCGCAATCATCAGGGTTTCCGGCAATGGCACAGGCGTCGGGGGCTTGAGACGGGAAAAGGGCGCTCTCCGTTCGGAAAGCACCCTTCCAGACGATGCCAGTCTTGCGATCGGGTCGCTATTATCGCAAGTCTTCCACCGAAACCCATCCTTTCGTACCGTAATTGTCGCTGACCTCGACAAACAGGCCGGCTTTGCTGCCGGTTGGTGTCAATTCGGTATCGGCGCGTAATGCGCGGACCTTGTCGGCGCTTTTGTTGGCGCTGGCGTACAGGTTCGTGTCGATCGCAACCGTATATGTCGCGCTCGCTTCGGCCGCAGGCGCTGCCACTTGAACAGCCGATAGCGCGCCGGCCTGGGAAACAACGCTATTATAGGCGATGATGAACGCCTCGGTCAGCATCTTGCCATCTTTGGAGTCCGCATAGCCCGCCGTGTTGGCGCCAGCCACCCAAGGGGTGCCGCTGGCAAACGACAGGGTCGATTTTTTGACCTCTCCGGTTCCGGCAACAAGGGTTTGGCCATTGGCGGGGCTGACAACGCGAATGCCTGCGGCAACGACTTTTTTCTTGCCGCCCAATCCGCCGAACATGCCCATAAGCGCGCCGGCACCCGGCACGCTGCCGAGCATCTGTCCAGCAGCGCCGGAGCGGACGAAAGCATCTGTCGCGAGACCTTTTGCTGCCTGTACGCCCTGGTCTACCTCTTCCTCGTCACCGGCGATGACGTTGACGAGGAAGTCTGCCGGCGTCGCGCTCGCGGCGCTATGAACCTGGAAACAGCCGGATTGCTGCGCAATGGCTGTCACCAGTTCGCGCGGACTGCCCAGTCCGAATTTGCTCCAGCCCTGTGTATCGCCCTCGACCACAGCAATCGTGCCATAGCTTGCATCGCAATGTGTCAGCTCGACCGGTGCTTGCTTTGCCGCCTGTGCCGGCGCGCCGAAAGCGATCATTGCGGCAAAGGCGATGGCTGATGTCGAGATAAACTGTGACTTGGTCATGATATTCTAGCTCCCTGTGCAGATAGATCCGCTTTTCAGGCGGAAAAACTTGGCTCCCCGTCGAGGAACCGTGAGATTGTTTATGCGCGGGGAAAAAAGACGGTTCATCATTCAAATGAATGAAGGCCGGGAATATTCATGGTCTTTTGAAAGGAACAACCCTGTGGGTCGATGTTTGTACGGGAGGCCTAGCTGTCCGGTGTCTCGTCGCTTTGACCGAGTGCGATATTGGCAAGCAGTCCGACCAGTTCGGCTTGACGGCCACAGCCGGTCTTTTCGAGGATGCTGCTCAGTTGCGATCGGACGGTCGTGATCGACACGCCGCCGTCTTCCGCAATTTCCGCCAGCGTACGGCCCTTTACCAGACCTTTGGCGATGCGGGTTTCGGCTACGGTCATGTCGAACAGGCTTCGCATCAGATCGGTCGACGGTGCCCGCGTCTGGTCGAGCGGGGTGAAGAATAGGAGCGCGTAGCTATTGGCAAAAATATCATGGGCCGCCAGCGTGATGGGCATGACATGGCCGACGAAAACCGCATTGCCGTCCTGATTGCGGATCGGGAAGGAAAGGCTGTCGGTCGAGGCAACGACGTTCAGTGTTTTCAATGCGCTGGTTAAAAAGGCCTCCGAACGCCGATCCGAAAAAGCCACGCGGCGACCCGCTTCGTTGAATTTCACATAGTCGGCAACGGATTGGGCCCGGTCATTGGCTTCGACAAATTTGCCCTCGGCGTCGAGAACCAGGGCGGGCAGGCCGAATTTTGCAAGTGTTTCGCTGGCGCCTTGCGCGCGTTGCAGGCCGAGTCTGGTCGAAACAAAAGCGCTGCGCAACAGATGCGGACGCAGTTCGTTCAGCCGGTCGACGTGATTGCGCTCGATCGGTCCCTGGTCGAGTTGGCGTTCAATGCTGAAGACGATATTGTCTCCGGTCGGCATTTGCAGAAGCGTTCCCGCCGACCAGCCGAGGCCACGCGGGTGAAAGAAGTCCCGGTAAAAGGGATTCTTCGCCAGTTCCTCTTCGTTCCAGAAATCCTGCTCGACAAAAAATGTCGGTTGCGATTTGCCCATCATGCAAGTCCGCCGGGGACATTTCTCGAACCAGCCGTCTTTCACATAAGTGTCAAACGCATCGAACACACTTTCCGAAGCCGTCCAGTTTACCGCTTTGCGGGCGGAAAACAGCATGCCGCCGATCGAATCGGTTATCTGCGCCAGTTCATCCAGAACATCGGGCCATAGCTCCGGCACTATGGAACATTCGTAAATACGGTCAATCAACTGTTCCTGCATCGTCCGAACTACCTGATTTGTTACAATTCTTCGCCTGGATATTGAACGATCAGCCTCCCGATGCAACCCTGAATTGCTACTTCTTCCTGTTCAGGAAGCCGAACATGTCGCCACCGATCTTGCGCATCTGGATTTCTTCGGCACCCTCGGTGATCCGGTAGCGGCGGTGATGCCGGTAGATATGTTCGAATGGCTTGTGGCGGGAATAGCCCATGCCGCCGTGGACCTGCATCGCGCGGTCGGCGGCGTCGCAGCACAGACGGTTCGCGCGATAATTGCACATGCTGACCTGAGCGGAGAGATATTTTGCGACATCCGGTTTCGGCATCGTGTCCATCTTCGCCGCCGTCGCGTAGATTAGCTGGCGGAGCATGGCGGCTTCGGTATGCAATTCGACCAATGGGAACTGGATGCCCTGATTGACCGACAAAGGCTTGCCGAACGGTTTGCGTTCTCCGGCATATTTTACCGACTCATCGATGCAATATTGCGCGGCACCGAGTGAAGAGGCGGCCTGGCGGATTCTGTTCTCGTGGACAAAATGCTGCGCGCAGGCGAGACCCCTGTCGAGATCGCCGAGCACTGCGTCGGCAGGAATCCAGACATTGGTGTAGGAGCATTTCGGATGATCCGTGGGCATGTTGAATGTCCACATATATTCGCCGATCTTGAAGCCTTCGGCATCAACCGGCACGATGAAACAGCCGATACCGCGCGCGTCGCCATCCTTGCCGCTGTGCCGGGCAAAGGTCATCACATGCGAAGCCTTGTGCAGGCCGGTGGTCCACATCTTGTTGCCGTTGATCAGCCAGCCGTCGACTCCGTCGCGGGTTTCTCGGACGGCGGTCGTGTCCATCCATGTCGCGTCCGAACCGTGATCTTCCTCGGTCAGACCGAAGCACCAGCCCATTCGTCCGGCCAGCATCTCCGGAATATAGTCGCGTTTTTGCTGCTCGGTGCCAAAGTCGCGGAGCATCAGCGGCTGCACGAGGTTGCCGACGATACTATTCTCGTTCTGCAAATCATTGTGCAGGCCGAGTCCTTTATGCGCCAGATGCTCCCGGATCCGTGCCATGCCCAGATTGGTACCGTTCTGGCCGCCAAATTCCTCCGGCAAGGCATAGCGATAATGGCCGGCCGCATCGGCGATCTGCCGCATTTCTACCAGCAATGATTCCCATTCCTCGGTGGGCAGCCCCTGGTTTTCCCAGTTGGTCCGCGCATCTTCGCGCCGGTGATCGAAGAAGCGGATATTGTCGTCGCGCCGTTCGAGCGGTTTGATTTCGGCTTCGATGAAGCTATCCAGCACGGCCAGATAATCTTCAATTTCCTGCGGGATTTCGAAAGCGGTCATGATGGGCTCCATTTGTTGAGTGCGACCTTAAGGCCTGCATATTTGGGTTGGTCGATAGACAGTCGTTCAAGGGCCGATAGTCGCAGATGGTCCCAGACTCCCGAACCGGTAATTTCGATCTCGCCTTTTGAAAGTCCGCTGCAAAGCTGTCGATGATCATAACCGATAGCGGCTAGGCGCGTGCGGGCAGCGTCCCGGAAAGCGGGACCCCATTCCGCCTGCCGCTGCGCGATGCCGAGGGCATTTCCTGCGACGCGGGACTGGAATTTGTCATGCCCCTCCAATCCGGGCTGGACTTGTGTCTTGTTCCATTCGCCAAGAGCGGTCAGAAGCTCGCCATAGCCGGTTTCGCCAGACGCTGGTCCGGAATCGGGCGCTGTCCAGTGGAGCGGCGTGCAAATGTCGTCCGGCAAAATTTCTTCGCACAACAGGGCAAGATCGACTTCTACTTCAGACACGCGGCGGCCGATCACCGTGCGTTCGAGCGAACGGTCGCCGTGACTGCGCCAGATTTGGCCCATCACCATGCAGGCTATGCCCCACCAGAGGGTGGAATAGATCAGCCAGAAACAGAAACGGTCCGGATCGACTTCTGCGCCGCTTGCGGCAGCATAGGCGCGCAGGAAAGATTGCGCGCTGTCGAACCCGCCCGCTTCCTTTTCATAATGACCGAATCGCCAGCTTGGAGTGCAGAAATAGGCAAGATCCTGCACCGGATCGCCAATCCGGGCCAGTTCCCAGTCAAGCACTGCGGTCAGGCCTCGCTGGTCGATCATCAAATTGCCCATCCGGAAATCGCCGTGCACCAGATATTTGTCGGATGCGTCCGGCGCATTTTGTTCCAGCCAGTGGAAGACATATTCGTAGATCGGAATCTGGCCACCAATCTCGTCATATTTGTCCTTCTGGAGGTGGATCAGTTCGGTTGGCGAGAAATATTCCAGCGAAGCGGGCAGGGAGGCCAGCGGAATTTTGTGGATGGCCGCCAGTTCTCCAGCGCATTGTTCTGTGAGACTGGCTTCGGCTTCGACAAACTCGGGATTGTCCAATATTTTATGCGGCAGGGTCTCCCCCTCCGCCTTGGCCATGATGAAGCCTTCTCCCAGTCCGTGCTCCGGCTTCAGCCTGCCTCGAACCTGAGGGGCCGTCACCCCGACAGAGCAGGCCAGTTCGATAATATCGGCCTGGGCGGAAAGCGGTACGCCGCGCAATCCGTCATCATCTGCCGAAAGGCCGCTGGGCAGGCGGCGCAGGACAAATTCTTCCCCGCCATAAGCAAATGCCCAGCTTTCCATGCTCGCGCCGCCGGAAAGTCTCCGCAATTGGCCGAATTCACCCTCTGCCCCAAATGTGGCTTTGCAATAGATTTCCAGCTTTTCTTCAAATAGCTCATCGGTCATAGAGACGGCTTAATCACGCGATTAAAATTGCGCAAATGGTTTCCTCCGATGCGCTTCAGAGATGCGCGGCGCTTGCATGACCCATCAATCATGCCTAATTCCTCCAAATATATTCGAGAATTGAGGGGTCGATATGCGTGCATTTGTTTTTCCGGGACAGGGTAGCCAGGCCGTGGGCATGGGCAAAGCGCTTGCCGAGGCGAGTAGTACCGCCCGGGAAGTGTTCGAAGAAGTTGACCATGCGCTGGAACAAAGTCTGTTCAAGCTGATGTGCGATGGGCCGTTGGACGAGCTGACATTGACGGAAAACGCCCAGCCGGCGATCATGGCCAATGCCATTGCAACCTTGCGGGTCATGGAGAAAGATGGCGGCAAGTCGCTCGGCGATCTCTGCTCTTATGTAGCGGGTCACAGTCTTGGCGAATATACCGCGCTTTGTGCTGCCGGATCTCTAAACCTGACGACGACAGCGGAATTGCTGAAATTGCGCGGCCAGTCGATGCAGAAGGCGGTGCCTGTAGGCGAGGGCGGCATGGCGGCCCTGCTGGGTGCCGATATCAAAAAGGCTTCCGCGCTGGCGAACGCATCTTCACAGGGTGAAATCTGTACGGTCGCCAACGACAATGACCCGACTCAGGTTGTGATTTCCGGGCAGATTGGCGCGATCGAGCGCGCGATAGCCGCGGCAAAGGAACATGGCATCAAGCGCGGCATATTGCTGCCGGTGTCGGCACCTTTCCACTGTTCGCTGATGCAGCCTGCGGCTGAAGCGATGGAAGAAGCGCTGGCCGAAGCGAGCATATTCTCGCCGATAGTTCCGGTTTTTGCCAATGTCACTGCGGCCCCCGTTTCCGACGTCGACGAAATCCGCGAACTGCTGGTCCAGCAAGTGACCGGCACCGTGCGCTGGCGCGAGTCGGTCGGCAATATGGCAGAAGCCGGCGTCGGGCAGTTTGTCGAATTTGGCGGCAAGGTCCTTACCGGGATGGTCGGACGCATTGCGCCCGATGCGGAAACCGTCAGCCTTGTAACGATGGACGATATCGAGAGTTTTTTGAAAAGTCTGTAACAGCAATATCGTCGGTCTTGATGGACCGGAATTTTAAAGGAATTGGGAATGTTTGATTTAAGCGGAATGACCGCGCTGGTAACCGGAGCATCGGGCGGGATCGGGTCGGCGATCGCGAAATCCCTCGCTGAACAAGGTGCGACCGTCGCGCTTTCCGGCACGCGCATGCATGTGCTGATGGAGATGATCCCGCAAATGGCCGGTGAAGGCCATATCGTCATGCCTTGCGATCTTTCCAAAGCGGAAGAAGTCGATGCGCTGGTCCCGGACACGGTTGCGAAGCTCGGCAAGCTCGACATATTGGTCAACAATGCCGGCATTACCCGCGACGGGCTGGTGATGCGGATGTCTGACGAAGATTTTTCCGACGTGATCCGCGTCAATCTGGAATCGGCCTTTCGCCTGATCCGTGCCGCTGCTCGCCCGATGATGAAGGCGCGCCATGGCCGGATTATCTCGATCAGCTCGGTTGTCGGCGCGACTGGCAATCCCGGACAGGCCAATTATGTTGCGTCCAAGGCCGGGCTTGTCGGCATGTCCAAGGCCTTGGCCCAGGAACTGGCCTCCCGCAATATCACGGTCAACTGCGTTGCGCCGGGATTCATTGAATCACCGATGACCGATGCACTGACCGATGCCCAGAAAGACGAGATCAACCGCAAGATTCCGGCGGGGAAAATGGGCAAAGGCGACGATATCAGCGCTGCTGTGGTCTATCTGGCCAGTCAGGAAGCCTCTTACGTCACCGGCCAGACCATCCATGTAAATGGCGGTATGGCGATGATTTCCTAGGGCTTTGCCTAAAAACATCATCTCTAGTGCGATTTCGACTTCACGGACACTTGCAAGGCGCGCGTCACCGCACTAGGACGAAATTGAAATTACATCCTAACAAAAAGGGACCTCTCATGAGTGAGACTGCAGACCGGGTTAAAAAGATTGTTGTTGAGCATCTCGGCGTTGAAGCCGACAAAGTAACCGAAGAAGCTGCCTTCATCGATGATCTGGGCGCTGACAGCCTCGACATTGTTGAACTGGTCATGGCTTTTGAAGAAGAATTCAGCGTCGAAATTCCAGACGACGCGGCTGAAAAAATCGGTACCGTCAAAGATGCCATCGATTTTATCGACAAAAACAAAGGCTAATTGATTTTGAGGCGCTGCCACGAAAACTGGCGCGCCTCGGGGCCAATGATCGCTGAAAGACAGCAAAGCGGCTCACCGGCCCGGGAGGAATATCCTGAACCGGTGGCCGTTTTTGATTTAGGGCAGGGAAGCCCGCAAGGAGAGGCATGATATGCGCCGTGTAGTTGTAACCGGAATGGGCCTGGTAACGCCGCTGGGCGGAGATGTGGAAACGACCTGGAGCAATATATTGGCTTCCAAGTCTGGTGCGGGAAAAATCACCCGTTTCGATGCATCCGATCAGAAATGTCATATCGCCTGCGAAGTGAAACCCGCGGACCATGAATATGGCTTCGATCCCAACTTGCGCGTTGACCACAAGGTTCAGCGCCAAGTCGACCCGTTCATCATCTACGGTATCGACGCCGCCGGTCAGGCGCTTGAAGATGCCGGCCTTACCGACATGTCCGAGGAAGAACGGCTGCGCGCTGGTTGTTCTATCGGTTCCGGAATAGGCGGATTGCCCGGAATCGAAAAGGAATCGCTGGTTCTCGCGGAACGCGGACCAAGCCGGGTCAGCCCGCATTTCGTCCATGGACGGCTTATCAATCTCATCTCGGGTCAGGTTTCGATCAAATATGGTCTGATGGGGCCGAATCACGCGGTTGTGACCGCTTGCTCGACCGGTGCGCACAGCATCGGGGACGCGGCTCGCATGATCGCTCTGGACGATGCCGACGTGATGCTGGCCGGTGGCGCGGAAGCGACCATCTGTCCGATTGGTATCGCCGGTTTTGCCCAGGCTAAGGCGCTATCCACCAAACGCAATGACGATCCGACGGCTGCATCCCGTCCCTATGACAAGGACCGCGACGGTTTCGTGATGGGCGAGGGCGCAGGCGTCGTCGTTCTGGAAGAATATGAGCATGCCAAGGCCCGCGGCGCCAATATCTATTGCGAAGTTGTCGGCTATGGCATGTCGGGCGATGCCTATCACGTTACCGCGCCGCATCCTGGCGGCACCGGAGCTTACCGGTCGATGGAAATGGCACTGAAACGCTCGGGCCTGACCACCGCCGATATCGACTATGTCAACGCGCATGGCACATCGACGATGGCAGATACAATCGAGCTGGCGGCGATCAAGCGGCTGTTCGGGGATGACCTCAAGACAATGTCGATGAGTTCGACCAAATCGGCGATTGGCCATCTTCTCGGCGGTGCCGGCGCTGTTGAAGGTATCTTCAGCATTCTTGCCCTGCGCGACCAGATTGTGCCGCCCACGCTCAATCTCGACAACCCGGATGAAGGTTGTGAAGGCGTCGATCTGGTACCGCATATCGCGAAAAAGCGCGAAGTGAAGGCTGTGCTGAGCAACAGCTTCGGCTTTGGCGGAACCAATGCCAGCATCATCATGAAAGCCATCTAGTATAATGCGCCGTCTCGGTTGCCTGATATTGGCGGCAGCGGCGATCATTGCAGTCCTGCTGGCGGGCAATTTCCTCTATGGCTGGAACGGCAGCGGTCCGCTGGAACAGCAGCGCACGATCATCATCAAGCCGGGTTCCAGTCTGTCCATGGCGGCAAAAGTCATGGAATCGGAAGGCGTTATCAAGTCCGCCGATACATTCCTGAACCGGGCAAAGATTCTCGGTGGATCGGAGCCAATCAAGGCCGGAGAATTCGAAATCCCGGCGGGCGCGAGCAACGCGCAGGTTCTGGATATTCTGCAGGGCGGCAAATCGGTGCAACGGCTGATCACGGTTCCCGAAGGAACGCCGTCGATCATTGTGTATGAAAAATTGATGGCCGAAGAGTTGCTCAAGGGCGATATTCCGGTTCCTGCAGAAGGCTCTATTCTGCCGGACAGCTATAGTTTCGAACGGGGTGAGCAACGCTCTGCGGTGTTGCAGCGGATGCAGGACGCGATGAAGGAAACGCTTGCCGAGCTTTGGCCGAAGCGGACAAAAGCCAGCGTCGTCAAGACACCGGAGGAAGCGGTGATTCTGGCCGCGATCGTGGAGAAAGAAACCGCGTTAGCCCGGGAACGGCGGACGGTAGCGGGTGTTTACGGCAACCGGGTCCGCAAGAATATGATGCTGCAGGCCGATCCGACGATCATTTATCCGATCACCAAGGGAAAGCCGCTGGGACGGCGTATCAGGCAGTCGGAAATTGCCCAGGTTAACGACTATAATACCTATGCGATGGTGGGTTTACCGAAAGGCCCCATTGCCAACCCGGGGCGCGCGTCGATCGAGGCGGTTCTGAATCCGGCGAAGACCAGCGCGCTCTACTTTGTCGCAGACGGCAAGGGCGGGCATATTTTTGCCGACACGCTGAAAGAGCATAATGCCAATGTCGAAAAATGGTTTGCGATACGGCGCGAACGTGGGGAAATGTAGGCTCCCGGCGTTGAAACGATGGTGAATTGCGGATCGTCGGACTGAGCTGATCCTGCGTGAATGCCGTCGCGCAAGCGGAAGGAGCCGGATATGTCTGCAAGGCTGGTTGAGATCATTGTACCCGACGCAGAAGTGTCACGGACCAAAGAGATTATTGCCCGACATTGCAGCCGTTTCTGGCAGGAACCCGTGCCCGACGGTCTCGAGAAATTTTCCTGCTTAGTGGCCAGCCGGTTGATCGAGGCGCTGATCGCCGAGCTCGACCGGAACTTCAAAAATATTGCAGGATTCTCGGTCCTCGTTCTTCAGGTCGAGGCGGTTTTGCCCGAAATCCCCGAGCTGGAGGAAATTGCGTCGTCCCCGTCTGGCGAAAGCAAACCGCCGAGCAAGCTGGAAATATTCTTCACCCGGGACCGGATCAGCACCAACGAGCTTTATGACGATATCGAGGCCAGTCTGGAACTGCGCCCCAATTATCTGCTGACGGTGATCCTCTCCGCGCTGATCGCCGCCTTGGGGATGCGCAGCGGCCAGACCGCCGTGGTCATCGGCGCGATGATCATAGCCCCGCTGCTTGGTCCGACCATGGCGATGGCGATGGCTGCTACGCTCGGCGATCGTTCGCTTGGCCGCCGCGCCATGAATACGCTTGTCGTCGGAATATTGGCCGCTCTGGCGTTCACATTCCTGCTCGGCATGTTCATCGACGTCGATCCGCTGGTTCCCGAACTCAGGAACCGCACGATCGTACACCCCGCCGATATTGCTCTGGCGCTGGCCTGCGGCGCCGCAGGTGTCCTCGCGTTCAGTCAGGGCGCTTCGCTCTCGCTGGTCGGCGTGATGATTGCAGTAGCGCTGGTCCCGCCGATTGCCGCAGCCGGATTATTCCTCGGCAGCGGCGAGGAGGTGCTTGGTTTCAGGGCGCTGTTCTTGCTGGCAACCAACCTTGTCTGCATCAACGTAGCCGGAATCGTGACCTTTCTGGTGCAGGGACTGCCGCCGCGAAACTGGCGAATCACCAGTGGCATATTCCTGATCTGGCTGCTGATATTGCTGCTCTTTGTCGGGCTGGTCGGCGGGCGTTTCGCCATCGGTGCGGACAATCCGATATTCAGTAGTGAGGCATCGTTACCCGCTGCAGAAACCGGATATCGATAGGCAAAGCGCTGTCGATGTCAGGCCAATCTTCTCGTGGCTATTTTTCCGGTGTTTCCACCGTTCAACAAGCGCGCTGCTTCTTGGCCGATGTTGTCGATCACCTCTTCCGCCGATGATATGTCGTTGATCAGGCCGACATCCTGACCGACCGTTATATGGGCCCTGTCATAATCTTCCTGACCGGCACCGCTGGCATAATCTTCCATCGCTGCCGCGGGGTCGGAGCGCAATTCGTCGATCCGGCCTTCCCATTTTCTGTGCAATTTATTTCTGATCGCCCGAAAGTCGAATTGTTCCGGCCAGTTTTTGCCCCGCAAGATGTCGAAAATGCTGCTTCTGGTGGTGTCATCTCCGCTGGCCTGCAGAGCGATATTCTTCGCACTTTCCGTGGCCAGTGATTGCGTGGTTGCCCATAATCTGGAACCGATCAGCGCGCCGTCGGCGCCCAGCGTCATTGCAGCCGCGAGACCGCGACCATCGGCAATCCCGCCGGCAGCGAGCAATATTGTCTGTGGAGAATGTTTCGCGAGCCAGTCAGCGATTTCCGGGACGAAGGTGAATGTGTTGCGGCCTTCGCGTTCATTCATGCCGTGACCACCGGCCTCGGTGCCTTGCGCGACAATCACGCTTGCGCCGGCGTCCAACGCTTGCGGTAGCTGCGCCATTGTCTGGATCTGGCAAATGACCGGGATATTAAGATCGGATAATATCTTGGCAAAGGCCGTCGGATCACCGAATGACAGCATGACCGCAGCGGGTTTCTGCGGTTGATCCAGCAACCAGTCAAAGGCACTTCGGTCTTCCGCGAGCTTCCACGAGATAAAGCCGCAGCCCAGTCGCGACAAATTGTCCTGGTTGCCGTCGAGCAGGCTGATCGCCTCGCTATATTCGCGTTGCGTCCAGACAAGATCGCCATAGCCACCGCCGACCAGGCTGAGCGCTCCGGCACGCGCGCATGCGGCAGCCAGGTTCCCTCCGTTAGCCAGGGCCATCGGGGCCAGGGCAATCGGGGTCGACAGATTGAAGCGTTCGACGAATCTGTTGGTGATCAATGGCTTTTGCATCAGGAATGATATCCTTTCAGATTAGAGCCATTGTTACAGCGTCCGGCGCTCGGCGGTTGTTTAATAGTTAAACCGCTCTTTCAGGCTTTCCCGCGCTGCCCGATATTCGGCGGTGAACTGGTCGACCATGTCCTGTACGCTCATCACGTCATTGATCAGGCCGATGCCCTGGCCGCAGCCCCAGATGTCTTTCCAGGCCTTTTTCTCGGTATTGCCACCGGATCCGAAGTCCATGGTCTTATAGTCGCCCTGAGGCAGGTTGTCGGGGTCCAGACCTGCCTGCTCGATCGACTTGCGCAGATAATTGCCCTTCACGCCGGTGAACAGGTCGGAATAGACGATGTCGGATGCCTTGCCCTCGACAATGCCTTCCTTATAGCCCTGATCGGCATTGGCTTCCTTGGTGGCAATGAAAGCCGAACCGGCATAGCCAAGATCCGCGCCCATCGCTTGCGCTGCCAGAATAGATGCGCCGTTGCCGATAGAGCCGGAGAGTGCAACAGGACCGTCAAACCACTCGCGGATTTCCTGCATCAGGGCGAACGGCGATAGCGTGCCGGCATGGCCGCCGGCTCCGGCAGCAACAGGGATAAGTCCGGTCGCGCCCTTTTCGATCGCCTTGTGGGCAAAGCGGTTGTTGATGATGTCGTGCAGGGTGATGCCGCCCCAGCCTTTTACGGCGGTGTTCAGATCTTCGATCGCGCCCAGCGAGGTGATGACGATCGGCACTTTCCATTTCGCGCAGGTTGCCATGTCCTGATCGAGTCGATCATTGGACTTGTGGACGATCTGGTTGACCGCAAACGGCGCCGCAGGCTTGTCAGGGTTTTCACGGTTCCATGCCGCCAGCTCTTCGGTGATCTGGTGCAGCCATTCGTCGAGCATCGACTGCGGACGGGCGTTGAGGGCAGGGAAGCTGCCGACGATACCGGCCTTGCATTGCGCGATCACCAGTTCCGGCCCCGACACGATGAACAAGGGTGAGCCGATAAGCGGCAGGCGAAGATTGTCGAAAATGGCTGGTAAAGTCATGGAAACCCCGATCTGAAAAAATATGCCACTGCAATAACCGATGCAGCGGCATATTCTACTGTTATTTTAACCGACTGCTTAAATTCGGTTCACGGCACTGAGCAAAGCCTGGACCGACGCGGTGGCAACATCGCTGTTGATACCGACTCCGAAAAATTCTTTGCCGTCGTCCGTCTTGCACTGGATATAAGCGGCTGCCTGCGCATCCTTGCCGGAACCCAGCGCATGTTCGTTATAATCGACGATCTCGAGGGTTGCGCCGAGAGCGGAAGAAACGGCATCAACCACGCTGGAAATCAGGCCATTTCCGCGGCCGCTGACAGATATCTCGCCATCGGGTCCCTTGATCTTGCCGACGAAAATGCGCTCGCCACCGGTGGCGCGCTCGTCATAATCGATCAGACTATATTTCCCGCTGCCGTCAATGTGATAGCGTTTCTGGAATGCGACCCAGATATCATCCGAGGATAATTCACGGCTCGTTTCGTCGGCCAGTTCCTGCACCGTCCGGCTGAAATTGGCTTGCAGCCGTTTGGGTAGTTTCAACCCGTGGTCCTGTTCCAGGATCCAGGCGATGCCGCCCTTGCCGGACTGGCTGTTGACCCGGATGACCGCTTCATAGTCGCGGCCGAGGTCGCGGGGATCAATCGGCAAATAGGGAACGTTCCACAGCTCGTCATTGCGCTGTTCCTGGGCGGTAAAGCCTTTCTTGATCGCATCCTGATGCGATCCGGAGAAAGCGGTAAAGACCAGCTCGCCGGCATAAGGATGGCGAGCGGGAACCGGTAACTGGTTGCAATATTCCACGGTTTTTACGATCTCGTCCATGTTGGAGAAATCCAGTTCCGGATCAACGCCTTGGGTGTAGAGATTCAGACCCAATGTCACCAGATCGACATTGCCGGTGCGTTCGCCATTGCCGAACAGGCAGCCTTCGACCCGGTCCGCGCCAGCCATCATGCCCAGTTCCGAAGCGGCAATGCCTGAACCCCGGTCATTATGGGTGTGCAGGCTGATCACGACATGCTCGCGCTTGCTGATATTGTTGCACATCCACTCGACCTGGTCGGCGTAGATATTGGGTGTCGCGGCTTCGATCGTGGCGGGCAGATTGAGGATCAACGGCTTTTCTGCGGTTGGCTCGATGATTTCCATCACCGCTTCCACAACTTCCAGACTGAAATCCAGTTCGGCGGTCGAGAATGTCTCCGGCGAATATTCGAAATGCCAGTCGGTGCCGGGATATTTCTCGGCCTGCTCGCGCAAGATGGTCGCGCCTTCGCGGGCGATGTCCTTGACGCCCTGCTTGTCGAGCCGGAACACGACATCGCGCCAGGCGGGGGATACGGCGTTATACAGATGAACAATCGCGGCCCGCGCACCCTCGAGGCTGGCAAAGCTGGTTTCGATCAGGTCGCGGCGGGACTGGGTCAATACCTGTACCATGACATCATCGGGTATCTTGCCCGATTTGACGAGACCGCTGATAAAATCGAAATCGGTGGCACCGGCGGACGGGAAGCCGACCTCGATTTCCTTGATCCCGATTTTGACCAGCAGATCGAAAAACCGCTGCTTCTTCTGGCCATCCATCGGGTCGATCAGGGCCTGGTTGCCGTCGCGCAAATCGGTGGACAGCCAGCGGGGCGCCTTGTCTATAGTGCGCGATGGCCATTGCCGGTTGGGCAGGTCTATCTGGGGAAACGGTCGGTATTTTTGTGACGGGTTCTTGTGCATGACTTTACTCTTATGCTGCTGGAAGATGCGCGCAAGGCACAAATTCGCGAGTTTGCTTATATTGTCTGGTAAATCATCCCTTAGGCGGGGCGCTGCGCCATTCGGGCAGCAGCAACGGTACGCCTAAGGGCGTATAAGTCGTAGCAGCAAGAGAGCTTTAGACCGTGTCATGCTGCTGTATCTATCCAGAGTCGCAGATAAATCAACCATCGAGGACGATTTTTTTGAGCCGGTGCAATTTTTTTGATCGGTACACGGATGTATGCATGGCCGCCTCCTGCGAGCGAGAAATTGCGCAGTCCGACGGTTAACAGCGGTAAACCGGATCAGAACGAGGCGGGCAAATCGGCCAAAAAATCAAAATTTACTATATGTTGCAATTCTTTAAGGTCGATATAATATCACGAGCTGTTCGAGGCCACGGGAGGGGCTGTGGAATGTATCGACTCGTTTATATGAGTACGCCGAAGCGTCCGTTATCGAGTGAAGAGCTGGATACGATTCTGGCCGCCGCGACAAAGAACAACAATCGCAATGGCATCACCGGTATATTGATCCAGGATCACAAGCGTTTTTTGCAGTATCTTGAAGGCGATCAAGACCGGGTTGAGGAGACATTTGCACGAATATCCCTGGATGCCCGCCATCATGCCATTTTCCGGTTGAAGAGCGGTGTGATCGTCCGGAGGCAGTTTCCCGGATGGAGCATGGCATCGAAAACCGTTGATCAAACTGCCAGCCTGACCAAGGCGGTCAGCGAACTGGTAAAAGACTGCGACCATGAGGTTGCCGAAGAATTGTTGAGCTTTGCGGCGGCTCGAGACCGGGCGACCTGAAATTGGGTCGCCCGGTCTCGCTGTCTTCTAGTTCTTTTCTTTATCAACCAGCTTGTTGGCGCCGATCCACGGCATCATAGCGCGGAGCTGGGCGCCGGTTTCCTCGATCGGATGCGCTGCAGCCTGCTTGCGTGCGGCTTTCAGTTCCGGTTGTCCGGCGCGGTTGTCGAGCACGAAATTCTTCACGAAACGACCGGATTGAATGTCCTCCAAAATCCGCTTCATCTCCGCCTTGGTTTCCGAGGTGATGACCCGCGGACCGCTGGTGATGTCGCCATATTCTGCGGTGTTCGAGATGGAATAACGCATGTTGGCGATGCCGCCTTCGTAGAGCAGATCGACGATCAGCTTGGTCTCGTGCAGACACTCGAAATAGGCCATTTCAGGCGCATAGCCGGCTTCGGTCAGGGTTTCGAAACCTGCCTGGATGAGATGGGTGATACCACCGCAAAGCACGGCCTGTTCACCGAACAGATCGGTTTCGCATTCCTCGCGGAAATTGGTTTCGATGATACCGGAGCGGCCGCCGCCAACGCCGGATGCATAAGCGAGCGCAACGTCATGGGCATTGCCGGACACATCGCGGTCAATCGCGATCAGGCAGGGCACACCGCCGCCGCGTTGATATTCGCTGCGCACTGTGTGGCCGGGGCCTTTAGGAGCAATCATGATCACGTCGAGATCTTCGCGTGGCTCGATCAGGCCGAAATGGACGTTGAGACCATGGGCGAAGGCGAGGGCAGCGCCCTCTTTCATATTGGCGTGCAGATCATCGGCATAAATTGCAGCCTGATGCTCGTCCGGTGCGAGGACCATGACGATATCGGCCCATTTCGCAGCTTCAGCGTTGGTCATGACCTGAAAACCGGCGCCTTCGGCCTTTTTCGCGGTGGCTGAGCCGGCACGCAGCGCAATGGCTACGTCCTTGACGCCGCTGTCGCGGAGGTTCTGGGCATGGGCATGGCCCTGGCTGCCGTAACCGACAATCGCGATTTTCTTGCCGGTGATCAGGCCGAGGTCAGCGTCGGCGTCATAGTAAACTTTCATTTTTCTTCCTTATAATCAGATGATAGCGAATAGGGTTAGGGCGCTCACAGCCGCCAGATTTGGCCAGTCTAGAGACGCTGTATTTGTTTCATGCAGGATCTGGTCCCCGGCCAATGGCGACTACGCCGGTGCGGCCAACTTCGACCAAACCAACTTCGCGCATCAGGCTGACAAATGTCTCGATCTTTTCCGGAGCCCCGGTAATTTCAAAGACAAAGCTTTCGGTTGTCGCGTCGACGACCCGGGCGCGGTAAATATCCGCCAGCCGCATGGCTTCGATGCGATGCTCGCCCTTACCGGCGACTTTTACCAGCGCCAGTTCGCGCTGCACATGCGGTCCGGATTCTGTCAGGTCACGCACGCTATGCACGGGAACAAGCCTGTCCAGCTGGGCGATGATTTGCTCAATGACGTGCGGCGGGCCGTTGGTGGCAATGGTTATCCGGCTCACGGCATGATCTTCGCTGATATCGGCCACGGTCAGGCTGTCGATATTATATCCGCGCGCGGTGAACATGCCCGCAATACGGGCCAATATACCGGCTTCATTGTCAACCAGAACTGCAAGAACGTGGCGTTCAACGGCTTCTTCGTAAATATGCATCAGACAAGGGCCTTTGCTTGGTCGTCCATGGTGCCCTTAACATCCTCTGCGGTAAGCAGCATCTCGGTATGGGCTGCGCCAGACGGGATCATCGGGAAGCAGTTCGCCAGCTGCGCGACGCGGCAATCAACCATTACGGGACCGTCGGTTTCGAGCATTTTCTGAATCCCGGCTTCAAGATCAGCGGGATCCTCAATGCGGATACCGGTCCAGTCATAGCTTTCCGCGAGCTTTACAAAATCTGGCAAACTATCGCTGTAACTATTTGAATAACGGCTTTCATAGGTCAGTTCCTGCCATTGGCGGACCATGCCCATATATTCATTGTTGAGGATGAAAATTTTCACCGGCAGCCGATATTGGGTTGCGGTGCCGAGTTCCTGAATATTCATCTGGATCGACGCTTCGCCGGCAATATCGATGACCAGAGCATCCGGATTGCCGAGCTGCGCGCCAATCGCGGCAGGCAGGCCATAGCCCATGGTGCCGAGACCGCCGCTGGTCAGCCACTTGTTAGGGCTTTCGAAGTCGAAATGCTGGGCGGCCCACATCTGGTGCTGCCCGACTTCGGTGGTGATGATCGGTTCGCGCTCATGCGTCGCCTGCCACAATTTGCGAATGGCTTCCTGCGGCATGATTTCCGTCTTGCTCTCCGGATATTCGAGGCAGTTGGTTGCCCGCCAGCCGGCAATCCGCGACCACCATTCGGCAAGGTCCGGTGTTGCAAAGCGGCGGCCCTTGAGCACGGCGATTAATTGCTCCATCACCCGGCCAACGTCGCCGACGACGGGCAGATCGACCCGGATGGTCTTGTTGATCGACGAACGGTCGATATCGACATGGATTTTCTTGCTGTTGGGCGAGAAAGCGTCAAGCCGTCCCGTGATCCGGTCGTCAAACCGAGCGCCAAGGCAGACCACAAGGTCAGCCTTGTTCATCGCCATATTGGCTTCAAAAGTGCCGTGCATGCCTAGCATGCCGAGCCATTTGTCGGACGAAGCCGGAAACGCACCCAGGCCCATCAGCGTCGAGGTTACCGGGCATCCCAGCAATTCGGCCAGTTCCCGCAGGGTCTCGCTAGCCTTCGGACCGCTGTTGATGATTCCGCCACCCGTATAGAGGATCGGCGCTTTCGCGTTCATGATCATTTCGGCGGCGGCGTTGATCGCCTTGAAATCACCCTCGGTCTGGGGCTGATAGCGGGTGTTGGTCCTGGTCGCATTGCTGCTATATTCTGTTGCTGCAACCTGGACATTCTTGGGAATATCGATGACCACCGGACCCGGCCGGCCCTGGGTAGCGATATGAAAGGCTTCCTGAACGACTTGCGCCAGATCGGAAGGCTTTTTCACCAGATAATTATGTTTGGTACAATGGCGCGTGATACCGACCGTGTCGGCCTCCTGAAAAGCGTCCGTGCCGATCAGATTGGTTGCGACCTGGCCGGTGATGACGACCATCGGAATGCTGTCCATCAGGGCATCGGTAATACCGGTGACGGCATTGGTTGCACCCGGGCCGGACGTTACCAGCACCACACCCGGCTTCCCGGTCGAACGGGCATAGCCTTCTGCGGCATGGGTAGCGGCTTGCTCGTGCCGGACCAGAATATGTTTGATTTTCGGATGCTCGTAGAGCGCATCATAAATGGGAAGCACCGCGCCGCCCGGATAGCCGAAAACGGTATCCACGCCTAGTTCCAGCAGGGTTTCGACCAATATATCGGCGCCGCTTTTTTCGGCCACATCATGCTCCATTAGCTGTCTGTTTGCGCTGAAGCCCCGCCATGATGCACTGCAACACAATAGGCAAGGCTTAGTTAATTCGGGGGTCGCTACATATCTGAATATGTTATGTCAAGGCCTAATCGCGTAATATAGTTTCAATTATCTCGTCAAAATCATTATTTAATGGTTCTTCAAGCCTCGGCCATCCTTGCGGGCCCTGATTGCGGAACCACGTATATTGGCGCTTGGCATATTGGCGGGTTGCGGTCTGTGCCCGCTCTATCGCGGCTTCCCGGCTGATGTCACCGGCTAGCCAGGCGGCGATGGCAGATACTCCGATAGCCCGCATAACCGGCAGATTTGGCGGCAGATCCCGTTGCAGAAGATTTTCGACTTCTTCCGCCGCGCCTTCCTCCATCATCTGGTGCAATCGCAAGTCACAGCGCTGATAGAGCCATTCGCGCGGCGGCAGCAGTATCAGCGGATGCAATTTGATATTCTCGCCAATGCCGCCAGTCTTGTGCTTTTGCCAATGGTCCAGCGGCTTGCCGGTCGACTGGATCACTTCCAGCGCGCGTTGGATGCGGGTGCTATCGCTCGGGTTCAATCTTTCCGCCGAAACGGGATCAAGACTTTGCAGCGCCTGATATGCTTCCAATAGTTCCATTTGCCGGATTTTCTGCCGGATTGCCGGAGCGATTTCAGGGATTGGCGCAATGCCGTCGAGCAATATCCGGACATATAGGCCGGTGCCACCAACCAGTATCGGCAGGATATCGCGCTCATGGGCTGCCGCAATTGCCGTCTTGGCGTCATGAGCCCAACGCGCGGCGGAGCAGGCTTCCTCGCCGTCGATATAGCCGAACAGCTGATGCTCAATCCCGCCCATTTCTTCTTCGCTCGGGCGCGCGCTCAGGATTCTGAGATCGCTATAGACCTGGGCGCTGTCCGCATTGATGATCACCGAGGGTTGCTTTTTGGCAAGCTCCAGTGCCAAGGCGGATTTACCGCTGGCCGTCGGTCCGACGATCAGCGCGACATTCTTGTCCAGTTTCGGAGAAATCATGTTCATCGCCACGCTCATAGCAAAAGAATCTCTGAATGAGAGAGATATTCAGTCTGCAAATATCAGCCTGGGCAGAGCGGATGCCACAATTATCCGTCAGTCTGAGCTGATCGACGGGCGCGTGCTCGACATTTTCTTCGACGGCGACCCGGTCGCGGCGCGAGCGCGTCTCGAACTGATTGGAAATGACGTCGATATCGCGGTGCAACCCGAGGCCAATCGCCTCAAAAAGCTGCTGATTTCGGATATGGACAGCACGATGATCACCGTCGAATGTATCGATGAACTGGCTGACTATGCCGGAATCAAGGCACAAATTGCCGAAATCACCGAACGGGCCATGCAGGGCGAGCTGGATTTCGAGGACGCGCTGCGGGGCAGGGTGGCGCTCCTCAGGGGTTTGGGCACGTCGGCCATCCAGCAATGTCTGGATGAACGGGTGAGAACCATGTCCGGTGCGGAGACGCTTGTGAGAACGATGGCACAGGGCGGCGCTGAAACGATTCTCGTGTCAGGCGGTTTCACCAAATTTGCCAAGCCTGTTGCGCAAGCCATTGGCTTCAGGTCATTTCATGCCAATATTCTGGGGGAAGATGCCGGTGTGCTGACCGGAGGCCTGGATGGACCGATTGTCGATTCGACCCGAAAAGTTGAAGTGCTCCAGGCGGCATCCGATGCATCAGGTCTGCCCATGGAACAAACGATTGCCGTGGGTGACGGCGCCAATGATATTCCGATGCTGGAAAGAGCCGGCCTCGGGGTCGCCTATCACGCGAAACCAAAGGCCGCGCAAGCTGCGGATGTAGCGATCAGATATAATGATCTGACGGCGCTATTATATATTCAGGGCATAGCGGCGGACCAGTGGGTCAGCCGATAGCCACAGGTTGATAGCCGAGGCCTAATTGCGTTTGGTGATGCAATCATTGCCGGAGGCTTTCACGCTGCTGCACATTGAATCGGCCTGCGCCTGCGTCGCAAATGGCCCTGCTTGCAAACGGGTGATGCCGCCCGCTCTAACCAGATAGGGCTGCAGTCCTGCCAGAGCGGAAACGCTGCTTTCCAGCTTGGTCCATAGGGTCTTGGCTTTATTCTCGTCGCTAAACGCGCCCAACTGCACCCGCCAGTCGCCGCTCGCAACCGCACGGACCGGAGCCTGGGTCGCGACAGGCGCTGCCGGCACGGGTTTCGGGCTCGGCGCATAGGTGACGCCCGGAGTGATCGGTCCGGGTGCTGGAGCCGGATCGGGCAGAGCGGGCTGCGAAGGCGGCAATTGCGCCGTCTGCACCGCTCCGGTCGACTGGACAGGCCGAAAGCCGCCAATCTGGGCCGTCCGTACCCGCTTCTCGTCTTGCTCCATCTGACCCGCCAGTTCGATCGCGCGCCGCCGGTCCTCGATCGGAATGAAGCGATCCATCTGGGCTAGGTTGGAAGTTGCCTGCGGCAATTGCTGCGCCGACGCCCGGGTCATAAGAGCATAAGCCTTGATCCAGTCCTTTTCGACAAAATCACCGTTAAAATGGCCGGTGCCCAATACATATTGTGCGCGCGGTTCTCCACGACCGGACGAAGCTTGCAAATAGGGCAGGGCTTCTTTCCGGCGGTTGTTCTGGAATAATATCAGACCATAATTGTCATTGGCCTGCAGATGACCCTGATCCGCAGCTTTCTTGTACCATTTCTCCGCTTGCCCCAGATCCTGCGAAACACCGCGACCCAGTTTATAGGCTTGCCCGAGGTTGAACTGCGCATCGGCATCACCCTTTTCGGCAGGTCCGCGCCACTCGTTGATCGCCGTGGTAAAATCACCGCGTTCCCATGCATCGACGCCGGCTTTTACATCGGCCAAGGCTGGTGCAGAAGCTGCCACGAGCATGATGCCAAGCAAATGAGTGATGGTTCGGTTGGCCGTTTTCATGGTTTATTCCTTGGTGTTCAAATAATAATTACAATGTGATGCGAGCCGTTTCCGCCGTGCTAAACCGCAGGAACTCTTGAAGTCTAGCAAAAACTCGCAGCATCATTCATCCATTTCCCGATGGACGGTTGTAAATTTTTTTTTACAAACTCAAAATCGTCTTGAACTTGTTAACCCTATTTTAGCCCTGCTCTGTCACAAAAGCACCCGAATAGAAATCTTCGGGCAAATTCTGCCTATGATGAATAAGGGGAAGAGCGTGCGAGTTCTAGCAATGGCTTCGCAAAAAGGCGGTTCCGGCAAGACTACATTGTCGGGTCATCTGGCTGTACAGGCACAACTGGCCGGGGCAGGCCCCGTTGTATTGATCGACATCGATCCGCAGGGTTCGCTCGCTGATTGGTGGAACGAACGGGAAGCAGATTTGCCGGCATTCGCGCAAACCACCGTATCCCGGCTTGCTTCCGATCTCGCGATCTTGCGTCAGCAGGGTTTCAAACTGGCCGTCATCGATACGCCGCCGGCGATCACCATGGCGATCCAGAGCGTGATATCCGTCGCGGAACTTATCGTGATACCAACCCGACCCAGTCCACATGATCTCCGCGCAGTCGGCGCGACAGTCGATCTTTGTGAACGCGCCGGCAAACCGCTGCTGTTCGTCGTCAACGGCGCGACGCCGAAAGCGAAGATCACCTCGGAAGCGGCGGTTGCACTATCCCAGCACGGTACGGTCGCACCGATTACCGTGCATCATCGCACGGATTTTGCCGGGTCGATGATCGATGGCCGTACGGTCATGGAAGTCGATCCAAAAGGTCGGTCGGCACAGGAAGTCGTCCAGCTCTGGGCGTATATTTCTGACCGGCTCGAGAAAAATTTCCGCCGGACAATCTTTAGCGCGCCGGCAATGGCGCAAAATGTCAATCCAGGTGCTCAACGTCCAGGCGGCAATTTTGGCCGGCGGGTCGTTGGTTCGTGATGGCAGGGGCTGAAAAAATGAGCGAACCAAAACCACAGGCGTCCCTTTCGTCGAGCCTATTGGCCCGAAAAGGTGGTGCGAAGCCGGCGATGCGTCGTCAGGGCTTTACGCATTTTCCCGACAATTCGCAAAATCACGATAGTGATGAGCATGAGGATCTCGGCTGGAATGACATGGGTTACGATGTTGACCCGGATCATGAAGCGCATCCGATAGAGCATATTCACCATAATCCTCTGGCTGGTGCGATCCCGAATCCCGGTTCGGTTGTCAGACATCAGCAGGAAGAAATTGCGGCCAAACTGGCGAAGAAACCGGCCATCGAAGTCGAGGCACCAAAGGTCGAAGAAAAACCTGTTGCTGCGCCTGCGCCGACGCCGGTTTCCCGCGAAGTTCAGCCGCTGGTTGACAATTCAACGGTGCCGGAACCGGTCCAGAAACCGAAGCGCGCGATCAAAAAATCTCGTCCGGCCACGAAATCCCGCACGCGGAAGGCAACCACTGCATTCACCCTTCGGATGGACCCGGACAGGCATTTGAAATTGCGGCTCGCTACGGCGGTAAAAAACGTCTCGGCGCAGCAATTGGTAACCAAAGCTGTGGACGAATATTTGAGGTCTATCCCCGAGTTGGATGGACTGGCCGAGCGCATACCGTCGCGCGGAGCTGCTTGAACAGGGCTTGAAGCGAATTTTGAATAAATAAGACTGACTATTATTGCGAGGGCATAGAAATGAAACGCGATGTGATTTTGAAAATGGCTGCTTCCTCCATGGTGTTCGCCACCGTGTTGACCGGTTGTGGTCCCTTTGGCGGCGGCTCCGTCGCATCCGTGTCGGGTACGGCAACGGTCAAAGATGGTGCCAAATATGCCAAGAAGGCTGAAAAGGCGCTGGCTAAAGGCGATGTCGAAGCCGCGATTGTCTATGCCGAACGTTCGGTTGCCGGGGTTGGCAGTGATCCGGAAACACGGGCGCTACTGGGTCAGGCCTATTTGTCCGCTGGCCGCATGGCCTCAGCGGAACGCAGCTTTCAGGATGCCATGGAGCTTGGCAAGACCGATGCGCGCACGATCCTCAGCCTGAGCCTTGCTCAATTGGGTCAGGGCAAAGTCGACAAGGCAAAAGCGCTTGTCGTCAACAATCGTCAATATATTCCCGCCGCTGACTACGGACTTGCCTTGGCGCTCACCGGCGACAGCAAGACCGCGATCGAGGTTCTGGAACAGGCTATCCGCGAATCCAATGTCACTGGCCGCACACGCCAGAATCTGGGTCTGGCTTACGCTCTCGACGGTCGCTGGAAAGAAGCCAAGTTGATGGCGGTCCAGGACGTGTCACCGGCTTCGGTCAATGAGCGTGTCATGCAATGGGCCCAGATGGCTCGCCCCGGTGCCTATGAAACCCGCGTTGCGACCGTTCTGAACGTCAATTCGGTCGCGAACGATCCGGGGCAACCGGTTCAGCTGGCGCTTTCGCCAACGCAGGTGCCGGTCAGCGTTGCCGCGTCTTCCGATGAAGATTATGGCCGCGAAGTCGCGAGCTTTGACCGCAACAGCCCGCTAGCGGCTGTAGGCCCGGCTCCAAAGGCCGGCAATGATGTGGATTTCCTGGCCAAGGAAAATAGCGTCAAGGTTGCGACCGTATCGGTCCCGGCCAGCCAGGCAGTAGCAAAATCAACGGCTATCGCGCCCGTGACAAAAGCAGAGGCCAAGCCGGTTAAGCCAGTGGCTAAACCTGTGGTACAAAAAGCTGCCTACCAGCCAGCTGCGAAGCCTGCTGCTTCGGTAACGGGAACGCATCTGGTTCAACTGGGCGCCTTTTCTTCGGCCGAGGGTGCAAAACGCGCCTGGGGGATCATGTCTGCCCGGAACAGCGATCTGAAATCTTTTGAATATGCAAGTTCGCGGATCAACGTGAAGGGCAAGACCCTGTACCGCCTCGCGGCAGTCGGTTTTGGCAACGCGCAAACAGCCGAAGCCATGTGTGCCGGTATCAAGGCCAAGGGTAGCAACTGCATCGTGCGTCAGGCACCGGGCAACCACTCCGCCCCGACCCGTATGGCCAGCAAGGCACCGAAAAAACTCGCTTCACGCTAGTTTATACAGATCATCAAAATCGCATGAAGGCGGTGGAGCTAATAGGCTCTGCCGCCTTTATATATGGCGGTTACGCGGCCCTGGACGGGTAGCCCGTCAAATGGCGTATTGCCGGCAGCGGCGGCCATCTTCCTTGTATCAACCTGCCACGGACTGTCTTCGTCGATCAGGATGAAATCGGCCTGATATCCGGGCTCCAACATACCCGCGTCTACCGCCAGAACCTTTGCCGGATTGGTGGATAAAAGCTCGAACAGCCGGCCAATGGAAATCGTCCCGTCGCGGACCAGCGTTAGCGAAAGTGCCAGCAGGGTCTCTGCGCCCGCCATTCCCGGTGCCGCTTCTGCATAGGGCAATCGTTTGTCCTCGGCACCGCGCGGATCGTGACCCGATGCGATGACATCGATCGTGCCGTCCTTCACCGCAGCTATACAGGCGAGGCGATTCTCGTCGCTCCTCAATGGCGGGGATAGCCTGGTAAATGTTCGGAAATCATTGATCGCGATATCGGACAAAAGCAGATGTGCGGGCGTGATGCCGCAGGTTACCGGAAGATTATCGGCTTTGGCGGCGCGGATCAGGTTCAAGCCGTCCTCGGTGGTGACTTGCCGGAAATGGACATGGGCTCCGGTTTCGCGCACCAGTGTGATATCCCGGGCGATGGAGATGGCCTCTGCCGCCGCGGTCGCACTCGACAGGCCCAGCCGGGTTGCGGTTTCACTATTGGTGGCAACCGCACCGCCGGTCAGCCCCGCATCCTCGCTGTGTACGATCAGCGGCAAATCCAGTGACCGGCAATATTGCATCAGCTTGAGCATCAGCCCGCTGTCCGCGATCCATTGCCGGCCGGTGGCAACCGCTTTCGCGCCCGACCGTTTCATCAAACCTATTTCGGCCAGCTGTGTTCCGGCCAGCCCCTTGGTCGCCGCGGCTATCGGGTGTGACCACAGGTCGGGTTTGCCTTCGACCGCATTATGCTTGATGATCGCGGGGAGATCGAGCACCGGAGACTGATCGGGCATCAAGGCGGCCCGGGTGATCCCGCCATAATGAAAGGCGGGCTTGTCGATCGCGAAAACGCCGAGATCGACGATGCCAGGCGCCATCAGTCGGCCCTTGCAGTCTATTTCCTCACCGGATGGCTTGTCCGTACCGTTATCGGCTGAAGTGATGCGATCACCGTCGACGACCAATCGGCCTTGTTCAGGCTGTTCTTTGCCCGGCAACATCATGCGTGCGTTGGTAAAAATCTTGTTCATGACCATCCCTCCACACCACGGGACTTGCGGGTAAGTATATCCAGACAGGCCATCCGCACGGCAACGCCCATCTCGACTTGCTCGGTTATGGCGGAATGGCCCAGATCATCGGCGACGTCGCTGTCGATCTCGACGCCGCGGTTCATCGGTCCGGGGTGCATCACCAGCGCGTCCTTGCTGGCGAGCATCAGCCGTTCCCGCGTCAGTCCGTAGAGATAATGATATTCGCGCGGACTGGGAATGAAATCGCCGTTCATCCGTTCGTTCTGCAGCCGCAGCATCATCACGACATCGCTGCCTTCGAGAGCTTCGTCAAAATTGCTGAAGACCTCGACATTGAACCGGTCAAGCGCGGCCGGCAGCAGGGAAGGTGGCCCGCACACCCTTACTTTCGCGCCAAGCGTCGTCAGGCAATAGATATTCGATCGCGCCACCCGGCTGTGCATCACGTCGCCGCAAATGGTAACCGTCAGCCCGCTGATCTCGCCTTTGCGCCGCTGGATGGTGAGGGCATCGAGCAAAGCCTGGGTCGGATGTTCGTGGCTGCCGTCACCAGCGTTGAGTACGGGACAGTCGACCTTGTCGGCAATCAGCTGAACCGCGCCGGAACTGCCGTGACGAATGACAATCGCGTCCGCCTTCATCGCATTGAGCGTGACCGCAGTATCGATCAGCGTTTCGCCTTTTTTGATACTCGATTGCGCCGCGTGCATGTTGACGACATCCGCGCCCATCCGTTTTCCGGCGATTTCGAACGAAAGCAGGGTTCTGGTGCTATTTTCGAAAAATGCATTGATGACCGTCAGGCCGTCCAGCTTGTCCGCATGTTTGCTCGATTTCTTGTTGAGATCGACCCATTGCTTGGCCTCCTCGAGCAGAAATAATATCTCCCAGGGATGGAGCCCGGCGATACCCAATAGATGGCGATGTGGAAAAGCATCCGATCCGGCGGGAAAGGTCTGCGACGATGCGGTTTTTTTCGATGTCATTAAAGCGGGTTCTATAGAGTCATGATGGCAGCGCGGCAAGCCTGTCGATGGCTCCTTGCAAAATATAGGCGGCCGCCATCTTGTCGACGACCTTGGCCCGTTTTTTCCGGCTGACGTCCGATGCGATCAGATCGCGGGTGACTGCCTGCGTGCTCCATCGCTCGTCCCATAACAGGATCGGCAGGCCGAGCGGTTTCAGATTTTGCGCAAAAGACCGTGCAGCCTGGGTCTGCTGGCTTTGGCTGCCGTCGAGATTGAGCGGCAGGCCGGCGACAAGGCCGACGATATGCTGTTCGGCAATCACCGTTTTGATGCGCTCAAGATCCTTGGAGAATTTGCGCCGCTCGATGGTTTCGGCCGCTGTCGCAAAGGTCCAGTTGGAGTCGCATAGCGCCATGCCGACTGTCTTTGTGCCGATATCGAGACCGAGCAGCCTGCCGCAGTCGGGCAGGGCCGCATTGAACGCCGCGACATCATCGGAGATCAAGGTGCCAGAAATGCTGTCATCCTCCGGCGCGCATCGGCGCGTATATTGGCCCAGAACAGACTATAGTCATAGACATGGTAATTATTGCCGGGCAACGCATAGGGCCCGATTTCCGGCGGATCGCCGATCAGGAGAAATCCCCGGTCATCGCATCTGGCCGGCACCGATCCGGCAACAAGGCTGGCATCGCTCAGATCATCATTGGGGACCAATGTCCCGAGATTGGCTGTAGCCGGCGCGGAGGAACTTATATCGCCGTTGATCGGGTTGGTGCACAGCAGCGCAGTGTCCTTGCGCGGCTGGCCATTGAAACCGATGGTGGTGTCATAGACTCTGATGATCCGCGCATAATCGGCGGGCTCTGCAAAGCTCTGCCAGCTCAATATGCAGCGGGTCTGGTCGGGGGATTCGCAGACATCGAGACCCATTTCCGGGATATCATTCTCTGCGGAAACCGGCCAGCCGACGACATAGGCGGCGACAATCCGGTTGGCGAGCGGGGTTCCCGCGACCCGGTCTTTCAGCAAATTGGTCAGATGCAGGCTGCCCTGGCTGTGGCCTGCCAATATGATCGGCTGATCACTGGGGATTTCCGCGACAAAATAGTCAAAGGCCGCCAGCACATCCTGATAGGCCGCATCCAGCGCCTGCTGGCCCTCGCGCTTGTCGGTCAGAAACGCACCGAGCGTCGCCTGCCGGTAGCGTGGCGCCCAGACATCACCGATGGCGTTGAATGCGCTGGCCTGGCCGCGCAGGAATATCCGTGCCCGCGCCTGGGACTCCGTGTCATCCAGGGGTGCATTCCAGCGGTCTTTCTTCAAAAATGAAGTCGGGTGAATGAAGAAAACCGCGGCTTTCTTCGCTTCCGGGAAAGCTTCGTCCATATCCTCATAGCCAGCGGGCAACCAAAGGGCAGGGTTGTTCTTCACCAGTTCCGGTCGCGCCATCCACATGTTGGTATCGGCATAGACGTTGTTTTCCAGCACTTCCTGAGCCGTGAACTCGGTGTCGGGCACGAAGGCCACTTCCATCAGCTCGTCGCCATAGACCTGGAAAACAAATGCGCCGGCGAGCACGAGAACAACCATGCCTGCGACGAAATAGAGAAATTTACGGGCCAAAAGATACTCCAACCAATGTGCTGCCGCTTCAATCCGCTTGAAGCGGCTTCGCGCCGGTGCTAGCGGCGCTCGGTACACAATATATATCCGCATTACCCGAAAAAAGATGAACTGAAAAAGAATGAGTCATGTCAATCGATAAGGAAACCGTCAAAAAGATCGCCAGCCTCTCGAGGATCGCGATTACCGAAGCCGAAGCGGATGCCTTCGTGCCCGAACTCAACCAGATACTGGGTTGGGTCGAGCAACTGGGCGAAGTGGATTGTTCGAAGGTCGAGCCGATGACGGCGGTGATCCCGAACAAATTGCGGCTGCGCGAGGATGTCGTCACCGACGGTGAAATCCGCGACAAGATACTGGCCAACGCGCCAATCGCCGAACACGGCTTTTTTGCAGTTCCCAAGGTGATCGAATAATGATGTTTCGGAAAGAAAACCCGTTCGCCCTGAGCCTGTCGAAGGGTGAAGTGGCGCGAACCAATGCTTCGATAAGCTCAGCACGAACGGAGCCAGTGCTATGACCGCTATATTTGAAATGGGTATCGCGGATATCCGCAGCGGAATTGCGGATGGCGATTTCACCGCGAAGGAAGTTGCAGAGACCTTCATCGCCCGGGTCAGTGCAGCCAAGCCATTGAATGCATTTCTGGTCGAGACGCCGGAACATGCTCTGGCGGCGGCGGAAGCCACCGACAAGGCCAAGGCGGCTGGTGAAGAGCTGGGCAAGATGGCCGGCGTCCCGATCGGCATGAAGGATCTCTTTTGCACCCAAGGCGTCGAGACCACGGCGGCCAGCGGCATCCTGAAGGGCTTCGTCCCGCAATATGAATCCACCATATCGTCGAACCTGTTCAAGGCTGGTGCCGGAATGCTCGGCAAGCTCAATCTGGACCAGTTTGCCATGGGCTCGTCCAACGAGACCAGCGCGTTCGGCAACGTCATCTCGCCATGGCGGCGCAATGACGGCGGCAACAGCGATCTGACGCCGGGTGGTTCTTCGGGCGGCAGCGCAGCGGTGGTTTCTGGACGCATCGCTCCGGCAGCGACCGGCACCGATACCGGCGGCTCGATTCGCCAGCCCGCCGCCTTCACCGGCATTACCGGCTTCAAGCCGACTTATGGCCGCTGCTCGCGCTGGGGCACGATTGCTTTTGCCAGCTCGCTCGATCAGGCAGGCCCGATGGCCCATGATGTCCGCGATTGCGCGATCATGCTCGGATCGATGGCCGGTTTCGATGCCAAGGATTCGACCTCGCTCGATCTGCCCGTTCCCGATTGGGAAGCTGCGCTCAGCAGCAACCTCAAAGGCAAGAAGATCGGTATTCCCAAGGAATATCGGGTCGAGAATATGCCAGCCGAGATCGATGCGCTTTGGCAGAAGGGTATCGAAATGCTCAAGGATGCCGGAGCGACCATCGTCGATGTCTCGCTGCCGCACACCAAATATGCGCTGCCGGCTTATTATATCATCGCGCCCGCCGAAGCATCGTCCAACCTCTCGCGCTATGATGGCGTGCGTTACGGACTGCGCGATCTGCCGGACGGGGCAGGGCTGCAGGACATGTATGCCGCTACTCGCGAAGCCGGTTTCGGACCGGAAGTGAAACGCCGGATCATGATCGGCACCTATGTGCTGAGCGCCGGCTATTATGACGCATATTATACCCAGGCGCAGAAAGTCCGGACCCTGATCTCGCAGGATTTCGACAAGGCCTGGAACAGCTGTGATCTGCTGCTGACCCCGACCGCGCCAAGCGCGGCCTTTGGTCTGGGCGAGAAAATGGACGATCCGCTGGCCATGTATCTCAACGACGTGTTCACCGTGCCCAGCTCGCTCGCCGGATTGCCCGCAATGTCGGTGCCAGCCGGACTGGACGGGAAGGGATTGCCGCTCGGCTTGCAGATCATCGGCAAGGCACTGGACGAACAGAGCGTGTTCAACGCTGGTCTGGCAATCGAAGAACGGGCTGGCTTCGTCGCCAAGCCTGAGCAGTGGTGGTAGAAATGACTGAATCAACATATCGTATCCAGGGCGGAACCGGCGAATGGGAGGTCGTGATCGGCCTCGAGGTCCACGCCCAGATCACCTCCGAATCGAAGCTCTTTTCCGGGGCTTCCACGGAATTTGGCGCCGAGCCGAATACGCAGGTCAGTCTGGTCGATGCCGCAATGCCCGGCATGCTGCCGACGCTGAACGGCGAATGCGTCCGTCAGGCCGTGCGCACCGGTCTCGCGATCAACGCCCAGATCAACAAATATTCGCGCTTCGACCGCAAGAATTATTTCTACGCCGATCTGCCGCAGGGCTACCAGATTTCCCAGCTCTACCATCCGATCGTGGGCGAGGGCGTGATCCAGATTTCGCTCGACGAGAAGGACCCGGATGCCCATGGCAAGGCGATCGGTGTCGAGCGTATCCATATCGAACAGGATGCCGGCAAGCTGATGCACGACCAGCATCCGACCATGTCCTATGTCGATCTAAACCGATGCGGCGTTGCGCTGATGGAAATCGTCTCCAAGCCGGATATGACCTCGCCGAAGGAAGCCGCGGCCTATGTTCGCAAGCTCCGCTCGATCCTGCGCTATGTCGGGTCATGCGACGGCAATATGGAACAGGGCTCGATGCGCGCCGACGTCAATGTCAGCGTGCGCAAGCCCGGCGGCGAACTCGGCACCCGTACCGAGACGAAGAATGTCAACTCGATGCGCTTCATCCAGGCGGTGATCGAATATGAAGCCCAGCGTCAGGTCGATCTGATCGAGGATGGTGGCGCTGTTGTGCAGGAAACCCGCCTGTTCGATCCAGACAAGAATGAAACCCGGTCGATGCGCTCGAAAGAAGACGCGCATGATTACCGCTATTTCCCCGACCCCGACCTGCTGCCGCTCGAACTGGAAGACGATTTCATCTTCGACTGCAAGGCGAGCCTGCCGGAATTGCCGGACGAAAAACGCGCGCGTTACAAGAGCGTGCTTGGCCTTAGCGCCTATAATGCAGCGGTCCTGACGGCAGAGCATGAAACCGCTCTGTGGTTCGAGGAACTGCTTGAGACCACTGACAAGCCGGAAGAAATTGCCAGCAGCGCCGCAAACTGGGTCACATCGGAACTCTTCGGTGCGCTCAACCGGATGGGGCTCGATATCGAGAATAGTCCGGTTTCCCCGGCGCAGGCCGCCGAATTGCTCAGCCTTGTTGCCGACGGCACAATCTCCGGCAAAATCGCCAAACAGGTCTTCGAGATCATGCTCGAAACCGGCGAGGGCGCCACGAAAATCGTCGAGGAGCAGGGCCTCAAGCAGGAATCCGACACCGGGGCGATTGAAAAAGTCATCGCCGACGTGATGGCCGCCAACGAAGACAAGGTCGCACAATATCGCGACGGCAAGGACAAGCTGTTCGGTTTCTTCGTCGGCCAGACGATGAAAGCAATGCAGGGCAAGGCCAATCCGCAGGTAGTGAACGAACTCCTCAAGAAGACACTGGGTTGATTCGTTCGCAAACCACACTTGCCCTCAACGTGCCTTTGGGCTAGGCGCGCGGGTCAATCGTACTTCGATAGAGTTTGACGACGTAACTGGGCGGGCGTGGCGGAATTGGTAGACGCGCCAGATTTAGGTTCTGGTATCTTAGGGTGTGGGGGTTCGAGTCCCTTCGCCCGCACCAAGTTAGTTGCAAAGTCTTTCGAATAACACCGAATATGAAGGCACCAAAGGATAGTCATGCAGATTGTTGAAACGCTGAACGAAGGTCTGAAACGGGCCTATGAAATCAAGATAACCGCGAAAGATATCGAATCGCGGGTTGTAGCCGAGGTGCAGAAAATGGCACCACAGGTAAATATGCCCGGCTTCCGCAAAGGCAAGGTTCCTGCGAATCTTGTCCGCAAGATGCATAATGATGCCCTGATGCAGGACGCGCTGACCAGCTCGATCCAGGAAAGCATCGAGAAAACCATGACGGACAACAAGCTCCGTCCGGCGATGCAGCCCAATGTCGATCTTGAAGAAGGCTATGAGCCCGGCAAGGACGCGAACGTCAAAATCGATCTCGAAATCCTGCCGGACGTCCCGACACCGGATGTCGAAGGCCTGAAACTCGAGCGTCTCCAGGTCGAAGCGGACAAGAAAACCGTTGATGAAGCCCTGCAGAAATTTGCAGAGAGCCAGAAGCAGTTCGAAACCGCTCCGAAAGCCTACAAGGCCCAGACCGGCGATCAATGTCTGATCGACTTTGAAGGCAAGGTCGACGGCGTTCCGTTTGACGGCGGCAAGGGCGAAGGCATGGCGATCGAACTGGGTTCCGGCCGTTTGATTCCGGGCTTCGAAGACCAGCTGATCGGCAAGAAGGCCAATGACGAAGTGCTCGTCAAGGTCACCTTCCCTGACGATTATAATGTCGAAGACCTGAAGGGCAAAGACGCGACTTTTGATGTTGTCGTCGCCGAAGTGCAGAAGCCCAAGGTCGCCAAGGCCGACGACGAAATGGCGAAATCCATGGGTCTCGAAGGCATTGATCAGCTGACCGAACTGCTCAAGGGGCAGATCGAGCAGGAACTCAACGGCCTGACCCGCACCCATATGAAGCGCAAGCTGCTCGACCAGCTCGCCGCCAGCCATGATTTCGAAGTGCCACCAAGCATGGTCGAAGCCGAGTTCAGCCAGATCTGGCAACAGCTCGAGCAGGAAGCTGCACAGGAAGAAGATCCGGAAGCGGCCCGCAAGGAAATGGAAGACGAGAAGGACGAATATCGCGAAATCGCGGTCCGTCGTGTCCGTCTCGGATTGCTGTTGTCGGAAATCGGCCAGAAAAATGGCGTTGAAGTCAGCCAGCAGGAAATGGGCATGCTGATCCAGCAGGCGGCCCAGCAATATCGTCCGGAAGACCGCGACCGGTTCGTCCAGTATATCCAGCAGGACCAGATGGCCGCAGCCCAGCTTCGCGCGCCAATGTACGAAGACAAGGTCGTCGACTTCCTGTTTGACAAGGCGGAAGTAACCGACCGCAAGGTGACGCGTGAAGAGCTGGAAGCCGCGATCGAAGCAGAAGACGAGGCTGAAACCAAGCCAGCTGCCAAGAAGAAAGCGCCGGCGAAGAAAACCGCTGCGAAAAAGCCTGCTGCAGAGAAGAAACCTGCCGCTGACAAGGCTCCGGCCAAAGAAAAAGCGGAAAAAGCACCGGCCAAGAAAGCCGCAGCAAAGAAGGCTCCGGCCAAAGCTGCTGCTGACGAAAAGGCACCTGCCAAAAAGCCAGCCGCAAAAAAACCGGCTGCCAAAAAGGCGCCGGCCAAGAAATAATATAGATGATCCGCCGGGCAGGTTCGTCCTGCCCGGCGGGATCTATTAGAAGCTGACTTCGCCAGCCTTGTCGATAACCGTACCGAGAATACCATAAGCCTTGGCTTCTTCGGTCGACATCCAGTAATCGCGATCAATATCCTTCATGACGCGTTCGAGCGACTGACCGGTTGCCGCAGCAATTTTCTGGGCAATCCGTTCACGCATTTTCACGATTTCTTCGGCCTGGATCGCGATATCGGAAGCCTTGCCGCCGGCACCGCCCGATGGCTGATGGATCAAAAAGCGGGTATTGGGTAGGCAGAAACGCTGTTTGGCGGGAACACCCAGGAAAATATGGGTGGCGATGCTTGCGACCCAGCCGGTGCCAACCACCGCGACAGGAGATTCAATATAGTTGATCAGATCGTGGATCGTATCGCCCGATTCGACATGGCCGCCGGGTGAGTTGATCATCAGACGAATGGGGTCGTGGCTGACATGGTCGAGATACAGCATCTGCGTGGTGACGCGTTCTGCAACCTTCTGATCGACGCCGCCGAAAATCAGGACAGTACGCGTTTCGAGGAACTTGTTCATCATCATCGCCATCGGATTCGGCGTGTCGCTTTCCTCCTCGTTGTAAATTGGCGAGATGGATGGTGAAAATACGGACATGTAGTTCTCCTGAGAACGAGGGATATGGTGTTTGAAATCCCCATAGACCGAGGATAAAAGGCGCGCAATGTCATGTTGGTGCAATCGGGGGTTGATTGCGCGGCACAGAGTCCAGATATAGGCTATCAATAATAAAGGAAATTCCATGAACCCGTTTGATTCTGGCGATCGCAATCCTGTTGTGGACGCTCTTGTTCCCGTTGTTATCGAACAATCCAACCGCGGCGAACGCAGCTTCGACATTTTTTCGCGCCTGCTGCGCGAACGGATCGTGTTTGTCACCGGACAGGTCGAAGACGGGATGGCATCGATCATCACGGCGCAATTGCTGTTTCTGGAGTCGGAAAACCCGAAGAAGGATATCTATCTTTATATCAACTCGCCGGGCGGCGTCGTCACCGCCGGCATGGCGATCCACGATACGATGCAATATATCCGTCCGCGGGTCGGCACGGTTTGTGTCGGGCAGGCGGCTTCCATGGGCAGTTTTCTGCTTGCTGCCGGTGAGCCGGGAATGCGGATGGCGACAACAAACGCCCGGATCATGCTGCATCAGCCATCCGGCGGCGCACAGGGCATGGCATCCGATATCGAGATCCAGGCAAAGGAAATCCTGCGTATCCGTGCCAGCATGAACGCGCTTTATGCGAAATATACCGGCAAATCGGTCGAAGAGATCGAAAAGGCGATGGATCGTGATACGTTCCTGGAAGCTGACGAAGCCAAGGCATTCGGCATCGTCGACGAAGTATACAACAAGCGTCCGGTACCGACAGAAGATGCTAAATAAGCGGTTAGCGGCGGCCTAAATGAAATTTAAGCCCTATTTGATACACTTGGCTATTCGGTAGGAAAACCGTGAAAAAAGCGGTGGCAATTTGGGATTTGACGGTTAGATTACAAAACTGGCCGGTTTATAAGGACTTTTTATGACGAAATTGACGGGATCTGATTCGAAGAGCACCTTGTATTGCTCCTTCTGCGGCAAATCCCAGCATGAAGTCCGCAAGCTGATTGCGGGACCAACGGTCTTCATCTGCGATGAATGTGTCGAGCTTTGCAACGACATCATCCGTGAGGAAACCAAAGGCACCGTTACCGGCCGCAAGGATGGCGAAGTTCCGACGCCGCAGGAAATCTGCGATGTGCTGAACGACTATGTTATCGGCCAGAAACGCGCGAAACGCGTCCTGTCGGTTGCCGTCCATAACCATTACAAACGCCTCAACCACGCCGCCAAATCCGGCGATATCGAACTGGCAAAATCGAACATCCTGCTGGTCGGCCCTACCGGTTGCGGCAAGACTCTGTTGGCGCAGACTCTGGCGAAGACATTTGATGTGCCCTTCACCATGGCCGACGCGACTACCCTGACCGAAGCCGGCTATGTCGGTGAAGACGTGGAGAATATCATTCTCAAGCTGCTTCAGGCTTCCGACTATAATGTCGAGAAGGCCCAGCGCGGCATCGTCTATATCGATGAAATCGACAAGATCAGCCGCAAGGCGGAAAATCCGTCGATCACCCGCGATGTTTCCGGTGAAGGCGTCCAGCAGGCTCTGTTGAAGCTAATGGAAGGCACAACCGCCAGTGTTCCGCCACAAGGTGGGCGCAAGCATCCACAGCAGGAATTCCTGCAGGTCGATACCACGAATATCCTGTTCATCTGCGGCGGAGCCTTTGCCGGTCTGGAAAAGATCATCGGCGACCGTCTGGAAGGAAAATCCATCGGCTTTGGCGCCCATGTGGCGGCTCCGGAAGAACGCCGTGTCGGTGAGCTTTTGGCCCAGGGCGAACCCGAGGATCTGCTCAAATTCGGTCTTATCCCTGAATTTGTCGGCCGTTTGCCGGTTATCGCCACGCTCGAAGATCTTGATGTCGATGCTCTGGTAACGATCCTTCAGGAACCGAAAAACGCGCTGGTGAAGCAATATCGCAAATTGTTCGAACTGGAAGATGTCGGTTTGACCTTCACCGATGACGCGCTGGTAGCGGTTGCCAACAAGGCTATCGAACGCAAAACCGGTGCCCGCGGTCTTCGCTCCATCGTCGAGAATATCCTGCTCGATACCATGTTCGACCTGCCAGACTTTGAAGGCGTGGACGAGATCGTCATCGACAAGGATGTTGTTGCCGGAACCAAAGAGCCGGTGAAGGTGATCGCGAAAAGCGCGAAGGCGAAGAAAGAAGACGCCGCCTGATTGTTCCCCGGCCAAGGCCGGGGGCCATCTCCTGAAATCTCCGGGCTTAACGAAGGCCTTTTGGGCCCGCTCGTGCGGCTATGCGCTATCCGGGCGATGTGCGGCATTGGTTGTTCACGAGATCGGTTGCTGCCTTCGCAGGAACACCGTCATTTATAAATGCAGCTGTCCAGCTTCTCGTTCCGGACGACATTGATCCGCGCCGCAATCGTGTTGCCATAGCGGCGGGTGAAGCCGCTGGCGCCGTTTACCGCGCGCTTCTTGGGCAAGGGCAGGGCCGCTGCAATGCGTGCCGCCTCGATCTTGGTCAGGTCTTTCGCATCCTTCTTGAAATAGCGCTGGGCACCGGCCTGCACACCATAGGTTCCGATTCCGGTCTCGGCGATATTGAGATAGACTTCCATGATCCGCTGCTTGTTCCAGATCGTCTCGATCAGGAAGGTGAAATAGGCTTCCAGACCTTTACGGAAGAAACCGCCGCCCTGCCAGAGGAAGGCATTTTTCGCGACTTGCTGGGAAATCGTCGAGCCACCGCGAATTCGGCCTCCCTGGGCGTTGCGCTTGATTGCCTGTTGAATGGCTTCGGTGTCAAATCCGTCATGGCTGCAGAATTTGCCATCCTCGGCAGCAATCACCGCGCGCACCATATTCGGGGAAATGTCGCTGAAACTTGTCCAGTCCTTGGTGATGCTATTTTCGTCCAGGATCATCGTGGCGGTGATCGGCGGTGGCACAATGGCATAAAGCCCGACCCACGCGACGGTGATCAGGATGAAGTAGATGAAAAATTTGAAGAGGAATTTGATTGCCCGCATTTTCGCAATCTAAATGGAAAACGCCCCGAAAACAAATTCTGTTTCGGGGCGTTTCACTATTTCGTTATGCAATGAACTCTGAAAATCAACTGGTTGTAAGAAGCTGCTTTTCACCGGCAATGCGGAGCATCGCTTTTTGCAGTTTCTCGAACGCGCGAACTTCGATCTGACGAATGCGTTCGCGGCTGACTTCATAGACCTTGCTCAGATCCTCGAGCGTCTTGGGATCTTCCGACAGGCGCCGTTCAGCGAGAATATGCTGCTCGCGCTCGTTCAGCGAGCCCATAGCTTCGGTCAGCATGTCATGCCGGACGTCGGCTTCCTGGGCAGCAGCGATGGATTCATCGTGCAACGGGCCGTCGTCTTCCAAAATATCCTGCCACTGGCCGCCATCGCCGTCTTCGGACGAAAGCGAGACGTTCAGGGACGCATCTCCGCCCATCGACATGCGGCGGTTCATATTGACCACTTCATGCTCGGCAACGCCGAGATCGGTAGAGATTTTCTGCACGTCTTCAGGCGAGAGATCACCATCTTCGAAGGCGTCGAGATTATTCTTCATCCGGCGCAGGTTGAAGAAAAGCTTCTTCTGTGCAGCGGTCGTCCCCATTTTAACGAGGCTCCAGCTGCGCAGTACATATTCCTGGATTGACGCGCGAATCCACCACATCGCGTAAGTCGCGAGGCGGAAACCGCGATCGGGTTCGAATTTCTTGACACCTTGCATCAGGCCGACATTGCCTTCGGAAATGAGATCCGATACCGGCAGGCCATAGCCGCGAAAGCCCATCGCGATCTTCGCGACAAGTCGCAGATGCGACGTAACCAGCTGGGCTGCTGCTTCCTGATCCTTATGTTCAGAATAGCGTTTCGCCAGCATATATTCTTGTTCAGGGGTCAATAACGGAAATTTCCGAACTTCCGAGAGATACCGGTTCAGGCTCGCGTCCCCCCCTAAGGCAGGGATTTTTGCCGGAACATTGCTACCATTAGCCATTTTCGTTCCTTCTTTGTTGTGCCGCCGGGCCTCATCAAGCACCCTTTGGTCATATGCTGATATAAGGTGTAATACCTATACCCGCAACTTCATGAATAGTTCCTGCATATCATCGGGGAAATCGATAGAAAACATCAATTTCTCCTCCGTTATGGGGTGAACAAATCCAAGACTAGCAGCATGGAGGGCCTGTCGTCCAAATTGAATATCTTTTCGCCGGGAAAGCATTGATTTTCGACGAGTGCCATATAGCGGGTCACCAATCAGGCTGTGACCGATGTGCGTCATATGGACGCGGACCTGATGGGTGCGGCCCGTTTCCAGCGTGCATTCGACCAAAGCGGCCCCGTCGAGCATTTCCTTGACCGTATAATGGGTCATCGCCGACTTGCCCCTGTCATCGCCGACAACCGCCATTTTCTTGCGATTGACATTGCTGCGGCCTATGGCGCCCTCGATGGTTGCCGATGCCGGATTGGGTCTGCCGTTGACGATCGCCATATAGCGCCGTTCGATATCATGTTCGGCGAACAGGGCGCTCAGGCCCTTGTGTGCGGCATCGGTCTTGGCCGCTACCATCAATCCCGATGTATCCTTGTCGATCCGGTGGACAATCCCGGGCCGGGTGACGCCGCCAATACCGGCCAGCTGGCCCCGGCAATGGTGCAGCAGGGCGTTGACCAAAGTTCCGTCGGGATGGCCCGCCGCCGGATGGACGACCAGTCCTGCCGGCTTGTTGATGACGATCAGATGCGTGTCCTCGAAGATCACATCGAGCGCTATGTCTTGCGCCAGGGCAGGGCCCGCAATCGGTTCGGGAATGGTAAGCTCGAACGCCTTGCTGCCGATTTTCTTGGCCGACGGATCGGTGAAGGTCGCGCCATCAAGCAGAAGATGTCCGCTCGCGATCAGCGACTTTACCCGCTCGCGGGAAAGCCCCTCCACGACTTCTGTCAAAGCCGCATCGAGACGCTGTTTTTTTGGAGAATCCGGTAATGTTCCGGATATTGTGGATTGCCCCTCGTTCATCGCGTAGATGTGGGCCATGCAGGTCTTTATATCAAGCGCCATATTGGCAGAAATCCAACAGTTGGTCCTTGACAATGCGCCACAGGAAATCTGCGGAATCCTTCTGGGGCGCGATGGCAGGGTGAATGGCTATCGTGTCGCGCGCAATGTCGCCGCCGATCCGGTCCGCCATTTTGAAATTGATCCGGCGACCTTGATCGCTGCGGAACGCAGCAGCAGGGACGGTGGTGACCCGATCCTCGGCTATTATCACTCGCATCCCGCGGGAACGGTCGAACCCTCGCAGACCGATGCCGCAAGCGCCGCGCCGGATGGTCGGCTGTGGCTGATTTTGAACGGGCAGGATGCAGCCGCGTGGCGCACGGCGGATAATGGCGAAATATATGGCCGTTTTGACGCGATCATGCTTGATTGCTCCGGTGCAAACCGCCAAACAGCCGCGGAATGAAATCATAGTTTGAAGGCGCGTTTATATGTCGAATAGTGAAGTTGACCTGGCAGCCCTGCTTTGTTCGAAAATATGCCATGACCTGCTGAGTCCGGTTGGAGCCATTAATAACGGGCTCGAGTTGCTGGAAGACGAGACCGACCCGGTGATGCGTGACCGCTGCATGGATCTGCTGGCGGACAGCGCCAGGGTATCGGCTGACAAATTGAAATATTTCCGGCTCGCTTTCGGTGCCGCCGGTGGTTTTGGCGACAATGTCGACCCGGCGGAGGCGCGGAACCTGATCGAATCGCTGATCGGTGATTCGGGCAAGATCACGCTCGGTTGGGCGCTGCAGGGCGAGGCATTGCCGAAAAAGGCGATCAAGATTCTTCTCAACCTCGCGCTCATTGCCAAGGAAGCGCTGGTCAGAGGCGGTACTCTGGACGTTGGCGCGGAAAAAGGTGAATTGGGTATCGAGGTTGTCGTGCGGGCAGAAGGTATCAAAATCGCGCTCGATGAAGGAATCCGCACCGCGCTTGACGGCACGATCAATCCGGTTGATCTAAGCGCCCGGACTGCCGCGGCGTGGATGACCCGTGAGCTTGCCCTGCAAAATGGCGGCGATCTCAGGATTTCTCCGCCATCGGCGACAGAATTGCTTTTGGGTGCTATCGTCACCGCTTGAGGTCGAGAGGGAGGTCTTTCATGGAACTGATATGGACGCCATCTCCCAATTTTGACGACCGGCAACTGCCGGTCAGCATCCTTGTCATGCATTATACCGGCATGAAGGACGCGGCATCGGCCATAAGCTGGCTGGCCAATCCCGAAGCGAAAGTCTCGGCCCATTATGTCGTGACCGAGGACGGCCAGATCGTCCAGATGGTCGATGAAGAAAAGCGGGCATGGCACGCAGGTCGCGGTTTCTGGCGTGGGATCACCGATGTCAACAGCGCCAGCATCGGCATAGAGATCGTCAATCCCGGCCATGAATGGGGCTATGTACCCTTCCCCGAAGAGCAGATGGATGCGGTGACCAGACTGGCGCATGCGATCGTCAAACGCCATGATATCCTGCCATCGAACGTGATCGGGCACAGCGATCTCGCACCCGCGCGGAAGCAGGACCCGGGCGAGCTGTTCGACTGGGAGCGTCTGGCGCGCCACGGCATTGCGCTGAAAAAACCGGCAGCAAAGCTGAACGATCCGCCGTGGACCGATGGCGGTTTCATGCTGGCTCTGGAGCGTTTCGGCTATGATATTTCCGACCAGACCGCCGCAGTGGTCGCCTTTCAACGGCGTTTCCGGCCGAAAAACATCGACGGCGTGATCGACGGCGAGTGCCGGTCGCTGCTTTTGTCTTTAATGTTGGACAGAGAGCGCGGAATCACTAAATAGGGCGGACCAGAGGGTCGGCCAGCCGTCCGCCGAAGCTTTAGCGGAGGTGGAAGGAAAGTCCGGGCTCCACGATTAAAAGGTGCCGGATAACGTCCGGCGGGGGCAACCCTAGGGAAAGTGCAACAGAAAGCAGGTCGCGACGACTTCGGTCACGTGACATTGAAAGGGTGCGGTAAGAGCGCACCGCGGGACTGGCAACAGGCCTGGCATGGTAAACCCCACCTGGAGCAAAACCAAATAGGGGCGGCATATGGCTTTTTCGGCTTGCTGCCCGGGTTGGTTGCTTGAGCCACGCAGCAATGCATGGCCTAGATGAATGGCTGGCTATTCCGTTTCGGCGGATGGACAGAACCCGGCTTACAGACCCTCTGGTATTATCTTAGCGGTAGAACTCGCTCGGTTCCTCTGTTAGAATAGAGACTATGCCAAAAGCAAAACGATCCGATAATTGGGGTTTCCCCCGCTGGGGAAGCTATGAAAGCTCCCGCGAAACGCAGCAAGTCAAGATTTGTGACCGGCACGGCTGCGATGAAGCGGGCAACTGTCCTGCGCCCAAATCTCCCAACAGTCCCGAACGCTGGTATTTCTGCCAGACCCATGCGGCCGAATATAACCGCGGGTGGGATTATTTCGAAGGGCTCGACAAGGAAGAGCGCAAGAAGCGCGAAGCCGACGAGCAGCGCGATGCCAATGCCTATCAGGAATCCGCCCATTATAGCTGGATGGGTTCCGGCGACGGCAGCCGTTCGCGCGATGAAATGACGGCGCTGGAAATTTTCGACCTGACGCCCGATGTCGAGTTTGAAGCGGTGAAAAAGGCCTGGCGGTCGATGGCCAAGGAATATCATCCCGACGTCAATCCGGGCGACGCCGACGCGGCCAAGAAATTCCAGACGGCACAGGCGGCGTTTGATGTCTTGCGGATTGCCGAAGAACGGCGGGTCTGGAAACCGGTTTAGGCTTTCTGCAGCCGCGACGCCGTTTGCTGGATCAGCGCTATCATATTGGGAATGCCCTGGGTGCGGTTTGAGCTGAGCTGATTCTTCAGATCAAAGGGCTCGAGCACGGCGGCTATGTCGGTCTTGGTAATATCGTCCGCAGGCTGATCCTGCACCGTTTCCAGCACCAGCGCGATAATGCCCTTGGTGATCGCGGCATTGCTGTCGGCCAGAAAATGCAGCCGCCCGTCAACCAGTTGCGTCGGATAGACCCAGACCGAGGCAGAACATCCCCGCACCAGCGTCGCATCGGTTTTAAGGGCATCCGGCATCGGATCCAGCTGCTTGCCAAGATCGATCAGCAGCCGGTAGCGATCATCGGGTTCGAGAAATTCATATTCTTCGATAAGGTCGTCAATTTTGCTCATGGGCAGGGCGGTTAGCAGGGTGAGGGAGCAAGGTCACTCCTTTTAACCGTTCGCCTCGAGCGAAGTCGAGAGGCTTTGGCGTGTCTCGACTACGCTCGACCCGAACGGGTGGTTGGCCTGGATTGCTAAAGCTCCACGCCCGCCGCGATCGCTTCGAGTTTGCGGATACGTTCTTTCAGATCGGCAACCTCGATCCGCGACGTTGCAGTCGGGGGATTATCCTCTCGCCGCTGTTCCAGTTCGCGGGATTTAAGCGCGATCCAGTCGCGCCATCCGCGCAGCGTCACCAGAGCTACTACCGTCAGACCGATCAGTGAAAAGGCTGCGGTGATCATGTAAAAAGCAGGTTCTTGCATCATGCTTGTCCTTCTTCTTTCCGGACCGGATTAGCGGTCGCGCAATTTTTCAATCTCTTGTTCGAGCTCGCGGGCACCGCGGTCATCGGTGGCTATTTTCTCGAGCACGGCGACGCGCTCCTTCAAATATTTCACCTCTTCCTTCAGCCGCCCGGCGTCGGGATCGCTGGCTATCATCGCATTGCCATTTTTATCTTCGGCAATTCCGTGTTGCGCCCGGTAGCGGGTGCTCAGCACTTTCCCGATTGTGATGACAACAATGATGGCAACAACCATTTCAAATGGATTCATGTCAATATTCCCTCCGCCCTGCGCTGAACCGGATTAACGGTCGCGCAATTGTTCAATCTCGTTTTTCAGCTGCTTGCTGCTGTGGCCGTCGGTCGTGATCTGTTCGAGCACCGCAACCCGGTCTTTGAGATATTTCAATTCTTCTCGCATCCGTTCGGCGTCGGCGCCATGGGCTGTCGGAAATTCGCCACGCATTTTGATCATTTTGCGCTGGTGGCCCGTCCAGATGGCAAAGCCCGCTACCGCGAATGCTCCAAATGGTATCAGTAGCGCGATTATTCCTTCCATCAATCCTGTCCCTTCAGTTCGCGCGCTTGTCGCGCAATTGTTCGATTTCCTGCGTCAGCCTGTGGCTGTCATCGGTGACAATCCGTTCGACATTGGCGAGCCGGTCTTTCATCGAGCCGATCTCGGCGCGCAACTCGGCGTTCTCGTTGGTCAGCAATTTGACCCGTTCGACCGCTTCCTTGTCGGTCTTGGGATAGACCGACTTGCCCCACTGGTTTTCCAGGGGATAGCCGTTCTTGATCCGCATCCAGGTGGTCAGGACCCAGCCGCCGACCGCGATGGCGGCGACAGTTGCGATGATTGGTGCAAGCTGTGTGATCATGGCGATCTTTTCCGGATCCATCAGTTCTTCTCCCTCAATGCTTCAATTTCGTCTGCCGTGCGTTTCGCCGGATCGGTAGCGATCCTTTCGAGAACCTGGAGCCGTTCCTGCAAGCGGTCGATCTTGCCGACCAGCTCTGCATTCTCGTTCGAGAGAAGTTCGATTTTGCGCTGTTCGTTCGGATCAGCTTTGCTGCTTTTTCCGCCCCATTCGTCTTCCAGCTCGTAGCCATGTTTGGCTCTGATCCAGTTGTTGATGATCCATCCGCCGTAGCTGACGGCGATGATAGCGATAACAAATTCGGGGCTTCCCCAATCCATTTCAATTCTCCCTCTTCAGCCGCTTAACGCAGATTTTCTATTTCGTTAGACAGCGTCGTATTCTTGCTTGTGTAGTAAAGTTCCATGTCTGCCAGCTTGCGGTCGATCTCGCGGAAGCGTGACTTGATATCGCGGGTTGTGCGCCGGGGTGACTGGCGCACGCCCTGCCAGAATTTGGTATCCTCCGGGTCGCTCAGATACATTCCGCTCGGCTTTGGTTCGGAAATCTTCGCTGCGATCCAATAGGCGACCAGCGTCCACGGAAAGGCAAAAGTTACCGTCGCTATGATCGCTGCCAGGCGTACCCAGGCGACGTTGATCCCGGTATAATCGGCGATCCCGGCACAGACACCGCTCCATTTTGCGCGTTTCTTGTCGAGATAGAATTTGGTCCGGGAAGAGCTCATGAGGGGTGCCTTTCTTTTTTCAGAAGCTCGTCAAAATTGTCGAGCGTGGGGGCAGGGTTGGCATCGGGCAGTGCGGATTGCCGCCAGTCGGGGTTGTCCGCTGCCATGATCCGTTCGATGGTTTCCATCCGGTCATCCAGCCGTCGGGCCATATGGTGCAATTCTTCCAGGAGATTTTCATCTTCATTGGTGATGGTCGCTGCTGTTTTCCATTTGGTGACATAGTGGAAAATCAACCATGGCAGCCCGATGAACAATGTCCCCATGACGATGGGAATGATGATGAGTTCTTCCTGCATTATGCGTCACCTTTTTTCATGGCCGCCTTCATGGCTTCCAGTTCTTCATCAACCTGGTCGCTGGATTCCAGCGCCGCGATCTGGTTTTCCAAGCTCTGCGGTTCTCCGCCCATGCCGAGCGAGTCAGCGCGGCCTTCGGCAAAGTCGACCTGACGTTCGAGATATTCGAAGCGGGAGAATGCATCATGGACCTTCTCGCCATTATACATCTCGCGCAGCTTGACCCGGTTTTCAGCGCTTTCGAGGCGATTGACCAGGCTGCTCTGGCGCGAGCGGGCTTCCTGCAATTTCTTCTGCAATTTCGCGATGTCGCCCTCTGATGCGCGGAGTGTATCGTCGAGCACCTGAATCTCGGCCTTCAGTTGATCGGCCATGTCGGCGGCCTTGCGCTTTTCAACCAGCGCCGCTTTGGCGAGATCTTCGCGATCCTTGGAAAGGGCGAGCTGGGCTTTCTCGCCCCAGTCTTCGGTCAGATGATCGAGCTTGTCGATATGCCGGCGCATCTCTTTCTGGTCGGCGATTGTCCGGGCAGCAGAGGCACGGACTTCAACCAGGGTTTCTTCCATCTCCAGAATGATCATGCGGATCATCTTTGACGGGTCCTGCGCCTTGTCCAGCATGTCCGTCACGTTGGCGGCAATGATGTCACGCGTTCTTGAAAAAATACCAGCCATGTACATACTCCGGTTGCGTCTGTGATTATGTTCGAACTTGTTCGAGCCTTCGCTCCAGTTTCGTTCTACATCATCTTGTTGAATTTCAAAAGGTGGCCGGGACTTGACTTCGGCAAGGGGGAAAGAAGTGGTCCCGGCCATTTTGTCTGTCATGCCCGATAACCGAGGTTGATCAAGCTGACAGGTGGGGAAGCGATTTGGTTGCTGGTGGCCGTGCCTTCGGCCTGAGCAGGTCCGACGGCGCTGATCAAAATCGTTACGCCAAAAAGCAGGATCGAGATGATCGCGGAAACATCGGTGCGGCTCATTTTGGTCAGTGCTGGCATGGTTTGCTCCAGAAGTTGGTTTGTTTCGTATCTGAAACCTACATTGCAGAAGCCGTGCCAACTGCGCTAAGCATATGAATAATAATGAAAAATGGATTTTTTCGGTCGGATGAACATGGTATTAATTGCTATGTAGTGGGATTTTGCACTATATATTGGTCATGAAACGCGAAAATCAATTTGTCGGGGAATCGGGCGCTTTTCTCGATGCGGTGGAAAAAGCCAGCCGGGCGGCGCCATTGGACCGTCCGGTCCTTGTAGTCGGTGAACGCGGCACCGGCAAGGAACTGATCGCGGAACGGCTGCACCGGCTGAGTTTGCGTTGGGACGGGCCGTTCATAACCCTCAATTGCGCGGCGATGCCCGAAACCCTGATCGAGGCGGAATTATTCGGTCACGAAGCCGGTGCCTTTACCGGCGCAACCAAGGCACGGGCAGGGCGTTTCGAGGAAGCCGACGGCGGCACATTATTTCTAGACGAGCTCGGAACCCTCTCGACGGGGGCGCAGGAACGTCTGTTGCGCGCGGTTGAATATGGCGAGATTACCCGAATCGGGGCCTCCCGCCCGCAACGCGTGGATGTACGGATCGTCGCGGCAACCAACGCCGACCTGCCGAAAATGGCGCAGGAAAAAAGCTTTCGCGCCGACTTGCTCGACCGCCTCTCCTTCGAAGTCGTGACCTTGCCGCCGCTCCGCGTGCGGGAAGGCGATATTCCGGTGCTCGTGGACTATTTTGGCCGTCGCATGGCAGCCGAGCTGGAATGGCCGTCCTGGCCCGGCTTCGGACGTCTCGCGTCGGAGGCGCTGAACCGGCACGAGTGGCCCGGCAATGTGCGTGAATTGCGTAATGTGGTCGAGCGTGCCGTCTATCAATGGAATGACCATTCGATACCGGTCGATCATATCGTGTTCGATCCCTTCGCGTCGCCCTGGAAACCCAGAGAGACGGCTGCGAGAGCAGAATCAAGGCCGGAGACGCCTGCAACTGCGGAAGCTCAGCCTGCGCCGAGCGAGCCCGCCGCAACAGAGCCGGCCTTCCATGATGTCGACGATATGAAGGCGGCGGTTGAAGCCTTTGAGAAGAGGATATTGGAGTCCGCTCTGGCGAAATCCCGCTACAACCAGCGGCAGACCGCCAAGGCGCTCAATCTCACCTATGACCAGCTTCGCCATTCTCTGAAGCGGCACGATCTGCTCGGGACATAAAAAAAGAGGGCCGCAAAGCCCTCTTTTCATGCTTCCAAATCTTCCATTTTTATCCGGCGTTGGCGTTCACCATCGCATAGAACATCGGCAGCGAAAGCAGGACATTGGTCCGCGACGCCATCAGCGCGATCTTGCCGGCGGCGGCTTTCTCGTCCGCTGAAGCTTCTACAATGCCGAGAACCTTTTTCTGCTTGGGCCAGATGATGAACCAGACATTGGCGGCCATCACGATGGCGATCCACATGCCGACACCGATCATCTGAAATGGTGCCTGCAGCGTCATCGCCTGATGGACCCAGCCGCTGGCCCAGGCAACATAAAGACCGGTCACCACGGTGAGCAAAGCAGCCCATCGGAAATAGAATAATACTTTCGGCGCGATATGTTTGCCGACGGCGGGTTTCAGTTCGTCCGGGATAGTCGGCATCAACGGCACCTGAACAAAGTTCAGATAATAAAGCAGTCCGATCCAGAGCACACCGAAGAACAGGTGCAGCCAGCGGCCGATGCTATTGCCGGTAACCATATCGCCATGCATGCCGAACATCAGTGCGAGGGCTGCAATCAGCCCCACAATCATCACTGCATTCAGATTTCCAAAAAATTTCGCCATAGTGCTTCCCCCCAGGATTATTTTACAATTAGGGCGCAACTTTATGCCCGCACTTTCAATATGTCACGAAAAATTCGATTTTTCACCGGACAAGCTGGCGAAAAGGATAATTGAGCTTGCATCTTATTCGCTATTGATGCGTTGACACTTCGTATCTCAAAAAATGGAGAAAAGAGAATATGGCTTTTGAACTTCCCCCGCTACCGTACGAAAAAACCGCATTTGGAGATTTGATCTCCGAAGAAACATTCAATTACCATCACGGCAAGCATCATAATGCCTATGTCAGCAAGACCAATGACGCGATCAAAGGTACGGATCACGAAGGCAAGAAGCTTTCGCAGATCATCGAAGCCTCGGATGGCGGCCTGTTCAACAATGCGGCGCAGGTATGGAACCACAGCTTCTACTGGCTTTGCCTGTCGCCCGAGAAAAAGGAAATTTCCGGCGAACTGAAAGACCGTCTGGAAAGCAGCTTCGGTTCGATCGAGGATTTCAAGTCCAAGTTCAAGGACGAGGCTGTTGGCCATTTTGCCAGTGGCTGGGCCTGGCTGGTACTAGACGGCGACGAGCTGAAAATCACTTCCTATCATGACGCTGACTCGCCAGTCGCTCATGGCGTCAAGCCCGTGCTGACGCTCGATGTCTGGGAGCATGCCTATTATCTGGATTACCAGAATGCGCGCCCAGATTATGTTTCCGCGTTGCTCGACAATGCGATTGACTGGGACTTTGTTGCTCTGAACCTCGACGGAGACGGCGTCAGCCGCGCCGATCAGGGCTAAACGCAGATATGCAGATCAAGCCGCGTCCTGACTGTCAGGGCGCGGCTTTTCTTCGACCGAAAAACCGTGTTTCATCAGCATCGGAATATTGGCCATGGCGAAGATGAATGAAACGGTTGTCACTCCCCAGACCTTGACTGTCAGCCACAAGTCAAAGCTCATCGTTGCGACCATCAACTCGTTAATAACGGCCATTGCCGCAAAAAATATCGCCCAGTTGCGGGATAATTTCAGCCAGCCTTCATCGGTCAGGCCTTCGAAAGCCGCCTGCAGCAGGCTTTTCAGCATGGCTTTTCCGCGCAGCAACCCGCCAAATAATATTACCGCAAATCCGGCATAGATGATCGTCGGCTTGTGCTGGATGAAGCGCGGATCATTGAAATAGATGGTCAGGGCGCCAAATCCCAGAATTAGAATGGCCGACATCCACATCATCGGCGAGACCTTGCCCAATTTCCATTTGGAGATGATCATCGCGACGACAATCGCGATCATGAACGCGACCGTGCCATAAATGGCGGAGGTAATCGGATTGCCTTCCGGCGCGCCGAATTTGTAAACCAGAAAGAAAATCAGCAGCGGCCCGAAATCGAGCGCGAAGCTCAGCCCCCGATGTTCTTTTGGAATCTCTTCAATTGCTGTTGCTTCGGTCATTTCTCTATCCCGGCTATGGCTGCGGCCAAATCTTCGGCCTTGAACGGCCTCAAGTCGTCTACGGTTTCGCCGATCCCGATGGCGTGGATCGGCAAACCAAATTGCTTCGCTGCTGCCACCAGTACCCCGCCGCGCGCGGTGCCGTCCAGTTTTGTCATGATCAGCCCGGTAACCTTGGCGACATCCCGAAAGACCTCGATCTGCGACAAGGCATTCTGTCCGGTGGTCGCATCCAGCACCAGCACGACATTATGCGGCGCCGCCGGATTAAGCCTTCCGAGGACCCGGCGAATTTTGTCCAGTTCGTCCATCAACTCGGTTCGGTTCTGCAGCCGACCGGCTGTATCAACGATTAATACGTCGATCCCGGTTGCGGTCGCCTGCTTGACGCCTTCATAGACAATGCTGGCGCTGTCGCCGCCTTGCGGGCCGCTGATGATTGGAACGCCCAGCCTCTCGGCCCAGATTTTGAGCTGCCCGATGGCTGCCGCGCGGAACGTGTCGCCGGCGGCCAGCATGACGCCATAGTCCTGTTCGAGAAACAGATGGGCCAGCTTGGCGATCGTAGTGGTCTTGCCGGAACCGTTGACGCCGATGACCAATATCACTTGTGGCCGCGGAAAAGCGTCTATTTCCAGAGGAATGGCGACCGGTTCCAGGATCGCGGCGATTTCGCGCTGGATAATCTCCTTCACCGCATGTTCGCTCAGGCCCTTTTCAAATCGCTCGACCGCCAGCTTCTCGCGGATCGACGCTGCGGTAGCGGGACCAAGGTCCGACATGATCAGTGCATCTTCGATATCGTCGAGCGTCGCCTCGTCGAGCTTGGCCTTGGTCACCAGCCCGGCGAGATTTTCGGTCAGCCGCGAGGATGTCTTGCCAAAGCCGCCAAACAGGCGGTCTTTCCAACTACTCTTTTCGCTCACGCTGCTACCCTGCCAATCAACTGTTTATCTTGTACGCCTGTAATCTCGACGGGAACCATCTGGCCCTTACGCGCAGGGACGTCCAGTAGAACGCGCGCAAAATTTTCCGAATAGCCAGCGTCGCCGGACATTTCAGCGAGCACATTCTGCCGGGACCCGACCAATGACTGGCGCCATGATCGAGCGCGGCGGGCGACTGTCTCGCGCAATAACTTTGCTCGTTTCTTGATGGTCTGTCCGTCAACCTGCGGCATTTTCGCCGCCGGTGTGCCCTGCTTCGGCGAATAGGGAAAAATATGGCCATGAACGATATCGCACTGATCGATGATTGAGCGGCTGTTGGCAAACATCGCGTCATCTTCGGTCGGGAAACCGGCGATAATATCGGCGCCGATCGCAATCTCCGGCCGTTTGGCTTTCAGCCGCTCGACCAGATCGATCGCCTGCTCGCGATTGTGCCGCCGCTTCATGCGCTTCAGGATCATATTGTCGCCGGACTGGAGCGACAGGTGGATATGGGGCATCAGCCGCGCTTCGCCGGTCAGCAGATCAAACAGCCGGTCATCAATCTCGATACCGTCCAGAGAGGAAAGCCGGAGCCTTGGCAGATCAGGCACGTGCTTCAATATCCGTTCAATCAACATGCCCAATGTCGGCTCGCCGGGCAGGTCGGGGCCATAGCTGGTGACATCGACGCCGGTCAGCACGACTTCCTGAAACCCCTTGTCGACCAAAGCCTGCACCTGATCCACGACAAGCCCCGCGGGAACCGAGCGGCTGTTACCCCGGCCAAAGGGGATGATGCAGAATGTGCAGCGATGGTCACAGCCATTCTGGATTTCGACAAAGGCGCGTGACCGGTCGGCAAAGGCGCTAACCATATGCGGGGTGGTTTCGGTGATCCGCATGATATCGGAAACGCGGATTTCCGGACGGTTGCTTTGCAGGCCGAGCTTGAAATTGGCCGCCTCATATTTGTCGAAATTGCCGACCACCGCGCTGGTTTCCGGCATGTCCGCGAACATTGCCGGATCGACTTGCGCGGCACAGCCGGTGACGATTATATTTTTCTCCGGATTGTCTTTCTTGGCCCGGCGGATGGCTTGCCGTGTCTGTCTGACCGCTTCGTTGGTCACGGCGCAGCTGTTGACGATGATCAGATTGTCCCCGTCAATATTGTTGGCGGCCAGATTCTGCCGCAACGTCTCGCTTTCCGCAATATTGAGCCGGCAGCCCATGCTGATCATTTCCGGTGCGCTCATCCGAACTGGGACCAGTCAGCTTCACCCGCAAAGACATAGGTGGTCGGACCCTGCATCTGGATTGTATTGCCTTCTTCCCAGCTGATGACCAGGGTCCCGCCGGGCAATTCCACTTGCACGGGACTGGTCACCAGGCCGCGTCTGATCGCGGCGACGGCGGTCGCACAGGCTCCGGTACCGCAGGCCCGGGTCAAGCCTACGCCGCGCTCCCAGACGCGCAAATGGATATTGCCGTCCTTGATATGGGCGACATTGACGTTCACTTTCTCGGGAAACAGCGGATCGACTTCGATCATCGGACCGAGCCGGTCAAGTTCGACGATATCGCTATCGTCCACGAAAAAAATCACATGCGGATTGCCGACATTGACGGCGGCGGGATTTTGCAGCTCTTCCCAGCCAACTGGCATAGTCAGCGTGTCCATCGCATAGCCGAGTGGTATAGATTGCCATTCGAACCGGGGTGCGCCCATATCGACGATGGCACCGTCTTCCGTCGCATTGCCAGTGATGATGCCACCGCCGGTTTCGATCCGTGTTTCGTCACCAATCAGCTTGGCGACGCATCTGCTGGCATTGCCGCAGGCCTCTACTTCGCTGCCGTCAGCGTTGAAAATCTGCATTTTGATATCGGCTTCGGTGGAAGGGCGCAGGATGATCAACTGGTCACAGCCGATCCCGCTATGCCGGTCTGCTATCGCCGTGACGATTGCCGCGGACAGATCGATCTCGTCTGCGCGCGCATCGATAATGACAAAATCATTGCCCAATCCATGCATTTTATGAAAGCGTCCGGTTGTCATGTCAGGCGATTTAGGGATGCCGCTCCCGCGAGTCCAGCAATTCGGCTCGCTGTGATGTTAGGCGAAGGGGCTTAAGCGGATTTTTTCCGGTCAGTTTCATCGGCAATCTGGTCAGGGGCAATGTTTTGCGTGTCCCCGGTTTCTTCAACCGGCTTGGCGGGCAGCAAATTGCGTTCGGCCAACATTTCGCGTGTCTGTGCTACCGACAGCGGGCGACCATAATACCAGCCCTGACCTTTGGCACATCCGATCCGACGCAATTCGCTTTCCGCTTCCTTGTCTTCGATGCCTTCGGCCGTGATCTTCATGCCTAGGCTTTCGCCGAGGCCGGTGATCGCCTTGACGATCGCCTTGCTCTCAGGATTTTGAATGATCGACGTTACGAAGCTGCGGTCGATCTTTATCTGGTCAAAGGGCAGGGCGCGCAAGTGCGCGAGTGAACTATAGCCGGTTCCAAAATCATCCAGTGCGATTTTTATGCCCTGGTTTTTCAGACTGCTGACGATGGACTGGGCCAGGCTGAGATTTTCAAACAGAGAACTCTCGGTAATTTCGATTTCCAGGCGATTGGCCGGAAATCCGGATTCGATGAGTAATTTCACAATTTTTTGCGCCAGCCACGGATCAAGCAACTGGACCGGCGAGATATTGACGGAAATGGAAAGGCTCGGATCCCAGTCTTTGGCGTCTTCGAACGACTGGCGCAAGACGCTCAGAGAGAGTTCGCCGATCATGCCGGTTTCTTCGGCTATCGGGATGAATATTTCGGGAGAAATGAGGCCCTGAGTCCGGGATTCCCAGCGACACAGCATCTCGAACCCGGTCAATTTTCCGGTGGCGAGATCGACCTGTTGTTCATAATAAGGAACAAATTGGCCCTTTGGAATGCCCGCGCGCATTTCCGTTTCGAGCCAATTGCGGGTCTGCAATTCCTTTTCCATGATATCGTCAAACCAGCAATGGCGGTTCCGGCCCTGTTTCTTGGCACTGTACATGGCGATGTCGGCCTGGCGCATCAGCGCGTCGACAGAATCTTCTTCCGGGTCGTAACGGGACATGCCGATCGACGTCGTGACAACGAGATGGGTGCCATTCTCGACGATCGGTGCCGCGATTGCATCGATCAGGTCATCGGCAATTCTTTCAACCATTTCGGGCTGGTCGGGATCAAAAATAAAGGCGCAGGCAAATTCATCGCCCCCCAGTCGCGCCAAGAGATTCTTCGGCGGCAGGACATTCGCAACGCGGTCCGCAACCTGTTTCAAAACGAAGTCGCCGGCGCTGTGGCCGTGAACGTCGTTGATATTCTTGAAATTGTCGAGGTCGAGCATCATGAATGCTATGCTTTTGTGCTTCCGTTTGGCCGCATCGACCAGGTCGGTTGTTTTTTCTCCGATCGTCCGGCGATTGAGCAATCCGGTCAACGGATCGGTAATCGCAAGCGAATGGGCGCGTTGTTCGGCAGCAGCCCTTTCCTCGACTTCAGCAGCCAGATCCCGGTAGCGGCGCCAGCCGAACAGGATCAGGGCGATATTGAGCAAAAATGCGGAAACCAGTACATTGTCGGTGCCGTTAGATTTTCCGGACAGGGAAGCAATGGCGTCGGACAATACTGTACCACCGGTGCTGGCAAACAGAAGGATTGCCAAAATCACAACGACGCCGGTCACAGCATCGCGTTGGGCAGACAGCAGATATCCGTTCTTCGTTGATTTTATGCGCTGGTCGACTACCGGTCCAGTCATAATATTTCCCCCGCTATTGCTACCGGCTTTTTACCCCGACAGTCCTCAATTTCTCGTTAACAGCAATCTATACTAGCTAAAATCCGGGCTTGCGATTAATCGAACACTGGACTAATAGGCCGTCAATAAAGGCAATATCTGTATTGCCGATCCAGTTTAGAGTTCGAAAAACTCACACGTCGATCAGCGAGGTTTCGCCCATCGGCGTTTTTTGCGTTGGCTAGGAAACTGGCCGTTTTGAAGAAGGAAGGCGGAACATGTTTGATAAGTTAAGCGACCGCCTTGGCGGAGTATTCGACAAGCTGCGCGGGCGCGGCGCGCTACGGGAAGAAGATGTTCGCGGCGCGATGCGTGAAGTGCGGATTGCACTGCTCGAAGCCGATGTCGCGCTTCCGGTGGTCAAGGACTTCGTCGAAAAGGTCACCGAGAAGGCCGTTGGCCAGTCAGTTCTCAAATCGGTCACGCCGGGTCAGCAAGTGGTCAAGATCGTCAATGACGGTCTCGCCGAAATGCTGGGTTCCGAGGTCAGCGCTCTGGAATTGTCGGTCGCGCCGCCCGCCATCATCATGATGGTCGGCCTGCAGGGCTCCGGTAAAACGACCACGACGGCAAAAATAGCCAAGCGACTGAAAGACAAAGAGAACAAGAAGGTCATGATGGCCTCGCTCGACGTCAATCGTCCGGCGGCCCAGGAACAACTGGCCGTATTGGGCGAGCAGATCAGCGCCGCCACCCTGCCGATTGTCGCCGGGCAGCAGCCGGTCGAGATCGCGAAACGCGCTCTGCAAGCCGCCAAATTGCAAGGCTTTGACGTGCTTCTGCTGGATACAGCCGGTCGGCTCCATGTCGATCAGCAATTGATGGACGAGATGAAGGCCGTTGCCGACATCTCCCAGCCACAGGAAATCCTGCTGGTGGTCGATGCGCTGACCGGACAGGACGCCGTCAACGTCGCCCAGAATTTCTCCGACCAGGTCGATCTTACCGGTGTTGTTCTCACCCGGATGGACGGCGATGCGCGCGGCGGTGCGGCTCTGTCGATGCGGGCAGTCACCGGCAAGCCGATCAAATTTGTCGGTGTCGGCGAAAAAATCGATGCATTGGAGGAATTTCATCCGGAACGCGTTGCGGGCCGGATTCTCGGCATGGGCGATGTTGTCAGTCTGGTCGAAAAAGCGGCGCAGGTCGTCGACAAGGAAGAATCCGAAGCGCTTGCCGAGAAGATGCTCAAGGGGCAGTTCGATCTCAATGATCTGCGCTCCCAGCTGAACCAGATGACCAAAATGGGCGGTCTGGGTGCAATGGCATCGATGATGCCGGGCATGAAAAAAGCCAAGGCAGCGATGGCCGGCGGAGCGATGGACGACAAGGTTCTGGTCCGTATGGATGCGATCATCGGTTCGATGACCAGGGAAGAGCGTACGCGCCCCGGTCTGCTTAATGCCAAGCGCAAGCGGCGGGTTGCTATTGGCTCCGGCACCACGGTGCAGGACGTCAACAAGCTGCTCAAAATGCATCAGGAAATGGCCAAGGCGATGAAGCGCATCAAGAAGATGGGCGGAATCAAGGGGCTGATGTCGATGTTTGGCGGCGGTGGCGGAGCCGCTGGCGCCGGAATGGGCGGTCAGGGCGGCGGCATGGCCGGCATGCCCGGCCTTCCGGATATGTCTCCCGGCGGACTTCCGCCTGATCTGGCAAATTTATTGAATAAGAAGAAATAGTCGTAACAATTTGAATTTTTGTATTTTTAGAAAGGTTTATTACAATGGCAGTAGCAATGAGAATGTCCCGGGGCGGATCCAAGAAACGTCCTTATTACAAGATCGTCATCGCTGACGTCCGTGCACCACGCGACGGCAAGTTCATCGAACGGATCGGCAGCTACAACCCGCTGCTCGCAAAAGACGACGAAAAGCGCGTTGTTCTCGACGCAGAGCGTGCGAAACATTGGCTGGAAATGGGCGCGAAGCCTTCCGACCGTGTTGCTCGTTTTCTGGACGTAGCCGGTTTGTTGAAGCGCGAAGCACGCAACAACCCGAACAAAGGCAAGCCAGGCGAAAAAGCCACCGAGCGTGTAGAAGAGAAAGCTGAAAAAGCTGCCGCTGCTGAAGAAGCCGCCAAGGAAGCCGCTGCGGCTCCTGCACCGGTAGAAGAAGCTCCGGCTGAAGAAGCTGCTGCCGAAACACCAGCAGCTGAAGAAGCTGCGGCTCCTGAAGCTGCTGCAGAAGCACCTGCGGCTGAAGCGGCTCCTGCCGAAGAAGCAAAAGCTGAGGAAGCTCCTGCAGCTGACAAAGCTGAAGGCTAATCAACCCATGATAACGCGCACCGTTCCTCCCGAGCTTGTCGAAGGAGAACGGTGCGCTTTTTTATGTTGGTACTGTGATTTTCATAAAGCTGACAGCGATGCCGTGAACGGAATTTATCGATGAACCCGGAAAAACCCGTCCCGCTTGCTGTTATCATTGGTGCGCACGGGATCACCGGCGAAGTCCGGTTGAAACTATTCTGTGACGGCATCGATAGCCTGACAGTTCACAAAAATTTCAATAACGGCGCGTTGACGCTGAAATCCGTCAAACCCCATAAAATGGGCGCGATTGCACGGATCGCCGAAATCACCGACCGCAACGGCGCCGAAGCCGCGCGCGGCACCGAATTAACCGTCCCGCGCTCCGCCTTGCCGGAGCTGGACGAGGACGAATTTTACCATATCGACATCATCGGTCTGCGCTGCGTCTCCGACGCTGGCGAGGAACTGGGCAAGATATTCGCCATCTACGAATTTGGCGCCGGCGATGTCATAGAGATAGAGCGCGCCAACGGCAAGAAGTTCATGGTCCCGGTTATCGCAATCGACATGAGTGGTGATCCGGCAGTCGTGGAAGCGGAGTTCGTCGAGGAATGATCGGTCCGATATTCTATGTCCTGCTGATCTTCGCGCTGGTTGCCGCGCCGGCCTTCGGAGGCTGGAAGCTGAGCCGGAAGCACGGTCAATTGATCCGCATGGCGGGAACGGTAATGACAGGGCAGGTGGTTCTCACCCCCGTCGTGGCCTATATCACTTTCTCGGAAAGCACGATTGTTGCGGATAATCCCGTAAAAACAGCGCTGACATATGCCGCCATGGGGGTCGTCATCTCGATCATGACATTCGTGGTTCTAGAGATCAGAAACACCACCAAGAGCAGGAAATCCACGGCTAGCGTGACGGGGACAGATACACGCAATGATCCGGCGATTGTCGAACCGCAATGATCCTGATTGTCATCATTTTCCTGATAGCAGGTCTGACCATCGCGATTGTCGAGATTGCGAAACGGCTCAAGCCGGACGTAAACGTCGCCTGGCTGCCGTTCTGGGCCAGTCTTCCGATACCCGGATTGCTGGTTGTCTACTGGCTGTTCAACCTCTGGTGGCTGCAATCCGATCATTGCCTCGATGGCCAGGTGTGCTGTCGGGAAGGCATAGTCTATATGTCCGTTGGCGCCGCCGTGGGTATGTTCGGCAGTTTCTTCGTGGGCATGACGACTTCCATATTGTGGATTAACTGGCGCAAGAAGAAATGAACTTCACCGCGACAAGCTTTTTCCTTTACCGCCGAGATGGTGAGGCGACTGCGAAAGCGGAGGTTTCGGACTGATGTTTTATTTCTATCTTGAAGATATTTTTATCGCTATATTCGCCGTAGTAAATTCGTTGCTAATTGCGTCTGGCGCCGCGGCTTGGATAAAACTAAAATTCCCGAAACGATCTGTTCGATTTATCACATTAGCCGCGAGCCTTTTAGGGATGACTCCCTATTTTGGGCTATTTTTTGTTGAACTAGCGAACCTTCAGCAGTGCATAAGTTACGGGGAAATGTGTGCTTTCCCTGTTGGCACAATAAGGTGGAAGCTTTTGATTTGTTCCGTTCCTATTGGATTGCCATTGGCATGGATCGCAGGGCATTACGCATTGAAGGAGCGAAGAGTTTGACCTTCACCGCCCAAATCCTGACCCTCTACCCGGAGATGTTCCCCGGACCGCTCGGCATATCGCTAGCGGGCAGAGCGCTCTCGGAGGGCAAATGGACCTGTGACCCGATAAACCCCCGCGATTTTACCACCGACAAGCATCGCAGCGTCGACGACACGCCGGCGGGCGGCGGTGCCGGCATGGTGCTCCGGGCCGATATCATGGCGACGGCAGTGGACCATGCGGCGCAGCGGATGACGGAGATGATTGCGTCACAGAACTCCGTTCGTCCTGAGCCTGTCGAAGGACAGGCTGGTGAGGCGAGCGGTGCTTCGACAACCCCGGATCAAGTCCGGGGACGAACGGCTAGCAGCGCGCCAACCGTTCCCATCCTGGCCATGACCCCGCGCGGCAAACCCCTCACGCAAGCCCGCGTCCGCGAAATCGCCGCGGGTCCCGGCGTCACCATAATCTGCGGCCGTTTCGAAGGATTTGACGAGCGTCTATTCGAAGCCCGCGAAATCGAAGAAGTCTCGATTGGCGACTATGTGCTTTCCGGCGGAGAAATGGGCGCTTTGGTGCTTTTAGACGCTTGCATTCGGCTGCTTCCCGGGGTAATGGGCGCGTCTTCTAGCGGAGATGACGAGAGTTTCGAGAACGTTATTCTGGAATATCCGCAATATACCCGACCTCAAATATGGGAAGGGCGCATAATCCCTGAAGTCTTGCGATCGGGGGATCATGCGAAAATAGCTGCTTGGCGGAAACAAAGGGCAGAGGAAGATACACGGCTAAGGCGGCCGGATTTATGGGAGCGTCACAGGGACGCTCCGGATCAGTCGCCCTCTGGTGCGCAGGAAAAAGATAAAGATAAGGAATAGGTCATGAACCTGATTCAAACACTAGAAAAAGAAGCAGTAGACGCGTTTATCGCTTCGAAAGAAATCCCCGAATTCCGTGCTGGTGATACAGTACGTGTCGGTGTTCGCGTCGTTGAAGGCGAGCGCGTTCGTACCCAGAATTACGAAGGTGTGTGCATCGCACGGACCAATCGCGGCATGGGCTCCAACTTCACCGTACGCAAAATGTCGTTCGGCGAAGGTGTCGAGCGTGTGTTCCCGCTTTACTCCCCGAACATTGACAGCATTACCGTGGTTCGCCGCGGTATCGTGCGTCGTGCGAAGCTTTATTATCTTCGCGGTCTCACCGGTAAGCGCGCACGTATTGCGGAACGCCGTTTGAACCAGCCTACGAAAGGCACCGAAGCAAAAAAATAGTTTTCGCTTCATAAAAAGTTTCAAACAGCCGGTTCTCCCCAAAAGGAAAACCGGCTGTTTTAATATCAGCCACAGGAAAAGTTTCATGGGTTACAAAATTGTAGTTGTCGGTGCCACGGGCAATGTCGGGCGCGAAATGCTCAACGTCCTGGTCGAGCGCGAATTTCCTTATGACGAGCTGGCCGCCGTCGCGTCATCGCGGTCGCAGGGCAGCGAAATCGAAATTGGCGACACCGGCAAGATGCTCAAGGTCCAGAATATCGAGCATTTTGACTTTGCTGGCTGGGACATGGCTTTGTTCGCTGCCGGTTCGGCCGCAACCAAGGAATATGCGCCAAAGGCAGCTGCTGCGGGCTGCGTCGTGATCGACAACAGTTCGCTCTACCGCATGGATCCGGACGTTCCATTGATCGTGCCCGAAGTGAACCCTGAAGCGATCAGCGGCTATACCAAGCGCAATATCATCGCCAACCCCAACTGCTCGACCGCCCAGATGGTTGTGGCGCTCAAGCCGCTGCACGATGCGGCCATCATCAAGCGTGTCGTTGTCTCGACCTATCAGTCGGTCTCCGGCGCCGGCAAAGGCGGCATGGACGAACTGTTCGAACAGTCCCGGGCGATCTTCGTCGGCGACCCCAAGGAAAACCACGTCTTTACCAAGCAGATCGCGTTTAACGTGATCCCACATATCGACGTGTTCCTCGACGATGGTTCGACCAAGGAAGAATGGAAAATGGTCGTCGAGACCAAGAAGATCCTCGACCCCAAGATCAAGCTTACCGCGACCTGCGTCCGGGTGCCGGTCTTTGTCGGCCACAGCGAATCAATCAACATCGAATTCGAAAAAGAACTGTCCGCCTCGGACGCGCAGAAAATCCTGCGCGATGCACCGGGCATAATGCTGATCGATAAGCGCGAGGACGAAGGCTATGTCACGCCGGTCGAATGTGTCGGCGACGGCGCGACCTTCATCAGCCGCGTCCGCGAGGATCCTACGGTCGAAAACGGCCTGAACATCTGGTGCGTCAGCGACAATCTCCGCAAGGGCGCAGCGCTCAATGCCGTCCAGATCGCTGAGCTACTGGGTCGCAAGCATCTTAAAAAGGGCTAGTGCGCCGCACTGGCCGCTTCGGCCGAATCGACTTTCATCCGCTGGGGTTTCTTCATCAGGAACACCAGCGGAACACATAAGGCGGTGACCACCGCCATCAGCCAGAAATCCCCGAGATAGGCGATCATCAGCGCTTGCCGGTTTACCTCGCCGTCGATCATCATCATCGCCTGTTCGCCATATTGTCCCAACCGGCTGATACTGGTCGGGCTTAGCGGCGCGAGGCGGGCTTCGGTAACATTGGCGGCGAGATCCGCGTGGCTGGTCTGCCAGTTACGGCCCAGCAAGCCGACAAATACGGCGATTCCGACGGAAGCTCCGATGGTTCGTGAGAGATTGAGCAAACTGGCTCCATCTGTGCGGAGGGCGGGCGAGAGCGTGGAAAAGGCCAATATATTCATGGTCACGAACAGCGCGCCCATCCCGAGCCCCTGGACAAGACCGCTGGTTATTATTGGCCAACGTTCCATTTCCAGGCTCCATCCGGTCATCATCCACGCCGAATAGGAGGCCAGCGCCATCCCGGTCGCAACGACATAACGGGCATCGATTATCGTCGCCAGCCGGCTGCCGATCGCCATGCCGAGAAACACGCCGACCCCGCGGGGTGCCAATATGATGCCGGCGTCAATCGGCGTATAATGATAGATATTCTGCAGCATCGGCGGCAGCAGCGCCATCGTCGAAAACATCGAAACACCGGCGACAATCATCAACAGCATTGCCGTGATCAAATTGCGGTTCCGGAACAGGTCCCGGGACAGAAACGGATTTTTCGCCGTCGCCATATGGATCGAGAATATCCACAAGGCGGATGCCGCTATGCCAAATTCGATGATGATCTCCCAGCTGTCGAACCAGTCTTCGCTATTACCGCGATCAAGCATGAGCTGGAAGGATGCGATAAATATCGCGAACAGCAGAAAGCCGGACAGGTCGAATTTCCGGCGGGCGATCGGCCGCGAGGGCAGGAGCGTCCAGAGCATCACAAAAGCAATGATACCGAGCGGAACGTTGATCAGAAAAATCCATTCCCAACTGAAATTCTCGGTCAGATAACCGCCGATAACCGGCCCGGTAATCGGCGCAATCATGACCCCCATTCCCCAGATCGCCATGGCCCGCGGATGATTTTTTGGCGGGTTGATGTCAAGCATCACGGTTTGCGAAAGCGGCATGACGAACGCACCGGAGAGCCCCTGCATCACCCGGTAGAAAACCAGCATTTCAAGATTCGAGGCGGTCGCGCAGAGCAGGGATGACGCGGTGAATCCCGCGATTGACAAGAGGAACAGATTGCGGGACCCGATGCGATCGGCGATCCAGCCGGTAATCGGAATCGCCACGGCCGAAGCCAATATATAGCTGGTCAGAACCCACGTCACCGTATCCAGTGTCGCGCCCAGACCAGACTGCATGTGCGGCAGGGCGACATTGGCAATCGTCGAGTCCAGTATCTGCATGATATTGCCTAGCATGACAGCAACCGTCAGCAGCAGCCGGTTGTCGACCGGCAGTGCTGCGACATCAGGATTTGGTGCGTTCACTCTTTACCATTGCGAAGATCGACGGTCACTTCTGCGGAAATGCCGGCGATCAGCTGTCGTGGAGATTTATCCAGTATCTTGATCCGCACGGGCACCCGCTGGGTCACCTTGACCCAATTGCCGTTGGCGTTCTGGGCCGGGAGTACGGAAAATTCCGATCCGGTTCCGGCGCCGATACTGTCGACCCGGCCGTTCAGTTCGAGATCGGGATAGGCATCAAAGGTGATGTTCGCTTTCTGCCCGACCTTCATTCTGGCGAGGTCGGTTTCCTTGAAATTGGCTTCTATCCAGCTGTTCGCATCGTTGACGATCGATACCATCGGCAGACCGGAAACCATCATCTGTCCGATTTGCAACCGTGTGGACTGGGCAACGCGTCCGGCGACGGGAGCCAGGACCCGCGTGCGTTGAAGATTGAGCTGCGCCTGTTCCCGCGCGACTTTCGCATCCGCAATGGCCGGGTTTTCTCCCGGTGCTGCCGATCCAGTCGAGAGCCGTGCCTTCGCCGCAACCACATCGGATTGCGCGGATTTCAACCTGGCGCGGGCAAGATCGACTTCATGCTGGGCTGCATCAAGCCGCGCCCGCGTCGTGAAACCTTTATCCATCAACGCCGCCTGTCGCTGATAGTTGGACAGGGCGAAGGCAATATCCTGCCGTGCCACCTCTATATCAACGCCGCTGACCTGATAATCGGCCTGGAGATTCTGTACCTCGACCTGTGCGGCGGCGATACGGGCGTTGCTCTGGGCAACCGCCAGTTCAAAGGGAGCCGGATCAATCACGAATAGGAGATCGCCTGCATCGACCAACTGGTTCTCGCTCACGCCGACCTCGACAATCTTGCCGCCGACCTCGGGGGACACGGAGACGATGTCCTGCTGGACATAGGCATTGTCGGTCGATGCATAGCGGTCGCTGGTTATCCAGTAATAGACCCCGAAACTTGCCAGCAGCAGCGGAACCGAAAGCATCAATATCCACCGACCAAGGCGACGGCCAAGCGAACGCTCGGGTACAGGGTCGGGAGTTGTGGCCTCAGCGACTTCGGCCATTTCCATTTCCGGGTTGGGATTATCCGCCATTGGCTGCTCGCTTCTCTTGGGAATCTTCGTCATCGATCGTCAGCAGATTGCTGCGGAACCGTTCGAGCAGTTGATGAAGCTGCTCCTGATCTTTTTCCGTCACGTCATGCAGCGCTTCTTGCAGCAATTGCTCGCCAAGCGGTTTCAGCTGGCCCGTCAATGCGATGCCTTTTTCTGTCAGATAGAGCTTCCACGCGCGGCGGTCGGCGGGGTCGGGGCGACGTTCGACCAGTTCTGCCGACTGCAACCGGTCAACCATGCGGCACAATGTCATAGCATCCAGTTCGAGTCGGTCCGCGAGTGCGCTCTGGTTGATACCTTCGTTATATTGCAGCCAGGTCAGGACCCGCCATTGCGGCCGGGTCACACCGATCGCCTTGGCCCGCTTGTCAAATGTCCGGCGGATCAGCCGGGAAATGTCGCCAATTATAAAACCGATATTATCGCTCATGGGAGCAATTTAATAACATAGTTTATTATATGCAATGATTAGCTTTGAAAATCATGGAAGCGGCCTGATGATTGTGCCATATGACCGCCATGACATTGAAAGCAGACGTATATTGGTCCTTCCGTTCGCCCTATAGCTATCTGGCTACGCGGCGTTATGTTGCGCTCACTCGGGAATATGACCTGCAGATCAACCAGCGCTTCGTTTACCCGCTGGCGATCCGCGAACCGGATTTCTTCGAGAAGAATCATCCCAACTGGCTCGGCTATGTGTTCAAGGACATATTCCGGATGGCGCAACATTTGGGCATCCCGATGGCACCGCCCAATCCCGATCCGATCGTGCAGGATATCGCGACCCGCAAGATCGCTGCCGAACAGCCCTATATTTACGAACTGACCCGGATGGGGCAGGCGGCCTCGCGGCGCGGCAAAGGGCTGGAGTTCGCCGACGAGGTCTCGCAAATGATCTGGGGCGGCACCGCTGGCTGGAACGAAGGCGACCATCTGGAAAAGGCGGCGGCGCGGGCCGGACTGGACCTGACCGAACTTCGGGTCGAAGCGGCAAACCAGGCGGACGGGCTCGACGCAGAAATCGCCGACAATCAAAAAGCGCTGGAAGCTGCTGGCCACTGGGGCGTGCCGACGCTGGTGTTCGAAGGCGAACCTTTCTTCGGCCAGGACCGGATTGATCTGGCGGTGTGGCGGATGAAGCAAAAGGGTCTTGCCGAGCGATGAATGAAACACGGACTGGTGGATGCCAATGCGGCGCGATCACATACCAGTTTGAAGGCCCCGTTCCTGCAGCCTACACCTGCCATTGCGGCGAGTGTAAGAAACAAAGCGCAAGCGCGTTTTCGATGTCTATCCCGATGCAATATGAATCGCTTAAGGTAGAAGGCAAAGCAGCGTCGTTCGTGAGCAAGGCCTTTAGCGGCAAAGCAAAACATAATTATTTCTGTGGCAATTGCGGCACGCGTTTATGGCATTCGGGCAGCAATCCGCCGGATGCTATTACTTTGAAAGTGGGAACGCTGGATGATCCATCTGCAATCGCACCATTGGGGCATTTATGGGTGTCGAAAAAACAGCCGGGAATCGAACTTGATCCGGCGAGTGATCAGCATCTGACCCAGCCCGACGATTTAACCGCGTGGCGCGCCAGTTTAGGAAAGCAGCAATGACGGCAAAAAACTGGGACTTTTCATCCTTTGACGGAGTGAGCCTCAAAATCCATGAAATGGGCGCAGGCCGCCCTGTGATCCTGCTTCACGGGCTGTTTTCCAACGCCGATACCAACTGGATCAAATTTGGCCATGCGCAGGCCCTGGTCGCCGCCGGTTTCCGGGTGATCATGCCCGACCTGCGCGCTCATGGTGAAAGCGCGGCGCCGCATGATCCGGCTGCCTATCCCGAAGATGTGCTGGTCAGGGACGTGCAGGCGCTGATCGAACATCTGCAATTGTCAGACTATGATCTCGGCGGCTTCTCGCTCGGCGCCCGGACAACGGCGCGGCTGCTGGTCACGGGCGCAACGCCGGCCAAGGCGATGCTGATGGGCATGGGACTGGAAGGGCTTGCCGGATGGGCACGGCGTCAGGAATTTTTTCAGGAAGCAATCCGGATCAAGGACACTGCCAAGCGCGGTGATCCGCACTGGATGGCTATCCAGTTCATGAAAAGCCAGAAGGTAGATCCGGTTGCCGCCTCCTATCTGCTCAGAACCTTTTCCGATTTGGAGCCAGAGGCTTTGGCGGCTATAGACACGCCTACATTGGTGCTGTGCGGATCCGAAGATCGCGATAATGGCGATCCGGTCAAGCTGACCGCACTATTGTCCCGGGGACAACATGTCGCCATACCGGGGACGCATATGAGCAGCGTGACCAAAGCGGAAATGAGCCAGGAAATGGTGCGCTTTCTGGTCGGATAGGAGGGACAATGCCGAAATTGTATAGCTGGCGTAATTTCTGGATATTCTGGGGCGGTGGACTGGCGATATTTGCCTATCTCATCATGTCTAACGGTGCGCTTGAAACCATCGTTGCTCCCAACGGGATACTCGATCACCAAAGCGCGGCAACGGCGGAGCGGGTGAACGCGATCCAGCAAAGCTGGGCGGAGTCAGGCGCGCTTGAACTCGCTCGCTGGGGCATGATCGGCGATCTGGTTTTTATCACCCTCTATATGTCCGGCGGGATTATCGGCGGAAGGCTGATCTGGCAGCGGGCCAGTTCCCCGACGCTGAAAAAGGTCGGTCTGCTATGTGTTCTCAGCTATTTCGTCTTCGGTCTTACCGATTACGTCGAAACCGTTAGCCAGCTGATCCAGCTGGTCAATGAACGGGGCAGCGACATTCTCGCGGGAACGGCTGCTCTGGCGAAGCCAGTAAAAGTCATAGCCTGGATAGTCGGTACGGTCGCGATGATCGGGGCGCTTATCTGGCGATGGCGCGAAACACGGGCTTGACCGGCAGGCAATAAAGTTTCAATTCCAACCAAATTCAAAATAGTTGAGGATCATATCATGAAAACCGCCGCTTCGATCGTCGCCATCGCCACCATGGCTCTCGCAACACCTGCATTGGCCAAGCATCACGAAAATGATGCCGTGGAAGCAAGTGCTGCCCCGACCGCTGCCGACGCAAAGAAATTCGTCGATGAAACCGAGCAGCAGCTGTTTGATTTCTCGCTCGATGCTTCGCGGATCTACTGGATAAACTCGAACTTCATTACCGACGATACCGACGCTTTGGCCGCCAAGGTCGGTGCCGAGGGAACGACGATGTCGGTACAGGCGGCGATTGATGCGGCGATGTTCAACGATGTCGAAGGGCTGGACGCTGTCACCCGCCGCAAGCTGGACAAATTGCGCGGCGGTATCGTGCTCCCCGCGCCAACGACAGAGGGCGCTTCTACCGAACTCAACGAAATCGCGACCAAGCTGAACTCGGCTTACGGCAAGGGCAAGGGCACGCTGAACGGCAAGGAAATCAACGGCTCCGATATCGAGGCCGAAATGGGCACCAACCGTAATCCGGAAGAACTTTCCGAAATGTGGGCAAGCTGGCACAGCAATGTCGGCGCGCCGATGAAGGATGATTATGCCCGGATGGTGGAGATCGCCAACGAAGGCGCCAAGGAACTCGGCTTTGCCGACGTCGGAGCGATGTGGCGGTCGGGCTATGATATGCCGGCCGATGATTTCGCCAAGCTGACCGACAAGCTATGGGCGCAGGTCAAACCGCTTTACGACCAGCTCCATTGCTACACTCGCGACAAGCTGAATGAAAAATATGGTGACGCGGTGCAACCGGAAACCGGTCCGATCCGCGCCGATCTTCTCGGCAATATGTGGGCGCAGGAATGGGGCAATATCTACGATATCGTCGCACCGGAAGGAGCCGGTGACATCGGCTTTGACACGACCGAATTGCTGGTCGCGAAAGATTATGACGCGATGAAGATGGTCAAGGCAGGCGAGGGCTTCTTCTCCTCTCTCGGCTTTGAACCGCTTCCCGACACCTTCTACAAAAGATCTTTGTTCACCAAGCCGGCGGACCGCGAAGTGGTCTGCCATGCAAGTGCCTGGGACATCGACAATGTCGACGATATCCGGATCAAGATGTGCATCAAGGTCAATGGCGATGATTTCACCACCATCCACCACGAGCTTGGCCATAATTATTACCAGCGCGCCTATAACAAGCAGAGCTATCTCCATCTCGACGGCGCCAATGACGGTTTCCATGAAGCGATCGGCGATGCGGTTGCCCTGTCGATCACACCGGAATATCTGGTTCAGGTAGGCCTGCTCGACAAGAGCAAGGTGCCGAGCGCCGACAAGGATATCGGTCTGTTGCTGCGTCAGGCGATGGACAAGGTCGCCTTCCTGCCATTCGGCCTGCTGGTCGACAAATGGCGCTGGCAGGTATTCTCCGGTGATATCCAGCCAGCGGATTATACTAATGCCTGGCATGACCTGAAGCTCGAATATCAGGGTATCACGCCGCCGGTTGACCGGCCCGCCGATGCCTTCGATCCTGGTGCAAAATATCATATCCCGGGCAACACGCCATATTCGCGCTATTTCCTCGCCCGGATATTGCAGTTTCAGTTCTACAAGGCCGCTTGCGATGCTGCAGGATGGAAAGGACCGCTCCACCGCTGTTCTTTCTATGGCAACAAGAAAGTCGGCGCCAAGCTGAACGCGATGCTGGAAATGGGCGCTTCCAAGCCCTGGCCCGACGCACTCGAAGCCTTCACCGGAACCCGTGAAATGGACGGCAAGGCGATGATCAGCTATTTCGCGCCGCTGATGGATTGGCTGAAGGAAGAGAATAAAGGCAAGTCTTGCGGTTGGTAGACATAGAAAAGCCGGCGGGAACATATGTTTCCGCCGGCTATTATTTTGTCGCTAATATTAAAGCTGGTCGAGCATATATTCCGCGGTGCTGACCTTGAAGTCGCCCGGTGCTTCGACGTTCAGTTCTTCGACGACGCCGTCATTGACGATCATCGAGAAACGCTGGCCGCGCTCGCCCAGACCAAAGCCGGAACCGTCCATGGTCAGGCCGACTGCCTGAGCAAATTCGCCATTGCCGTCAGCCAGCATGGTGACATCTTCTGAACCCGATGCATCATTCCATGCACCCATGACAAACGCGTCGTTGACCGCGGTGCAGGCGATTTCGTCGACGCCTTTGGCTTTCAGCTCGGCCGCTTTATCTACAAAGCCGGGGAGATGCTTCGCGGAGCAAGTAGGCGTGAATGCGCCGGGAACCGAGAACAGTGCCACTTTCTTGCCGGCAAAATATTCGCCCGAACTGACTTGCTGCGGACCTTCGGCGGTCGCCTTGACCAGTTTCACGTCTGGAATTTTATCGCCTTTGTTGATCATCTTATGCTCCTTGTTTGGATTGGATTGATTATGATTGCCTCTATAGCAGATAGTGGTGACCGGCGCGGGAAATTGCAAGCGAGCCGGACAAACAAATCAGCGGTGAAGTTTAATATGGGCAGCGGATATTTGCGTTGCTATGCTGCCTTTGATGCATGACACGATATTTTTCTCCGGACAATTTCTTCTCGCCACGCCCGGAATGGCCGATCCGCGATTTTCCCGATCGGTGGTGGCCATCTGTTCCCATGATGAAAATGGTGCCCTCGGTATCAACATCGGCGAGACGGTAGAGGGCATCAGTTTCCATGATATTCTCGGACAGTTCGATATCGACACGACCGAAGCGCCTGACTGCGATGTCTTTCTGGGAGGTCCGATGGAAACACAACGCGGTTTCATTCTCCACAGTCTCGATATCAACATGTCGGATACGCTGCAGGTTGGGGAGAGCTGGGGGCTCAGCAGCTCGATCGATATGCTCAAGGCGATAGCGCAGGGGCGCGGGCCGGAACATTGGATCATCGCGCTTGGCTATTCCGGATGGGGCGAAGGACAGCTGGAAAGCGAACTGACCCAGAATGGCTGGACTATCGCGGAAGGGTCTCCCGATTGGCTGTACGAGACAGAGTCGGGCGACAAATGGCTGATGGCATGGGAAGCCCTCGGCATTGATCCGTCGAAACTGTCGAGCGGATTCGGCAGCGCCTGACCTTTTGATTGTTGCGGCGCGCGGTGGACGAGCCTCACAAAATATCAAATATAAAGACATCTTTATATTTGCTTCAGCAGCCAGATGCCGTTATTGAAAAGCCATGTTGCCGCACAGGATTGCCCGTGCGGCATTTCGTTTTTCAAGGAGATATGACGTGGCCACCGCAACCCAGGATTATGTTATCAAGGATATTTCTCTCGCCGATTTCGGTCGCAAGGAGATTGAAATAGCCGAAACCGAAATGCCGGGTCTGATGGCTTTGCGCGAAGAATTCGGCGCAGACAAACCTTTGAAAGGCGCCCGGATCACCGGTTCGCTGCACATGACCATCCAGACCGCCGTGCTGATCGAAACCCTGCTCGATCTCGGCGCTGAAGTCCGCTGGGCATCGTGCAACATCTTCTCGACCCAGGATCACGCCGCCGCTGCTATCGCAGCGGGCGGAACCCCGGTTTTCGCGATCAAGGGCGAAACTCTGGAAGAATATTGGTCCTATGTTGAGCGCATCTTTGACTGGGGCACGGACGAAACCTGCAACCTGATCCTCGACGATGGCGGCGATGCCACCATGTTCGCGCTCTGGGGCGCTCGGGTTGAAGCCGGCGAAGAATTGTTCAAGCCGGAAAATGAAGAAGAAGAAGTCTTCGTTGCAACCCTGACCCGCTTTCTCGCAGAACGCCCTGGTTATTTGACCAAGACCGTTGCAGCCATCAAGGGCGTTTCGGAAGAAACCACCACCGGTGTTCACCGTCTTTATGAATTGGCCAAGATCGGCAAGCTTCCTTTCCCGGCGATCAACGTCAACGACAGCGTTACCAAGTCGAAGTTCGACAATCTCTACGGCTGCAAAGAGTCGCTGGTCGACGCGATCCGTCGCGCCACCGATGTCATGCTGGCCGGCAAGGTTGCTGTTGTCGCCGGTTTCGGCGATGTCGGCAAAGGCTCCGCCCAGTCGCTCCGCAACGGCGGCGCGCGCGTTCTCGTAACCGAAATCGATCCGATCTGTGCGCTGCAGGCAGCGATGGAAGGCTTCGAAGTCGTGACCATGGAAGAAGGCACCAAACGGGGCGATATCTTCGTCACCACGACCGGCAACAAGGACGTCATCACCGTCGATCACATGCGCGCTATGAAGGACCGGGCAATCGTCTGCAATATCGGCCACTTCGACAGCGAGATCCAGATTAGCGGCCTGAAGAACATGCAATGGACTGAAATCAAGCCGCAGGTCGATGAAGTCAAATTCCCGGATGGCAAGAAACTGATCATTCTGGCTCAGGGTCGCTTGGTCAATCTTGGCTGTGCAACCGGCCACCCGAGCTTCGTGATGTCGGCAAGCTTCACCAACCAAGTGCTGGCGCAAATAGAACTGTGGCTGCGTCCGGAACAATATGAAAATGACGTTTATGTGCTGCCGAAGCATCTCGACGAGAAGGTCGCGGAACTGCATCTCGCGAAACTCGGCGTGAAACTGGACAAGCTCAGCAAGGAACAGGCTGATTATATCGGCGTTCCGGTCGAAGGCCCGTTCAAGCCGGACCATTACCGCTACTAGGCGATACAATATTCCGAAATCAAAAGCCGGGCAGTGTTAAAATCACTGTCCGGCTTTTTGCTGTCTGGAGTTATGGGTCCCGGAGTTTAGCGGGCTGTGAACTGGGTCTTGCGTCCGTCCGGATGGCCGGGAAATTCCGGCCAGTGATTTTGGGACAGCGCACGCGCGCTGACCGACTGGATGCCGGCCTGCTTCTCGTACATCCAGTAGTTGCGCAGGATGATCGAGACATAGCCACGGGTCTCTACATAGGGGATGCTTTCCATGAACAATAGCGGATCGTCATTGTCCTTAATTTCCGTGTTCCAGCGCTGCACCGCGCCAGGGCCGGCATTATAGGCAGCCGCAATCTTGGGTAGCTTGCCGCCGGTAATGGATGATTTCCCGAGATATTCGAGATAGGACTGGCCATATTCCAGATTGGTAGAGGGTTTGTAGAGATCCGCTTCATTGAAGTGGATGCCGTTGGCCTTGGCGATATCGCCGGCGGTTCCCGGACGCACCTGCATCAGTCCGATGGCGTTGGCGGGGCTGACCACCTGGCTGCGAAATCCGGATTCCTGCAATGTATGGGCATAGATAAGAGCCGGATCGACCCGCCAGCCCCCGTCGGGTGTCCATTTCGGCGCGGGGAAGCGCGCCTGGGCGTCGGGCGTCATGCCGCGTGGCGCATTATGCGCCAGCCACAACTGGGTCCGTGGCAGATCCAGTTCACGGGCGATTTTGATCAGGGCAGGGTGATCGGCATCCGGGCCGATGGTGGCCTGATGCCGTAGCACTTCATCGGCCAGCCGCTCTTCGCCAATCTCGACCAATGCGATGGCTGCGCGGACATTCTCATGACGCTCGAGCGCCCGCCAGTCCGATTTTTCGAACAGCTTCGTCTGTTCCGACTGGTTTGGTTCCATCCCCAGCGTCTGCGCGGCAAGCATACCGTAAAAACTGTCGTCATAGCGCGCTGCAGCTTGCAACTTGCCCTGTACCTTTTCCGGCTGACCGCATTTCAGATCGGCCCGGGCGCTCCAGTAGAGGCCGGTTGCCTTCAGGTCGACATTGTCGGCAGAGCGTCCGACTTTCTCGAACGAGCTGCTCGCCGACCGGCAATCGTTCAGCCGCCAGGCAGCCAGTCCGGCAACCCAGTCGGCATGACCGACCCACTCGCCTGAGCCATTTTGAGCCTGTCGAGCCATACGCAAGGCGGAGGCGTCGTCATTTTCGATATAATAAGACCATGCGACGCGCTGCTCGAGTTCGGTACGGCCTTCGGACGACATGTTCATCGCGCTCGCGTTGAGCAATGACTCTGCACCCTGCGGATTGTCATGTTTGATATAATCGATGATCTGGCCCCGCACGCCATTGGCCGCGCTGTCCGAACTCACGTCGTTCGGTTTCGAACGGATGGGAGAGCCTGGTACCCATGAAAGATTCCGCCGCTGTGGCAGGCTGGGCAGCAATTGCGCGCCGCGCTTTTCTGCCAGACGGCCCAATTGGGCGGCTTGCGGTATCTGTGGCGCTTCGTTGACCAGAGTCAGCAATGGTCCGAGCTCTGCCCGCGGACTGTTGGCAGCAAGAAAAAATTCTGCCTGTGCGATCGATTTCAGCGGACCAGTTGGCGCAGTGTCCAACAGGTTCTGCGCCACGTCCCACTGATTGGCGGTCATCGCCGAGAAAAGGGCCCGATAATGCTCGGATTGTTGCCGCTTCAACTGCGAGGGTATGTCCTTGGCAATCGAGGCACTGTTGTAGAGCACTGCTCCGTCATCGGCGAAAGCCGGCGATGCAATAAGGGTGAGAAGCGATGCAGTCAGTGCAAATTTCAGTTTCACGGGGCAGAAATCCTTGTCAGCATTTGCAAATCCTTCCACGCTTCGGCCTTGAATAATGGCCGTTCGATCAGGATCCGGGGATGAAACGTTACGATCGCCTCTGTTTCTGATGCACCATGGTTAATAATTTGCTTATTTTTCCGCGCTGACAGCAAGTCTTCGCCGAAAATAATCTTCGCAGCGAGGTCGCCGAAACAGATTATCCGCTTGGGGCGGACCAGCCCGATATGGTGAAAAAGCCTGATTTTCAGGGCTTTCCAATGTTGTTCGTCGATTCTGCCGTCAACCGGCAGGGACAGGGCGATGGTCGCCATATAAGATTTTTCCGAATCACCCCCGATTGCGGCCAGCATGTTGTTCAGCAGCTTCTGGTTCTCCTGATTGAACAACCGGACACTGCCATCGCGACTTTTTTCGGGGAGCGCCGAGATGGTCATGATTTCCGGTTCCAATATGCCTTCTGGCAGCACTCTGCTCCGCGACCATGTCGCTTCGGCCAGTTCCTTGCCATTGGCCAGCCAGTCGAGAAATGCCTCATGAGACTCCGGCAACGGCTCGCTTCGGACCGGGATCACGGCCTCTTCCGGCACAGGTTTCGTAACGGAAGTCGGGGCAGGGCTGACGGCTATGGGTGGGAGGGTTTCCGCTGCCAAAAGTGCCGACGGTTGTTCGTTATAGTCAAGCTCTACACCGGCGAGCGACCACCAGTTCTGCAGACTGTGGATCATCGACTCGGTGGATGGATTTGCGGTTGGTGGGGTAATTAAATTCATTCATGCATAGAGTCATGAGTTGACGAATAGGTCAATTGGCGGGAAAGCAGGTTTCTGCCCAGAGGGTTTCGGTTTACGACAGACCGAATGTAGATGAGAATAAAAGCAAGAATTGTAGGAAAATCGACATGAGCGAACGAGAGTCAATGCCGTATGATCTGGTGATAGTCGGGGGTGGTCCCGCCGGTCTCAGCGCAGCCATAAGGTTCAAACAACTGGCGGACGAGGCCGGCAAGGAGCTCTCTGTTTGCATCCTTGAAAAAGGTTCGGAAATCGGCGCGCATATCCTGTCCGGTGCGGTTATCGATCCCAAGGCTCTTGATGAATTGATTCCGGCCTGGCGGGACGAGGACTGTCCGCTGGCGAAAACGCCGGTCACCGAGAATCACCACTGGATACTGACCAAGAACAAGAAATTCTCGATACCCCATTTCGCAACGCCTTCATTCATGCACAACAAGGGAACCTACACCGGATCGCTTGGCAATCTGTGCCGCTGGCTCGCCGAACGTGCAGAGAATATGGGCATCGAGATATTCCCCGGCTTCGCCGCTGCGGAGTTACTATATAATGACGACGGATCGGTAAAAGGTGTCGCCACCGGTGATATGGGCGTTGCCCGCGATGGCAGCCACAAGCCGGATTACGAGCCGGGCCTCGAACTGCATGCCAAATATACATTTTTCGCAGAGGGCGCCCATGGCCATCTCACCAAGATATTGAAACGGCAGTTTGAGCTGACTGCAGACAGCCAACCACAAATCTATGGTCTCGGCGTCAAGGAATTGTGGGATATCGACCCGGCAAAACACAAGGCCGGGCGAGTCATCCATTCGCAAGGCTGGCCGCTAGGCGGCGGCGCAAACGGCGGCGGCTTCCTCTATCATCAGGCGGATAATCAGGTCGCGCTCGGTTTTGTTACCTGGCTCAACTATGAAAATCCCTATCTCTCGCCATTCGAAGAAATGCAGCGCTGGAAACAGCATCCGGAAATCCGCAAGATCTTGGAAGGTGGCAAGCGAGTTTCCTACGGCGCGCGCGCGATCAACGATGGCGGTTTCCAGGCCGTTCCCAAATTATATTTTCCCGGTGGCGCCCTGATCGGCTGTTCTGCCGGTTTCGTGAACGTCCCGCGGATCAAGGGTACACATACCGCCATGAAGACGGGCATGATGGCGGCCGAGGCAGCCTATGAAGCGATTATCGCCGAGCGCACAAGTGACGAGCTGAGGGCTTATGGAACGGCTTACGAGAATAGCTGGGTTCGTGAAGAATTGCGCGTTGTTCGCAACGTCCTGCCAGCGGTCGAGAAATATGGCGATTTCCTGGGCACGATATTGTCCGGAATGAATATGTGGGCAGAGCATCTCAAAATCAAAATGCCGTTCACGATGAAATTGCATCCCGACTGGTCGCGACTTAAACGGGCGGAACATTGCGAGAAGATCGAATATCCGAAGCCGGATGGCGTGATCAGCTTTGACCGTCTGTCGTCGGTGTTCTTGTCCAACACCAACCATGTTGAAGACCAGCCGGTGCATTTGCAGCTGAAGGACCCGAATATTCCGGTCGATGTCAATCTGCCCGTCTTTGCCGGACCATCGGCGCGATATTGCCCGGCGGGTGTCTATGAGTTTATCGAGGATGAAGCCGGCAAACCGAAGTTCCAGATCAACGCACAGAATTGCGTTCACTGCAAAACCTGTGATATCAAGGATCCGTCCCAGAATATTAACTGGGTTGTTCCCGAAGGGGGCGGAGGTCCAAATTATCCGAATATGTAAACTTGGTTTTTGTGCGTTGGTGGTTGCCGGACTCGCCGGTTCGCCAGCGCTGGCCAGCCGCGGCGACAGCTCGTCGGCCCTGAACCGTTTTGTTGCGGCGCGGCTTGCTGAATCATCAGATGAATTGCAGACCGCCGCCGCAATTTATGCGGAGAGTCTGAAAGAACAGCCCGACAACGACCTGCTCGCTGGCAAGGCCTTTGTCAGCGCGATTGGCGTCGGTGATTTCGATCTGGCGGTGAAATCCGTCCGCACATTGCAGTTACGCGGCAAAGCGGATCCGGAAATGCCGTTATTGCCCTTTGCTGCGGCCTTTGCACAACGCGACTGGAATGGCGCCGAGCGGGCGATCGTCGAACTGGAAGCGCTCAAGAATTTCAAGTTCATGCAGCCTTTCCTGCAAGCGTGGCTCGAAACCGCCAGAGGGCAGGACGCAACGGCCACTCTCTCGCTGGCACAGGCGGATACGACCGCGCGATATTATCTCGAAGAGCAACTGATATTGAACAGGCTGGCGAGTCGGAAGGAAAGTGATGCCATCGGCTTGCTGGCCAGACTGGTCGAACGCAACGAAGCCCGCATGGCGCCGCTACGGGTAGCGGCGGCGCGACACTTCTGGGCGAATAATGATCCGGCAACGGCTCAGGAAATTTTAAAGTTCCGCTCATCGGGCCCGGAACAGAAGCTGTCGCAGCAGATCGAGTCGGGGAAGAAAAAGGGCGTAGCGCTCAAGGTTACGCCAGCCGCCGGTCTGGGCTTTCTTTTTCAACGCCTGTCGAACGATCTGATGGCTCAGCGGGCCGAGTTTCTCTCGCTGGTCATGGCGCAGGCGGGCGCGCATATTGCCGGCAAATCCGACTATGCATCGCTGACGCTGGGCCGTGCTTTTGCCAGTGCAGAAAGCCACGATCTGGCCGTCGCGGAATTTGACCGGATTGCGGTCGAGAGCCCATATTATCTGGTCGCGCTCGGTTCCAGAATCGCCAGCCTGGTCACAAACGGACACTATGACCGGGCGCTCACCCGTCTGGATAGTGCCTTGAAATTTAACCCGGATGCTCCCGAGCTCTATATATTGCAGGGTCAGGCCTTGCAGACGATGGGCGATAACAGGGCTGCGGCAAGTTCGTTTGAATCTGCGGTTGCACTGGGTGAAAAGCAGGATCAACCGGCTCTGGTCATGGCCAATTACTGGCTGGCATTGGGCGGAGCGCAGGAACAGGCCGGGATCTGGCCCGCAGCTTTGCAATCCCTACGAAAAGCCAATGAACTGCTGCCCAACTCCCCGACGATTCTCAATTATATGGGCTATGCCCAACTCGAACGCCGGGAAAACAAGGAAGAGGCTGTTGCCGCGATCAAGCAGGCGCATGACTTGCGCTCGGATTCGCCGGCGATCACCGATTCTCTCGGTTGGGCCTATTATATTACCGGCGAGCATGACCGTGCCATCGGCTATCTGGAAAATGCTCTCGAAGGCGAGCCAAAGGACCCGACGATCAATGAACATCTCGGTGATGCCTATTGGACCGTGGGGCGGCTCTATGAAGCGCGCTATGCTTGGCGATCTGCCGAATTATTTGCCGAGGGTGATGATGCTCGTCGTCTCGCCAGCAAGATCGACCTGGGGCTCCGGCCCGATCTCGTATCGCCCTGATGCCCGATCCGCTTCTGGATATGGTGAATAACGAAACGGCCTATGCAAAGATCAATCTGGCCCTGCATGTCCGCAAGCGGCTGCCAAATGGCTATCATGAACTGGAAACGATATTCGCCTTTCTCGATGCTGGCGATCTGATTTCGGTCCAGCCGGGTGATGGCGTGACGTTGGAAATAAGCGGTCCTTTTGCCGAAGGGCTCAGCACAACGGATAATCTGGTTGTGCAGGCGGCCAAACGGCTTGCAGAAGAATCGAACGTGACGCGCGGCGCGCATCTTCGTCTCGACAAGCGGCTGCCGGTGGCTTCCGGGATTGGCGGCGGTTCCGCCGATGCTGCCGCGACGCTCCGGTTGCTCAACCGCTTCTGGGGACTGGGCCATGATCTCACGGAACTGGCCGAAATCGCCAAACCGTTGGGCGCCGATGTTCCCGCCTGTGTGATCAGCCAGACCTGTAGCGGCAAGGGCATTGGCCAGGACCTGACGAGTATTGCGAACGACGATCTGAGGCAATGCACCGCGCTGCTCGTCAATCCGCTGGTTCCCGTCTCGACGGCGGATATATTCGCAGCCTGGGATGGTGTCGATCGCGGCGCTCTCGAAAGCGGGCCGGTCATGACGGTCGCGCGGAACGGCAGAAATGACCTGCAGAAACCGGCAATAGCGCTGGTACCGATATTGACCGACGTGTTGCAAATGCTGGAAGAATGCCAACCGGTCATCGCCCGGATGTCCGGCTCCGGCGCGACCTGTTTTGCCTTGTTTGATACGCTCGCAGAGGCCAAAAATGCCGAGAGCCATTGTCTGCGGACGATGGACGGGGCGTGGACCATGATTGGGAGTTTTCGATGACCGAAGCTTTTGAAATATCCGGAGTGCCTTCCGAAGGAGGCGTGTTGATCGTTGTCGATCATGCTTCGAGACATATTCCGGACGATATCGATCTGGGAATCCCGCCGGAATATGAAGATGACCATATCGCTTATGATCCGGGCATCGCGCCGATTGCACGCCTGATGACGGAACATGGCGGATATCTCGCCATTCTCAGCGCAAACTCCCGTCTGATCGTCGATCTCAACCGCTATCCTGACGAAGCGGCCGTCATCGTGGAAAGCAGCGATGGCATCGAAATCCCGGGCAACCATCTCTCCGCCGAGGACCGGCAAGCCAGGCTGGATCGCTTTTTTACGCCTTATCACGAGCGGGTGGCGGCGCTGATCGCCGACCTGAAGCCGGCTCTCGTCGCTTCGCTGCACAGTTTCTCTCCGGTGCTTCGTACCAGACCGGACCTCGAACGTCCGTGGGATATGGGAATCATGTATAATGAGCATCAGACGGCCCCGCGTCTGGCGCTCCAGTTTCTCGGCGAAGAGGACGGCCTGATCATCGGCGACCAGATGCCTTATTCCGGCAAAGACCTGAACGCGACGATGAACCGCCACTGCGAAACCATCGGCCAGCCCTATATCGGGGTCGAGGTTCGCCAGGATCTGATCCGGGAAGAGGCAGGACAGCGCCGTTTCGCTGATATTTTATTGCGTAGTTGCGATAAAATAAGAACAGCCCTTGCTTAACCGGCGGACTTTTGAAAGGACGATCCGGAATTAGCCATATTGGAAGCCAGAATGACCAACAGATTCGACAAGTCCCGTTTGCCAAGCCGTCACGTCAGTGTTGGACCGGAACGCGCCCCCCAGCGCAGCTATTATTATGCGATGGGCATGACCGAAGAAGATATTGCCAAGCCGTTTGTCGGCATCGCCTCGGCGGGCAATGACAGCGCTCCATGCAATACATTGCTCGACGGTCAGGCCGATATTGCGCGCGAAGGCGTAATTGAAGCCGGCGGTACGCCGCGACGGTTCAACACGATCACCGTCACTGACGGCATTGCCATGGGTCATCAGGGCATGAAAGCCTCGCTGGTGTCGCGCGAAGTCATCGCCGACAGCGTCGAGTTGAGCGTCCGCGGCCACTGCTATGACGCGGTTATCGGATATGCCGGTTGTGACAAGAGCCTGCCGGGCATGATGATGGCGATGCTGCGGCTCAATGTCCCGTCGATCTTCGTCTATGGCGGCTCGATCCTTCCGGGCCGTTTCCATGACAAGGACGTAACCGTCGTCGATGTATTCGAAGCCGTCGGTCAGCATAGCGCCGGCAATTGCCCGTTGCAGGAGCTGATCGAACTCGAAAAAGTCGCTTGTCCGGGTCACGGCGCTTGCGGTGGCCAGTTTACCGCCAACACCATGGCCTGCGTCGCCGAGGCGATCGGCCTGTCGCTGCCGAACAGCAATATGGCGCCAGCACCTTATGAAACCCGCGACGATATGGCGCGGGCAGCGGGCCGCCAGATCATGAACCTGATCGAGCTAAACCTGCGGCCGCGCGATATCTGCACCAGGGACGCTTTCATCAACGCCGCCCGCGTGGTCGCCGCCACCGGTGGTTCGACCAACGCCGCCTTGCATCTGCCGGCGATGGCCTGCGAAGCGGGAATCGACTTTGACCTGTTCGACGTTGCTGAAATCTTCAAGACCACGCCTTATCTGGCAGACCTGAAGCCGGGCGGCAAATATGTCGCCAAGGACATGCATGATGCCGGCGGCGTCTACATGCTGATGAAGACGATGATGGATAACGGCCTGATCAACGGCGATTGTATTACCGTCACCGGCAAGACCCTGGGCGAGAATATCGAGGAAATAGTCTGGAACCCCGACCAGAAGGTTATCTATGACGTCCAGCACGCGATCACCGCCACCGGCGGCGTAGTCGGCCTGCGCGGCTCGCTGGCGCCAGAAGGTGCTATCGTCAAAGTCGCCGGCATGGCGCGTCTGCAATTCCGTGGTCCGGCCCAGGTGTTCGAATGCGAGGAAGACGCCTTCGCTTGCGTCGAAAAACGCGAGATCAAGGAAGGCGCGGTTGTCGTCATTCGCAACGAAGGGCCGAAAGGCGGTCCCGGCATGCGCGAAATGCTGGCCACCACCGCTGCGCTATACGGCCAGGGCATGGGCGAGAAGGTTGCACTGATCACCGATGGCCGTTTCTCCGGCGCAACCCGCGGATTCTGTATCGGTCACGTTGGTCCGGAAGCAGCCGACGGCGGGCCTATCGGTCTGATCGAGGAAGGCGACATGATCAATATCGATGCCGAAAAGGGTATCATCGATCTGGAAGTCGACGAGGCAATATTGGCGGAGCGTAAAGAAAAATTTACACGACGCGAAACCGATTATGGTTCAGGAGCATTGTGGCGTTATGCGCAAAATGTGGGACCGGCCTATCAGGGGGCGGTGACCCATCCTGGAGCCAAGGCAGAAAAACATGTCTATGCGGATATCTAATATTGTCGGCCTGACCCTGTTGCTGACCGCCTGCGAGAATCGGCCAGACAATGCCGTGCTTGCGGACGCGGAACAGCGGGCAGCGGATCAGGCCGGTGATGACGGTAAAATCGAATGCGCGATTGATGGCGCTAGCGACTATACCCGAGACTGTTTTACCGAACGGTTGAGCGGTGAGGGCGGCGTCACCATGATCATCCGCCATCCCGATGGCGGTTTCCGTCGTTTCAACGTCCTGACCGATGGCCACGGCCTCGAAGCCGCCGACGGTTTCGACAAGGCCCAGATTTCGATTGTCGAGGACGGCAAGATATTGGTCAGCGTCGGGCCCGACAAATATCTGCTGCCGGCGCAAATCAAGTCCGCTGCAAAATCCGGAGCCTTGCCCGCGAACGCGCCAGAGACTAGCAAAGATCCGGCACAAGCCGGAAACTAGAGGCATTTTTGCTCAACCACGGGAATATATTGACCGCCGCTGAAATGAAGCTGGCGGAGCAGCTGTTGATCGACAGCGGTGTTTCGGTACAGGAACTGATGCGCCGGGCCGGTCAGGGCGCCGCGCAAATGATCTGGCGGATTGCTGCCGATATGCCGACTTTGGTGCTGTGCGGTCCGGGCAATAATGGCGGAGACGGCTATGTCATCGCGCAATGGCTGCTCGAAAAACGCGTCGATGTCAGCATTGCCGCGCCGCTCGAACCGACAACGGAAGCAGCGCAACATGCGAAATCGCAGTGGCGAGGCAAGACTGTTATACTCGCAGATGCGCAGCCGGCAGCGCAATTTGTCGATTGTCTCTTCGGCACCGGACTCACTCGCGCAGTCGGCGACCAATGGTTCACCCATTTCTCACGCCTGTTTGCAGGCGCAAAGCGACGGATTGCGATCGATCTGCCCAGTGGGGTCGAATCCGATCATGGCGAGCTGCTCAATGATATTCCGGCATTTGATACATGCATCGCCCTCGGCGCATACAAGCCCTCACATTTTCTCGAACCGGCGCGATCAAAAATGGGCGATCTGGTCGGGATCGATATTGCCATCACAGCAGAGAGCGATCTCGGTCTTTTGACCAAACCCCGGATTTCCACGCCGACTTCGCAGGAGCAAAAATATAGCCGCGGTCTGGTGGCTATCGTCGCTGGTGCCATGCCTGGCGCAGCCCAACTCACGGCGATGGCCGCCCAGAAATCGGGGGCAGGCTATGTCAAAATCTTTGCACCTGCCGGCTTTGTTGCGCCGCATCCCAGCATTGTGGTCGAGACGGTGCAGGACATGGCCGAACTTCAACACAAGCTTTCCGACAAGCGAATCTCCGCCATTGTCCTGGGGCCCGGTCTGGGCAGGGATGACCGGGCGAGGGAATTATTGACGACCGCGCTTGCCGCAAATGCTCCGCTGCTTCTGGACGCCGATGCGCTCACCGTTGCCGGGTCGCAATTTACCGATCTGGTGAAGGGCCGCTCTGCCGAGACGATCGCAACACCCCATGCGGGAGAATTTTCCGGTCTGATGCCGGATGCTTTGCACCACAAACTCGAGGATAGCCGCAAACTTGCAGGGCAAGCCGGATGTTCCATTTTGCTGAAAGGCTCCGATACCGTGATCGTCAGCCCGGACGGCAAAGCATCGATATCGGCGCAATCCTGTCCATGGCTGTCGACAGCGGGTAGCGGTGACGTGTTGTCCGGGATTATCGCAAGTCGCTTGGCAACGGGCATCAGTGGTTATAAGGCGGCCTGCGAGGGCCAATGGCTGCACAGCAGGGCAGGACAATTGGCTGGCCCCGCTTTCACGCCGGAAATGCTCATCGACCAACTCCCCGCCACTCTGCAGGAATGCTTATGACCGCGACTCCCGATCCCGACCTGATTCTTCGTGTTGCCGCAAAGGGTGATGGCGTTACCGCCGATGGCCGCCATGTCGCCTTTTCCGCCCCGCTGGATCGCTTGAATGAAGATGGCGGCCTGATCAAGGGGCCACATCATGTCGAGCCTCCGTGCCAGCATTTCCAGACTTGTGGCGGCTGCAACCTGCAGCATCTGGATGAGGAGAGCTACACCCGCTTCCTCACCGAGCGCGTGGCCTACGCACTGGAAGGTCAGGGACTGGCGGCAGAAATCCTGCACCCGCCACAAGTGTCCGAGCCAAAAACCAGAATCCGCGCCAGCCTCCGCGCTGCCAAGCTAGGCGACCAGTTCAAGCTAGGGTTCAGCGGCGCCGGCAGCCACCGGATCGTCGATCTGCAGCAATGCGAGATCATGGCACCCGAACTGTTCGCGCTTCTCGCGCCTCTGCGGACGTTTCTCAAAAACGCGTCGCGCCGCAAACATGATATGAATATCGAGATGACGCTGGTCGATCAGGGGATCGACCTGCTGATCAGCAATTACGAGCCAGAGGGTCTGGAGCAGCGTGAAGCCCTATCGGACTTCGCCAAAGCCAATGGACTTGCGCGCCTGTCCGTCGATGGCGGCTATGGGCCGGAAACCCAGTGGGAGCCGGAACCGGTGACGATCACCTTGGGCGGAATGGCCGTCAGCTTCCCGCATAGCGCTTTCTTGCAGCCCACCCGCGATGGCCAGCAGATGCTGGTTTCGGCGATGCTCGAGGCCGTTGGTGACGCGCGGCTTGTCGCCGACCTCTTCGCCGGACTGGGCACATTCACTCTGGCTCTCGGTGACGACAAGAAAGTCTATGCTGCCGAAGGCTCCCGCGACACGATGGGCGCGCTCAAAATGGTGGCCAACCATTCCTCCCGTCAGATTTTCTGCGAGCATCGCGACCTGTTTCGCCGGCCGCTCAGCGCCGAAGAGCTCAACCGCTTTGATGCAGTCATTCTCGATCCGCCGAGAGCCGGTGCGCGCGAACAGATTTTGCAACTGGCGCAATCAGAAGTCGAGAAAATCTGCTATATCAGCTGCAATCCGGCCAGCTTCGCCAGAGATGCGAAGCAGCTTTGCGATGCCGGATACAAGCTCCGCCAGGTATGGCCGGTCGGGCAGTTTCTATGGTCGACCCATGTCGAGATCGTGTCCAGCTTCAGCCGCTAGCGGGCTCCTGCGAAAGCAATGGCCTCCGCAGGAATACCGGAGCTAGTGGAATACCGCGATAGCCGCGTGAATGGCGAGGGCGATGATGCACAGGCTGGACAGCGCGAAAGCTGAAAAGCGCAATATCACCCGGTTGACCGTGACCTGGATCAGGCTGTGCAGAACGCGCAAGCCGACATAGATCCAGGCGATGGTCAGATTAAGGCCATAATCCTGTCCGGAAAGGATCAAAACGACACAAATCGCGTAAAAAAGCGTCGGTTCTGTCAGCAAATGGTTATAATTGTGCGCCTTCCACTGTACTTCCGGTGGCAGCAGTTCATCTAGATCACCACCATTGCCGCCGACCAGATTGGCGGTGTCGATCTTGGCCTTGTTCATCGCCGGTATCCGCGTGACATACATCCACAGCCAGATCAGCATGGTCCATAAAATGAGCGCAACCATCGGTTGCAGCAACAGGCTATTCTCCATAAATTCCTCCCCTATTTTAATATCATTACTCTAGACGAGCGTGGCCCACAGCGCGTTGATCGCCATGACAAGCAGGCAGATCGTCGACAGCACGAAGAGCATGAAGCGGACCTTCACCAGATTGACGGTCGCCTGCCAGATGCTGTGGATGATCCTGACGATGACATAGGCCCAGGCGAGATAGAGATTCATCCCGTGGCCCGCGCCGGCAATCGCAAGGATCACCACCGTAGCGTAAAACAGCGTCGGCTGTTCCATCAGATGGGTGTAGTTGTGGGATTTCCAGTTCACCTTGTCCGGGATCACCCCTTCCAGATCACTTCCCCGGCCGCCAGGCGGGGCCTTGGTCAGATCCGCCCCCGATTTCGCCATCGCCGGGAATCGCGTGCCCGCCATCCACAACAACATGATCAGTGACCACAGAACCAATACCGCAGCGGGTGTCAAAATAGCGATATCCATGATTCTCAATCTCCCAAAGCCGGGGGAGAAACTGCTTCAATTGCAAAGGATTGTCAATTGCAACCTAGTTTGGAGATCAGGCGGTCGGGAAAGACACCACATTGTCGCGATCGGACCGGTCCAGATTATCGCCGACATAGAGGCTGGCCATCGGTTCGTCGGTGACATCATGTTCTTCGCTGCTGCCATAGCCGTTGAACTTGGTCCGCATCGCCGATCCATAGGCGCCGATCATGCCGATCTCGATATAATCTCCGGCCTTGATGTCATCGGGCAGGACAAAGGGGCCGGCCATGAAATCCATGTCGTCACAGGTCGGACCATAGAAGCTGAACCCGGTGGTTGAGCCGTTTTCTGCATCCGCGCCAACCTGGCGAACCGGAAAACGCCAGCCGATATGGGCTGCGTCAAACAAGGTGCCATAGGCTCCGTCGTTGATAAACAGCTCGTTGCCGCGGCGCCGTTCGACCTTGACCACCAGCGAGCTATATTCGGCTGACAGCGCGCGGCCCGGCTCGCACCACAGTTCGGCGGAATAGCTGATCGGCAAATCCTCGAACGTGCGGTCGATCGCGGAGAAATAATGGTTGAGCGAAACCGGCTCAAGATCAGGATAGATCGACGGAAACCCGCCGCCGACATTGACGATGTCGACGGTTACCGAAGCGCCGACAATGGCGGTGCGCACCCGTTCCAGGGCATGGACATAGGCGAGAGGCGTCATCGCCTGGCTGCCGACGTGGAAACAAATGCCGAGGCAATCGGCCCGCTGCCGCGCGCGCTGGAGCAATTCGGCCGATTCATCGACATCGACACCGAATTTGGAAGCAAGGCTGATTTCAGCAAATTCGGAAGCAACCCGGATCCGGACGCAAAGCGTCAGATCGTCAGCAAGCTCGGTTCCCAGTTCGATTTTTTCCAGCTCTTCGAGACTGTCGAGCGAGAAAATCCGCACGCCATGATCGCGATAGGCTTCGCGCACCGAAGCGAGCTGCTTGACCGGATTCATATAGCAGAGCGTCGCATCGGGCAAAGCTGCGCGAGCGATACGGACTTCGTCGATCGAAGCCACGTCGAAATGGGTCACCCCTTCTTCCCACAGCAATTTCAGCAAGGCGGGGGAGGGATTGGCCTTGACCGCGTAGAGCGATTTGCCGGGAAACTGATCGACAAAATAGCGCGCGGCACGACGCGCTGCGTGCGGCCGATTCAACAAAACTGGAATATCTGGGCTTAGAGCCTTCGTCAGCTCCTCAGCGTCATGGAAAATGTGCAACTCAAGGGACCCCCTTATAGGCTAAGATCGATTGAGCTGCCTTGCGGATACGCAAGCGGCCATGGGGCAGCAAGGCGCGGCTATATGGCCGCATTATTAATCTGTAAAGACCTGCATTTAGAGAAAATGCAGCGATCGGTCAATTTTCTAACTCAAACGGTCCTGAAATGTCGTCCAGTCGAAGCTTTTTACGCTTTTCAGTTCATCTTTTTCGCTGTTCCACAGCCAGATAGACGGCAGCGGAACGCCGTTGAACGTGTTGGTCTTGACCATCGAATAATGCGCCTGGTCGAGAAACGCGATCCGCTGCCCGATATGCGGCTCTTCGGGGAGGATGTAATCGCCAATGATATCCCCGGCGAGGCAGCTCGGCCCACCGAGTCGAATAGCTGGGCCTTCCAAGCGTTCTCCGAGCATGGCAGGGCGATAGGGTGCCTCGATAACGTCCGGCATATGGCAGGTGGCCGAAATATCGGTGATCCCGACTGGCATGCCGTTGTCGAACACATCCAGAATCTCGCCGACCAATATGCCGGCATCCAGCGCCACGGCTTCGCCCGGCTCGAGATAGATGGCACAGCCGGATCTGGCTTTTAGGTCCTTCAGGAAGCCGACCAGCGCGTCCCGGTCATAATCGTCGCGCGTAATATGATGACCGCCGCCAAGATTGATCCACTTCAGCGTGCCGAAATGTGGCGCGATAATCGGCTCGATTTTCTCCCAGGTCCTCTGCAGAGCATCGAAACCCTGTTCGCAGAGATTGTGGAAGTGGATGCCAGAGAGATGCTGGAAATGGTCGGGCTGCAACTGGCTGATCGGGAAGCCCAGCCGGCTATGCGGCTGGCTCGGATCATATTTCTCCGTCTCGCCCAGTGGGATTTGCGGATTAATTCTTAAGCCAATTTCTGAACTATCAAGTTCAAGACTCTGATTAAAAGTATTTTTCCACCGCTCGATCTGCGCCGGATTGTTGAAGGTGATATGCTCGGAAATCCCGCATAGTTCGGCCAAATCCTCTGCCTTATAGGCAGGCGAATAAGTGCTGATCGGCCCGTTAAAATGCTCCTTGGCAAGCCGCGCCTCCCACAGGCCGGAAGCGCAATAGCCATCGAGATATTCGTCGATCAATGGGGCCAGTGACCACATAGAAAAAGCCTTGAGCGCCAGCAGGACCTTGGCGCCGGAGCGCCCCCTGATATCAGCCAGAATTTCCAAATTCCGCCGCACCGCGACTTCGTCGACGACAAAGGCAGGCGAGGGCACTCGTGCCAAATCAAAATGCGCAAAAGCGCCGGGATCGCCAGCCTTGGTCTCCATCCTAGAACGCCAAAGGTGCTTCCAATTCTTCCAATGTCCACGGCAGACCATGCTGGTTCAGCATTGCCATGAACGGGTCCGGATCGAATTCTTCCATGTTGAAAACGCCGTCGCCCTTCCACTGGCCGGACAACATCATCGCCGCGCCGATCATCGCCGGGACGCCGGTGGTGTAGCTGACACCCTGATTGCCGGTTTCCTCGAATGCCGCTTCATGGCTGCAGATATTCTTGACGTAGAGCGTCTTTTGAACGCCGTCTTTCACGCCGGTCGCAATCACACCGATATTGGTATTTCCCTTGGTCGTCTCGCCGAGGCTCGCCGGTTCCGGCAATACCGCTTTCAGAAACTGCAGCGGAATAATCTCGCGTCCTTCATACATCACCGGATCAATCCGCGTCATGCCGACATTTTGCAGCACTTCGAGATGGGTCAGATAAGCGTCGCCAAAAGTCATCCAGAAGCGGATCCGCTGGATTTCCGGGAGATGCGTCTTGAGCGATTCGATTTCCTCGTGATACATCAGATACATATTCTTCGGGCCAACGGCCTCGAAATCGAATTCCTGTTTCTGCGTCAGCGGCGGGCCTTCGACCCACTGGCCATTTTCCCAATGCCGCGAATTGGCGGTAACTTCGCGGATATTGATCTCGGGATTGAAATTGGTCGCGAAATGCTGGCCATGATCGCCACCATTACAATCGAGAATATCGAGCGTGTCGATCCGGTCGAAATGATGCTTCTTCAGCCAGCAGGTGAATATGCTGGTCACACCCGGATCAAAGCCGGAGCCGAGCAGCGCCATGATACCCGCCTCCTTGAACCGGTCCTGATAATCCCACTGCCACTTATATTCGAATTTCGCTTCATCGCGCGGTTCGTAATTGGCGGTGTCGAGATAGTCGGTCCTGGTCGCAAGGCACGCATCCATGATCGGCAGATCCTGATAGGGCAGCGCCAGATTGACCACCAGATCGGGCTTTTCCTGCTCGATCAGCGCGGTCAGCGCCGGAACATCGTCGGCATCAATCTGGGAAGTGGAAATCGCCACGCCGGTGCGCTGCTTGACCGACTCGGCAATCGCGTCGCATTTCGACAAGGTTCGGCTGGCCAAGATGATCTCGCTAAAGGGGCCATCGCCCGCCGCAATCAGCTGAGCCATCTTATGCACTGCTACCGAACTGACGCCGCCGGCGCCGATCACCAAAATTTTACCCATGATTTTCACTCTAAATGCTGGAGAAACGAGAAACCCGCATATAGGGAGAGACTATGACAGAGCAAGACCTGATGGACCCGCAACGGCAACCCACTCTGGCGGGGGTGGAGCGAGCTGCACAGAAAATCGCCGCGATATTGCCGCCCACACCCCTATTGCCGCTCGAAGTCGACGGCACAACGATCTGGTGCAAGGCGGAAAGTCTCCAACCGATCGGCGCGTTCAAGATCCGCGGTGGCTGGCACAGGCTGACCGACCTTGACGACCACCAAAAAAAGCGAGGTGTCATCGGATTCTCCAGCGGCAATCACGCGCAGGGCGTGGCATGGGCTGCCCGGGAACTGGATATATCGGCAACGATCATCATGCCAGAGGATGCACCCAAAGCGAAACTGGAGAACACCAGAGCAATGGGGTCCAAGGTCATCACCTACGACCGGATGAGCGGTGACCGGGTGCAATTGGCGGCTGATCTGGCGCAGGAAACCGGCGCCATCGTGGTGCCCAGCTTTGATGACCCGTGGATCGTCGAGGGGCAGGGCAGTTGCGGTATCGAGATACGCGAGCAGATGCTGGCACGAACCGGGTATCAGCCGGATCAGCTGGTCATCTGTTGCGGCGGTGGTGGCCTCGCCAGCGGCACGGCTCTGGCCAATCCCGATGCCAAAATTCTGGTTGTCGAGCCGGAAGGCTGGGATGACATGAAACGGTCGCTGGAAGGCGGAGCGATCGTGCCGGTAGGGGATAACCCGCCCCCCACCGATTGTGACGCACTGCAAACGCTCAGCGTTGCGCCAATCACGTTCAATATTCTGAAAGATCGCAACGCGACAGGGATCGCCGTTTCCACCGCTGAAGTGCATCACGCGATGCGGGTCGCATTCGGGAAATTGCGCCTGGTCGTTGAACCGGGCGGTGCCGTTGCGCTGGCCGCAATTCTTGCCGGCAAGGTCGGGCTGACCGACCGGACGGCCATCACCCTGTCCGGTGGCAATGTAGATCGTCAGCGGTTCGCGGAAATCATCGCGGGTGGCTAGGGCCTAGGGCCTGATAATTCTTTCCTACACCGGCCCTGACCGCCTATCCTATGGCGGTTTTGATTCAGGCTCTTTGACATTTTGGATCCACGATAGCGCCACCGCCCGTCCGAGCGCGAAACCCTCCGGATTTTGACGCTGGTTCGGAAGATGACACGCGCCGACAAGCGTCGGAACGAAAATGGCCGGAATTCTGCGTGCTGGAGCCAAAGATTACAGAAAAGAAAAACGCGCGCCTGTGTAAAGTTCCTGCGGATTTTTATCGCGCGGCGAAAGCAGCGAACTTCAATCGGGAAATTGGCCCGATAATTTCACTATAATGCGGGAATCCTGATCCGAAAACTAGGCGGCGATCGCCCGTTCGAGATCCATCCGGCTCCAGATTTCGACCAGCGCCTTGGTCAGATCAACCATCATCGCCTCGCTATGGGCCGGACCGGGTGTAAACCGCAGGCGTTCGAGGCCGCGCGGTACGGTGGGATAGTTGATCGGCTGAACATAGACGCCATATTCCGCGAGCAATATATCGCTGATTTTCTTGGCCTTGACCGGATCTCCGACCAGCAGTGGAACGATATGCGTGGTTGAGTCCATCACCGGCAGGCCCGCCTCGGCAAACAGGTCCTTGAGCTTCTGCGCAGCGGCCTGTTGGCCATCGCGTTCCGCGCTCGACTGTTTGAGGTGACGGATACTGGCCAGAGCGCCCGCTACAAGCACCGGAGACAGGCTGGTGGTGAAGATGAACCCGGGGGCATAGGAACGGATCACGTCGACAATCTTCTGGTCAGCGGTGATATAGCCGCCCATGACGCCAACGGCCTTGGCCAGCGTGCCTTCGATGATCGTAATGCGGTCGGCGGCCTTGTCGCGTTCCGAAATACCGCCACCGCGTTCGCCGTACATGCCGACAGCATGCACTTCATCGCAATAGGTGAGCGCATTATATTTGTCAGCCAGATCGCAGATCGCGTGCAATGGCGCAATATCGCCGTCCATCGAATAAATGCTTTCAAAGGCGATCAGCTTGGGCGCTTCCGGATCTTCTGCGGCCAGCAATTCTTCAAGATGCTCGAGGTCATTGTGCCGGAAAACCCGTTTCTCGCAGCCGCTGTTCTTGATTCCCGCGATCATCGAGGCATGATTCAGCTCGTCGGAAAAGATGATGCAGCCCGGCAGGATTTTGGTAAGCGTCGACAGCGTCGCTTCGTTGGATACATAGCCGGAGGTGAAGAGCAGCGCGCCGGATTTATTATGCCAGTCGGCCAGTTCCCGCTCGAGCTGGATATGATAATGTGTGTTGCCGCCGATATTGCGGGTGCCGCCAGAACCGGCGCCGACATTGTGCAAAGCTTCTTCCATTGCAACGATAACATCGGGATGCTGGCCCATCGCCAGATAATCATTGGAGCACCAGACGGTGACCGGTTGCGGTCCGTTGTGATGCGCGAAACAGCGGGCGTTCGGGAACGAACCCTTGTTGCGCAAAATGTCGATGAATACCCGATAGCGTCCTTCGGCGTGCAGCCGGTCAATCGCTTGCGAAAAAATCTTGTCGTAATCCACTGTATACCAAATCCTGCGTCAAATCTGTTTTTGCGGTTGTCTTGAAATGGCCCTTAGCGGCCTTTCCGCGGAATTTCCAGCGCGAACCACTCGCAATAAGAGTTGCCTGCCATAGTGTTAGAGGGTTTCGAACCGCTGGATGCCATATTGAGCAATAGTCGGCCGATAGGCTTCTATATCGTTCAGCGCTCCGGTCGTAACAAATATTCCTTCCCGACCAGCAGCCGGCCAATCTATCTCTTTGGTAAGATAGGCGATACGCCGGGCAATTCCCTCCGCGCCATCGATGAACTGGATCGGCCGCTTGGCGGCCTCGGACAATTCGTCGCGCAATAGCGGAAAATGGGTGCAGGCGAGAATGACGGTATCGATCTGCGCGCCGTCCGGCTGGTCCGTCAACCCCTCCATGGCCTCCCTGATTACCCGCGGATCCGGTGTTTCTCCGCGCAGCTTGGCTTCTGCGGCATAGACGAGATCGGGAGCAGCATGGCGAAGCAATATCTTGTCGGATGCGAAATCGGCGGCAAGCCTGTCTACATAAGGTTGCCGGATAGTGGCGCGGGTTCCCAGCAGGCCGATAACGCCGGTTTTGGTCAACATGCTGGCGGGTTTGATCGCGGGTACAGTCCCGACGACCGGAATATTCAAAGCCGACCGGACATGATCCAGCGCGATGGTCGAGGCAGTGTTGCAGGCTATCGTCGCCAATATCGGCTTATAGCGCTCGACGAGTCGACCCAGAAGTGCCGGAACCCGCGCGGCCAGTTCCGCTTCCGACTTCATGCCATAGGGCAGGCCGGCATAGTCCGCGGCATAGACAATCGGCGCATGCGGCAGCAGCTTGATCGTTTCGCGCAACACCGACAATCCCCCGACGCCAGTGTCGAAAAATAACAGGGGAGGGCATTCGGCAATCTGTGCTTCTGTCATTCTTTGTCCATAGCCAGAATTGCACGGGGACGGCAACTGCTTCGGTTCGTCTGACAGATGTTTGGCCTTGACCGTTTTTCGTGACGAAATGCTTGCCCAATATCGGCTGTGAATATAGCGCGAACACAACAAGGGGTAATTTCAGTGCAGTCTATGTGGGTAGAACCAATATTGGCGTTGTTGTTCGGCTATTTGCTGGGCTCGATTCCCTTTGGACTTGTGTTGACACGCCTGACCGGCGGCGGTGATTTGCGCCAAACGGGGTCGGGTAATATCGGCGCGACCAATGTATTGCGCTCGGGTAACAAGGCGCTGGCGGCCCTGACCCTGTTGCTCGATATCGGCAAGGGATATGCAGCGGTCTATCTGGCCATGCAGCTTTCCGACGGACTGGGCGTGCTGGCCGGGCTTGGCGCTTTTCTCGGCCATCTTTACCCCGTCTGGCTGAGGTTTAGCGGCGGCAAGGGGGTTGCGACCCTGCTTGGTGTCGTAACCGCCCTGATCCCTTCTGCAGGGTTGATATTTGCGGTCACATGGCTTGGCTCGGTTGCGCTGTGGCGCTATTCGTCGGTGGGAGGAATGCTCGCCGCCATATCTGTGCCGATCGCGGCCTTCGTCTTGGGAGAATCAGGTATGATTCCCATGTTCATTGGTCTGGCCCTGCTGGTGTTGTGGAAGCATCGCTCCAATATCGAACGTTTGATCGCCGGCGAAGAGCCGAAAATCGGAGCGTCTAAAAAGGCATGAATAAAAGGCTTGAAGACAATGGGAGAAAGCCAGGAAGCGTTTGACCGGCTCCGGCTTATCCGATCCGAAAATGTCGGACCCGTTACCTATCAGCAATTGATCAGAAGATACGGTTCCGCAGCGCGCGCGCTGGAGGCCATTCCCGATCTGGCTGCACGGGGCGGCGGACGACCGCCACGGATTGCTGACGAGAAGCATATCACCTCCGAAATAAAAGCGGTGCACAAACTGGGCGCCCGGTTTCTCTTTCTTGGCGATGATGCCTATCCGTCCCTTCTGGCTGAACTGGCCAATCCACCACCGGCATTGATCTGGCGCGGGCGGCGGGAGCTTCTGGACCGTCCGATCGTAGCCATGGTCGGCGCACGAAACGCCTCTGCGGCCGCGTGCCGCTTTGCCCGGGACCTTGCCAATAGTCTGGTCGAGGCGGGTGTCGCGATTGTATCCGGATTGGCCAAGGGCATCGATACCGCAGCCCATCAAGGCTCGCTCGGGAAGGCGACAATCGGGATTATTGCTGGCGGTTTGGACATATTCTATCCTCCGGAAAATATGGATCTGCAGCGGTCGATTGCCGAACACGGGCTGCTATTGGCCGAACAGCCACCGGGCACTGAACCGCGCGCCAGACATTTTCCCTATCGCAACCGGATCATTGCCGGGCTGGCCAGAGGCACCGTGGTTGTCGAGGCCGCGCCGCGTTCCGGTTCGCTGATTACGGCAAGACTGGCGGCCGAGGCGGGACGACAGGTCATGGCGATTCCCGGTTCTCCGCTCGATCCCAGGTCGAGGGGCTGCAACATGCTGATCCGCGATGGAGCTAATCTGGTCCAGTCAGCCAATGATGTCCTGGAATTGGTCCGCCATTTCGATGAACGGGCGGAATCCAACGTCCGCTGCGATGAAATTTCGCGCAATTGTAAATTTTCAAATATCGACGCAGCCGATCTTTCTGATGCTCAAAGCCTGGACGGTACCTCACTATTGCCCTTGCTCAGCGTGACTCCGGTGGCCGTTGACGAGCTCGTCCGGCAATCCGGAATGTCCCCGTCTTCGGTACAATTCGCGTTGCTGGAACTGGAACTTGCTGGCCGCCTGGCACGCCATGCCGGCGCCCGTGTAAGCCTGTCGAGCTAGCTGCAGTCCGCCGCGCTAAATTTTCATCGCCATTGACAAAAAACTTCAATCAGGGCCTTGACCTAAGCCTAATCCCTGTCACAGCCTCGCGCGTATACGTGAGAACAAAGAAAATCGGAACATATGCAGCTAGTAATTGTCGAGTCCCCCGCCAAAGCCAAAACCATTGAGAAATATCTGGGATCGGATTTCAAGGTATTGGCTTCCTACGGCCATATTCGTGACCTTCCGCCCAAAGATGGTTCGGTCGATCCGGACGATGGCTTCTCCATGACCTGGCAGAACTATCCCGACAAAGCCAAGCAGCTCAAAGAGATTACCGCCGAGTCGAAAAAAGCGACGCGATTAATTCTCGCAACCGACCCTGACCGCGAAGGGGAAGCGATTAGCTGGCATGTTCAGGAGGTATTGCGTAACAAAAAGGCGCTTCCGGAAAAGGTCGATCGTGTGACCTTCAATGCCATCACCAAGGCTGCCGTGACCGAAGCCATGGCTCATCCGCGGGCATTGGACGAGGATCTGATCGACGCCTATCGCGCACGCCGCGCCCTGGATTATCTGGTCGGCTTCACCCTGTCACCGGTCTTGTGGCGCAAGCTTCCGGGCGCGAAATCCGCGGGCCGGGTACAATCCGTCTCGCTCCGCCTTATCGTCGAGCGGGAACGCGAAATCGAGATATTCAAACCGCAGGAATATTGGTCGGTCACTGCACAAATGGAGCAGGGCGGTCAGGCTTTTGAAGCCCGGCTGACAATCCATGACGGCAAGAAGCTCGGCAAGATGGATCTGGCCAACGAAGGTCAGGCGATGCTGGCCAAGACCGCAGTCGAAAACGGCTTGTTCACCATTGAAACGATCGAAACCAAGCCGCTGACCCGCAACCCGCCGCCGCCGTTCACGACGTCGACCCTGCAGCAGGAAGCAGCTCGTAAACTCGGTTATTCAGCCAGTCATACCATGCGGATTGCCCAGCAACTTTATGAAGATGGCGCAATCACCTATATGCGTACCGATGGTGTGCAGATGGACGGCAGTGCCATTTCGGAAGCGCGCAAGGCAATCTCGGATCGCTATGACGCAAGCTATGTTCCGGACAGCCCGCGTATCTACAAGTCCAAGGCAAAAAATGCGCAGGAAGCGCATGAAGCCATCCGTCCTACCAGCTTTACCAAGAAAACCGTCGGCAGCGGCGACCACGCGAAGCTCTACGATCTCATTCTGAAGCGAGCGATGGCCAGCCAGATGGCTTCCGCCCGGCTCGAACGGACCACCGTCGAGATGCTCGACGGAACCGGTAAAACCGGTCTGAGAGCGAACGGGCAGGTCGTGAAATTTCCCGGCTTTCTTGCGCTTTACGAAGAAGGTCGCGACGACGACAAGGATGAAGATGGTGGCTTGTTGCCAGCAATGTCCAAGGGTGACAGTCCGGCGAAAAAATCCGTCGATGCGTCCCAGCATTTTACCCAGCCGCCGCCGCGCTACAGCGAAGCCAGTCTGGTCAAGAAGATGGAAGAACTGGGCATCGGCCGACCATCGACCTATGCCTCGATCATCAAGACACTAAAAGACCGTGCCTATGTCCGGATCGAGAAAAACCGTTTCTTTGCGGAGGAAAGCGGACGCTTGCTGACCGGATTTCTCGAGCGGTTTTTTGATCGCTACGTAGCCTATGATTACACCTCCGCGCTTGAAGACGAGCTGGATGAAGTCAGCGGCGGTCGCGCGCAATGGCAAGCCATTCTCGAAGCGTTCTGGCATGACTTCAAACCAAAGACCGTCGAAGTAATGGAAAAATTGCCGTCGGAAGTGACGGCAGAGCTGGACACGTTCCTGGGGGATTATCTTTTCCCGGAAAAGGAAGATGGCAGCGATCCCCGGCTATGCCCGCGCTGTAACGAAGGCAAGCTGGCCTTGCGCGGTGGCAGGTTCGGCGCTTTTGTCGCCTGCTCCAACTATCCCGAGTGCAAGTTCACCCGGCGTTTTGCGCAGGGTGGCGGCGCCAATGCCGACGAGGATGAAGGGCCGCAGGAACTGGGCGTTGATCCCGACAGCGATGAAAAGATCACCAGAAAGGTAGGCCGTTTCGGACCCTATGTCGAAAAAGGCGAGGGCAAGGAAGCCAAGCGCTCGTCTATTCCCAAGGATATCCCGGCGGAAGATTTCGGGCTTGAATGGGCGGTCAAGCTTCTGTCGCTGCCGCGCGAAGTCGGTATCCATCCCGAAACCAGCGAGCCGGTGACAGCACAAATAGGGCGCTATGGTCCCTATCTGAGCCACAATGGTAAATCGGCGCGGCTCGAGAATACGGTGGAAGTATTTGAAATCGGTATGAACGCTGCCGTCGCCAAATTGGCGGACGCCGCGAAAAACGGCGGTGGTCGCGGTCGCGGCAAGATGGAGCCGCTCAAGATCATGGGCAAGCATCCGCGCACCGAGGAAGAGATCAAACTGATGGACGGCCGCTTTGGTCCTTATGTCACTGATGGTACGACCAACGCGTCCTTGCCCAAGACGGTCGACAAGGATCAGTTGACGCTGGAAGAAGCAGCGCAGCTGATTGACGATCGTGCCGCCAAGGGCCCCGCCAAAAAACGGGCAAAGAAGGCGGCACCGAAGAAGAAGCCGGCCGCCAAGAAAAAGCCCGCTGCGAAGAAAAAGCCGGCAGCAAAAAAGAAGCCTGCCGCCAAGAAAGCTCCGGCTAAGGCCAAAGAAGTATAGAATTGACTTTGGAAGGCCCCGGGATGGGTTCGTCGAAACTATCGGTTTTTGCAATCATGGCGCAGGTAGCTCATTATAGTGCTACATGCGCCATTTTGCCATCAGGCCGCTTTGGCTTTTGAAATCATGGTGGCAACTTCATCCAGAATCAGCAGACGCTGTTTTTTCAGCTCTTCGCTGCGCTCGTCAGAGGCGGCTTCTATTTCGGATTCGATGCGATGGATTTCTTTGTTGATGTCGTGATAGCGTTCGGAAACTGTTTTGAAATGTGCGTCTGACACTTTCAGTTCGTGAAGTATCTTCTCGTCATTCGGGAATTCGGCGTGGAGATCATGCGATACGTGGCTCATATATATTCCTTTGCTGCGACTGAAATGGTCTCTCGAATGAAAGCGGACTTTTCGGGGCGCCAAAACAGCACCCTTCTTTCCCGTCTTCGAATATTAGCAACGCGGCTTTTCGGATATCAGGAAATCTACCTACAGCAGGCGCGGAAGGTATTACCTGACTTTAATCTATAGATTTTTCGCCGCTGGGATGGAGGCAGACAATAAGGATTGTGGTTCTCAATCAAGCGCGGAGTGGCTGATTTTCGGATCAGGATAGCACTGAAGCTACTTGACCCAATCCAGCCCCATATCCTGATAGAGGCTTTTATCTTCGTCCCAGTTCGCGCTTACCTTGACGTGGAGATAAAGATGGACGGGCTTGCCCAATATGCCGGACAGCTCAGCACGCGCTTTCGCGCCGATTTCCTTGATCTGGTGACCGCCTTTGCCGAGGATGATGGCCTTCTGGCTGGCCTTCTCGACCAGGATCTGCTGGTGAATTTCCAGCGAGCCATCCGGCCGCTCCTTATATTGTTCCATCGCAATGGCGGTGGCGTAAGGCAGTTCCGCGTGTAGCTGCCGGAAAACCTGCTCGCGGGTGATTTCCGCAGCGAGGATGCGTTCGCTGGCGTCCGAAACCTGATCGGCGGGGAAATGCCATGGGCCTTCGGGCATGGCTTTGACCAGATAGGCCCGTAGCTCCTCCAGTCCGTCACCGGTTTTGGCACTGACAAAAAATGTCTCGTCGAAGTCGGCCAGTTCGTGAAGCTTGACGACATGGCCTAGCATCTTGTCTTTGGCGGCAATATCGACCTTGTTCATGACCAATATGGTCTTTTCCGACCGGTGCTTGATCCGCTCAACGATCGAGGTGACTTTTGTCCCGAGCCCGGCACGAGAATCTACCAGCATGACGATGATATCAGCGTCTTCGGCGCCTTCCCATGCAGCGGAGACCATTGCGCGGTCGAGGCGCCGGTGCGGTTCAAAGATGCCCGGGGTATCGACCAGCAAAAGCTGAGTATCTTCCTCGAGAGCAATGCCCAATAGCCGTGTCCGCGTGGTCTGCGGCTTGGAACTGGTAATCGCCACTTTCTGTCCGACCAAAGCGTTGATCAGGGTCGATTTTCCGGCATTGGGCGCGCCAATCAATGCCACTACGCCGCATTTTTGTGTCATGTGAATTTTTCCAGAAATTTCTTTGCGGCTGCTGTCTCGGCAGCCTGAATAGCAGAAGCGGTCGCCTCGACCTCGCCAATGTTGCGAACGCTCAACCGTATGGTGAATTTTAAATCGTGATGGGGGCCGCTCTTGTCGACCAGTTCATATTCCGGAATCTTGCGATTATTGGCGGCTGCCCATTCCTGCAACGCAGATTTGGGATGTCTGACATCAGCAACGGTTGCCGTGACCCGGCTGTCCCAGTGGCGCAATATGAAGCTTCGCGCGGCCTCCATGCCATGATCGAGATAAACCGCACCGATGAGCGATTCCATGACGTCGCCCAAGACCTTGACGCTTTGCCGCGCGCCGTCGTCCCGGGCCTGTTTGCCGAGCAGGATATGATCGCCAACGCCGATATGCTTTGCGACAGCGCCGCAGACAGGGCCTGATACCAGTCCGTTGAGACGCTGTGACAATTGCCCTTCCGGCTCTTCCGGAAATTTCTGATAGAGATGATCCGCTATGACCAGCCCGAGTACCCGGTCACCCAGGAATTCCAGCCGTTGATAGTCTTTCTCGCCGTGGCTGCCGTGGGTTGCGGCCCTTACGTATAGCTCTGGTGACAATGGCTGTTCGCCAGTGATCTCGACAATCCAGTCGCGAAAGTCCGGGCGGTTCAAAATCCTTCTCCGATACGTTCCCAGCGTGCAGCGGTGAACCATGTCCACGGCTTGATCCATTCAGCCGATCCGTCGGTCGAAAAGACCGAGACCAAAGCGCGACCGACAAGATTTTCTTGCGGGACCATCCCGATAGCCTGGCCTTCCACCGCGGGAAACCGGCTGTCGGCGCTACGGTCGCGATTGTCGCCCATCAAGAACATATGACCTTCCGGCACAACAAAGGCCTGTGTATTGTCGCCTTCCGAATTTTCGTAAATATCGAGAATGCGATAGGTCACTCCGTTGGGTAGAGTCTCCTGAAACTGCGGATAGCGGCAGATCGCCTCGCTATTTCCTGCGGCCGATTCAAATTCTTCACGGTAACAGGGACTGTTGGGCGTGACCGGATGCTCGAAATCCTCGATTCTTTTCCGCTCAACGTCTGTGCCGTTGATCGAGACCACACCATCGGTCACCTGTACGATGTCACCGGATAAGGCGATCACCCGTTTGATATAATCATCGTGCGCGTTTGGCGGTGCCTTGAACACGACCACATCGCCCGGTTCCGGTGAATGCGGCAATACACGCCCGGGAAACAGGGCTACGCTGAATGGCAGGCTATATTTGGAGAAACCATAAGGCCATTTTGCAACCAGCAGATAGTCACCTACAACCAGACGCGGTTGCATAGATTCCGACGGTATATTGAACGGCGAGATGATGAAACTGCGCAAGATCAGGATGAACAGTGCAAGTTTTACAAGGAACGCGACAAAGTCCCGCGTTTCGGATCGTTCTGCTTTATCTCGCGCCATGGCGCCCCTTCGCCGACATTGGCGTTGGCGTCAAGATTTCTTGCATTCTCCGACGGGTGCTATTTTCAACTTGAGACCGGCCTGCCAGACAGATAGGGCAAAGCAGTTCCGGGGACGCGTGCAATTTTATGATTTAAAGATCGGATGATTAAATGACTTCAGACCATTGGCAGGCGATCAAAGCGCTCCCGCAAATCCCGCTGACCAGTCTCTTCGAAAAGGACACCAATCGGGTAGCGAATCTCGGCCTGGAACAGGCTGGTATCTATTTTGATCTATCGAAAACCCATCTTGACGATAATGCCATTCAGGCCTTTCAGGAACTCGCCGATGAAATGGACCTGTCCGCGAAAGTGGCCGCTTTGCTGACGGGAGAACCGATTAACATCAGCGAAGGTCGGGCGGCGGAACATAGCGCGGAACGCGGAACGGGGAACCCGGCTAGTGTCGACAATGCCCACATGCTGCACCAGCGGATGAAAAGCCTGATCGAAGTCATTGAAACCGGTGTTCTGGGCGATTTTACCCAGATTATCCATCTTGGCATTGGCGGCTCTGCGCTGGGTCCCAAAATGCTCCATCAGGCGCTCAAGCTCGGCGACGAGAAATATGAACTCGCCGTCGTCTCCAATATCGACGGCGCCGCGCTTGAACCGGTGCTCGAGCGATTTACCGCCGGCAAGACGCTTCTGGTGATTGCGTCCAAGACTTTCACAACCGCAGAGACACTGCTCAACGCCAATGCTGTGCTGGACTGGATGCGCGAAGACGGCATCACCGATCCGCTGGGGCAGGTCGTGGCTTTGACCGCTGCTCCCGATCAGGCGGTTGAATGGGGCGTTGATGAAACGCGCGTTCTTCCCTTTTCGGAAAGCGTTGGCGGACGCTATTCCTTGTGGTCGTCGATCGGGTTCAGCGTCGCTCTTGCGCTCGGATATGAAGTTTTCGAAGACCTGCTGGCCGGCGCCGCCATGATGGACCAGCATTTTCAGGACACCCCCTGGGGCCAGAATATTCCGGTTATGGCGGCTTTTGCCGATCAATATTATACTCAGGTACGGGGATGCGAGACGCGGGCGGTGTTTGCCTATGACGAGCGCCTGGGCCTGCTTCCCGATTATCTTCAGCAACTTGAAATGGAGAGCAACGGAAAATCGGTGACGCTGGATGGCGAACCGCTGGAACTCCACTCGAGTCCGATCGTCTGGGGCGGTGTCGGTACCGATGCGCAACATGCCGTATTCCAGCTGCTCCATCAGGGGACCCATCTGGTGCCGGTCGAGTTTCTCGCGGTCATCGAACCGGGCGATTCACTGCATCCCGCCCACCATCAAGGGCTGCTGTTAAACTGCTTCGCGCAGGGCGCTGCACTGATGGCGGGCAAAAAATCCGATGACAGTCATCGAAATTATCAGGGTGACAGGCCATCGGTGACCCTATTACTGGAAAGCCTGGATGCGCGGACGCTGGGTGCGCTGCTCGCTTTTTACGAGCATCGCACTTTCGTGAACGCGGTTTTACTGAATATCAATCCGTTCGATCAGTTTGGCGTGGAGCTTGGAAAGCAGATGGCAAACGCGCTGGCCGCTGACGATGGTAACCAATTGGACGCTTCGACCGAAGAACTGAAAAAGCGGGCCTTCGGACCCGGGCAATAAGGAAATTTACATGGCAGAATATGATTATGACCTGTTCGTTATCGGCGCAGGTTCCGGGGGAACGCGGGCTGCGCGGGTTTCGGCATCCTATGGCGCGAAAGTTGCGGTGGCCGAGGAATATCGCGTTGGCGGCACCTGTGTAATCCGTGGCTGTGTACCGAAAAAGCTGCTGGTTTACGGCTCCCATTTTTCCGAAGAACTGGAAGATGGCAAGAATTTTGGCTGGACCTGGGAAAATGCCAAGTTCGACTGGCCAACGATGCGCGACCATGTTCTCAAGGACGTTGACCGGCTGAACAATGCCTATACCGACACGCTGAAAAATCACGGCGTCGAGATCATTCTCGAACGCGCCGAGCTGACCGGACCGCATGAGATTAAATTGGCTAGCGGCAAGACTGTGACTGCCAAATATATCCTGATCGCGGTTGGTGCATGGCCTGCCGTGGCTGATTTTCCCGGTAGCGAGCTTATGTCCACATCGAACGACATGTTTCATCTGGAGAAGCTGCCCGAGAATATGATTATCGCGGGCGGTGGTTATATTGCCAATGAATTTGCCGGTATTTTCAACGGACTGGGCAGCGACGTCACCGTTGTCAACCGGTCCGACATCATCCTGCGTGGCTATGATGAAAGTGTGCGGGACCGTCTGATCCAGATCTCGCTCGCCAAGGGCATCAGCTTCAAGTTCAACTGCACATTCGACAGGATCGAAAAGCGGGAAGACGGTGCTCTGGACGTCTATATGGATGGCAAGAGCGCGCCGGTTCGCGCCGACGTGGTTCTGGCGGCAACCGGCCGCCGCCCCAAGATCGACGGCCTCGGTCTCGAAAATGCCGGCGTTGAAATCAACGACAAGAGTGCAATCATCGTCGACGAGTATAGCCGGACCAATGTCGAGAATATCTATGCCGTCGGTGATGTGACCGACAGGGTTCAGTTGACCCCGATTGCCATTCGCGAAGGGCAGGCGTTTGCCGATACCGTCTTTGGCGACAATCCGCGCACGGTAGATTATGATAATATTCCATCGGCGGTCTTCTCCCAACCACCGATTGCATCGGTTGGCCTGACCGAAGGCGAAGCGCGCGAGCGATATGGTAATATCAAGGTCTATTCGTCCGATTTCCGCGCTATGCGTAATGTGTTTGCGGACCGGGCAGAACGCAGCCTCTACAAGATGATCGTCGAACATCCGACCGAGAAAATACTCGGCCTGCACATGATCGGACCCGATGCGCCGGAAATTTTGCAGGCGGCTGCTATTGCAGTGAAAGCTGGCCTAACCAAACAGGCATTTGACGATACAGTGGCTTTGCACCCGAGCATGGCCGAGGAACTGGTCCTGTTTAAATAGATAACGTTACGGCAACCGTAGCGAAAAGGTCAGGTTTAATCGCGTGATTAATTACTATTGACGATTGCCTAACCGGCTGTGCATTGGCTAGGGCCTACCGCACCAAGTGATTCACAGCCGGGGGTTTAATGTCAGACATTATCGCACAATTGGAAGCCAAGCGCGCCGAAGCCATGCTCGGTGGCGGACAGAAGCGGATTGATAGCCAGCATGCCAAGGGCAAGCTGACGGCGCGGGAACGGCTCGAGATATTGCTCGACGACGGCTCGTTTGAAGAAATCGACATGTATGTCGAACATAATTGCGTCGATTTCGGCATGGATGAGCAGCATATTCCCGGCGATGGTGTGGTCACCGGCTCCGGCACGATCAACGGCCGCTTGGTCTTCGTCTTCTCTCAGGACTTCACCGTTTTCGGCGGCTCTCTCTCCGAACGCCATGCCGAGAAAATCTGCAAGGTTCTCGATAACGCGATGAAGGTTGGTGCTCCGGTCATCGGCATCAATGACAGTGGTGGCGCGCGTATTCAGGAAGGCGTGGCATCGCTAGGCGGCTATGCCGACGTGTTCCAGAAGAACGTGCTGGCCAGTGGCGTCATTCCGCAACTCAGCCTGATCATGGGGCCCTGCGCAGGCGGTGCGGTCTATTCGCCAGCCATGACCGACTTCATCTTCATGGTGAAGGACAGCAGCTATATGTTCGTCACCGGCCCCGACGTGGTCAAGACCGTGACCAACGAGATTGTGACGCAGGAAGAACTGGGCGGGGCGGTTACGCACACGACCAAGACCAGCGTCGCCGATGTAGCCTATGAAAATGACATTGAAGCACTGCTCGCAGCGCGCGATTTCATCGATTTCATGCCGCTTTCCAACCGCGAAGAAGTGCCCGAACGGCCCACCGCTGATCCGTGGGACCGTCTGGAAGAAAGCCTCGATACGCTGATCCCGGATAACGCCAATCAGCCTTATGACATGCACGAAGTCATCCGCAAGATGGTCGACGAAGGCGATTTCTTTGAAGTCCAGCCCGCTCATGCCGGCAATATCATCTGCGGCTTTGGCCGGATGGAAGGCTCCACCGTCGGTGTCGTCGCCAACCAGCCGATGGTGCTCGCCGGATGCCTCGACATCAATGCCTCCAAGAAAGCGGCCCGCTTTGTCCGCTATTGCGATGCGTTCAATATTCCGATCATCACTCTGGTCGACGTGCCCGGCTTTCTGCCCGGCACTTCACAAGAGCATAACGGCATCATCAAGCATGGTGCCAAACTGCTCTTCGCTTATGCCGAAGCAACAGTCCCGAAAATCACCATCATCACCCGCAAGGCCTATGGTGGCGCTTATGACGTGATGGCCTCCAAACATCTGCGCGGCGATCTCAACTATGCCTGGCCGACCGCGGAAATCGCCGTGATGGGCGCAAAAGGCGCTGTCGAGATCATTTTTCGCGGCAAGACTCCGGAAGAAATCGCAGAGCATACCGCCGAATATGAAGCCCGCTTCGCCAACCCGTTTATCGCGGCGCAAAAAGGCTTTATCGATGAAGTAATCAAGCCGCATGCAACTCGGCGTCGGGTGGCTCTAGGGTTACGGAAATTGCGGAACAAGCAGCTCGAGAACCCGTGGAAGAAACATGATAATATTCCGTTGTAGGATTGGATAAGCATCATGGGTTGGTTAAAAAAAGAACGAGATAAGTCAGCTGAATTTACCCCGGAGATGATTGCTGAAGCAAAGAAAAATCCAGGCGGGAACGTTTACAAAATCGACTGGGACTATCCCGACGACCAAAAGGTGCCGCCTGAAGCCATAGTCGGGGCCTATGAGGTAGATGATGCAGGAAACTTGACGGGAGTTTTTCACGAAAATGATAATTACCGCGCTATTGTTTCTGCGAAACGTCAACCTCAAAATTATATGTTAGAATGTATTAAGGGCACGTCGGAATTTAATGGGCAATGGGTCGTCGAGGCGGATCCTAGTGTCCATGACAGTTTCCCGAATTTTCCAAAAGAATGGCAAATTGGAAGCTGGTACGTCGGAGATAAAGGGGAATTTACTAGTCAGTTTCGCCCAAATGCAAAATATATTGGTGACATTGAGACGTGAAATTCAACTGCCTTATCTGCTTGTCAAGTGAGTTCCCGGAGATAGAATGCCAACAGGACTAGTAGCCCTACTCGACGACGTCGCAGCCATTGCGAAAGTTGCCGCCGCGTCGGTTGACGATATCGGGGCTGCCGCGGCGCGTGCCGGGACCAAATCTGCTGGCGTGGTGATAGACGATGCGGCGGTTACGCCGACTTATGTCACCGGTTTTGATCCGTCGCGCGAATTGCCGATGATCTGGAAAATCACCAAGGGATCGTTCAAGAACAAACTGGTCTTTTTGCTACCGGCAGCGGTCCTTTTGGGACAATTTGCGCCCTTTTTGATACCGATCATCCTGATTTTCGGCGGATTGTTCCTCTGTTATGAAGCCGCCGAGAAGGTGCTGGAATTTTTCCACGTCGACGAATCCACGAAGCATGAACAGCCCGCGATTATCGAGGGGCCAGGGCGCGAGAAGGAGATGGTCTCCGGCGCGATCCGCACCGACCTGATTCTGTCCGGCGAGATCATGGCAATTGCTCTGTCCGAACTGACCGACCAGGTCTGGTGGGAACAGGCGATCATTCTCGCAATCATCGGCATAGCGATTACCGTGGCGGTCTATGGCGCGGTCGCGCTGATAGTGAAGATGGACGATATCGGCCTGCACATCGCGCAAAATAATGAGGGCGCGTTGCGCTCCTTTGGCTGCAGTCTTGTCCGGTTGATGCCGAAGCTGCTTGCTGCGCTTTCGATCATCGGCACCCTAGCCATGGCCTGGGTCGGTGGGGGCCTGCTGGTCCACAATATTGCCGCGGTTGGCTGGCATGGTCCCGAACATCTGATCGATATCATTTCGCATCCGCTGGTCGGCCTGTTCCCGGCCTCGGCAAAGATGATGGTCGGCGGAATCGCCTTTGCGCTCTTGTCGGGCATATTGGGCGTTCTCGTCGGCGCTGGCATCGCGCCGCTGGTCCATAAATTCATTCCGCACGGAGAAGGACATTGATCGCTGCGCGCTCATTCGGCTTTACTGTCGCCCCAGCGAAGGCTGGGGTCTACACCAATATTGAGAGTGATGCGGAGATTGGATTGGGTTCCAGCCTTCGCTGGAATGACGAAATAGGAAATTGAAATGAAGCTGGGTAGACTAAACCATGTCGGCGTCGCGACGCCTGATCTTGACGCCTCGATCACCTTCTACCGCGACGTGATGGGCGCGACGGACATAACAGAACCATTCGTCCTGGATTCCCAACAAGTGCGGGTATGCTTCGTGAACACTCCTGGCGAAGGTAGTACCGCCGGAACCCAGATCGAATTGCTGCAACCCACAGAGCGCGATAGCGCGGTGGGCAAATGGCTGGAGAAAAACCCGCTCGGCGGCCAGCATCATATCTGTTTCGAAGTGCAGGACATTCACGCCGCCAAGGCGGAATTTGAAGCGATGGGCAAGCGCGTGCTCGGCGAACCGCGCATCGGCGCGCACGGCACGCTTATCTTTTTTGTGCATCCCAAGGATATGGGCGGGATGCTAACCGAGATCATGGAAACGCCCAAGGGGCATTAATTATACAATCGTCATCCTGAACTTGTTTCAGGACCCTGCGAGATCCTGAAACAAGTTCAGGATGACGAAATATTCAAAAGGACCGCACATGGAATTCGAAAACATCAAGCTGGATATCACCGATCAGGTGGCTACGATCACGCTGAACAAGCCGGAGCGGCTCAACGCCTGTTCACTGGGCATGGCGGATGATATCTTCATCGCGCTGGACAAGCTGGAAGATGCACGCGCTTTGGTGATTACCGGTGAAGGCCGTGCCTTCTGTGCTGGCGCCGATTTGCAGGCGAAGAACGACAGCGCCTTGTCGGGCGGGCAGGGCAGCTACGCCGCGCTGCTCCAGCATTACAATCCGTTGATGCTGAAGCTGGCAAAGCTAGACATTCCGACGATCACCGCGGTGAACGGACCGGCAGCAGGCGTCGGTTGTTCCATTGCGCTGGCGAGTGACTTTGCGATTGCCGGGAAATCAGCTTATTTCCTGCAGGCCTTCGTCAATATCGGTCTTGTACCCGACGGCGGCGCATCGTGGATGCTGACTCGCCTGGTCGGCAAGGCTCGCGCAACAGAAATGATGCTGCTCGGCGAAAAAATCCACGGCGAAAAAGCCGCAGACTGGGGTCTGATCTACAAATGTGTCGAAGATGCTGCGATGATGGATGAAGCGGGCATGCTGGCTAAACGCTTGGCTAATGGCCCCACCGTAGCTTTGGGCGTGATGCGTCAGAATCTGGCAGCGGCGCTCGAAAGCGACTATGCTTCGGCGCTGGTGCGGGAAGCCGAAGGCCAGCGGATTGCCGGCGACAGCAAGGATGCGCGCGAAGGGGCGATTGCGTTCCTGCAAAAGCGCAAGACGGATTTCAAAGGCGAGTAGGCCCGAATGATCGACATCCCGGCTGCCGCCGGAACCACCTATTAGAGAGATCGAATGACCGATAAACCGACGATCAAAGACTGGCAGGAACTGGCCAATAAGGAAGTGAAGGGCCGCGATCTTACTTGGGAAACCCCCGAGGGTATCGCTGTCAAACCGCTTTACACCGCAGAAGATGCCGGTGATCCGGGATTGCCCGGCTTTGGTCCGTTCACCCGCGGCGTCAAGGCCAGCATGTATGCCGGACGTCCCTGGACAATCCGCCAATATGCCGGTTTCTCGACCGCCGAGGAATCGAACGCCTTCTATCGGCGCAATCTTGCGGCGGGGCAAAAGGGTCTTTCGGTAGCCTTCGATCTTGCCACGCACCGCGGCTATGATAGCGACCATCCGCGCGTGGTCGGCGATGTCGGCAAGGCCGGCGTCGCGATCGACAGCGTCGAGGATATGAAAATCTTGTTCGACCAGATTCCGCTCGACGAAATGTCGGTGTCGATGACAATGAACGGGGCGGTCATCCCGTGTCTCGCTTTCTATATCATCGCGGCGGAAGAGCAGGGGGTTTCTCAGGACAAACTTTCCGGCACAATCCAGAATGACATTCTCAAAGAGTTCATGGTGCGGAATACCTATATCTATCCGCCGGCGCCCTCGATGCGGATCATTTCCGACATCATCGGCTACACGTCCGAGCATATGCCGAAATTCAACAGCATCTCGATCTCCGGCTATCATATGCATGAAGCCGGTGCGACAGCAGTGCAGGAACTGGCATTCACTATCGCCGACGGCCGCGAGTACGCCAAGCAGGCGATGGCGACCGGTCTTGACGTCGATGCGTTCGCCGGCCGACTGAGCTTCTTCTTCGGCATCGGCATGAACTTCTTCATGGAAGTGTCCAAGCTGCGCGCCGCGCGGACCTTGTGGCACCGCGTGATGACCGATCTCGGCGCACAATCCGAACGGTCGAAAATGCTGCGCACCCATTGCCAGACTTCGGGCGTGTCGCTGACCGAGCAGGATCCGTATAACAACGTGATCCGGACGACGATCGAGGCAATGGCCGCGACCCTGGGCGGGACCCAGTCGCTGCATACCAACGCCCTCGACGAAGCGATCGCGCTGCCGACGGACTTTTCCGCGCGCATTGCGCGTAACACCCAGATCGTGTTGCAGGAAGAGGCTGGCATTACCAAGGTCGTCGATCCGCTTGGCGGCAGCTATTATGTCGAGGCGCTGACCAGCGAATTGGTCGAGAAAGCCTGGGAAATTATCGAACGCGTCGATGCCGAGGGCGGCATGGCCAAGGCGGTTGCCGATGGCTGGCCCAAGGCGATGATCGAGGAAGCCGCTGCCGGTCGCCAGGCTGCTGTCGACAAGGGCGATGCAGTGATCGTCGGGGTGAACAAATATCGTCTTGCCGAAGAAGACGCGATGGAAACGCTCGACATTGACAATGCAATGGTTCGCGACGGTCAGATCAAGCGGCTTGAGAAAATGCGGGCCGATCGCGACGAAGCAGCCTGTCAGGCAGCGCTCAAGGCGCTGACCGAAGGCGCGAAGGCGAGCGGTAATGTGTTGGCTCTCGCAGTCGACGCGGCGCGCAAACGTGCTTCGCTTGGCGAAATATCCGACGCGATGGAAGCGGTCTTTGGCCGCTATGAAACCCAACCAACGCCGGTAAAAGGCATTTACGGCAAGGCCTATGAAGGCAATGCCCGCTACGCGATGGTCATCGAAGGCGTGGATGCCGTGTCGCAACGGCTTGGTCGAAAGCCGAAAATCCTGGTCGCGAAAATGGGGCAGGACGGCCATGACCGCGGCGCCAATGTTGTCTCCAGTGCCTTTACCGATATGGGTTTTGACGTGATCTCCGGTCCGTTGTTCCAGACGCCCGGCGAAACCCGTGATCTCGCTCTGGCGGAAAATGTCGACGCGGTCGGCGCGTCCAGCCTGGCGGCGGGCCACAAAACACTGATCCCCGAACTGATCAACCTGCTGAAAGAAGCAGGCCGCGGCGATATCAAGATTTTCGCGGGCGGTGTTATCCCGGCAAAGGATTACGAATTCCTGCGTAAGAGTGGCGTGGTCGGAATCTATGGACCGGGCAGCAATATTGTGGAATGTGCCGCCGACATATTGAGATTGCTGGGCCATAATATGCCCCCCGAAGAGGAAGCTGCGGAATGACTATCGTGACAGAAATTGAAGATACCGACGTGCGTAACGACTGGACCCGAGAGGAAATCGCGGCCCTGTTCGACCTGCCGTTCGACGAACTGGTTTTTCAGGCAGCAACCGTCCACCGCGCCAACCACAAGCCCGGTGAGGTTCAGCTTTCAACCCTGCTGTCGATCAAGACCGGCGGCTGCCCCGAAGATTGCGGCTATTGCAACCAGTCTGCCGGCGCGAAATCCGGGCTGAAGGCAGAGAAACTGCTCGACGTGCGCACCGTGTTGCAAACCGCAGCACAGGCCAAGGACCGCGGTTCTTCGCGCTTCTGCATGGGCGCGGCATGGCGCAACCCCAAAAATCGCGACATGCCGGCGATCATCGAGATGATCAAGGGCGTCCGGCAGATGGGCATGGAAACCTGTATGACGCTTGGCATGCTGACCAAGGAACAGTCCGAAATGCTGTCCGAAGCAGGCCTCGATTATTACAACCACAATATCGATACCTCGCCGGAACATTATGAGAAGGTTATCACGACGCGCACCTTTGGCGACCGTCTCGAAACGCTGGAAAATGTGCGGAATAGCGGCATCAACGTCTGTTCCGGCGGCATCGTCGGCATGGGCGAGACCCGCGAAGACCGGGTCGGTTTCATCCACGCTCTGGCGACTTTGCCGAGGCATCCGGAAAGCGTTCCGGTAAATGCGCTGGTTCCGGTCAAAGGCACGGTGCTCGGCGATATGCTGGCCGATACGCCGCTGGCGAAGATTGACGATATCGAATTTGTCCGCACGATCGCGGTGGCACGGATCACCATGCCCGCCTCGATGGTCCGCCTGTCCGCTGGCCGCGAGAGCATGAGCGAAAGCACGCAGGCTTTGTGTTTTCTCGCTGGTGCCAACAGCATCTTCACCGGCGACAAATTGCTGACCACCGGCAATGCGGGCGACGATGCGGACGAAACATTATTTGCGAAACTGGGGCTGGTTCCGATGGAAGCCGAGCCGAGAGACATTCAACTAGAGGCAGCCGAATAAACTATGTTCAAGAAAATCCTGATCGCCAACCGGGGCGAAATCGCCTGCCGCGTCATTCGTACTGCCCAGAAAATGGGTATCAAGACGGTTGCGGTCTATTCCGACGCCGATGCACGCTCGCCGCATGTCAAAATGGCGGACGAAGCCGTGCATATCGGACCGTCGCCAGCGGGTGAATCCTATCTGATTGCGGACAAGATCATCGCGGCCTGCAAGGAAACCGGCGCGGAAGCCGTGCATCCCGGCTATGGTTTCCTGTCCGAGCGGACCAGCTTTGCCCAGCAACTTGACGACAATGACATTGCTTTCATCGGACCGCCAATCAACGCAATTGCTGCAATGGGCGACAAGATTGAGTCTAAGAAACTGGCCGAGAAGGCAGGGGTCAGCGTTGTTCCGGGTCATATCGGCGAGATTGACGATACCGAACATGCCGTGCGCATTTCTTCGGAAATCGGCTATCCGGTGATGATGAAGGCCAGCGCCGGTGGCGGCGGCAAGGGCATGCGGCTTGCGTGGAACGAGAAAGACGTCCGCGAAGGCTTTGAAGCAACCAAGCGCGAAGGGCTCGCCAGTTTTGGCGACGACCGCGTGTTTATCGAGAAATTCATCGAACAGCCGCGCCATATCGAAATCCAGGTGCTCGGCGACAAGCATGGCAATGTCATCTATCTCGGCGAACGCGAATGTTCGATCCAGCGCCGCCACCAGAAGGTCGTCGAAGAAGCGCCATCGCCTTTCGTCGATCCCGAAATGCGCAAGAAAATGGGCGAACAGGCCGTCGCATTATCGCAGGCCGTGGGCTATTATAGCGCCGGTACGGTCGAACTGATTGTCGGCGCCGACAAGAGCTTCTATTTTCTCGAAATGAACACCCGTCTGCAGGTCGAGCATCCGGTTACCGAATATATCACCGGTCTTGATCTCGTCGAACAGATGATCCGCGTCGCCTATGGCGAGAAACTGCCGCTGACCCAGGACGAGGTCACGCTGACCGGCTGGGCGGTCGAAAACCGCGTCTATGCAGAAGATCCCTATCGCGGCTTCCTGCCGTCCACCGGACGTCTGGTCAAATATCGGCCACCGGCTGCCGAAGAAGGCATTCGCGTCGACGATGGCGTAGCTGAAGGTGGCGAAGTCTCGATCTTCTACGATCCGATGATTGCCAAGCTGATCACTTATGGCGAAACCCGCATCGAGGCAATTGACCGCCAGATCGATGCGCTCAACCGGTTCGAGCTGGTTGGCCCCGGCCACAATATCGATTTCCTCTCGGCACTGATGCAGCACGAACGTTTCCGCGAAGGCAATATCACCACCAATTTCATCGCCGAGGAATATCCCGACGGTTTTCAGGGCGCTCCAGCGTCCGCCGAATTGCTACGCAATCTCGCCGCCATCGGCGCATTCGCCGCAACGGCCCATGCCGACCGAGCCCGCCGGATTGACAGCCAGCTCGGAAAACGGCTCGATCCGCCATCGGAATGGCAGGTCAAGATCGGTGACAAGATCATGGAGGTCTCGATCTCCGAAGAAGAAATCATCGTCGACGGTACCGATGTCGATTTGTCTATGGAATATACACCGGGCGATAGCCTGATCCTCGCTGAGGTGGCGGGCAAACCTCTGTCAGTGAAGATCGCAAAGACCGCCAATGGCTTCGCACTCAACAGTCATGGCGCCACTCACAAGGCTCGTGTGCTGCCTGCTCATGTTGCGCAGCATGCCGTCCATATGATCGAGAAAATTCCGCCCGATCTGTCGAAATATCTGCTTTGCCCGATGCCCGGCCTGCTGGTCGCGCTGCACGTTGCCGAAGGCGATGCCGTTGTCGAAGGCCAGCCTCTGGCTGTGGTCGAGGCGATGAAGATGGAGAATATTCTTCGCGCGGAGAAAAATGGCGTGGTGAAATCGGTTGAGGCCGCGCAAGGCGATAGCCTTGCCGTCGATGCCGTGATACTCGAGCTGGAATAGAACGAACGCCTTGGGGAGGGCAAAAATATGGCCAGTGAAGTAGCAATGGCGGGGCAACGCGAACCGACGCAAAAAGAAATCCGCCTGGTCATAGCGGCGTCCTCTGCCGGGACCATCTTCGAATGGTATGACTTCTTCATTTACGGCACATTATTCTATATCATCGGGCCGACCTTCTTCCCCAGCGGCAATCCGACGCTTGAGATATTGATGGTATGGGCGACCTTTGCCATCGGCTTCGGCTTCCGTCCGGTTGGTGCAATTCTCTTCGGTTTCCTCGGCGACAAGCTGGGTCGCAAATATACGTTCCTCGTCACAGTGACCCTGATGGGCATTGCGACCGCCGGCGTCGGTTTCATTCCGAGCGCGGAGACGATCGGGCTGGCTGCCCCGCTGATCGTGATATTCCTGCGGATATTGCAGGGTCTTGCCCTCGGCGGCGAATATGGCGGAGCGGCAATCTATGTCGCGGAACATGCGCCCACCGAAAAGCGCGGCTATTACACAAGCTATATCCAGGCCAGCGTCGCTGGTGGATTTGTCCTGTCGATCGGCGTCATACTGGCCTGCCGCTTCCTGATCCCGGAACAGGAATTCAACGACTGGGGCTGGCGGGTACCGTTCCTGCTTTCGATCATCCTGCTCGCCATATCGCTCTGGATGCGGCTGAAGCTCAATGAAAGCCCGGTCTTCCAGGCGATGAAAGCGGCGGGTGAAACTGCGGGCAATCCCTTTGTCGAAAGCTTCACCTATCCCGGCAACAAGAAACGCATCTTTGTCGCTCTGTTCGGGATTACGGGCGTTCTGACCACGATCTGGTACACCGCCTTTTTCTCCGGCATGTCGTTCCTGCGTGGGCCGATGAATATGGAGGCGCAGACCGTAGACATCATATTGTTCGTTTCTGGTCTTATTGCCATGTCCTTCTATCTTGTCGTCGGCAAATGGTCGGACAAGGTCGGACGCAAGAAACCGATCATCGTTGGCGCTCTCCTCTCGTTGCTACTTCTATTTCCTGCATTCTGGGGACTGGGCTATTTTGCCAATCCCGGATTGACCGAAGCAGCCGAAGCGAACCCCGTGCGGGTCGAGGGCAGTGCCTGTAGCGCGGATCCTTTTGCAGAATTGTTCAGCCGCGAGCAGAGTGATTGCGGCAAGGTTCTGGAAACGCTGACATCTGCTGGCGTCTCCTATACGCTTACCGACGCCAGCGAATTGAGCCTGAGTGCCGGTAACAACGCGATCGCAATTGATCCGGCATGGATGGAAGATGGTGCTGCGCGCAGCAGTGGCATTCGCGGCGCGCTTACCGAGCACGGATATGACTTTGCCAAACAGCAGCCGGATATGATCAGCATATTGGGAATCGTCGCGATATTGCTGGTCCTGGGTGCCCTGAGCGCCTTGACCTACGGTTCGGTTGCGGCATTGCTCTCGGAGATGTTCCCGGCCAAAATCCGGTATAGTTCGATGTCGATACCCTATCATATCGGGGCTGGTTATCTGGGTGGATTCCTGCCGCTGATTGCCGGATATATCGTGGCCCGATCCGGAGATATATATGCCGGTCTCTGGTACACATGGGTAGTCGTTGCATTTGGTGTCATCGTTGCGTGGTGGGGCATACCCAATGACCCCGAAGCGGCACTCGACGAAGCGCCATGAAGGCCGTATCGCTCCGTCAATGAGTGACGACAAACCGATAATAGCGCCGACGGCGACAATCCGGCTCGATTCCGATGCGCTGGTCGCCAACTGGCGCAACCTCGACCGGCTGTCCGGGCAAGCCAGGGCCGGAGCCGCGGTAAAGGCCAACGCCTATGGCCTTGGCGTGCGCGCTGTTGTGCAAAAGCTCCTCGCAGCGGGTTGTACCGATTTCTTCGTCGCCAACTGGCAGGAAGCGCAGGAGATCGAAGACCTGACGGCGGGCGAGGCGTCGGTGTCCGTACTCAATGGCGTTCGAGAGGCCGACATGGCCTTTGCCATGCAATCTCCCGCCAAGCCCGTGATCAACAGTCTCGAGCAGCTTGCGCGCTGGAAGACATCGGGCAAGCCTTGCGACATGATGATCAACAGCGGGATGAACCGTCTCGGGATCAACGTCGAAGATCTCAAGGCCGGGCTTTTTGATGGAATGGCGATCGATGTCGCGATGAGCCATCTCGCTTCTGCCGACGAGGACGGGCCACAGAACAGCGAGCAGCTGGCGCAATATCAGGCCGCCCTGGAAGTCGTACCGCGCAAACGGACGAGCCTGGCCAACAGCGCCGGAATCGCACTGGGTAGCCAATATCATTTCGATCTAACGCGCCCGGGTCTGTCGCTCTACGGCGGTATTCAACGCCCGGTTTTGGAAGATATCATTGCTCAGGTGGCCGTCCCGCAGGCGGAAATCATTCAGGTTCGTTCGCTGCAGCCCGGTGACAAGCTCGGTTATAATGCGCAATATGTTGCAGATCGTTCGCATGATGTCGGCATATTGGCGATGGGCTATGCCGACGGATATTTGCGCGGCTTTTCCAATAGCGGGCTGTTCATGCATCAAGGGCAGATACTACCGGTGCTCGGCCGCGTTTCGATGGACCTGATCGCCATCGACCTTTCTAATGCCACCCATCTCAAAGAAGGGGACTGGGTCGATTGCGAATATGATCTGAGAGCCGCTTCCTCACAATCCGGTCTGTCGCAATATGAACTGATCACGGGCCTCGGCAACCGGTTGGCGAGACAGTGGACGTAAAGTTGTAAGGCTCCACACCCGGACGCAGTTGCACAAATGGAAAATGCTGCACAAAAATGCTGGATAACAACAGAAGTTGCGGCAATGCACAAATAGGTTTAGTGCTGGTGCAACATGCAAATAAAGGACGGTTAGAAATCCCGACAGCCTTCAGTGTTTCTAACCGATCGGGAGCTTATATGGCCAAGTCGAAAAAGAAGATCCAAGACGGTCCGATCATCATAAAAAAATATGCCAATCGGCGTCTCTATAATACCCAGACATCCAATTATATCACCCTCGATTTTCTCGCCGAGATGACCCGCAATGACGAGGATTTTGTCGTCGTCGATGCCAAGTCCGGAGAAGATATTACCCATAATGTGCTGACCCAGATCATCGTGGACGAGGAAAGCAACGGCAAGCATATGCTGCCGGTCAATTTTTTGCGCCAGCTGATCTCCATGTATGGCAACAGTATGCAGTCCTTGATGCCCTCCTATCTGGAAGCATCGATGGAAAATTTCCGTAAGAACCAGAAACAGTTTCAGGAAGCGGTTGAAGGCGCCCTCAACAAGAATCCGCTGGGCCAGATGGCCGTCAAGAACCAGAAGCAGTTTCAGGAAGCGGTTGAAAATGCCCTGAAGGCAAGCCCTTTGGCCGGCGTTTTTGAAAAGGCGCTAAGCCTTGGCCAAAATGGTCGGGATGAAACCGAAAACGAACCACAAGAAAAACCATCCGCAAAAGATATCGAGATCACGGAGCTGAAAAAGCAACTCGCAGATATCCAGTCCAAGATTGACAAACTCGATATCTGATTGTCGGAAAACTATAAGCCGCAGGAAAACCAAGTGAAGAAAAATGCTCTTACAATCACCCGCGAAGATGATTTCGCGGGATGGTACCAGCAAGTAATTGCTGAAGCCGACATGGCCGAAGAATCCGGCGTACGTGGCTCGATGATCATGCGGCCCTGGGGCTATGGTATCTGGGAACGGGTGCAATATCTGATGGACCAGCGGATCAAGGCATCGGGCCATGAAAATTGTTATTTCCCCTTGTTCATTCCGCTCAGCTATTTCTCGAAAGAGGCCGAGCATGTCGACGGATTTGCCAAGGAAATGGCCGTGGTCACCCATCACAGGCTGATCAAGGGCGAAGATGGCGGACTGGTTGTTGATCCGGACGCAAAACTGGAAGAGCCTTTGGTCGTGCGCCCGACCTCCGAAACCGTGATCGGCACCGCCTTTGCCCGCTGGGTGCAAAGCTGGCGCGATCTCCCGGTGATGATCAACCAGTGGGCGAATGTCGTGCGCTGGGAAATGCGCACCAGAATGTTTCTGCGGACCACCGAATTTCTCTGGCAGGAGGGCCATACGGCCCACGCCACCAAAGCCGAGGCGATGGAAGAGACGCTCAACGCTCTGGAAATGTATCGCGAGTTTTCGGAAAATGTGCTGGCGATGCCGGTCATCGCCGGAGAGAAGCCGGAGAATGAACGTTTCCCTGGCGCTGATGCGACATATTCGATCGAAGCGATGATGCAGGATGGCAAGGCTTTGCAGGCCGGCACCAGCCACTTCCTCGGCCAGACCTTCAGCAAGGCGCAGAATATTCGCTTCCAGGACAAGGATGGTGAATTCCAGTTTGCCTATACCACCAGCTGGGGCACTTCGACCCGTATGATCGGGGGCGTCATCATGACCCATGGCGATGACGACGGCATGCGTGTGCCACCGCTGATTGCGCCTTATCAGGTGGTGATCGTGCCGATGCTGCGCGACAAGCCGGAAGATGAAGCAGTGCTGGATTATTGCAAAGCGCTGGCAAAGGATATCGCCCGGCTGAGAGCCTTTGACGAACCGGTCCGGGTGAAGCTGGATGTAAGCGGCGCCAAAACGCAGACTAAACGCTGGTCATGGATCAAGAAGGGCGCGCCGATCATTCTCGAAATCGGACCGCGTGACATGGCCGACGACAAAGTCGCGATGATCCGTCGCGATGCGCTTTATCAGGACAGCGGAAAACTGGACACGAAATTTCTCGCCAAGGCAGAATTCCTCCCGGAAATTCCGACCTTATTGTCCGAGATCCAGTCCTCGTTGCACGAAGAAGCCAAAGAGCGCCTCAATGGCAACGTCAAGCGGGGTGTTGAATATTGGTCGGACGTTGAACGTTTCTACGCGGCGAAAAAGAAACATCCAGGCTGGCTGGAAGTGCAATGGTGCAAGGCGACCGGTGAGGAACTGGAAGCAATCGAAGAGCGGCTCAAAAAACTGAAGCTGACCTTCCGTAACGTTCCGGTTGATGCCGCAGTCGCAGATGGCAAATGTATCTTTACCGGCAAACCGGCGGTCGAGCGCATAATCATAGGTAAAGCTTATTAATGGCAGGTCCCAAAAAATCTCACAAACCGAAACAGGTTCCCACTCGCCAGCAGATACTGGATTTTATCGAGCAATCGGAGCGACCTGCGGGACGGCGAGAGATATCAAAAGCCTTTGGATTGCGGGGACCGGACAAGATCGCGCTCAAGGCTTTGCTAAAGGACATGACCAAAGAAGGTTTGCTCGCCGGCGATTTGGGGCGGGCTTTGCATAAGGTGGGCGGCCTGCCGAAGGTGACCGTGCTCAAGATTGTCGAGATTGACGGCAATGAAGCGATCGGCATTCCCGAACGCTGGGAAGACGAAGGCGGACCCGCGCCCAAGATCAGGGTCAAGGAAAAGGGGCGCCGCGCCGCGCTGGCGATTGGCGACCGGATACTGGCACGAACCGAAGAACGCGGGCAGGGCCATGTCGCCTTTCTGATGAAGAAACTCGCCCAGAGCAACGAAATGCTGCTGGGTATCGTCGAGAAGGACGAACGCGACCGCTATTGGCTGAAGCCGGTGGATCGCAAGATCCGGCGCAGCACGCCGATCATCGAATTGGGCGAGGCAAAGCCGGGCAATCTGGTGCTGGCCGAACCGATCAAGCGTGGCTCAGAGGTCAAGGCGCGGGTGAAGGAAATATTGGGCGATCCGTTCGCTGCCAAATCCTTCAGCCTGATCGCGATCCACAAATTTGAAATTCCACTGCATTTTCCCGATGCCGTAGTCGAGGAAGCCGAGCAGGCAACCAAGCTCGAAATCTTGAAAGAGAAGCGCGAGGATCTGCGCCACCTTCCGATTGTCGCCATCGACCCCGCCGATGCCCGCGACCATGATGATGCTATCTGGGCCGCGCCGGATGACAGTCCGGATAACAAGGGTGGCTTTAAGGCGCTCATCGCGATTGCTGACGTTTCCTATTATGTCCGCTCGGGCAGCAAGCTTGACCGCGAAGCCTATAAGCGCGGTAACAGCGTCTATTTCCCCGACCGGGTTGTGCCGATGCTGCCGGAAGCTTTGTCCACCGACGTCTGCTCGTTGAAACAGGGCGTCGACCGCGCAGCCTTGGTCTGTCACGTGACGATAGATGCCAAGGGTCAGGTCATCGCTTCTCGCTTCACCCGCGCGATCGTCAAGCTGGCCGGAAATATCGCTTATGAAGACGCACAGGCAGCGATGGACGGAAAACTCGACCATGAACTGAAGAGCAGCGCGCTGGAGCCTCTATGGGCTTGCTGGAAACTGCTGGCCAAGGCACGCGATGCCCGCGAACCGCTCAATCTTGATCTGCCCGAAAAGCGGGTGGTGCTGGATGACCAGGGCAAGATTGTTGAAATTGCCATCCGAGAGCGTCTCGACGCGCACCGTGTGGTCGAGGATTATATGATCGTTGCCAATGTCGCAGCCGCGAAGATGCTGGAGTCGAAAGAATCGCCGGTGATCTACCGCGTTCACGAGACCCCGTCGCGAGAGAAGCTGATCGCGCTGAAAGATTACCTCAAGACCTTCGATATGAGCTTTGCCATGGGGCAGGTGATCAAACCTGCGGTCTTCAATAATCTGATCGAACAGGTTGACGACGAATTGCTGCTGCCTTTGGTGATGGAACAGATATTGCGGAGCCAGACCCAGGCTTATTACGGCCATACCAATATGGGCCATTTCGGCCTTTCGCTGGGAAGCTATGCCCATTTCACCAGCCCGATCCGTCGTTATGCCGATCTGATCGTCCACCGCGCTCTCGTCAGCGCCTGCAAGCTGGAACAACCGGCACCCGAAAACAGCGCCATTCCGGAATTTTCAGGACTGAACAAGGAAGAGGCAGACCGTCTCGAAATAATCTCGGAGAAAATCTCCAAGCTCGAGCGCCGTGCGATGAAGGCCGAATGGGAAACCATCGACCGCTATATCTCTGCGCATCTGGCGGAGCGGATTGGCGAAGTGGTGAAATGCCGGATCACCGGCGTCCAGAATTTCGGATTTTTTGCTACTGTGGATGAACTGGGCGGCGACGGGCTCGTTCCGGTGAGAACGCTGGGCGCCGAACGTTTTGATTATGACGAGGCCAAGCAGCAGCTGACGGGTATGGATAGCGGCACGACCTATAATATCGGCCAGAAAATCGAATTGCGTCTGGTCGAGGCCAATGCCGCCACCGGCAGCTTGTTGTTCGAACTGGCAGAAGGTGCCAATCATATGCCGGGTCGTCCGGCCCCCTCTCGCGCTGGCAAGGGAAAGCCCCATCGCAAGGGTAAAACAGGCCGCCCCGCGAATGTTCGTGGAAAGATGGGCAAGGCACGCCGAAAGTAATAGTTGGTTGAAACAGGGCAACCATTCGCCTTGGGTAGGGTTCTAGACTGAACAAGAAAAAGGAACTCCCCCGATGCCCAATATTCTACCAACCCATGCCGTACCCGATTTTACCGTCCCGCTGATCGACGGGGGCAAGTTTCAACTGAGCCAGAGGCTCGGCGATAATTTCACGCTGTTGCTGTTTTATCGCGGCGTCCATTGCCCGATCTGCAAGATGCAACTCCGCGAACTGCAGCGTAAGCTGGATGATTTCGACAAACGCGGAATAACGGTTGTCGCGATCAGCATGGACAGCAAGGAACGGGCCCAGAAATCGGTCGACGAATGGGGAATAGACAACCTTCTGCTCGGCTATGGGCTGAACGAGGACCAGGCTCGCGACTTCGATCTCTATATTTCGTCGGGCCGTCCTGACAGTGCGGAGCCCGAGATTTTCTCAGAGCCTGCGCTGTTGTTGGTCAAGCCAGACCAGACTCTCTATTTCGCGAGCATCCAGAGCATGCCGTTTACCCGACCGTCCCTCGATCAACTGCTTCAGGGAATCGATTTCGCGCTGGAAAATGATTATCCGGCCCGTGGCGAACTGGCGAAAAAGCGCTAGCTTAGCCGGTCAATCTCTTCCTTGGTCAAGGACCCGGGAACAACCATCACCGGGCAGGGCAGTGACCCTGCCTCGGTGGCGGCAAAATGGCTCACCAGCGGCCCGGGTGATCCGGTTGCTGCTGCTCCCAGCACCAGCGCGGCAAGACCGTCGACTTCGTCCATCATCTCGCGAACGACCTTTGGTCCTTTGCCCTGTTTGACGGTTATCGAAGGCCTTATGCCTGTTTCGTCAAATAAAGTTCCGGCAGCGCTCGATACAAGCGCTTCGGCCCGGCTTTTCGATTCTTCCTCGAGCGTTGCCTGAACCCCGCCCCAGGCGACAAAGCCCTCGCTTTCTACGAGAGCAAGAATATGCAGGGCGCTGTTTGTTTTCATTGCCCGTCGAGAAGCAAAGCGCAGCGCGATGCTCGCCTCGTCGGTCTCGTCGATTACCACCAGATATGTACGCATGAGCCCTCCTCGCCCTGTCAGAAACACCTGTTGCGATAAAAATGGCCGCAAGGCAAGCAAGCGCCCTTGACGCCATTGGCGCAATGTTAGACAGCTTTGTGTGATAACTGGACTAAATCAGGAAAGATAACCGGCCATGCCCATCAATCTCCAAATGCCTGCGCTCTCCCCGACGATGGAAGAAGGGACGCTTGCCAAATGGTTGGTGAAGGAAGGGGACAACGTTTCTTCCGGTGATTTGTTGGCCGAGATCGAGACCGACAAGGCGACGATGGAGTTCGAAGCGATTGACGAGGGCGTGATTGCGAAGATCGTCGTTCCCGAAGGCACTGAAAATGTGAAAGTCGGCGCGGTCATCGCGATTATTGCCGAAGATGGCGAAGATGGCGAAGATGTCGGCGATGCGAAAGCCGCTCCCGCGCCAAAAGCGAAAGAGGCAGCAGAGCCTGCCGCCAAGGCGGAAGAACCTGCTCCTGCGCCTGCACCAAAAGCGAGCCCCGCCCCTGCGCCAAAGGCCGCATCGGGTTCCGGCGATGACCGCCTCAAGGTCAGCCCGCTTGCCCGTCGTCTGGCCGATCAGAAAGGCGTCGACCTGACCGCCGTGTCGGGCTCCGGCCCTGGTGGACGGATCATCAAGGCCGATATCGATGCGGCGGAAGGCGGCACGGCTCCGGTCAAGGCCGAAGCGGCTGCCCCGGCGCCAAGCGCTGCGCCCGCTGCCACATCAGCACCGGCGAACGACTTCGATATTCCGCACACGACCGAAAAACTATCCGGCATGCGCAAGACCATTGCGCGTCGCCTGACCGAAGCCAAGCAGACGATTCCGCATATCTACCTGACCGTGGATGTCGAACTCGACAAACTGCTCAAATTGCGCAGCGAACTCAACGCTTCGCTGGAACCGCGTGGCATCAAGCTGTCGGTCAATGATCTGCTGATCAAGGCGCTGGCGGTCTCGCTGATGCAGGTGCCGAAATGTAATGTCTCGATCGAAGGCGACCAGCTCAAGACATTCGAACGCGCAGATATCTCGGTCGCGGTCAGCATCCCCGGCGGCCTGATCACACCGATCATCAAGAGCGCCGACACAAAATCGCTCAGCGCGATTTCCACGGAAATGAAAGACCTTGCCGATCGCGCCAAGGCCGGCAAGCTCAAGATGCACGAATATCAGGGCGGCACCGCCAGCATCTCCAATATGGGCATGTTCGGGATCAAAAATTTCGATGCTGTGATCAATCCGCCGCAAGCGATGATCATGGCAATCGGGGCAGGGCAGAAACGTCCCCATGTCATCGATGACAGCCTTCAGATCGCAACAATCATGAGCGCCACCGGCAGCTTCGATCACCGCGCGATCGACGGCGCGGACGGCGCGCAATTGATGAAGGTCTTCAAGGAACTGTGCGAAAACCCATTGGGAATGCTCGCTTGATAGAGCCAGCCAGAAAAATCCCGGCGATCCGGACCATCGTCATGCCCACGGAGGGCAATCCCTATGGTGTGGCGTTTGGTGGCTGGCTGATGGCACAGGCCGGAGGCGCTCTGGCGGCTCAGCATAGCCAGCATCAATCGGTTGTGGTTGGCGCGAACGATGTCCGTTTCGGGCATCCGGTCGAAATTGGTGACGAATTGTCGGTCTATGCCGAATTCTCAAAAATCGGGCGCAGCTCGATGACGGTTCAGGTCAACGCCTTCCGGCGTGACCGGCACGAGGATGAGGTGACCGAAGCCGCTTCGGGCGTCTACACATTTGTGGCGGTAGACCAGGATGGCAAGCCGGTGCAGGTGCCCGCTTTAGATTAGAGATTGTCGAAAAGGAATAAAATGGCAAACGGATATGACCTCATCGTTCTCGGTTCCGGCCCCGGCGGTTATGTAGCCGCAATCCGCGCCGCGCAACTCGGCCTCAAAACCGCGATCGTGGAACGCGAAAATCTTGGTGGCATCTGTCTCAACTGGGGTTGTATCCCGACCAAGGCTTTGCTGCGTTCGGCGGAGGTGTTCAATAATATGAAACACGCCGCCGATTACGGCTTGGTCGCGGAGAAGATCAGCGCCGATCTCGACGCCATTGTCAAACGCTCGCGCGGCGTGGCCAAGCAGCTCAATCAGGGCGTCACCGGCCTGATGAAGAAAAACAAGATTGATGTCGTCATGGGCGATGGCACGATCACCGCTCCGGGCAAACTGAGCGTCAAAACCGATAAGGGTGATGTCGAACTGGAGGCGAAAAATATCATCATCGCCACTGGTGCCCGTGCCCGTGACCTGCCTTTTGCCAAAGCGGACGGGAAACGCATCTGGACCTATCGCACGGCGATGACGCCACCGGAAAAACCGACCAAATTGCTGGTCATCGGCTCCGGCGCGATCGGCATCGAATTTGCCAGTTTCTACAATGATATCGGCGTCGATGTGACGGTCGTCGAGATGCTAGACCGGATCGTGCCGGTGGAAGATGAGGAAATCTCAAAGTTCCTCGAGAAGTCTTTGAAAAAACAAGGCATGACAATCATGACCGGCGTCGGCGTAAAAAGCATCGATGTCGGCGACAAAGGCGTCAAGGCGGAGATCGAGGACAGCAAGGGCAAGAAGGAAAGCCATGACTTCAGCCACGTCATCGTCGCCGTAGGCATCATGCCCAATATCGAGACCATCGGCCTCGACGAACTGGGCGTGCAGCCGGACGAACGCTATCATATCAAGACCGACGAATATTGCCGGACCAATATTGACGGCATTTACGCCATCGGTGATTGCACCGCTGGCCCGTGGCTGGCGCACAAGGCGAGCCATGAGGGCGTCATAGCGGCGGAGACCATTGCCCAATCGATGGGCAAGGACGGTCATCCGCACACCATGGACGTCAACAATATCCCCGGCTGCACCTATTGCCACCCGCAGATCGCCAGCGTCGGTCTGACCGAAGCCAAGGCGAAAGAAGCGGGTCATGACGTCAAGGTCGGAAAATTCCCGTTCATCGGTAACGGTAAGGCGATTGCGCTCGGCGAGACAGAGGGTTTCATCAAAACAGTGTTTGACGCCAAGACGGGCGAATTGCTCGGCGCGCATATGATCGGCGCGGAAGTGACCGAGCTGATCCAGGGCTATACGATCGGCAAGACGCTGGAGACGACCGAAGCGGAACTGATGAACACCGTCTTCCCGCACCCGACGCTCAGCGAGATGATGCACGAGAGCGTGCTCGATGCCTATGGACGCGTATTGCATATGTGATTTTCTACTCCCGTCAGGGAGAAGGATAGGAAGTCTTGCTGAGGGACGAAGCTAGGCGCAGTTGGATGAGGGCGTTCTGCACTCCGAAGCGAAACTACGCCCTCACGCCGCTCCGGCCAGGCAGCAAGCTGCCAAGCCAGCGCAACCCTCTCCCTTCAGGGAGAGGGATCACGGACATCACCTTCATGTGCCCTGCCGAAGGGCAGGGCCCAGAACAGTCCTGCCCGATCGTCTGGACCCCGCCCTCCGGCGGGGCACAAATCGCTTTCCTACACGCCCCCGTTTGCGCTAGCTTCGGCGCCATGAGCAATCTTGTCTCCTACCTCCTTCCACCCGCGAAAAAGCGCCTTTTTCCTCGCAGTCCGTTTCTTTTCCTTAACACTGTAAAGTTCGTAAAGCTCACCAGACGCTTTCCATAAATCAGAAGGTTCGATTCCATGGCCAAAGGCACGCATGATTTTACCGCCGATCCGCGCAACGCAAATATATTGATCAACGTCAACGGAGTGATGACCCCGCGCGCCGAGGCTGTGGTTTCGGTTTTCGACAGCGGTTTCATGCTTGGCGACGGGGTCTGGGAAGGACTGCGGGTGCACAAGGGCAGGATCGCTTTTCTCGACGCCCATCTCGACCGGCTGTTCGAAGGGGCCAAGGCGATTGCCATGGATATCGGCATCACGCGTGACGCGTTGGTGGCACGCCTCTATGACACCATCGCTGCCAATGGCATGACCGATCAGGAAGGCGTGCATATCCGCTTGATGGTAACGCGCGGTATTCGCTCGACGCCCTATCAGGACCCGCGCGTGGTGATCTCGCCGGCGACGATCGTGATCATCCCCGAATATAAGGAAGCTTTGCCGAGCACGGTCGAGAACGGCATCCGCCTGTTCACCGTTCATGTCCGTCGCGGCGATCCGGCGGTGCAGGACCAGAAGCTCAATTCTCACAGCAAGCTGAATTGCATCACGGCCTGCATTCAGGCGACCCAGGCGGGTGCTGACGAGGCGTTGATGCTCGACCCGCAGGGCTTTGTCGCAACCTGCAACAGCACCCATTTCTTCATCGTCCGCAAAGGCGAGGTCTGGACGTCGAGCGGCGACTATTGCCTCGGCGGGATTACCCGGGCCAATGTCATCCGGATATGCCGGGAGAATGACATCCCGGTATTCGAGAAGAATTTCTCGCTCACCGACGTCTACGGCGCGGACGAAGCCTTTGTCACCGGAACCTTTGCCGGCGTGGTACCAGCCACCGAAGTGGATGGCCGGATATTGACCGGGGGCAGGGGCCCGATGGTCGAACGGCTGCAGGGGTTGTACAAGGAACTGATAGATCGTGATGTTTCCTGATTCCGCTCGATGCGAACGGTCTGGGCGGCACCAGTTACGTACAATGCCAAGCCGACCGCAGGTCCTCTATTTATTTTGCTCGCACGACGACACAAAGGCACGAAAAATGATCTCAGAACGGCAACATCTTTGCGCCTTCGTGGCTTCGTGCGAGTCCAAAATATCTGTGAATATAATCGCTTCGCGGCGAACGAGGAGTCACAGGTGAGACAATCATGACAACCCGTATCGCCATGTGGTCCGGGCCGCGGAATATCTCGACCGCGATGATGCGCAGCTTTGGCGGGCGCAGCGATTGCGCCGTCAGCGACGAACCCTTTTATGGAGCTTTTCTGAAAACGACAGGCCAGCGCCAGCCGATGGCGGACGAAGTCATCGCCTCGATGGATTGCGAATGGCAATCGGTGGCGGACACTATGCGCGGGCCGATACCGGACGGGAAATCCGTCTGGTACCAGAAGCATATGCCCCATCATATGGTTGCCGACGTGTCGATTGCCGACTTCCCCGACCACCGTCACGCCTTTCTGATCCGTGATCCACAGCGCGTGGTTGCTAGCTATGCGGTCAAACGGGTCGAGGTGACCGCTGATGATCTCGGCTACGCCCGACAACTGGAATATGTCGATAGGGCCGCCCAGCTCAGCGGCCAGCCACCGATCATATTTGATAGTGCCGATATATTGCGCGAGCCCGAAGCCCATTTGCGGGCGTTATGCACAGCGCTGGATATCCCGTGGGATCAAGGAATGCTCACATGGGACGCCGGACCTCGTCAAAGCGACGGGATCTGGGCATCACACTGGTATGGCCGCGTGTTGCAGACAACAGGGTTTGGACAGGCGGAAAGCGCGATGTCCAAGCTGGAGAAAAATGAGCAGGCGATCGCGGACCAGTGCCGCGACGCCTACGCACAACTTTCGGAAATGCGGATCAGGCTATAGCGCGATCAGCCTAGCGGGCTGGCCTGCTTTCCGATCCGTCCGAATACGGTTCCGTCGAGAACGATGTAAAGGAGGCCGAGACCGGCAAACCACAGGATATCATTTTGCGCGACCATCCAGACAATGGAAGGCACGAAATTCTGTACTCCGCCAAGGAATGTCGCGGCAACCAGCAAGAGCGCTTGATAAGCGGCAAAGGCTGCAACAAAGGCGAGACCGAGCGAAAGAACATTACGATCGGACCGAATATCCAGAACTGTCTTCGCGACGAACAGGGTTGCCATAGCGGTCGCGCCCATGGCGAGGCCGTGACCGAAACTGTTGGCCGTCTGCGGATAGCCTAGGAGCAGATAGCCGACGAGCTGATTGGCAAACCAGACCGCGCCCATCCAGACCGCTGCCTTGCGGAACGGCAAAGTTGCCGCCAGCAAGGTCGCGATCGCGGCAAAAGGGAATATGCAGGCCAATGCAAGGCTGCCCAGAACCGACGAAGTTGCCAGCACACCGGCCCAGATATTCTGGACGGACGATGAAGATTGACGGAGTTGCATGTGATCAAATTCCCTTTTGCTATTGGACATCAGAAGCGCGCGCGCGCGCCAATATAGGCAGAACGCCCTGAAGAGCCAAAATCAGTGGCTGTTTCATAGGTGACATCGAACAGATTGTCGATACGCCCAAAGACTTCAAACGCGTCGCTGACCGGGATGCTCGCGCGTGCTCCGGCAAGTATATAGCCGTCGATGCGGCGGTTGTTGGCGAGATCGTCGAAGCTGTCTCCAACCATCTGCAAGTCGGCACCCAGATTCAGACCGAAGTCCGTCTGGTAGCTGGCGTTGAGATAGAGGCTGCTCGCCGGACGGCGGGCCAGTTCATTGCCAAAATTTGCGCCGGTCGACCGGTTCTCGGTATCAAGCCAGGTGTAATTCGCATCGAACCGCAGTTTTTCGACCGGAGTAATCGACAAAATGGCCTCTACGCCTTTTGTGCGATTGCGCTCAATGTTCAGCGTCGTACCAAATGGGCGGCTGCCGTTGGTGCAGACTTCTGGCGCAGGATCGGGTGCTACGGGGCAGGCGGCAAAGGCGATCTGGTTTTTCGTGTCCCGCTGGAACAGGGTTACCGATACCTGTACCGCATTTCCGATAAGCGATTGATCAATACCGATCTCATAAGATTTCGCTGTCTCCGGTACGAGGTCTGGCGTGCCATAGCCAAAAGGGCGATCATCGAGATCAATCAGGGATGGCGCGCGAAAACCTTCGGCATAGCTTGCACGGATAGTCGGTCCGTCTTCGCTGATGCGATAGGCCAAGTTGCCGGAAAGGCTTGTATTGCCGCCAAAATCTTCATGATCGTCGTGCCGGACGCCGCCGGTCAGGGTCAGTCCGTCGAGCGGCTTGACCACAGCCTGGAAAAAGATGGAATCGATACCGGTGGAGTCGGTAACGCCGCTATTTTCGTAGCGGCTATCTTCTGTCTCGGCCCCGAAAACCAGACGCAATTGTTCGACCACGGCAAAATCGCCCCGATATTCGAACCGTTCTGTCCGGCCTCTGGGCAGCGAGGTGAAGAAGGGGTTGATGATATCGCGGTTTATGTCGGAAATGCTGAAGGCAAAGCGGTTCTGGAACCGGCCGTCAAATGCCTGCGCCACTATGGCAGCATTGCCGTAAATTTCCTCCGCGAGAGAAAACTGGTCATTGTCCGAACTAAAGGGCGGGAAGACACTATCATTGTCGACTCGACTATCCGCATAATAGCCGCTCGCTTCAAAACGGATCGCATCGGTCAGTTCGACCTGCAACTGTCCTGATGCAGAATATTGGCGATAGCCATCCAGTTCGGTTCCTCCGGAATAGGCGCTGATTCCGTCTGTACGTACATAGCCACCACCAATGCTCAGACCAACAGGCCCGATCTTGCCGGAGGCGTTGCTGACCAGCCGGACCGTATCATGGGCGCCATATTCCCCCTGTGCAAAAAGAGTGAGATCTTCCGTAGGGCGCTTCGTGGTTATATTGACCACGCCGCCGACGGCCTGGCTGCCCCATGTAACGCCACTGGCACCGCGCAGCACCTCTACGCGCTCTATGTTGCCGGCGAGCAGATTGCCGAAATCGAATGCGCCGTCGGGCGAGGAGGGGTCATTGACCCTGATACCGTTGATCAGAACCAGCGTCTGGTCGCTTTCCGCCCCGCGGATGCGGACCGAGGTCTGCGACCCCAATCCCCCGCTCTGGGTAACGTTGACCCCGGGAAGTTCCTGCAGGATGTCGGCTATCGAAATGATCTGCTGATCGGCGATGTCTGCAGCATCGACAACAGATATGGCGGTGCCGGTGTCTTCGATATCCTGCTGGACACCTGTGGCGGTGACAACGATTTCGCGATTGTCAGCGGCCAGCGCTGGCGCGGCATGGCAATAGGCGGAAGACGCCAGAAGCGTGGCTAAGGTTCGGAATTTATACATTAGGAGTCCCTTTGGTTAACGACATAAATTGCCGCTACGCAGGGGAAATCCCCGTTCACCCGACACACCCCGTCCGGCTGAAGAACGACGATATTGGGCAGGTCTCCTGACTTGCGGATCGCTGCTGAACATGCCGCCTTCCCAGATCCGGAGATCCAGTGGCCGTTGGCATATCAGCTAGCCGCTTACAGTTGCGGGGGCAGTACCGGATTTGGAACGGGCGCAAACCCTTTCCTCACCGATTTCCCATTGAATTCTCGATTAAGAGAAACCCGATATCTGGCGTCCCATTCTCTCAAAACCGGTTTGGTTGCAAGCCAAAATTGCATTTTCGAAGGTGAGTCGGGTACGGATATCATAAATCTCTCACGAGCGAGCAGCGGAAAATCCAGCGTGCACATGCTATCCTACGGATATATATTGATATTATCTGGTCAGATGGATGTTGAATCTACTTCGCTCGCCGATTTCAAATATGCTATAGCGAGTCATTATTTGAGGAATGAGAGTCATGTTTGCATTTTTGAGTATTGCCTTGTTCAGCGCTGCATCCGCCACCAATATCGCCGATGCAGGGACCGCGCGTGTTGCCTATTCCAATTGCCTGGTCGAGTTTACAAACGCCCAGCTTGACGAAAAAGTCGGTACTGGAACGTTCAAGAAAGCCGCTCAGACGGCTTGTTCTGCCGAACGCACTGCTATGATCGCCGCGATACAAAAGGACGAAATGGAATTTGGCAGTTCGCAAAGCGAAGCGACGAGCTATGCGACCGAAGAAGCCGATGGCGTATTGTTCGCCTTCACCGACGGTTATGCAGGATATGTGAGTTCGAGCACGCGACCAGTCAAAGAGGATTGATTACGCCGTTCCCGGGCAACGATTCTCCTGATGAGCCGGTCTTTGAATATCGGCCCTTCATTCAAACGTGATGAAATCCCTGATTTCTACTGAATTCGGTCCCAAGGTGATCGGGTTGCGTACTCCGGGCAATATGCAGATGTCGAACAATTCGGTGATCGCGCCATCGAAGCGTAGCCAATGAGCGACGCTGCCAGTTTCCAGATTCAGAATTTGTATGCCGCACCAGGCATCGGCGTCCTTTTCCTTCAGCTTGTCGTCCAGCGCCAGTCCTTCAAAACGGCCGTGGCGCGGCTTTGATAAAGTTGTGGCGGCGAAGTTGCCGTGAAACGCAAGCCCGCGCAGGAAGCCGGGGAAGAATGCAACCGGATGGAAACTCTTGTCCTTGGGATCGATCCAGCCGAGTTCGCCGCTGCCGGAATTGAGTACCCATAATTTTCCGCCGTACCAGCGCGGACTGTGCGGCATCGACAGGCCCTCTGCCATGACTTCATTGGTGTCGATATCAATGATCACCCCGCCATCGTGCCGCCGGTCTCGCCATCCATCAACGACATCGCTGCGACAGACGGCTGTGACATATTTCGGCTCGCCGTCAACCATCGCCAGCCCGTTGAGATGACAGCGGTCCTCCGGCGCGAGCTTGGAGATAAACTCCGGTTTCCAGATTGGCTTGAAACTATGTTTGATATCGGGTTCGCACAGGCAGCTGTATCTGGTGTTTATATAAACCAGTCGCCCGTTCTTGCGGATTCCGAGTTCGTGAATGTCGATATTGCCGGTAGTCTGCATGTTGCGTGGAACATAGACCTTGTCATGCACGTTGTTCGCAGTCTGGCCGGGGGTGAGCACATTTTCCATCCGGACGACCTGGGTCAGCGTTCCCAGATAGATCCGCTCATTATCGCCCGCCACGCCCATCGCCTGCGGATATTGGGCTTCGTGCAGGGCGAGCTTTCCATCCTGACCAGCGCCGACCAGATACAAGCGTCCGGTCTGGTATGATGTGAAGCCAAGCGAGATGCTGTTCGCGGCAAGAAATGCGGCGAGGCCGTGCGAGAAATCTATGTCAATCTTGGCTGTGTCCGGCTGCGTGGGAGGAGCCGCCTGCGTTGGTTTGTTGGTGTTTTCCTGCAACGCTTTTACGCTCTTTCCAGCATTTGCCGGTTTCTTCTCCGTCACACCAACCCCTATGGTTTTTTACGCATGTGCCAAAACCAGCAACCGGCCACAAGGTAAAAGGCGAATTTCCCTTAACTAACAACGCTGCGACAACGATATCGATGATATGACGCATCTCGGAACATCTGCAAATTGCCACCGGACACGCGACAAAGGTTGCGTTCGAAACCGGAAATGCGATAGTCGGATTTTTTAGACAATCATCACGCGGCGCAGCCTGCGATCATTGCCTTATCTCACAATCATATCCAATTCTCCAAATCCGGCAACCATGCCAAAATTTTGACAGGAAATATTCGACCAATGAATACTCTGATGGACTACCGGGAAAAGATCCGCACGCATCATCGCACTGATGAAGCCGAGATTCTGGAACATCTGATATCGAATTTCGGTCCGGATGAGCAGACACGTAAGCGTATTCAGGAACGGGCGATACAGGTTGTCCGGGACGTGCGGAGCGCTTCCGGGCCGACGCTGACCGAGAGCTTTTTGGGCGAATATGGCCTGTCTACCGACGAGGGGCTCGCGTTGATGACGCTGGCCGAGGCGCTGTTACGGGTGCCGGATAACCAGACAATCGATGCACTGATCGAGGACAAGATCGGGCCGTCCAACTGGCGCGATCATATCGGGCAGTCGGAAAGCTCGCTGGTTAATGCGTCGACCTATGCCCTGGAGATGACGCGCAGCGTGATCAACAAGCCGGAAAGCCGCGGGCCGCTGGACGCTCTGCGAGGCGCGATCAAGCGTCTGGGCGAGCCGGTGATCCGGGTGGCTGTGCGACAGGCGATGAAAGAACTGGGCAATCAATTCGTGCTCGGCGAAGATATGAAGCTTGCGTTGAAGCGGGCGGAGAAGTGGAAAGCCAAGGGCGCCACCTATTCCTATGATATGCTGGGAGAGGCCGCGATTACGCAGGAAGGTGCGGATGAATATTTTGCCGCTTACGCCGACGCGATCAAGGAAATCGCGAAGGTCGCCGTTTCCGATGACCTTCGGGAAAATCCCGGTCTTTCGATCAAATTATCGGCGCTTTATCCGCGCTACGAGATGAGCCAGCAGGCCAAGGCGGTTCCCGCACTTGCCGACCGTGTCGGTGAACTGGCACGCGCTGCCCGCGACGCCAATGTCGGGCTGAACATCGATGCCGAGGAAGCCTATCGTCTCGGCATTTCGCTCGACATGATCGAGATGGTACTCAGCGATCCACGGCTTGCCGGATGGGACGGCTTCGGCGTTGTCGTCCAGGCCTTTGGCAAGCGGGCGAGCTTTGTCCTCGACTGGCTCTATTCGCTGGCGACCCAGCTCGACAGAAAGATCATGGTTCGCCTGGTCAAAGGTGCCTATTGGGACAGCGAGATCAAGCGGGCGCAAATGGATGGCGTACCCGATTTTTCGGTATTCACGACCAAATCGGCGACCGATATCAGCTATATCTGCTGCGCGTCGCAGCTGCTGAAAATGACCGATCGCATCTATCCGCAATTTGCCACCCATAATGCGCACAGCGTTGCCGCCATATTGGAAATGGCGGGCAACAATCAGGATTTCGAATTCCAGAGGCTGCACGGGATGGGCGAAACATTGCATGATGCCTTGCTCCGCAACGAAAAAGTCCGGTCACGCATCTATGCGCCTGTCGGCAAACATCGCGAATTGCTTGCCTATCTGGTCCGACGCCTGCTCGAAAATGGCGCAAACTCGTCCTTTGTCAACCAGCTGGCCAATCATACGGTGGCCGCCGAAATGATCGCTACCGATCCGTTCGAGACACTGAAAGCGGACCAGCAATCCAGCCAGTCGAAGATCATCAGGCCCGCTGATCTGTATCAGCCGGAACGCGTGAACTCGCGCGGTTGGGATCTGGCCAATCGCAACGACATGAATGAATATGTCGCAGAGCGCGCGCCCTTTGCCGAAAAACTGTGGCGTTCGTCGGCGATTACCGTGCGGCCCGTCACCAGCGGAACCACCCGCAAGATATTCAATCCTGCACGTGTGGATAGCCAGGTCGGCGAAGTGATTGAGGCGGACGAGAGTCAGGCCCTTGAAGCCATAGAAGATGCCCGCATCTGGGATGTTCCCGTAGCCGAACGGGCCAGGATCCTGCGGCGAGCTGCCGACCTCTACGAGCATCATCACGGCGAGATATTCGCGTTGCTCGCGCGGGAAGCGGGGAAGACCCAGTTCGATACGATTGCGGAATTGCGCGAGGCAGTCGACTTTTTGCGCTATTATGCCAAGGAAGCGGAGAAGCACCCTGCGAGCAAGCCGCGCGGCATAATCAGCTGCATCTCGCCATGGAATTTCCCGCTGGCGATATTTACCGGCCAAGTGGCAGCGGCGCTTGCGGCGGGCAATGCGGTACTGGCGAAACCGGCTGACCAGACACCTCTTATTGCCGCTCTTGCGACCAATTTGCTGCACGAAGCCGGCGTGCCCGTGGAGTCGCTCCAGTTGCTGCCGGGTGCTGGCGCGACAGTGGGGGCCACGATCAGCGGAGACGCGCGTGTTCAAGGCGTAGTCTTCACAGGCTCGACCGCTACCGCGCAGACGATAAACCGGAATATCGCGGAAAATGGTCAGGCTGATTCACTTCTGATCGCCGAGACCGGTGGTCTGAACTGCATGATCGTGGATTCGACCGCTTTACCGGAACAATCGGTTCGCGACATTATCACTTCTGCATTCCAGTCCGCCGGGCAACGTTGCTCGGCTTTGCGGGTGCTCTATTTGCAAGAGGATGTCGCTGAGCCATTTCTCAATATGCTTTACGGCGCGATGGACGCGACGGAGATGGGCAATCCGTGGTGGCTGTCGACCGATATCGGGCCTGTCATCGATCAGGCGGCCCATGACAAGATCAGCAAGCATATCGCCGCCGCAAAGGTCGAGGGCAGGCTGCTGAAACAACTCCACTACTCTGATGATGGCTATTTTGTCGGGCCGGCGGTCATAAAGGTCGACGGAATTGACGATCTGGAAGAAGAAATATTCGGTCCGGCCCTGCATGTCGCCACATTCAGGAGCGGCGAGCTCGACAAGGTGATCAGCGATATAAACGGCCGCGGATATGGGCTGACCTTTGGACTGCAGACGCGGATCGAGCGCCGCATCGACAAACTGACCAGCGCAATGAAAGTCGGCAATATTTACGTCAACCGGAACCAGGTCGGCGCCGTTGTCGGTTCGCAACCCTTTGGCGGAGAGGGGCTTTCCGGCACGGGCCCGAAAGCCGGCGGGCCACATTATCTGCCGCGCTTTTATCAAAGTTCCAGGCCCGTATCGCCGGTCAATACCGGCGAGGAATTGAGACTCGAAACGGTTCAGACGGCTCTCGATAAACTCCCGGCTGTTGAAGCGCGACCGCGCAGCTATGAAATCATGCCCGGACCAACCGGGGAATCGAACGAACTGTTCACCTATGCGCGCGGAACAATATTGTGCCTCGGGCCGACGCCGGAAGATGCTGCAAAACAGGCACAGACTGCACGAGAACAAGGCTGTGCATCATTGATCTGCGTTCCCGGTGCTGCCGGAGAAAATTCTCTCGACGGATTCATGCCTCGAGACGCTCTGGCCACGCTGACCGGAATAGATGCGGTAGTCTGCTGGAGTGAAATCGAAGATATCCGTGCCATCCGTGCGGCGCTTGCCAAACGCGACGGTGCGTTGATCCCGATCATTACAGAAGAGAAGTTCGGCGACCGCTGTCTGGTAGAACGGCATGTCTGCATCGATACTACTGCTGCAGGTGGCAATGTCTCGCTTCTGACGTAACGGGCTTTGACATCGCCGGCTGAATACCGAGCCGGTGCCGGGAGTTATTGCATCGCGTTGGCAATAAGGGCGTCGCAATTCAGTGATTTCGGTTTCCGGATGAAGGCTGCGTCCTGCTTGTCATCCTTGCCGATCCCCAGTGCGCTGCCAACAGATTTGGCCGCGACGGTTATGACATCGCCAAGCGAGGGCTTCTGCGCTTTCCGAGCGAGGCCCAGGCCCGCAACGGAAACGGATGGCGCGTTCAGGCTGCCCGATATCCTGATCGGGTCAACGATATGCAGCGCGCTTTTGCCTTTTGCACCACCGCGCATGATCAGCGAAATCTTTTCACCGTCGAGCATTATATTGCCTTCGGCGCGCCCTATTGAAACTGCGGTGTCGACGGCGACCGGGGAGGGCGTCAAAACACCATTATTAGCACTGAAATTGACCACCAGACAGCGTAGCGGAACACGCGCTTTTGGATCGTCAATTATTTTTTCTATTGTTCCGCCGAGATTTTGACCAAGGACATGGGCGGCGGTCGCTCGCACGCTGCCCCCGCTTGCAACCATTGTCGCCTTGCCATCTGCTTTTTCGAGCGCTGTCCTGATAGTGTCACCGCTGCCCGACAATTTTATCCGGCCGCGCATTCTTGCGGAGATAATATCATCATCACCGATCAGATCCGAAATTGAAGCACCGGCGAGCGTCAAGTCGGTCGATAGTTTTGGCGCTCCACTACGGTGATCCAGTCGCACACTCCCTGTTAATTGCCCGCTTTTCATTCCGGCGACCAGATCGGTAATGTTGATGATCCGGTGGTCCAGCGTCAGCTTGCCCTTCAGGCTGCGGAAGATACTGTCTCTGCGGGAGACAAGCCGGTCAATAGTGAAGTCAATTTGACCGTCCGTCGGACCCATTTTTGACAGGTTGATCTGGGTATTTGGAAGAACCCGCGGCCCTATTCGCTGGTTCTCCGCGGCCGCCCGTGCGAGGCCCTGATCGTCGGCCAAATCGTCGAAGTCCAGCCGGGATGCATGGACCGTGGCATCAATCTTCGTTCGACCATTGCGCTTCAGTATACTTGCTTTGGCAGCAAGCCGGGATTGCCCGACCGAACCGTTCAATCCATCGATGTACCAGTCCTTGTTCCGATGGCGTATCGTGGCGTCGAGATCGATTGGCTGTGTGCCGAAAAGCCCCGCTTCTATCATTTTGTCCAGATTCTTGAGCGTGGGGGCGCGGGCGGAAAGCGACGCGGTGAAGCGGTCTAGATTCAGGCCTCCCGCCATCTTTCCAGTGGCGGTTAAATGCAGGGCAGGTGATCGGAGGGAGAAGGTGAAAGGATAATTTGCATCCGGGTTATTGCCCGTAACAGCGGGCCCGGCGAACCGGAAGTCGGCTTTGCTGTCGAGGAACGTGCCGCTGGCATTTATCCGCACTCCCTTTTTCGGATTGACCATTATGGGGCCGGCGAGAGCGAGATCCCGCTTCTCGTCCCTGAAGCTGAAACGAGCGTTTTTGACAATCAGATCGGCAAACTGCAAGCCATTGTCGCCTTTACCGCCGCGCTCCCAGTTTTTACGACCATCCTTGTCGCGGACTAAAGATATGTCCAGCCCGTCTATCGTGACATTGTCCAGACTGTTTTGACCGGCGATTATATCGAACATATTCACCCGCGCCGAAATCGCCTCCAGTTTCACAAAATCCTTTTTCCCCGCCCATGCCGGCTGTCCAATCCGCAGATCGTGGACTGTGATAACAGGCGAATAAGAGAAAAAACTGTCTCTGCTTAACTCTCCGATTTCGACCGGACGGTCGGCTGCCCCGCGTAGCTCGCTTGCGATCATACTCCGCATCATCGAGGCGGGAACCGCTCCCAATGCTAACAGGGCGAGAAGGCCACACGCCATAACCGCCATGGCGGTTATGGCGAGCCATCGCTTGTTCAGAAAAGCCGGGCGTGTGGCGTTCATGTCGGACGAACATTGTCCAACGGAACATCCCCGCAGTTGTTTAAAACGATGTGAAGATAGGAAGGCCCCGAAATGGCCCTAGACCCTTCGTATCAAATGCATGACAATCCCGACCACGAATAGCACCAGGAATATATAGAATATTATTTTTGCGATTCCGGCCGACGCGCCGGCTATGCCGCCAAAACCGAGAAGGGCAGCAACGACGGCGATTACAAGAAAGATAATGGCGTAGCGTAACATCTCAAACTCCTACCTTTTGGATTGCTATGTTACGCATCCCCGCGGAGATGGTTGCAACGAAAGACTTTATTCGGATGATAGCGAGAAAAACAATCTGACGCATGACCCTGAACTCGATCGTCCGTCCATGTCTTTTTACTCATAGCGCTTCATTTTTTCGTCTCCGGTTCATCAAATTCCTGACAAGAAAATATCAGCGCGTTTCAAGACCCTGAGACCGCAACTGAAACTGCGGTCGCAATCTTGTTGGAACAGGGGCTGTCGAAGCTGACCAGCAGGTCTGCTCCCCGCTGTTCCGCAGTCACGGGGCTGCTATCGTCTAGTCGCCATGCCTCGCCCGAAAGATGCAGATCTTTCACCAGCACTTGGGTGGACGCAACGGGGCCCTTGAGAATCAGGTTGACGTGTCCGGGCGAGGTGGTGAAGCGCACGGTCTGGCTGTCTTCTGTCTCTCCATCCGAGCGAGTCCACGGCCGGGTTCCATAAATCGCGTCACCATTGGCCCGCAGCCAGACACCAAATTGCTTGAGGCGTATGAGCTGCTCGTTGGGAATCCCGCCATCGGTCCCGCGAGGTCCGACGTTCAGCAACAGGTTTCCGTTGCGCGACACGGCATCGATAAAATCACGAAGGAGATCTTCAGCGCTGGCATAATCGGCTTCGGTGTCATTGCGGTTAAAACCGAACGAATGACTCATGCCGCGGGCAGCCTCCCACTTCTTGACCTGAATCTCGGCAAATGCTGCATATTCAGGTGTGCGGAAATCGCTGTGAGGGACGGGAGGAGGAATGATGCCCTGGGATTCCTCTCCGCTCCGTTTACGCAATACCGATTTGAGTTTCCAATCGATTAGTTTCCGTACCAGCGGAATTTTGAGCAAATTTCGCGGAAGGCTGGCGGCAACCCATCGGTCGTTGACCACGCCGTCAGGGATGGCTGCATAATAGTCGGCAAATAGCTGATAGAGTGATTGGGAAGGTGTCGGCCACGATATGTCATTCCAGAGTAGGGAGGGCTCGTATTTCTCAATCAATTCGCGAACCTGAGCCATCGCATAGGCCGGATAGTCGCCACCGGGCGTTGACGAAATAAAGTCGCCAAGCGTGCGTATCGGGCGGCGATTGAATGTCCAGTCGATCCCCCCTGAATAATAGACCCCAAACCGCATCCCTGCTGCCCGGACCACTGCCGATCTGGAAAAATACCCAACGGACACCCTTGCAACAGAGTTGCTAACGATGTTGAATTCCAACGGATATGATATCGAGGTGATTGACGCCGATAACGTCGTTTTGCCGGGAGACTATCCTGCGCAAAACAGGACCAACCGGCGTATCCTCCAGCTTCACGACATCTGGCACTTGGTGGGAGGATATGGGTTTACCGGAGCTGGCGAAGTCGCCATCTCGGGCTTTCAAATGGCGCAGTTCGGACAAAATTATTCGACGCGCTTTTTGGCGACTGTAGCGACCAAGGTTGGAAATCATACGCCTGCGGTGATGGATATGTTGCTGAGCGTCACTTTCGATGGCTGGCGTCATGGCCGCGCCACCAGCGAATTGATTGCGGAACCGTGGCACGAGCGCATCGCCGACCCGATCAGCAAGATCAGTACAGATACCCGAAGATTGCACCGGCCATCGCATCCATAAATTCGGCAAAGCGGATGCTTGCCTAATAGCGAATAATTCGGACCTTTGACCATTATCAATGCCACCAAATCGACTTTGTACGTCATTCGGCATTCGGTGCACCATGCTTAGTGTTGCCAACAACAATTCGACTCCACATTTGGAAGCGAATGAGGCAGGTGTGTCGCCATGGGAAAGTTGGTTTCATTTAGCGTCGATTTGGTCAGGCCTTGGACCGTTCGAATCTTCATCATTCTTATCGCGACATTTGAACTATACGATGCCGCTTCCAATCAATTCGATTGGCCTAAAATACCTGTGTTGTGGGGAATGACAGGTTCCCCTGATCCGTTATGGGCATGGTTATTAGCCGCTATAGTTTTTGCGCTTTTTGAATATGTGCGCCGAAATGTTGCTACCGCTGGTGACACATTAGCGACGCCAGAACATTTAAACGGCCAAAGCATCGAGAGTTCCATAGCCGCTTCTGTAGTCGCACATATGGAGCAGAACCTGTGGCTAAAGCAATTTCGTGCTGAGAAAATTAAGGAAATAAAAGACCATGCCAAACTTAGGTTGCAACAATACCGGGAACTTCCGGAGACAAAGGAAATATCTGTCCAGCGTAAAACCAGTAGACACGCGCACTATGTGAAATGCGCCGCAGAAGCCCTTGGATTTGACACTGAAAAGCGACTCCAGGAGGCTCAAGAACGGCTTGAAAAAACGACCAATTGGGTTTTGCCGCCATCTGAAAACGAGTCATGGCCGACGCTTGACGAGAAACGGGACAGCTTAAGGAAGGACCTGTCTATCAGGTTGTTTGGTGAAATGCTCGATGGAAACCCCGATATGGAACCACAAGAAAATGCGCTTGTAAAACAAATCAACTATCGAGAATTTTAATGGCAAACAATGAGACCTACCGCTCCGATGCCCTTCTAAGTGCGATGACCGGCTCTAACGCTGAAAAGCCCCAAACAACTCGTTACCATCTACTATCGCCATATATTTACGGATTTCATGGCACATGCGCCACGCTGTTTTGTAAGTGACATCAATCTGGCGCTGAAGGACATGAACATGACTAAAGTGCAGAAGCATTTGCCCTCAATCCCAGCTATTGAATCTGGTATAACCCGCCGGGCAGTGACTGTGGCTATCGCAACTTTTAGCGGCGCAGTGGGTGTCAGCAGCGCGAACGCGCTTAACACCGTTAGCCCGGTGCAAAGTAATCCCATTCAGAACGGATTAGCGAAACCGAGTGATCGTAGTGGGGCGAGTTATCTCGACCGAGTCAGAAATGCTAAAATAATGGAAGCCAGTGACTTTGGTGCACAAGGCGACGGGTTCGAACATCCACTTTCAGAGTTCTACAATACGCTCGAAGCTGCTCAGGTCGAGTTTCCCCAAGCAACTAGCCTCAATAATTTGATCGATGGATTGGCCATTCAAAAGGCCCTCAGGGTCATAAAAACCAGTCACCACGAACGGGGGAGATTGTATATTCGTACTGGCCGTTATCGTGGCAACACAGGATCTATCCGGCTACCCAATTTTGTGGAAATGGTTGGCGAAGGTCCGGGGATCACCGTTATCGACAATCAAAATACCAGAGTAGGTTATCCGCTAATCGTCAATGACAATCCCGCCGGTTTTATTAACTCTGCTTTGCGCGAGCTATCTTTGCATGGCGGCTATCGCGCGATTGACGTTAATGTTTCGTCCGAGATAGCAGGCATCACATTTGACGGTGTGAGCATGGCATTGCAAACGATGGGCAATATGCGTTGCAACAAATTGCTTCAACTAAGCTTGTTTAACAATACGACCTTCGGTGATGCTCCATGGGGATTGGAAGTTCCGGCATTCACTACAAACGCGGTCGATTTTCGCACCGTCAGTTTTGAGAATCACACAGTATGCAGTCTGCGGCTGCGCTCTGCTGAAGCCGTTAATATCTCTGGCGGGAGGTTTGAAGGTGGCGGACGCCCCCCTGCTAGGGTAGTCGGCTCGATTGCTGGCAACCTTTTAACAGTTACGGCGGCAATGTCGGCAACCTTGCAGGTCGGCGATGAGCTAATCGCCCTAGGTATCGCACCGGAGACCCGTGTCGTTGCTCTCCGGTCAGGAACAGGTGGCATAGGAACCTATGTGGTATCATCGGCGCAATCGCTGGGGAGTCGGGTGATTACTACTTTTAAGGCCAGTATCGACATCGACAATGCCAAAGCCTTCAACATCGACGGCGTTTATTTTGAGGCAACCCATAAAAAATTGTTGCAAGAATCCAACTGCCGAAATGGCATAACTTTTAAGGGATGCCATTTTACCGGCGCAAAGGAAGGTAAAAGTGAGTTTGAGGAATATCAGTTCAAAAGCGATGGCCTAGTTACGTTCGAACGAAATAATTTCGGACTGCCTACAGTAGGGCCCTCAAAAATGCTTGTGATTGGCCAAAACAAAAATCTTGGTTTCAACAGCGATGTGATACTGGCCGTTACTGAGCGGGGAGGAAAATTGATAACGAAGCGCCGTAATTTTACCGATGCAATTTCGTTTGAAGCACTTAAATTTTCTCGCCTTACCGACGTTGGAAGCCAATCTGTTACTGGGATCTTACGAATTACCATGAACAAACAATCTGCCACGGGCGGCGTTGGCCGCGTCTGTGTGGAAGAATATGGAATTACCGTTAGTGCCGCTCCGGGCAATGCCATGCAAATACAAGCGTCTCCTGCACGGGTTATCGATCAAAATGCATCAGGCTTTGAAATGTCCATCGCGAATGTCAGGCCGACCAGTTTGCAAGCATTGCTCCAAATTGAATGTAAGAGCGGCAGCACATCAGACCCAAGCTATCTGTTCGCCTCGTTCGATTATGAGCTAGGTCATGGCGCACCGGACAACCAAATCTCGGTGGACTTCGTTTGATTAAAATTCAACTCCTTGCCTGCAGTCCTTTTGCTTTCAACATTCAAAATTCTGAAACAGTTTGGCGAAACTCTTGAGGTAGTTCGTAACGGCTTTGGTCTTTGCCAAATATACTTCCGGGAGAATCGGTTTATGCTTGCGGGAACCCAATGGCCCAAAGAACAGAAAGCGAACAGTCAGGAAAGCGGAGTTATCCAAATGAAAAACTGCTGCATTGGTAAACTATGCGGAATTTCAATGACCAGAAACACGGTATTAGGGGACGTTTATGGGAACAGAGCTGTATGACTAAAAATTATCTAATAATTACAATGAAGGCTGGCGGACAGGGTGGGACTAGATTGTTTGTTTTCAATGGGTTATACGGTGTGCCAACGCTGCGAATGTGACAGGGGTGGCACAATGTTTCCATTAAACGAACTGTTAGGTTAACAGTAAGATGCCAATTCGATATCCTTCAGAAAACGAAACTAAGGTCAAGTTTAGCCATTGGACCTATGGCTTTGTCGTCGACAACTCTGATTTTGCATAACCCTTAATTTTGTCTAATACCGCCTCTCGTTTGTCTGCATATGCGCTGTACTGCTCTTGATGGCCCTCTATCCATTCACTTGGCGGCCTCCCAGCAACTCTTTTTTGCGATTTATCTGACATCCACACTACATATTTTTTTGCTTCATATTCGAACTCGGCACTAACTAGAGAAAATTGTGGAAAATGGATCGCGATCAAAGCCACGACTTTCGAGAGGGGGCTCTGAGTTACGACGGTACTGATCCCAAAAACCAGTCTATTCTGAAGATCGGTTAACCAATGATCGTATGCAAAAATTGCATCGATCAGTTCTTCTAGTTTTTCAGCCTGTTTCTTTTTTCGATCGGCTTCTTTATTTAACCAATGGGTGAGCGGTGGACCTGCGATTGCCCCTAACACCCCGATAGCGCCTCCGACAATTACCGGAACAAGGGTGTTGATGACCGACATTTTTTGACTCCCTGACTTAGGTAACTCAATAACATTTTATTATTGAGGGGCGCAAACTCGAATACTGGCGTCGACAATGAAAAATTATACCAACGATAGAGACTAATTGAGCCAGAAAGCACTGTGCCACTTGGCACAGTCTGAATATTTCTCGTAAGTTGTTGAAAACAAAGAAATAGCTGGCGGACAGGGTGGGATTCGAACCCACGGAGAGCTTGCACCCTCGGCGGTTTTCAAGACCGCTGCATTCGACCACTCTGCCACCTGTCCGCATAGCCATAAGGCTGGGTCGCACGCGTCCTAGCGCTCTGAATTTGAAAGCGCAAAACATTTTGTAAGAAGCTGGAAATTGGAGGTGAATTCCCGACCCCACGGGGCTTTCGCGGCGAGCGGTTGCATCTGCGGGTTATTTAGGGATTCCCCTAGGGCTAGCTTTGTGCGACAACGAGACGATAAAAGGGAAGTTTTTCATGCGTATCATGACCGCTATCGCTTGCGGCGCTATTGCACTTTTTGGCACTGGCGTGGCGGCACCAATGGAGTCCGCAAAAGCACAAAGCAGCTCCAGTTTTGAATCCTATCTCCAGCAAGTCCGTCAAAAGGCGCTGCAAGAGGGTGTCCGTGCGCAGACACTGGACCAGGTTCTTCCGGGGCTGACCTATAATCCACGGGTTATCCAGCTCGACCAGTCTCAGCCTGGCGGCAGCACGAACAGCGCTATTCCGCCCTTCGCCCCGTACCAGCAGCGCCACATCACGAGCCAGCGGATCGCGAACGGAAAGGCAGCCTACCGCCGTCTGATGGGCAAGCTTGTCGATGTTGAACGCGAAACCGGCGTGCCGGGACCCATCATCATGGCAATCTACGGCAAGGAAACAAATTACGGTTCCTACATGGGTGACTTCGATATTCCGCGCTCGCTGGCAACGCTCGCGTACGAAGGGCGGCGCCGCAGCCTTTTTGAACCTGAATTACTCGCGGTTTTGAAATTGATCGACAGCGGAGTGCCGCAATCTGCGCTCAAGGGGAGCTGGGCAGGGGCCATGGGCATGCCGCAATTTTTGCCCTCGGTTTATTTGCGTCTGGCGAAAGATGGCAGTGGCGACGGATATGCCGACATCTGGAACAGCGAATATGATGCGGTCGCTTCGATCGCCAACTATTTTGTCAACTCGGGCTGGCGCCGGGGAGAACCCTGGGGCATTGCCGTTAATGTTCCTGCCTCACTCGATCGCTCGTCGATAGAAAGCAAGATTATACCGACCCGTTGTCCGCGCGTGTTTAATCGTCACAGTCAATGGAAAACTATGGCTGAATGGCAGAGACTCGGCGTTGCGCCCGCAACAGGTAAACAACTCGACGACAATGTGATGGCCACTTTGCTGGAACCCGACGGACCTGCAAACAGGGCTTATTTGTTGACGGGTAATTATCGTGTCATTCTGGATTATAATTGTTCGAATTTTTACGGGCTAGCAGTGGGGTTATTAGCGGATGAAATACGCAGTTAAACTTGGAATCCTCTCAACGGCAACTCTGGCCGTGGCTGGATGTAGCGGATCGCGTGATTTTGGTAATTTCCCGGATGGTTCACCCCCTCCTGTCGGCGTAGGTGTGCCGAAAGGTCCCGCGATGGCTTCCGACTATCCACAAAAAATTGGTGAACCCTACCAGGTCGGTGGAAAAACCTACACGCCTGAGGATGTGCCCAGCTACGATGAAGTCGGCTATGCCAGTTGGTACGGCGAAGAGCTGTCCGGCAATCAGACTGCCAATGGAGAATTGTTCAATCCGCAAGGCATCTCTGCTGCGCATAAGACTTTGCCTCTTCCTTCTTATGTAGAGGTGACCTCTTTAGATACCGGACGGACGATACTGGTGCGGGTCAACGACAGAGGGCCATTTGCAAATGATCGACTGATTGATCTGTCCCATGGAGCCGCAAAACAGCTGGGCATAGATCAGCGCGGCACCGCGGGGGTCCGCGTGCGTAAAGTCAATCCCAACGAACAGGAGCGTGCAGTATTGCGCGCGGGAGCACCGGCGACCGAACGGATCGGCACGCCGGATTCGCTCCTGTCGATATTACGGAAAAATCTGGCCAAGCTCCCCCAGCCTGCCGCTCCTATCCGGCAGTTCGCTACCCCAGCCAATACGCCCCCGGCTCGCGCGCCTTTGACGCCGAACGGGGCAGGTACACGCGACGGACGATTCATCATTGAAGGCGTTGGACGTCCGGTTGCGGTCGAAAATAGCGTGGGAAACAATTACGTCGGCGGTTTACCCGGCTCCTATGTTGTGCAGGTCGCCGCATTCAGCGACAAATCGCGGGCGGACATTCTGGCCAGAAAGATCGGGGCCAAGGTTATGTCGGATGGGAGCCGATCTATCTGGCGGGTGCGATATGGTCCCTATACAAGCGAAAAAGATGCGCAAGCAGGACTGGCACAGGCTCAACAGCGCGGGTATAGTGGAGCCCGAATCTTGCGGGCAGACAAATAGCTGTTTTACCGCCAAACAATGATCGGGATTGCTAGCTTAAATGAAAAAATATCTTTTGGCATCGCTGCCTTTCATCGCCCTTTCCTCCGTTGTTTTTGCGGCGCCCAGTTTTGATACAGACGCACCCATTGCATATATGACCGACTTGTCCTCGGGAGTGGTGCTGTTCGAGAAAAATGCCGATAAACAGATTCCTCCCGCTTCGATGGCGAAGATGATGACCGTTTATGTTGCATTCGATTTGATAAACAAGGGCAAGCTCAAGCTTGACGACAAATTTCGCGTCAATGAAGAAACCTGGAAGAAGTGGAATAATAGGGGTTCCACGATGTTCCTGGGCGTAGGTGATCAGGTCAGTGTGAGCGATTTGCTGCATGGCATCGTCACTCTGTCTGGCAACGACGCCTGTGTCGTTCTCGCTGAAGGCATCGCCGGCACGGAACAGGCCTTTGTCGGACTGATGAACAAGCGCGCCAAGGAACTTGGCATGTCGAAAAGTCACTTCGGTAACAGCAACGGCTGGCCGGACGAAGGTCAGACCATGGTTACTGCCAGAGATCTGGCCAATTTGGGCTCGGCAACGGTAAACAAATTCCCGAAACTATATGATGATTTCTACGGTCAGGACGAATTTGCCTGGAATGGTATCACGCAATCAAACCGCAATCCCCTGATGGGGAAAGTGGCTGGTTCTGACGGGCTGAAAACCGGTCATACGGAAGAAGCGGGCTATGGCTTTACCGGTTCGGCCGAGCAAAAGGGCCGCCGCTTGGTATCAGTGCTCGCCGGGCTTGATAGCTATGGAGGGCGGATCGAGGAATCGGTCAAATTCATGAATTGGGGATTCAACGCATGGGAACCGAAGAAGCTATTCGACAAGGGAACCAGAATACAGAATGCCGAAGTACAATTGGGTGACAGTTCCACCGTATCACTCGTCGCTTCCAAGGATCTTTTTGCAACAATCCCGAAAGCTTCGGACGGAAAAATAACAATGAAGGTGACCTATGACGGGCCGATTAAGGCGCCAATTGTCAAAGGTCAGCCTATCGCAAAGTTGATTGTCACCACAGCAGATGCAGGTCAGCAGTCAGTATCTCTTGTCGCTGGCGAAGACGTTGGCGAAGCCGGTTTTTTCAATCGCGTCTGGGCTGGGTTTAAAGCTTTGGTGGGAATGGCATGAATAAAAGAACTGGCCGGTTTATAAGCCTGGAAGGCGGGGAGGGGGCAGGAAAGTCCACTCAAGCCAAAGCGCTCGCATTTGCTCTGGAAGCAAAGGGATATACAGTAACTGTGACACGCGAGCCAGGTGGGACTGCCAGCGCAGAAATCATTCGCGGATTGCTGCTCAACGGCGCAGAAGAAAAATGGAATATCCGTACCGAAGCCTTATTGTTCGCGGCGTCACGCGCGGAACATTGTGCGAAATTAATCCGACCTGCGCTAGCACGGGGAGAATGGGTAGTCAGTGATCGGTTTATCGACAGCAACCGCGCTTATCAAAGCGTAAACGGTGAACTTACTGACGACGAAATCCTCGATTTACATCGTGTTGGCAGCGAAAACCTGATGCCGGACAGGACTTTTATTCTGGACGTGCCTGAAGAAGTGTCAGCGAAAAGAGCTGCAGCGAGAGATCGTGGCGGCAGCGACCGTATCGGTCGCCGGAACAGTGAATATCATCGTGCTGTCATGGAAAAATTCCGTAATTTCGCGGTGAATGAACCCGAACGTATCCGGCTGATCAACGCATCACAGGCGCCGGACATTGTCACAGGTTCCCTTGTTGAAAGCCTAAGCGATTTGATGAAATGATGTCATGACATCGTATCTAGGTCATCAAAAACCACGGCAGATATTCTGTCAGTCTCTTGCCAAAGACAAGCTCCATCACGCATGGATCTTGGCAGGCGACAAGGGGGTGGGTAAAGCGGCTTTTGCCCAACAAGCCGCTCATTTTCTGCTAAATTCGCGCAATCAACCAGTCACTTTCTCCGAAACTCAGGACGACGAAGCCGGACATCTTCTTGCTGCAGGCTCGCATCCCGACTTTCGGCTGCTCAGTCGCGGTCCAAAGGGCGATAAGGAGGAAAAAAAGGCGCGTGATAATGGCCTAGCCTCGCTCGAGGAGCATGAACTAGCCCGAAATATCAAAGTCGATCAGGTGCGTGCATTGCAGCCGCTTTTTCAGAATCAGGCGTCTATTTCTGAATATCGGGTTGTTGTGATCGACGCCGCTGATGATCTGGAGCGGGCGGGGGCAAATGCCATTTTAAAAAATCTGGAGGAACCGCCCAAGAATACAATCTTTTTTCTAATAAGCCATATGCCAGATCGGCTGTTGCCGACCATCCGATCCCGTTGCCAGATGCTGCGTTTTGAACCGCTGGGCGACGATGAAATGCGTCTTCTATTAAAGGAAGCTGCGCCGAAATTGACCGAAACCGATATCGAGACACTGGTTCTGGCCGGAGAGGGGTCGCCGGGACGAGCTCTGCAATATATCGAAATAGGGCTTGCTGAACTGGAGGATATTGCGCGCAAAATTATCAAGACCGGCGACCGGGACAACAGACTGAAGAGTGAGCTCGCACGGAAATTGGCTTTAAAGGCCGCAGCACCACGTTATCGGGCGTTTCTTGAGCGAGCCCCCAGTCTAATGGCGGAGCAAATCAAGACCGCGAAGATTCCCCGTTCGATAGAAGCGATCGACAAATGGCGTGAAGCCAGCGAATTGGCTACTGCAGCGCTCCCCAAAGCGCTGGATAATCAGGCTGTGATATTCCGGCTTGGCAGCCTGATGGGCGACCTCGCTTCGACTGGCCAAGCAAAATAGAGATTTTGGCTGTTTACAAGCGCCGACAATCCATCAAGAGAGGCGGCTATGTCTGAACCTTTTTATATTACCACCGCGATCAGCTATCCTAACGGTCGCCCACATATTGGTCATGCCTACGAGGCAATCGCCGCGGATGCCATTGCGAGATACTACCGCTTGAGTGGTCGCGATGTTCGCTTGATCACCGGAACCGACGAGCATGGCCTGAAAATGGTTCAGACCGCCCGGGAAGCGGGTGTCGATACTATAAAGCTTGCGGACGAAATGTCTTCCTATTTCATAGAGATGTGCAATAAACTTAATATCAGTCATGATGGATTCCGTCGCACAAGTGAACCGGCCCATCATGAAGCCAGCAAGGCGTTGTGGAAAGCAATGGAGGAGAGCGGCGATCTCTATCTTGACCGCTATGAAGGCTGGTACTCGGTACGCGACGAAGCTTTTTATGCAGAAGACGAACTCGAGACAGGCGAGGGCGGTGAAAAACTTTCGCCCCAGGGCACACCTGTCGTATGGACCGCCGAAGAGACATGGTTCTTCAAGCTGTCCAAATATCAGGATAAATTGCAGAAGCTTTATGCCGAGCATCCAGAATTCATCGAGCCCGAAAGCCGCCGTAATGAAGTCATGCGCTTTGTGGAAGGCGGACTAAGGGATCTCAGTGTTTCGCGGACCAGTTTTGATTGGGGAGTCCCTGTGCCTGGGTCACCGGGCCATGTCATGTATGTCTGGGTCGATGCGCTGACAACCTATATGACCGGCGTAGGGTATCCCGATACAGATGGCATGTTCGCCAAATACTGGCCGGCTGACCTGCATCTGATCGGCAAGGATATCGTCCGGTTCCACGCCGTTTATTGGCCTGCCTTTCTCATGAGTGCCGGCTTGCCGCTACCAAAACAGGTCTTCGGACATGGTTTCCTGCTAAATCGTGGTGAGAAAATGTCGAAATCGGTCGGCAATGTTGTTGATCCAATGCAATTGGCGGAACGGTTCGGTGTCGACCAACTGCGCTATTTTCTCTTAGCGGATGTAGTGTTCGGCAAGGACGGGACCTATTCGGCGGATGCCATTGTCACTAAGACCAATGCCGATCTGGCGAATAATTTCGGTAATCTGGCCCAGCGCAGCCTGTCGATGATTGCCAAAAATTGTGATGGCAAGGTTCCTGCGCCGGGAGAGCCGACAGTAGCCGAGCGAGAGCTGCTCGCCCAATTGGACCAGTGTTTTATTGACATCAATGCAGCAATGACCGGCGGTCTGTTCAAGATCGACACAGCGCTTGATACTATCCGCGAACGGTTGAGCGCGACCAACACCTATTTTGCCGATCAGGCACCATGGGCGCTGCGCAAAACCGATCCGGCGCGCGCCGATACGGTGCTCTATTATACGGCAGAGGCAATCCGCCGACTGGCAATCATGCTGCGCTGGGCGATACCGGATAGCTGTGACCGGATGCTCGATCTCCTGTCTCAGGCGAAAGATGCACGTGATTTTGAGGGTCTCACAATAGCTATTGTGCCCGGCACAGCCTTGCCCGCACCCCAGGGAATTTTCCCGCGCCTGGAAATCCCCGCATCGGAAGCGGAGACTTGATATGCTGGTCGATAGCCACTGCCATCTGAACTATAAAGGCCTGATCGAAGAGCAGGGCGCAGTTCTTGAACGCGCGCGCCAAAGCGGTGTCACTGCGATGCTCAATATCTCGACACGCGAGAGCGAATGGCGGGATATTGTCGCTACAGCCGAACGGGAGCCGGATGTCTGGGCAAGTATCGGTATCCATCCGCACGAAGCCGATGGCCATCCCGATGTCGACCTTGCCAAACTGGTGGGAGAAGCGACTCATCCTAGGGTCGTCGCCATTGGGGAGACGGGTCTTGACTATTATTACGAACACAGCGACCGGGAGCGCCAAAAACAAAGCTTTCGTACCCATATTCATGCAGCCCGAGAAACTGGTTTGCCGATCATTGTCCATACCCGTGATGCGGAAGCAGATACGGCCGAGATAATGGCCGAAGAAATGGAGCAGGGCGCCTATTCCGGTGTGATCCATTGTTTCACTGCAAGCGAGGACTTTGCGCAAAAGGCCTTGGCGCTTGGGCTGTATATTTCGATTTCTGGTATCGTGACCTTCAAAAATGCCAAAGATCTGAAGGAAACGGCAGCCAAATTACCTGCAGATCGCTTGCTGGTCGAAACCGATGCGCCCTTCCTTGCTCCGGTTCCGCACCGTGGCAAAACAGGGGAACCTGCTTTCGTGGCTGATACGGCCCGGTATCTGGCGGAACTGCGCGAGGAGGAATATGGTACGCTGTGCGAAACCACCGGCCGGAATTTCTATCGGCTATTCTCCAAGGCGCGACCCTGAATGTGGCTTTAAAGCTCACGATATTGGGATGCGGCACATCTTCAGGGGTGCCCCGTATCGGGAACGACTGGGGTGATTGTGACCCTGACGAACCGAAAAACCGGCGAAGCCGCGTATCTATCTTGGTGGAAAGTCCGACCACCCGGATATTGGTCGATACATCGCCGGATTTGCGCAACCAGTTTCTCGATAATGGCATCGACTGGATAGACGCGGTTGTCTGGACACATGATCACGCAGATCATTGTCACGGAATTGATGATTTACGGGCAGTTTTCCAGAAAACTCGAGAACCGATCCCGGCCTATGCACGGCCATATGCGCTTGAGAGTTTGAAACACCGTTTCGCCTATGCATTTGAGGGGCACAAATATTATCCGTCTATTTGTGACGGCATTACTCTCGAAGGTACCGCAGAGATCGGCGATATTTCGCTTCGTTATATTGATCAGCCTCATGGCGGCATAACCTCGGCCGGACTCCGTTTCGAGCATCAAGGAAAATCTATCTGTTACGCAACTGATTTCGGTGAAGTGACACAGGAAATGCGGGATCTATATCATGATTGCGATCTGTTCATAGTCGACGCCTTGCGAGACAAACCCCATCCTACACACGCGCATTTGGAAATGTCTTTGGCTTTGATCGACGACGTTCAGCCAAGATTGAGTTTGCTGACACATATGGACAATTCCATGGACTATAACCATCTTAGTACCATATTACCGGAACATATCCGGCCCGCTTATGATGGCTATGTGAAAGAAATCTGACTTTGTCCGAAGATCAAAATATCAATCTTGTGTTCGCAATCGGCGCGCTGGTGCTGGTGGCGAGCGCATTATTTTCGCGCCGATTGGGTTTTGGCGAGATCATTCGAACCGCCTTGGCCTGGGTTGCTATATTTGCGGTCTTCATCGTTGGTTTTTCCTATCAGAATGAAATATTGGCGGTCTGGAACCGCGTATCCGGTGAAGTTACTGGCGCAAATGAACAATTTATTGATGGAGATATGTTGCGGATCCGGCAGTCGGCCGACGGCCATTTCTGGGTAAACGCAACGGTAAACGAACTACCGGTACGGTTCCTGATCGACAGCGGAGCAACCACAACGGCAATGACGTTGCAAACCGCCAGAGTGGCCGGAATCGAAATCAGTGAAAGTCCATTTCCGGTCATTCTGACAACAGCGAATGGAACGGTTAGCGCAAAAAGAGGAACAATTCAGTCGCTTCAAATTGGTTCGATGGTCGCTCGCGAACTGCCGGTTGTTGTGGCTGAAGAATTTGGTGATTCCAATGTTATTGGTATGAACTTTCTGTCAAAGTTGCGAAGTTGGCGCGTAGAGGGGGCGGAAATGGTGTTGGAACCGAGGTTCGCCGCCCTGCCGGATAATGAATAATTTAACATAATATATATTATCAACCTTATTGACGGGTTAGAACGGATGCACAATTGATTGATCCCCTGCTAGAAATCATGCGGCGTTTGCGCGATCCGGACGATGGTTGTGAATGGGACAAGGTGCAGACATTCAGGACGATCGCACCTTATACGATCGAAGAGGCCTATGAAGTGGCCGATGCCATCGAACGCGATGATATGTCGGCGCTGAAAGACGAACTTGGCGATCTCTTGCTGCAGGTGGTTTTTCACAGCCAGATTGCCACCGATGCCGGCCAGTTTGATTTCAATGATGTCGTCGAGACGATCTGCGACAAAATGACCCGCCGCCATCCGCATATCTTTGGCGAAGCCGGTGAAAGTCCGGGATGGGAGCAGATCAAGGCCAGCGAGCGGGAACAAAGTGGCCAGTCCAGTGCGCTCGACGGCGTCGCGCTTGCCCTGCCCGCCTTGCTACGCGCGCAGAAAATCCAGAAACGCGCGGCCCGCGTCGGCTTTGACTGGCCCGACAAGGCACCGGTGAAGGACAAATTGCTCGAAGAGCTCGACGAGGTTGCGGCCGCAACCAGCGAAGAAGAAGTGCACGAGGAAATCGGCGATCTGCTCTTTTCAGCGGTCAATCTGGCCCGTCATTATAAGGTCGATGCGGAACGTGCTCTCGCCGATGCTACTGCGAAATTCACCAAAAGATTCAACGAGGTGGAATCCAGTCTTACCAAAGATATGCAGGACATGTCGATCGAAGAACTGGAAGTGGAATGGCAAAAAGCCAAGGTAAAACTGGCTACGAGCTAATCACTCAGTCTAGCGCTTGATACCGACCCCAGTTTCGCGGTGACATTTCGACCGACAGGATCAGATTGTCCGCTTGTTGTTCGCTTTTCAATACCCTGCCATTCTCGTGCAACCAGGCCATCCGTTTGCCATCGGCTGCCGCGATCGTAATCTGCTCGGACTTATAGCCTTCCGACAGGGTTTTCGCGATCAGCTTGACCAGTGTCTCGACGCCGGCACCGGTCGCGGCAGAGATGGTGCAGACATTTTCCGGCAGCGGTGACGAAATACGCGCATATTGCGGATCATCGGGAGAGATTTTGTCAATCTTGTTCCACGCCTCGATAACAGGAGGCCCCTCTCCTGCTTCCTCGGACACGCCAAGATCTGCCAATATTTGCTTTACATCGCGGGCCTGTGCGTCGCTTGCCTCATGCGAAATATCGCGGACATGAACGACAATGTCTGCCGCACTCACTTCTTCAAGCGTGGCCCGGAAAGCCGCCACCAATTGGGTGGGAAGATCGGAAACAAAGCCAACCGTGTCGGATAATATCGCCTTGTCATATCCGGGTAGCGGAAATTCCCGCATTGTCGGGTCGAGGGTTGCAAACAGCAAATCTTCGGCAAAGACATCGGCGCCGGTCAACCGGTTGAACAGGGTAGATTTTCCGGCATTTGTATAGCCTACCAGCGCGATGACAGGCCAGGGAGCGCGCTGACGCCGGTCGCGGTGCAAGGCACGGGTCTTGCGCAAATGGGCCAGATCCTTGCGCAGCTTCGCCATGCGGTCGCGGATCATCCGGCGATCGGACTCGATCTGGGTTTCACCCGGACCGCCGAGAAAGCCGAAGCCGCCACGTTGCCGTTCAAGATGGGTCCAGCTTCGAACAAGACGACCGGCCTGATAGTCGAGATGGGCGAGTTCAACCTGCAAACGGCCTTCGGCCGTAGCGGCCCGAGCACCGAATATCTCGAGGATGAGGCCGGTCCGGTCGATGACTTTGACGTCGAGCTTCTCTTCAAGATTTCTCTGCTGGATGGCACTTAAGCTACCGTCCACAATCAATATTGTGGCCTCTTGTTCCTCCATCATCTTGCCGATTTGGTCGACCTGCCCCGATCCGAACAAGGTGGCGGGCTTGGCTTTGCGGACCGAAAAATAATGTGAATCCGTCGCGACCAATCCGATTGCCAAGGCCAGACCAACAGCCTCTTCCAGTCGATGCTCGAGCGCCGACTGGCTCAACGAAACCATGTCGGGATGCACGATGAGCGCCCGCCGGCTCTTGCTGTCGAGACTTTCCTTCTCAAATGGTATCAATGCGCACCATCATCTGCATGGTTATAATCCGCCAGATTGAGCGGCCCGCCGGGTTGCACGGTTGATATGGCGTGCTTGTAGACGAGTTGCGACAATCCTTCGCGTTCGAGCAAGATGCAGAATAGATCATAAGCGGATACTGCGCCTTGCAACATCACGCCGTTGACGAGAAACATCGTCACCGGATCATTGCTGTCCCGGACTGCCGTGAGGAAGACTTCCTGCAGGATTCCTGCCCTTACCTTGGCGTTCTCCATCATCTCGGCGAACGGCTTGGTGTCGAGCGCCTCGGACGGCATGATTGTTGATATTGCGTGCTTATATACAAGCTGGGACTGACCGTCGCGGCGCAGCAATACTGAAAAATTGTCGAACCAGGTCACAATACCCTGAAGTTTGACACCCTTGACCAGAAACATTGTCACCGGGGTTTTTGATTTTCGTAGGGAGTTCAGGAATAAATCCTGCAAGTTGTTTGATCTATCGGTCATTTTTGACTCCAATTATTGGCCATCTTTGTGAGGGCATTTTATAATTTCTGCGAAGAAGGCTGTGTACCAAAGGCATCGCAGATTCACATATATGGGATTAGCCCCGTCACGACAACCGCTTAACCTTAAAGATCACTCTCCGTCCGGCTTCTTTCGCGATGCAAGGCCCAGAATTTTCAACTTTCTGTGAAGGGCTGACCGTTCCATGCCGATGAAATTCGCGGTTTTGGATATATTGCCGGAAAAGCGTCTGATCTGTACTTTCAAATATTCCCGTTCGAAACTTTCCCTCGCCTCTCTCAGCGGCGATCCCATCAATGACGCCACGCCCTGGTCCAATTCATCATCATTACCGAGAATTTCGGGCGGCAACATCTCGACTTCTATTTTTGTGAATTTATCCTTGGGGGCCAGGATGATCGTCCGTTCGATCACATTGCGCAACTGCCGGACGTTGCCCGGCCAGTCACAGGCCTGAAGCGCGGCCATTGCTTCATCGGAAATTTCCGGCGGATGCAAGCGTTGATCGGCGGCGAAGCGCGCAGCATAATGTTCCACGAGCACGGGGATATCCTCGCGTCGCTCGTTCAACGGTGGCAATATTACCGGCACGACATTGAGGCGGTAGAACAGATCTTCCCTGAATCTTTTTTCCCGTATCTCGACTTCAAGATCGCGTGAAGTTGCTGACACGACCCGGACATCGACATTTACTTTTTGCGAACCGCCAAGCCGGTTGAAGCTTTGCTCGGTCAGAACCCGGAGTATTTTTCCCTGGGTATCGAGTGGCATGTCGGCCACTTCATCGATGAACAAAGTTCCTCCATGGGCCTCTTCCATCAATCCGGTTTTCTCGATTTTGCCGTTCCGTTCGGTGCCAAACAGCTCCTCTTCGACGCTTTCCGGCGACAATCTGGCAGCACTAATCGTTACGAAGGACGCATCGGCACGAGAGCTCCAATTGTGCATCAGGCGTGCGGCGACTTCTTTGCCAACTCCTGCTGGCCCGGAGATCAACAAGCGGCTGCCGGTCCCGGCCACCCGCTTCAGCGTCGCCCTCACATTATTTACCGCAGCCGAATTCCCTGTCAGTTCGTCGGCGAAGCCCACCCGTGCCTTGAGTATCTCGTTCTCCCTGCGGAGCCGTTCGGTTTCGGTCGCTCTGGAAACCAGATGGAGCAGGGTTTCCGCTTCAAACGGCTTCTCGATGAAATCCACCGCACCTTGCGAAATGGCGGCAACAGCGGTGTCGATATTGCCATGACCAGAAATCACGATGATTGGCAATTTTGCGTCAAGTTGCTTCAACTCGGTCAGCAATTCCAGACCATCCAGTCGCGATCCTCGCAGCCAAACATCAAGCAGAACCAGAGAAGGCCGACGCTCTTTGACCGCGGCAAGCGCGGCGTCGCTGTCAGCAGCCACTCGGGTGCTATATCCTTCGTCTTCCAGGACCCCGGATATCAGATCACGAATATCGGGCTCGTCGTCGACAACCAAAATATCTAACGCCATGTTGAACCTCTAATCCTTATTTCTCAATATTTGCCAGCTGATCGCCACTCCCGGCAGGGTCACCCGCTGTTTCGGCGGAACTCTCCGCGCCATCATGCGACAATCTGGCTAATTTGGATGGACTGAACCGAATGGTGACACGGGTGCCGCCATCTGGCGCGTCGCAGAATTTCATCTCGCCGAAATGTTCTTCGACAATCTTCTTCACGATCGCGAGTCCCAATCCTGTGCCGCTGGCCCGCGTCGTCATATAAGGCTCGACGATGCGCTCCCGCTCAATCGGCAAACCAATGCCATTATCGGTCAGTTCGATGATAACTATCTGGTTTTCCGTACGAACGGACAATGAGATTTTACCGTCAGAGACCTGAAAGTCAGGGCTGGTTTCGGCCTTTTGCTCAATAGCTTCAGCAGCATTTTTAATGATATTCGTAAGCGCCTGCCCCAGTTGCCGGCGATCGCAAACCAGCGAAACAGGCTGATCATCAGAGATGAAATTAAACCCGATGGACGGCCATGCAACATCTTGCATGAACAGAGCCTGTTTTAGGATATCATCAAGATTCTCCTGACGGAAAACCGGTTTCGGCATGCGTGCAAAAGACGAGAATTCATCGACAATATTCCGCAGATCGCCGACCTGCCGGACGATCGTATTGGTGAGATTTTCAAATACCCCGGCATCGCCTTCGATACGTGTACCAAATCTCCGCTGCAATCTTTCCGCAGCCAACTGGATAGGGGTCAGAGGATTCTTGATTTCATGAGCGATGCGTCTCGCGACATCGGACCATGCGGCGCGCCTCTGATCCAGCAGTTGCTGGGTAATATCTTCGAATGTGATCACATGTCCGGTCGGGCCGCCGACGATTTTGACCGCCAAGGTGCGCATGTCGGATTCCGACGCGAATTCAATGATGCTATTCTCGACGCCTTCATGAACAAGGTCCGCAAATTGCGGTGCAGCCTTGACGATATCGACATCCAGCAGTTCGTCGACGGATTTGGAAAGCAGCGACAGAGCCTGCGAGTTGACCAGCTTGATCTCGCCTTTCTCGTCGAGGCTGATGATACCGGCAGTGACCGACTCCAGCACCGCTTCGATAAAGGCCCGCCGGCTTCCCAATTGCTCGTTAGCGGTAATCAAGGCTGTTGTTTGTGTTTCCAGACGTTCGGTCATGCGGTTGAACGCCCGCCCCAGCGTACCGATCTCGTCATTCTCGAATGTTCCGGGGACCCGCGTCGCAAGATCCCCTTCAGTGACCCGCTTCGCTGCGTGGACGAGATCGCTCACCGGCTTCACCATCCGGTCCGCAACCACCAATGCGATCCACAACACCAGACCAACGATGAGCAGGGAAATGACAAATAAAGCAATATTGAACTGCAATTGCAGGCTTCTCGACCGCGAAAAAAGCTCCTCATAATCGGCCAGAACAGACTGCGCCCTTTCCCACTGGCTCAGCGCCAGCATGTCGGAATCCCGGGCGGCATAGAGGAATATGCGCGATGTCAGATCGAGCGCCGTCACCGCCTCGATCTTGTTTGGCCTCGCGGTTACGACATAGGGTTTGCCTTGCTCGAGTTGCTTCAGCACCGCATCGGTTATCTTGGGATTTTGGTCAGCGTCATCGGGATCGACGGCCGCTGCAGTGCGCGGGACGCCATCGGGCCCATATTCGATAATGGCAGATTCGTTAAGCTTTCGGGAAAGCACCTGAAAGACATAACCCTCGGCAAATTCCGGGCTTTCCAGATTGGCCTGCTGCAAATAATTGCGCAGATCATTGGCCATCGTGATGGTTTCTTCACCGACTTCCCGCTGGTTCTGCTCGTAATAGCCTCGGGCCAGATCATTGGCATTTTCAAGCATACCCCTGGCACGATCGGAAAACCAGAATTCGACGCCATATTGGAAAAGCAGCGAGGCAAAGATGACCACGAGCAGCATCGGAATGCTCGCGACCAGAGAGAATAAGGCAACCAGACGAACGTGCAGTCGCCCTTTACTGCCGATCGAGGATTTAGCGGCCCTGCCCTTTGCAATCCGTCGACCGGAGAGGACAAGCAGTGCCATGGCCGGAACAAGATTTGCAACCAGCAGCGCAGCCGTCAATGGAGGGGAAATGAAATCGGTCTGGTCGGATTGTCTGCTTAGCAGAAAATAGGTTCCAACCATTATTACGCCAAAAAGGAGGAGCGTAATCCATTCGATCCGTCTCATCACGGCGTCCCGCTCGGACATGAGGGAAAGACGGCGCAACCAATTGGGAACCGGTCGCGTCAGATGATGACTGAAAAACTTCATTGTGCCTTCAATACAACGGTTTCGTTGCAAGAAAAGCACTAATATTGCAAAAATATCACGGTTCAGCGAAGCAATCCGTCATTTCATCGTAGATCGCTATTTGGATTCCGTCGGGTCGATCTGATATTCGTTCAGTTTCTTCCGCAGGGTGTTGCGATTTATGCCGAGAATTTTAGCGGCTTTGATCTGGTTACCATGAGCGTGATGCATCATTTCGATCAGCAACGGCCTTTCAAATTTTTCCAGCGCCTTGGCATATAGATTTTCCTTTTCCGGATCGGACATCAACCCCAGCACGATAGATTTGATATGGGCTTCGAACTCCAAATTTTCTGATTCAGCCCGATCCTCTCCGCGTTCGGCCGAAAGAATGTGACGGATGGCATCTTCGGAAAGCGTGTCTTCGCGTCCGGTCACAACCAGACGATAGATGACATTCTTGAGTTCGCGAACATTCCCGCGCCAGTAGTGGTGGCAGAGCAGATTCATCCCCTCTCGGGAAATCTGCTTGTGGGGCAGTCCTTCGGTCACGGCGAGCTTGAGAAAATGCGTCGCAAGTGCCGGAATATCGCTGGCCCGCTCCCGGAGAGGGGGCAATTCAATCGGTACGACATTGATGCGATAATATAGGTCCTCCCGGAACTTGCCCTGTTCGATCAATTCGAGAAAATTGTGATTGGTGGCGGCGATGATCCGGACATCGAGCTTGACCAGCCCCTTGCCGCCCACGCGATTGATTTCACCCGATTGCAGCGCCCGCAAAAGTCGCGTTTGCGCGTGCATCGGCATATCGCCAATCTCGTCGAGAAACAGGGTCCCGCCCTGCGCCTGTTCAAATTTTCCCGAGGCGTTGGCGACGGCACCGGTGAAGGCGCCCTTTTCATGCCCGAACAGCTCCGCCTCGATCAGCTCCGAGGGGATCGCGGCCATGTTGACCGCAATGAACGGACCGGATTTCCGATGCCCCAGCCCGTGAATGGCTTCCGCAACCAGCTCCTTGCCGGTCCCGCTTTCTCCCAGAACGAGGACGGAGAGATCGTTTTTCAGGAGCCGCGCGATCATCCGGTATACTTCCTGCATCGCAGGACTTCTGCCTACAAGTGGCAGGCTTTCCTCGTCCATCGATGACTCGATCGGTTGAATATTCTTCGGCTTCAGCGCCTGCCCGACCACCTCGACCAGCTCGTCAAGATCGAAGGGTTTGGGCAGATATTCGAATGCCCCGGTTTCCGATGCCCGGACGGCGGTATTGAGGGTATTTTGAGCGGAAATGATGATGATCGGGATATCCGGATGGGTGGTTTTCACCGTGTCCAGCGACGAAATCCCGTCACCCTCGCCCAGTCCGACATCGGTGAGCAGCAAGTCATAGCGGCTGCTCGCCATCAGGGCGTCGCGCTCGGCTATCGATTTGCAGCTTTCGACGTCATATCCGTCGGCCCGCAGGGCAGTGATGATGACGTGACTGACCGACAAATCGTCTTCGACTAATATGATTTTTGCTTTGGCCATTATTTGTCCTGACGTCAGTTTTTCGGTGCAACGGGAAGAAACAGTGTGAATCTGCTCATTTCGTCCCGATTTCCGCGATCATAACGGATACGCCCGTTCATATCGCGCATCAGCTTCTTCACCAGAGCAAGGCCCAGCCCCTGCCCTTCCTTCTTGGTCGAGACGAAAGCGGTAAATATTTCCTGTTCCAGCTCCGCCGGAACACCGGGGCCATTGTCGCACACCATTATCTGGATCGGCAGTCTTACTGCCTCGGTTCCGCCTTGTGCTGACAAGGAGGCGCCGAAACTATAGCGGGTGACGATGCGGATTTCGGGATTTGCGAGGTGCCTGGTTGCATCCACGGCGTTGGATAATAGGTTGGTCAGAACCTGCATCATGGCGTCGGGATCGACCAGCGCGTCCGGTAGCGACGGATCGAACTTGTCGGTGATTCTAACAGCCTGGCCGGTGGCCGCTTCTGTCGACCGCCGTGCGCGATCGATCAAAGTGTGAATATTGACAGCCTTGGTCCGGGCTGGCTGGTTCGAGGAGAGGGTTTGCATCCGATTGAGCAAATTGACCACCCGCTCTACCTCCGCGGTAATCATCTGGGTGAGGGTTTTTTGCGATTCATCGAGCTGCCGTTCCAGTAGCTGCGCTGCCCCGCGGATCGCCGCCAGAGGATTCTTGATTTCATGACTGAGAATGTCCGGAGCCCGAATCGCCAGATTGGATGGATCGCTATTTTCGCTCTCGAGAATCGGGCCGTCTTGCGCCATTAGCGACAGGGAGATCAGGCGCCATTCCGGACCGGAGGCCAGCGGATGGATATCAAAATCGGCAAAACCCAGTTTCCGCTCGTCGCTGGAAACCATCACCCCGCGGGCGGTAAGACTGATATCTTGCTCGACCAGAGCCTCATTCAGCCTGAGATCTGCAAATTGCAGGACATCGGTGATCTTGCGCCCGAGCAGATGTTTGGCACTGGTGCCGAACAGGGCTTCGCCGGCGGGATTGATCCGTGCAACCAGATGTCGGGAGTCCAGGACAATCAACGCATGACTGATGCCCGCCAGAATTAGCTCTCCCGACGGGTTTCCGTCCATCAAGCTGCGGCTTTGTTCAGCCAGGGCGTGTAAAACTCCTCCAGCATTTTCAGCACGACATGAGGGTCCGCCTCGCTATTCGCCCGATTGCGGAATTCTGCCGAACCGGTGAGCCCCTTGGTATACCAACCGACATGTTTGCGGGCGACCTTGACGCCGACATCTTCGCCATAGAGCTTCATCATATCGCGATAATGTTCGTCGAGAATAGCATATTGGGTTGTAAGATCGGGGTCCGGAAGCCGTTCTCCGGTCTTGAACCAGTGCATGAACTGACCCAACAACCAGGGTTTTCCATAGGCGCCGCGACCGATCATCACGCCATCCGCGCCGCTTTGCTCGAGTGCCGCCTGCCCGTCTTCGATAGTGCAAATGTCGCCGTTCACGATAACCGGCAGCGAAACCGCCTGTTTGACCTTGCTGACAAAGGTCCAGTCGGCGCTGTCCCGATACATCTGGCAACGGGTTCTGCCGTGTACGACAATCATTTTTGCGCCGAGATCTTCTGCTATATGCGCCAGTTCGGGAGCGTTCAGACTTTGATGATCCCAGCCCATCCGCATCTTTACCGTAACCGGCACATTGACCGCCTCAACCGTTGCCTTGATCAGCGCGGCCGCCAGAGGAAGGTCGCGCATCAAAGCCGAGCCGGCGTCGCCGTTCACGACCTTTTTCACCGGACAGCCCATGTTGATGTCGATGATCTGCGCGCCACGATCTTCGTTGAGCCTGGCGGCGTCGGCCATGACAGCGGGATCACAGCCGGCAAGCTGCATCGATACCGGCTCCTCGGTCGGGTCCCAGGCGCATTTCTGCAAGGACTGGCGGGTTTCGCGGATCATCGCCTGACTGGCGATCATTTCCGTGACATTGAGGCCGGAGCCAAATCGCCGGACCAGCTTGCGAAAGGGCAAATCGGTGACACCGGTCATCGGCGCCAGCAATACCGGGCTTTCGATTTCAATATCGCCAATAGAGATTGGGTTGAGTTTCATTGATACTGCCTAAAATTTAAGCACCCCTTATCGACAAATCAATTTCGAGGCAAGAATTGCTTCATTCCTATTCTCGGCGTAGATCGCGATCCATGGTACAAGCGAGTGATCATTCCGACAAAACCCATGTGTTGATCGTAGCCGCAGGCATCGGTTCGCGAGCTGGATTGGAGCTGCCCAAGCAGTTTGAATCGATTGCTGGCAAAGCGATGGTTCGCCATAGCGTGGAAAGCTTTTCATCTCACGCCGCCATTGACCAGATCTGGATTGTGATCGCAGAGGGACAGGAAGAGCAGCTCGACAAGGCTCTTGGTTCCGATTCACGGCATCAGATCGTCATCGGCGGCGCAACGCGCCAGCAATCGGTTTTCAACGGTCTGACCGCTATCCGCAACGCTGGCGGCGCAAAAAATATTCTCGTCCATGACGCCGCGCGGCCATTTGTGTCCCATCCCGTTATCGACCGGCTGATTGACAGGTTGGGATCGGCAGCGGCAGCGATACCGGCTTTGCCCTGTGTCGATACTATGGTCCAGATCAGCGACAACCAGCTCTACCAGACCGTAGACCGCGACAGCCTGTGGCGAGTGCAAACGCCGCAGGCCTTCGACTTTGCAAAACTGCTGGCAGCGCATGAACGCTTTCCCGCTGACGAAAATGCCAGTGATGATGCCCAGATTTTCCGGGCAGCGGGACATGCCGTTACAGTCGTCGATGGTGACGAGGCCCTCAAAAAATACACATTACCCGGTGACTTTGGCGGGGAAAGGACATTGAACATGCGTCAGATTCGCACGGGGATGGGCTATGATGTCCATCGACTGGCCGCCGGCGAGGATTTGTGGCTGGGTGGAATCAAAATAGACCATGATAAAGGCCTTGTCGGGCATAGTGACGCGGATGTTCTGTTGCATGCCCTGACCGATGCCTTGCTGGGCACCATCGCAGCAGGCGACATTGGCGACCATTTCCCGCCGTCCGATCCGCAGTGGCGCGGCGCGGCTTCCGCCCGGTTTGTCGAATATGCCGCTTCGCTCATCGCAGAGAAAGGTGGCTTGATCCATAATGTCGACATGACCGTCATTTGCGAAGCGCCCAAGATCAAGCCCCACCGGGAGTCCATAAGACGCAATATTGCGGAAATATTGTCGATCGGAACGGATCAGGTCAGCTTGAAAGCAACAACCACTGAGGGGCTGGGGTTCACCGGGCGCAAAGAAGGCATGGCCGCTCAGGCCATTGCGACGATTTCGTTGGAGGAAGTTTGATGAACAAAAATTACATGGCTGGAATGGCACTATTTGCTCTTACCCATTCAATGGCGGCGCAAGCGACCCAGACCGAACAATGTCTGAGCGTGGCACAAGCCGAAGCGCTGGTGACGTATGTGTTGCCAACGTTAGTAGAGGCCAGTCGCAACAAATGTTCGGCCAGCCTGCCGGCGACGGCACCTTTGTTAAAGGAAAACTCAGAACAACTCGCGAAATATCGAGCGGCATCGAACGATGCGTGGCCAAAAGCCAAAGGTGCGGTATCGGTACTGGCTGGCGAAAAACTACCGCCGGAAATTGATGATACGCTCTTGCGACCAATCGCCGATGCCATGTTCAGCAAACTCGTAGGCGACGAAATAAAACCCAAAGATTGCAGTTTGATCGACAAGATATACAGCGATCTGGAGCCAATGCCGTCTGCAAATCTCGCCAGCTTGGCTATTACAATCATGCAGGCAGCGACCAAGGATGGCAAGAAGCAGGACATTCCCATTTGCAAAGCACCGGCATGATGCGCTAACGGCCCCGGTCTATGAAAAATCTCCTCCCTTCCGAACTTGTTGCCTTGGCGACAACGGTTATCGAGAAAAATCGCGCTGCCGGTCGACGGATAACGGTCGCGGAAAGCTGTACCGGTGGACTGGTTGCTGCGGCGCTAACCGAGGTTCCGGGGAGCAGTGACGTTTTCGATAGCGGCTTCAATACCTATTCCAACGGTGCCAAACAGAAAATGCTGGGTGTCAGCAATGATGTGCTGGAGACATTCGGCGCGGTTTCGATCGCGGTGGCCTGGGAGATGGCACAGGGCGCGCTCGAGCAATCGGGTTGCGACGTCGCAGTGGCTATTACCGGCGTGGCGGGACCTGGCGGCGGCACCGAGAAGAAACCGGTTGGTACTGTTGTGTTCGCGAAAGCCGAAAAAGGCAAAAGCCCCGATGACGTGGTTGCCGACCGGAAAATGTTTGGCGCGGACAAAAGCCGCGCGGATATCCGGTTTCAGGCCGTACTCGTCGCGCTGGAACTGCTGTTGCCAGAGGATAGCGAGTAGCTGGTTCCGTATATTTCACCGGCGCGCTCGACGAAGGCGCTGGTCATCTTGTGCAATGCCTTGGCAAACATCTGGCCGGCCAGTTTTTCGAACACGCGATTTTTAAACGTAAACTCGACATAGAAATCGACGTGGCATCCGCCACCTTCGCGAGTCCTGAACCGCCATTCATTGTGCAGTTGTTTTAGCGGGCCGTCTAGATAATCAACATCGATCGACCGGTTATGCGCCTTGATCACGCGCGATGAAAATTGCTCGCGCAAGCCTTTGAAGCCGACCAGAACATCGGCCAGCATTTCGGTTTCGCTATCGGCCCGGATCCGTGTGCCGACTACCCAGGGCAGAAATTCCTGATAACGGCCGACGTCGGCGACCAGCGCGTACATTTGCGCGCTGCTATAGGGCAGATCGCGCGTTTCCCTATGGACGGGCATTCGGTGCACCCGAACGCGCCAGTTTTTCCTCGCGAGCCTGACGCATTTTGGCGAAATCCTCGCCGGCGTGATAACTGGACCGGGTAAGCGGGCTAGAGGCGACCAGCAGGAAGCCCTTTGCGCGAGCGACCGAGGCGTAAGCATCAAAGGCCTGCGGCGTGACAAATTCGCTGACTTTGACGTGCTTGGTCGTTGGCTGGAGATATTGGCCCATGGTCAGGAAGTCGACATCGGCGCTGCGCATGTCGTCCATCACCTGATGCACTTCGAGACGCTGTTCGCTCAGGCCGAGCATGACACCGGACTTGGTGAAGATCGAGGGATCGAGTCGCTTGACCTGTTCCAGTAAACGGAGCGAGGCATAATAGCGCGCACCGGGCCTTATCGTCGGATAAAGCCGGGGCACCGTTTCCAGATTATGATTATAGACATCGGGACGAGCCGCGACAATCGCCTCGACCGCGGCTTCCGATTTGTTACGGAAGTCCGGCGTCAATATTTCAATCGTCGTGTGCGGAGTCGTCCGGCGCAAGGCCTCGATCACCTTGACGAACTGGCTCGCGCCGCCATCGGCCAGATCATCACGATCGACCGATGTTATCACAATATGCTCCAGTCCGAGTTTCGCAGCCGCATCGGCGGTATGCTGCGGCTCCAGAGCGTCCACCGCCATCGGCATGCCGGTCTTGACGTTGCAGAAGGCACAGGCCCGGGTGCAGACATCGCCGAGGATCATCACCGTGGCATGTTTCTTGGTCCAGCATTCGCCGATATTCGGGCAAGCTGCCTCTTCACATACCGTGTTGAGTTTATGCTCCCGCATCAGCGCGCGGGTCTTTTCAAACTCGACGCCCATTGGCGCTTTTACGCGGATCCAGTCGGGCTTGCGCTGCCGTTCCGGCGGGCTGTCGGGCGAAGTGATTTTGGTGATTTCGTTCATTTCTATCAGATAGCGATGGAAAACCACTCTTGCCACCCCCAAAACCGGTGATATGGATTGAAACATGAGAAAATTTGCAGACCTGCTCGATGGCTACCGACGGTTCCGTTCCGAACAATGGAAAACGCAGCGCGAACGCTGGAATGACCTCAAGGAAGGCCAGAGTCCCAAGGTCATGATCATTGCCTGCAGCGACAGCCGGGTCGATCCGACACAGATTTTCGATACCAATCCGGGCGAGACCTTCGTTGTTCGCAATGTGGCGGCCCTGGTCCCGCCGTTTGAAACGACTCCCGGTCATCATGGCGTATCCTCGGCTCTGGAATTCGCCGTGCAGTTTCTCAAAGTCGAAGAAGTAGTGGTCATGGGCCATGGCAGCTGCGGCGGCTGTGCAGCAGCGCTTTCAGAACAGATGAAGGACATGCCACACGGCAAAGGCGGCTTTATCGCCGACTGGATCACCCTGCTCGATGACGCCCGCGCAAAAGTCGTGCACGACCATGGCAATCTGCACAGCAAAGAGGCGCAACTGGCGATGGAGCATGAAGGCATCCGAACGAGTCTGGCCAATTTGCGGACTTTTCCCTGCATTCAGGAGAAAGAAGCGGACGGATCGATTCGCCTGATCGGGGCCTGGTTCGCGATTGCCGAGGGCAAGCTGCACGTTCTGGACGAAGAAAGCGACACATTCTCGGCGGTGGAGTGATGACATCGGGTCTTTAGGGTTATTTCAATGACTTGAGTCAGGCTCTTCAGGGTGTGTCAGAATTTTTTCTGAAGCAGACGCCAGTCTGATCTTCACAAACTTTACAGTGTTATGAAATGAAAGCCATTCCCCTTCTCCCGTGAGGGAGAAGGATGCGAAGACTTGGCAGCTTTGCTGCCTAGTCGCTGCTGGATGAGGGTGTTCTGCACTTCGAAGTATAGAACACCCTCATCCAACACCGCCTAATTCCCCCGGACCATGTCCGGGGTCATAAGGCTCTGTATCCTTCTCCCTCACGGGAGAAGGAGGACGATTAAATTGTTCCTCGTGATTCTGTGCAGCGTCGACCAAGCGATCCCAGCGTGAAAATTGTCAAAGAGCCGAGCCCAATATAATCAATACGCCCCTCTGTAGGACAGCATTTTTCCGCTTGAACGCCCTGCCCTCGCGGTCCATCAATGGATGATGAATCAACATATCAATAATATCGCCCTGCTGATCGATGCGGACAATGCCAGTCATAACGGGATCGACCCGGTGCTGACCGCGCTGGCCGAGCTCGGCACCGTCAATATCCGCCGTGCCTATGGCAACTGGACCAAGAGCGCGCTGAAAGGCTGGGAGAAGATACTCCACAAATATGGCATCGAGCCGCAGCAGCAGTTCGACATGACCAAGGGCAAGAATGCCACCGACATGAAGATGACGATTGACGCCATGGACCTGTTGTTCCGCGGCAATATCACCGGCTTCGGGATCATGAGCAGCGACAGCGACTTCATGCCGCTGGCTATGCGGATCCGGCAGGAAGGCCTGCCCGTCTACGGCTTTGGCAGCGCCAAAACGCCGGAAGCCTTCAAACAGGCGTGCAGCCGGTTCATCGACGTTGACGCCTTGATCCAGGTCGATAAGCGCAATCGTAGCGGCGGCAAAAGTGACGTCATGCCGTCAGCCAAAGCGGAAAGCCCGGCAGGCGCGAGCGAAACCAGTGGCAAGGTCGATGATGATCTGCTCAACCTGCTGATCGATGCCTATCAGGCAACCAAACGCGACGCCGAGGGCTATGCCAGCCTGAGCGAGGTCGGCAAGATTGCCGGCAACCGGTCGAGCTTCGACGTCCGCAATTACGGTTTTTCAAGATTGTCCGAAATGTTCGAGGCAGTACCGAATTTTCAGACCAAGCGCGATGACCATGGTCATTTGTTCGTGAAACGGTTGCGGTAGTTTCCCCCTCTCCCTCAAGGGAGAGGGTTGAGGAGACTTGGCAGCTTGCTGTCTAGTCGTAGCTGGGTGAGGGTTTGCGAACTTATCGAGAGCAGAACACCCTCATCCAACTGCGGCTAATCCGCTTCGCGAATAAACCTCCGTATCCTTCTCCCTCGCGGGAGAAGGCGCACCATATTAACAGCCTTTACACGACGAACTGCCCTCTTCAAAAGGCAAAGGGTGACTCGCGGATTAAAATCGTTATGACCGTCGGATGCAAACCGGAGCCTTAGTTTCACTCGCCCTATATTTCGTTGGTATGTTGGCCATCGGATTTTATGCCTGGCGCAAATCCACCGATAGCAGCGAAGGCTATTTGCTGGGAGGGAGGAACCTCCATCCCGCCGTCGCCGCGCTGTCTGCCGGAGCTTCCGATATGTCGGGCTGGCTGCTGCTCGGCCTGCCGGGCGCGCTTTATGCGGCGGGACTGGTCGAGGTGTGGATCGGAATCGGGCTGTTCGCGGGCGCTCTGGTCAACTGGATCGTGGTCGCGCCGCGGCTGCGCGAGCAGACCGAACGCATGGGCAACGCTCTCACCATCCCGGAATTTCTCGCCAACCGTTTCCCCGACAAGGCGCTGGCTTTGCGGGTAATCTCGGCAATCATCATCGTGCTGTTCTTCGCCGTCTATACCGCAGCCGGCCTCGTCGGCGGTGGCAAATTGTTCGAAACCAGCTTTGCCGGCCTGTTCGGCAATACCGGCATGAGCGACTATATGACCGGCATCTGGCTGACCGCGGGCGTGGTGCTTGCCTATACGATGGTCGGTGGTTTTCTGGCTGTCAGTCTGACCGATTTTGTCCAGGGCTGCATCATGGTCGTGGCACTGGTTCTGATGCCGATCGTTGTACTGACCAATGATGGCGGGATCAGCGCGGTATCGACCCAGTTAAACGCAATCGACCCGAATTTCCTCAGCCTGACCGCCGGACTCTCCTTTATCGGCTTTCTTTCCGCCGTGACTTGGGGCCTCGGCTATTTCGGGCAGCCGCATATCATCGTGCGGTTCATGGCGATCCGCTCGATCCCCGACGTCGCCAAGGCGCGCACCATCGGCATGAGCTGGATGGGCGTAGCCCTGTTCGGCGCGATCGGCGTCGGCATTACCGGACGCGCCTATGTCGAGATGAACGGACTGGTGCTCGATGATCCGGAAACCATCTTCATCCTGCTGGCCAATACGTTGTTCCACCCGCTGATTACCGGCTTCCTGCTCGCCGCGTTGCTGGCCGCGATCATGAGCACGATCAGCTCGCAACTGCTGGTCTCGTCGAGCTCGCTGACCGAAGATTTCTACCGCCTGTTCCTGCGCAAGAACGCCAGCGAGTGGGAAACCGTCAATGTCGGACGGCTGTTTGTCGCGCTGGTCGCGCTGGTGGCGATCTATATCGCCCGCGATCCGGACAGCAAGGTGCTGGGACTGGTCAGCAACGCCTGGGCCGGTTTTGGCGCCGCGTTCGGGCCGTTGATCCTGCTGTCGCTGACGTGGAAGCGGATGACCGGTGCTGGCGCGGTGTCGGGATTGGTAGTCGGTGCCGGCGTGGTGATCCTGTGGATCGCTATGGGCTGGAACAAGGAGTTTCTGGGTAGTCCCGGAGTTTACGAGATCATCCCGGGATTTGCTGCGGCGTTGGCGGCTATTGTCGGGGTTAGTTTGGCGGGAGAAAAAACCGCTACCGCTTGATACTGCCGGTCATTTTTATCTGAAGAGGTTGCGCTCTCCTTCTCCCGTGAGGGAGAAGGATGCGAAGACTTGCGAACTTGTTCGCTAGTCGTAGCTGGATGAGGGTGTTCCATATTCCAGAGTACAGAACGCCCTCATCCAACGCCGCCTAATCGCTAAAGCGATAAGGCTCTGTATCCTTCTCCTTCACGGAAGAAGGTCAAGGAGGGGATGTTGGGAGAGAAGCGTCTAACCAAGGTTGCCCGAAGGCTTCGGCGGGATATGACCGAAGCCGAGCACAGGCTCTGGTCGCGCCTCCGCAACCGTCAGCTTGAGAACACCAAATTCGTCAAACAGTTTCCGGTCGGTCCCTATGTAGCCGACTTCGCCGCGCGAAGCCTCAAACTAGGGATTGAGCTTGATGGCGGGCAACATAACGAAAGCCGGGATGCCGAGCGGACCCGGGTCATCGAAGCGCATGGCTATCGCATCCTCCGATTCTGGAACAACGAGTTAACAGATAATATTGACGGCGTTCTGCAAACAATTGTCCAAGAAATACAAATCGCAAGAGGCAATTAGCCCCTCTCCCTCAAGGGAGAGGGTTGCGCAGACTTGGCAGCTTGCTGCCTAGTCGCAGCTGGGTGAGGGTTTTCTGCCGCCAGAGTTGCCTGCAAAACAACCGTCAGAACACCCTCATCCAATTCCGGCTAATTCGCTGCGCTCATAAGCCTGCATATCCTTCTCCCTCACGGGAGAAGGAGCACAATCAACGCGTCAATTTCTTATAAGCCACCCGCGTAGGCCGATCCGCTGCATCACCCAGACGACGCCGCTTGTCTTCCTCATAACTCTCGAAATTGCCTTCAAACCATTCCACATGGCTGTCGCCTTCAAACGCCAATATGTGGGTCGCAAGCCGATCGAGGAAGAAGCGGTCATGCGAGATTACCACGGCGCAGCCGGCGAAGGTTTCGAGCGCGTCTTCCAGCGCGCGCAAGGTTTCGACGTCTAGATCGTTGGTCGGCTCATCGAGCAGCAGCACGTTCCCGCCTTCTTTGAGCATCTTGGCGAGATGGACGCGGTTGCGTTCACCGCCGGAGAGCTGGCCGACTTTCTTCTGCTGGTCGACGCCCTTGAAGTTGAACGCGCCGACATAGGCACGGGTCTGGACTTCATTCTTGCCGAAGGTGAAAAAGTCGTGGCCGCCGGAAATTTCTTCCCAGATGTTTTTCGATGCATCGAGCGTATCGCGGCTCTGGTCGACATAGCCGAGCTTCACCGTTTCGCCGAGTTCGAGCGTCCCGCTATCGGGTGTTTCCTGACCGGTGATGATCCGGAACAGGGTCGTCTTACCCGCGCCGTTGGCGCCGATGATGCCGACAATGCCGCCTGGCGGCAGCGAGAATTCGAGATTTTCAAACAGCAGCTTGTCGCCATAAGCCTTGGTCAGGCCCTTGGCTTCGATCACTTTGGAACCGAGACGCTCGGGCGTCTGGATCAGGATTTGCGCCTTGCCGACTACGCGATTTTCCTGCGAAGCGACCAGATCGTCGAATGACTTGATACGGGCCTTGGACTTGGTCTGGCGTGCCTTGGGGCTCTGCCGCATCCATTGCAGTTCGTTGTCGATCGCCTTCTGGCGGCTCTTGTCCTCACGGTCTTCCTGCGCCATCCGTTTGGATTTGGCTTCGAGCCAGTTGGAATAATTACCTTCGAACGGAAGCCCCTTGCCGCGGTCGATTTCGAGCACCCAGTTCACGACATTGTCGAGGAAATAGCGGTCATGGGTGACGAGAATGACGTTGCCGGCATAGTCGATCAGATGTTTTTCCAGCCAGGCGACGCTTTCGGCATCGAGATGGTTGGTAGGCTCATCGAGCATCAGGATTTCCGGCTTGTCTAGCAGCAGGCGGCAAAGCGCGACGCGGCGCTTCTCGCCACCGGATAGATCGGTTACCGGGCTGTCGCCGGGAGGGCAGCGAAGCGCTTCCATCGCGATTTCAAGCTGGTTGTCGAGGGTCCAGCCATCGACCGCGTCGATTTTTTCCTGCAACTCGCCCATTTCTTCCATCAACGCGTCAAAATCGACGTCTTCCGGTGGGTCGCCCATGATGTTGGAAATTTCGTTGAAGCGGGCGACCAGATCGGCGACTTCGCGGACGCCGTCCATGACGTTTTCCTTGACCGTCTTGCTGTCGTCAAGCTGTGGTTCCTGCGCAAGATAGCCGACGCGAATGCCCTCCCCTGCCCAGGCTTCACCCTGAAACTCGTCATCCTGGCCAGCCATGATTTTCATCAGCGTCGACTTACCCGCGCCATTCTTACCGATGATGGCGATTTTCGTGCCGGGCAGGAATTGCAGATGGATATTGTCGAGCACCGGCTTGGGGGCTCCGGGGAAAGTCTTGGTCAGACCTTTCATGACATAGCTATATTGGACGGCCATTATATTCGCTTTCAAAGTTGCACGTCATTCCAGCAGATGCTGAAATCTCAGGCGGCTTGGCGCTCGGTTGTAGGAGATCCCGGCTTGCGCCCGGATGACAGGTTATTTTCAGGGCTTATGTAGCTATTCCGCCCCTCCCCCGCAAGAGACCATTGGCAAAGCATAAAAGGCGGGTTAGTCAGCATGCATGAGAAAAATATCCACCCTGCTCGCTGGCGCGTCCGCGCTTCTTTTGTCTACCACCGCTCTGGCCGATAATCATGATCCGGTCGCGCTGCAGGCCAAGGCCCTGCAGGACGATGTCGCCTGGGACATAGTCGAAGGGCTGACCACCGAAATCGGGCCACGACAGGCGGGCACAGAAGCCGAAGCAAGAGCGCGCATTTGGGCGGTCGCCAAGCTGAAAGCGCTGGGGTTCAGCAATGTCCGCAGCGAATCCTATATGATGTCGACCTGGATCAGGGGCAAGGAAACCGCGGCAGTCGTCAGTCCCTTCCCGCAGGCGCTTGCGATCACGGCGCTCGGCAATAGCGGGAGCACCGGCGACAAGGGCCTGACCGCGGAAGTTGTCTATTTTCCGACTCTGGCTGATCTGGTTGCGACACCGGATGGCAGCCTGAAGGGCAAGATTGCCTTTGTCAGTCATGAGATGAAGCCAACGCAGGACGGGTCGAGCTATGGTGCCTTTGGCGGTGCACGCTTCGTCGGACCCAATATCGCCGCCAAGAAAGGCGCCGCAGCGATCGTGATCCGCTCGGCCGGAACCGATCATCATCGCAATCCGCATACCGGTAACACCAATTTCGAAGCGGGGGTGACGCCGATACCGGCTGGCGCGCTGTCCATTCCCGATGCGGAAAATCTGCAAAGAATATTTGCCCGTGGCAAAGCGGTGAAACTGAAGCTGGTGCTGACCCCGCAGAATATCGGGCAGCAGGAATCCGGCAATGTGATAGCCGAACTGCCGGGCAGCGATCCATCGCTCGGTATGATCGTGATCGCCTGCCATCTCGACAGCTGGGACCTTGGCACCGGTGCGATTGACGATGCTTCGGGCTGCGCCATCACCACCGCCGCTGCGAAACAGATCATGGCAGCAGGCCAGCCCCGACGGACAATCCGGCTGCTCTGGGCCGGAGCCGAGGAAGTCGGTATCTGGGGCGGAAAAGCTTATGGTGAGGCGCACAAGGGCGACAATCATGCGCTGGCGATGGAATCGGATTTTGGCGCTGACCGGATCTGGCGAGTGGAATTCAACCTGCCGGACGGAGCGTCCGCTCTGGCCGACAAGGTGGCTACCGCCCTGCAACCGCTCGGTATCGGACGCGGACAGCAGAAAGCCGGTGGTGGCGCCGATGTTCAGTCGATCATCGCTAATAACAATCTCGCCGTCATCGATCTGCAACAGGACGGCAGCCGATATTTCGATCTGCACCACACGCCGGATGATACGCTCGACAAGATCGATCCCGACCAATTGCGCCAGAATGTAGCGGCGTGGACCACGGTGTTATCGGTCATCGCCAACAGCGATGCGGACTTGACCATGCCGGCAAAACAATGAGAATCTGTGCGCTTCTGACGGTGTCCGCGCTGCTGCTTTCCGCCTGTTCCGAAACACCGGTTGAGGAAAAAGGCGACGAAGCGATTGCCGAGATGGAAAAGGAGATCGAGCAGGACGCCCAATCTCTGGAAGAAGCGGCCGACGAAGCGGTCAAGGCGATGGCCGAGGATATTGACGCCGAACTGGCCGCAGACGGCATCGCCGGTCCGGCGGCAGCGCCAAAAGCGGAAGTGACGAAAAACTAGCGTCTAATATCCGGGTGGTGCGGTCAACCGATCGGCAGCATCAAAGTGGCGCGTAATCCGCCATTTTCGCGATTGTTCAAGATGATATCACCGCCATGGTCCCGGGCGATAGCGCGCGCGAGCGTCAGTCCCAGACCAGAGCCGCCGGTTGCCCGATTGCGTGACGCATCGCCGCGCGAGAAAGGCTCGAACATCGAATCGATCGTTTTCTCGGGAATGCCCGGTCCATCGTCGTCGACATATATCATCAGCTTATCGCCAGACTTTTCCACAGATATATCCGCAGTTTTGCCATAGAGAATGGCATTGCCGATCAGATTTCTCAGCGCCCGCCGCACCAGTGTCTCGCGAACCGCAGCGATCTGCTTCTCGCCGCGCTGATAGCGGACATTGTGGCCAAGATCGGTGAATTCATCGACAATGGTCTCGATCAGCGAGCGAATATCGACCGGATCCGATTCCTCGCTCGAGCGACCGACCCGGGCAAGCGACAGGATATCATCGAGCGTATGGTCGATATCCTCGATACCGGCGATCATCCGCTCGCGATCAACATCGTCTTCGACACTCTCGACACGCACACGCAGCGCCGCCAGCGGAGTCCGCAAATCATGTCCGATGGCACCGAGCATGACGTCTTTTTCGTTGATCATGCTGGAGACGCGACCGCTCATGTCGTTAAAGGCGCGGATCAATTCCCGCATGTCCGGCGGCCCTTCTTCTTCCAGATCGCTGGTTTCACCGGGCTGGAAGGAATGCGCTCTTGCGGTAAGCGATTTCAAAGGTCGCGATATATAGCGCCCGAGAAGGATGAGCGGAATCAGCATCAGAAGATAGATAGTGACCGTCTGGAACAGCAAGGTCCGGATCAACAAGGGTGTCCGCTCACGGACAGCAGAGGCGATGCTGATCCACTGGCCATCTGCATCCTGTACGGAAATTACAACAAAACCCCTGGTTTCAGCGCGAGGTGCATCGCCTCCCATCGACCGGTTGATCGGACTGTTACGCCAATCGCCCTTGTTGGCACCGATCAGATAGCCGGACATGTCTGTGGTCAGATGACGTGTGAACGTCGCCCGGATATCGGTAAAGGCGATACCCATATTGGCAAAGGCCTGACCGGCTCGTGCTTCGAGTTCCGGCAGGCGGCCCATGTCTTCGGTAACGAGGCTTTCAGGCCCATATTTGAGCCGGCCCCAGCGCCGGCTGCGTTTCGGGATATCGCGCAGGCCCGAACGGTCGACGGCCTGACGATCCAGACCATAAGCGATGCGGGCCACTGCTGCTGTAGAGGCCTCGACCAGATTCTGGTTTTCCGCGCCGCGATAGAGCAGAAAGCTGTTTATGCCCTGCGCGAGCAAAAGCATCAGCGCGACGACAAGCAGAAGCTGCCCGACCAGACTTTTGGGCCAAAGCCGCTTCACAGCGATTTTACCTCGCCCGCCAGCATATAGCCGCCGCCCCATACGGTCTTGATGATTTCGGGATTTTTCGGATCCGTCTCGATTTTCCGGCGCAACCGGCTGATCTGGTTATCGACGGCGCGATCGAAAGCATGGGCCTCACGGCCCTGCGTAATGTCGAGCAGCTGATCGCGGTTGAGCACTTTCCCGGCCCGAGACACCAGCGCCAGCAGCATCTGATATTCCCCGGTAGACAAGGATACGTTCACGCCTTCCGCATCGATCAGGCTGCGTTTGTCACATTTGAGGGTCCAGCCAGAGAATTGATAGGCGCCGCCCGCGGTTTCAACCTGCCTGGCTCCACCTTTTTCAGTGCGCCGCAACACGACCTTGATCCGCGCGACAAGTTCCCGCGGACTGAACGGCTTGGTGATATAATCGTCCGCGCCCAGTTCGAGCCCGATGATCCGTTCGGTTTCCTCGGTTTTGGCGCTGATGAAGATGACGGGAATATTGGTCTTGTCGGTGACAAAGCGGCACAGGCTGAGGCCGTCTTCGCCGGGCATCATGATGTCGAGCAGGATGATGTCAAAATCATAAGCGTTGAGCAGGGATCTGGCGACGCTGGCATCGCTGGCCTGCTGGACCTTATAGCCCTGCTTGATGAGATATTCCGCCAGCGGCTCGCGTAGCGTGGCTTCGTCATCGACCAATAATATATGAGTCTTGTTCGTCATCCAGCAGCCCTATCACAGGATCAATAAAAAGAAACGGACCGCCAGCCAATTTGGGGGAGAGGGGGAGATGGCTGACGATCCGTTCGCGAAAAGAGTGGTTCAGGGATTAACCGCCTCTTTTATTCCGTTCGCCCTTGTGGGCCTTGTAAGCAGCCTGACGCTCTTCCCTGGTCAGCTTGCCGTCACTATTGGCATCTGCCTTGTCAAAGCGGGCCAGCGCCGCTGCGGTAAATTCGGCTTTGCTGATCTTCTGATCACCATTCGTGTCGGCATCGCGCATCATCGCCATGCCTTTGCCGCCGCGATTGTGGCCTTTGCCGCGCATGCCTTTACCGCCGCGCTTGCCTTTCATTGCCTGGGCCTCTTCCTGGCTCAACTTGCCATTGCCGTCCTTGTCGGCGCGGGCAAATCTGCTGGCTTTGCGCTCGGCGCGAGCCGCTTCCATCTCGGCCGGGCTCAATTCGCCATCGCCATTGGTATCGGCCTTGGCAAAACGTTCACCGCGTTTGGCCGAACGATCTGCACGTTTTGCGTCACGATCTTCCTTGGAAAGCTGACCGTCGCCATTGGCGTCCATCTTGGTAAAGCGGGCTTCCAGCGACTTGGTCATTTCGGCGCGACTGATCACACCGTCGCCATTGCTGTCGGCGCGCATTCCACGTTCACCAGGAGCAGCGACGGCAATGCCGCCAACCATCAACAATGCGGTAGCGCTCGAAATCAAAATTGCCTTTTTCATATTATTTTCCTTATCTTCCAATTGTGCGTCACGTTCTTATCGTTCCGCCATGAATGCTGTTCTAATGGCCACTTGTCGCTGAACTTTGTCAGAACGGCAGAAAATTGTCGCAATTTGTAACAGAAGCCGGGCACTGTTCATCGCCGTGAAACATTATTAGGAAAAAATGGGGCAGATCGGGGGAAAGCCAGGCCAATCGCCCGATATCTGCATTTTCTGCTGGACGATGCCGGATCCGGCACAGGCTCCGGTCAGGCATATATAGGATTGTGCCAGATCTTTCGGCTTTGGCCGCGATGAATAATAACATTATTATTTGCCCCGTGCAGGGCAGCAGTCCGAGTGCCCGTCTTCCATCGATGGTTAGAGAATCAAAGGTCGAGCAGTCCGGAAATCCGATCTGCTACTATGCTTTTCCGCGGTAGAGGCGGACCGAACAATAATGTTATGTACAATCGGGTAGTCGGGCCTCCGATATGCCGGGATTTCGATATTTTGGCTAGAAACCAGGAAAAAGCAACCGTAAAAGCCGTGTCGTTTTCGAGGGTTTTGCCGGTTTTCAGCGACCGCTTCCGCTTCTTCGCATACCCCCGGCAAGAAACAGGAGCCGAGGCGAGCTCCTAAAAATAATATTCTTGTTATTTCTGATATTGGGCAAGATGTTGGGCATACTCCACCCGAATTTTAGCATCTGACTCCATCTTGATCCGGCGATATTGAGCGCGATTCATGAGGAAGCCCCGGATTATAAAAATTTCATATCGCCGGGTCGGACAGTAATCGATGGAACCGGATTGCTGACAATATAGTTATTTTCTGAACAGGCTTTTGCCATGAACAATATCATTATTGTCTGCTGCCGAAGCCATGCCAATATTATTCTGGGCGCAGAGCACCGGATCAAGATGTGGGGATGGGTATTTTGCTATATATATAGCTGGAGCGGGTGAAGGGAATCGAACCCTCGTCGTAAGCTTGGAAGGCTTCTGC
>NZ_CAXBIA010000004.1:0-173040 GCF_963975735.1 uncultured Parasphingorhabdus sp.
CCTCTTATGGCTATGACGCACGGGTATCGGACGAGTTCAAGATTTTCACCAATGTGAACAACGCCGTTGTCGATCCCAAGAATTTCGCCGAGAATAGTTTCGTCGACCGCAAGACCGACTGCTGCATCATTCCGCCGAACAGTTTCGCGCTGGCCCGGACGGTCGAATATTTCCGGATACCGCGCGATGTGCTGGTCATCTGCCTCGGAAAGTCGACTTATGCCCGTTGCGGGATCATCGTGAATGTCACGCCGCTGGAGCCGGAATGGGAAGGCCATGTCACCCTGGAATTTTCCAACACCAGCCCCCTGCCCGCCAAAATCTACGCCAACGAGGGCGCTTGCCAGTTCCTGTTCCTCAAAGGCAATGAACCCTGCGAGACCAGCTATGCCGACCGTTCCGGTAAATATATGGGCCAAAAAGGTGTGACTCTGGCCAAACTCTAGGCCATAGGCAGGGAAATTAACCCACCGATTAAACAATCTGCAGGAGCGCTCGCTATGTCCGACACACGCGAATTTGATGTCATCATCTATGGTTCAACCGGTTATACGGGCCGCCTTGTCGCCGAATATATGGCGCAGCAATATGGTATCGGCAAAGACGCTCCTAAATGGGCTATGGCAGGCCGCAGCATCGACAAGCTTGAAGAAGTTCGCGATCTCATCGGTGCGCCCAAGGACACGCCGCTGGTTGTGGCTGATTCCGATGATGCCGCGTCGATCGACATGATGGCAAGCCGGACCAAGGTCGTGCTGACCACGGTCGGTCCCTATCAATTATATGGCGACGAACTGGTTGCAGCCTGCGTCAAGAACGGCACCCATTATGTCGACCTGTGCGGCGAGCCCGGGTGGATGCGCGCGATGATCGACAAACATCAGGAAGAAGCTGAAAAGTCGGGCGCACAGATTTGTTTTTCCTGCGGATTTGACTCGATTCCCTTCGATCTCGGCGTGCTGATGCTGCAGCAGGAAATGAGCAAGCGCTTTGCCAAGCCGGCCACCCGCGTCAAGGGACGGGTTCGCGCCATGGAAGGTACATTCTCCGGCGGAACCGCCGCCAGCCTGAAAGAAACAATGAAGGCGATCGCCAAAAATCCCGGCCTTGTCAAAATTCTGGCGAGCAGCTTTGGCCTGACCCCCGGTTTCGAAGGACCGGACCAGCCCAATATGCTGATCCCCAAATATGACAAGACCATCGACAGCTGGGTCGCACCGTTCATCATGGCGGCGATCAACACGAAAAATGTCCACCGGACCAATTTCCTGCTCGACTTCCCCTTCGGCGAAGATTTCAAATATGATGAAATGGTCGTCACCAGCGCAGGTGATCTCGGCAAGCAGGCCGCTGAAATGGTGGCAAAAGCCAACCCCTTCGGTGGTGACGATGCTCCCAAGCCAGGCGAAGGCCCGACCAGGGAACAGCGCGAAAACGGCTATTATGACCTGTTGTTCCTCGGCGAAACCGCAGATGGCGAAACGGCCACTCTATGCGTCAAGGGCGACAAGGATCCCGGCTATGGCTCGACCTCCAAGATGATCGCAGAATCCGCTCTCTGTCTGGCTCAGGACAATATCAAAAAAGGTGGCGGCGTCTGGACCCCGGGCGCGCTGATGGGCAAGAAGCTGGTGCAACGGCTGGAAGACAAGGCCGGTCTCACCTTCACGGTCGAAAGCTGACGATTATCAGCGACCGTTCAGGTTGCTTCATGCAAGAACATCGCCTCGTATAAAATATCGCCTTCGACCCTTGAAACCCGGTTTCTCAGGACAAATTTGTTAGCATCATGCTGAAACGTCTTTTACGCAAAAAAAAGCCAGCGCGGCCGATCGACAGCGCGACCATCCCGGAGGGGCGCCGGGTCTATGCCATTGGCGATGTTCATGGCCGTAACGACCTGTTGAAGAAGCTGCTCGACAAGATCATCAAGGACGATGGCGAGCGGGATAGTGCCGAAAGCGAGATTATCTTCCTCGGTGACCTGATAGACCGGGGTCCCGATAGCGCCGGCGTCATTGATACCGCGATGCAGGCCAGGGACATATTCGGCAATGTCCGCTTCCTGATGGGCAATCACGAAGAAGTCTATCTGGCGGCGGCGGCCGGTGACGAAAAATCTGTCCGCTTCTTCAACCGGATCGGTGGCCGCGAGACGATCTTGAGCTACGAAATCACCATGAAGGAATATATGGAACTGGATATGACGCAATTGGCACAGCGCATTCCCGAACTATTCCCTCAGGACCATATCGACTTTATCGCCGGCTTCGAGGATCAGATCTCCATCGGTGACTATGCCTTTGTCCATGCCGGGATTCGTCCCGGCGTGCCGCTGTCGGAACAGCGTCAGAAAGACCTCCGCTGGATCCGTGAAGAGTTTCTTTCGGCTCAGGAAGCGCACGAAAAGATCATCGTTTACGGACATACGATCAACGATGATGTCGTGGAGACCGGAACCCGCATCGGCATCGATACCGGCGCCTATTATTCGGAAAAGCTGACCGCACTGGCGCTGCAAGGGCCGGAACGCTGGTATCTCGACACCGCGACATAAAAAAATCGGCGGAACCCTTTTGGTTCCGCCGATTTTGGGTCCGGCAATCAGACCAGTTTTTGGGTAGTGAACGCTTCGTAGTTTAGGCGACTTGAGCGGTAGGAGCGGTTTCTTCTTCCATATCCCGAAGAACATAACCACGGCCCCAGACCGTCTCGATATAATTTTCACCACCGCAAGCCAGCGACAGTTTCTTGCGCAGCTTGCAGATAAATACGTCGATAATCTTGAGTTCCGGTTCGTCCATCCCGCCATAAAGATGGTTGAGGAACATTTCCTTGGTGAGCGTCGTTCCCTTTCGGAGGGAGAGCAGCTCGAGCATCGCATATTCCTTGCCGGTCAGATGGACACGATTGCCATCGACTTCGACCGTCTTGGCATCCAGATTGACGGCCAGCTTGCCGGTCCGGATAACGCTTTGCGAATGGCCCTTGGACCGACGCACAACGGCATGGATACGCGCTACCAGTTCGTCGCGATGGAACGGCTTGGTGACATAATCATCGGCACCGAAGCCGAAGCTGCGAACCTTGCTGTCCATCTCGCTGATACCGGAAAGAATGAGAACGGGCGTTTGCACTTTCGCAACGCGCAGCTTCTTGAGCACATCATAACCATGCATGTCCGGCAGGTTAAGATCGAGCAATATGATATCATAATCATAAAGCTTGCCGAGATCGAGGCCCTCTTCGCCCAGATCCGTGGTATAAACGTTAAAACCCTCGGTTGTCAGCATCAGCTCAATCGCTTTTGCGGTCGTTGGTTCGTCTTCAATCAGCAGCACGCGCATCAGGCAGCCCCTTTTTTTATTTACTCGCTCCAGATCGACCACTGTGCCGACCCGATGGATCATTTATTAACCATAAGATCAATGAACGTAAAAGGTTAATTTTTCCCTAAGGCAGGATTCAACAGGAGTCGCGAGGAGTCAAATGACTCTGGAACCCGCAGAAACGAGTCGTTTACGGACTCCCGCCACCCTTCGAAAAAAAATTAACTTTTTGCCGGTTTTGATCCGAAATGATCCGAGATTTTCCGAAATCGACGAGATTTCGTCACGATCTGGCGACAAAAGAAGCGATTTCGATGCCAAATGACGGACTTCGTTAACAAGCTCTGTTGCCCGGCGGTTGATGGCGCTAGGAACGAGAACATGGTTGATATTCCCGAAAGCGCGATCACCGAGACGTTTCTGGCGGCCAGTGGACCTGGTGGCCAGAATGTTAACAAGGTGGCCACTGCGGTCCAGATGCGGGTAAATGTCTACGCACTCGGACTGGAGCCTTATGCGTTTCGCAAACTGAAGACGCTGGCAGGGCGCAAAATGACCACTGGCGGCGAACTGGTGTTCACCGTGCGCGAATATCGCACCCGCGAGGCCAATCGGGCCGAAGCGCGCAGGCGCCTGGCGGAGATGATCGAAGAGGCCTATCAGCGCGACGCCCGCAGGATCAAAACCCGGCCGAGCAGAGCCGCCAAGGCCCGGCGGGTCGACAGCAAAAAGAAAAAGGCTTCGGTCAAGAAGACACGCGGCAAGCCGGGGCTCGACTGAACAGGGTGGCTCGCCTGCCACCAAGAGCTTCACCCAACATATATCTGGCTATGCTGAACGAATATATCCCACATAGAATATCCGGGACGCCAATGAGGTGCTTGCAAGGATCGCGAATGCATCCCATCTAACTGCCTGCAGACCGAAGCGGCCTGTCGCCAGCGTCGACAATGCCACAGGCTGGTTTGCGAAATTTGATCCGGTGACGAAACTTTAAACAGAATAACAGCCTGAAAGGCGGGACGCATAATCATGTTCGACATTGCCATCGATAAAAACCAGCCGGCAGCAGAATTTTATGCTGACCTGACATCATCCGCGTCCGCTGTGGTAAACGGCGAACCGGATGCGATTGCCAATATGGCCAATGTCGCGGCGCTGATCTGGCAATATATGCCGGACCTCAACTGGGCCGGTTTCTATCGCGTGGTAGATGGAGAACTGGTGCTCGGGCCGTTTCAGGGCAAGGTTGCCTGTATCAGGATCGCAATAGGATCTGGCGTTTGCGGCACCGCCGCAGCGTCCGGCCTTGCGCAACGGGTCGCTGATGTCGATGCCTTTCCCGGCCATATTGCCTGCGATGCCGATAGCCGCAGCGAACTGGTCGTACCGATATTGAAAAACGGCGTTGTGATTGGCGTACTAGACCTCGACAGCCCCCTGCCCGACCGTTTTGCTCCCGCCGATGAGGCCGGAATGGTCAAACTGATCGGAGCAATTGCTAATAGCCTTGGTTAACGCCACGGTAACCAATATGCCCCATTTCGATACACCGGCGTAAATCTACTCTATTTTACAAGCCCCTAATGGCCAAAGCCGCCGGAAAATGGTAAACAACTGTTAACCAGATTTCGGTCGAACACGCTCGGTGCGTGCTCGAAACTAGGGAGTTGTTAACCATGAAGACCCTTTTATTTGTTGGCCTTGCCGGTGTTTTGACCACGGCATCAGGATCGGCCAATGCTGCTATCGACTCGGTATCAGCCGATACAACGAGGTCGTCGATTGATCTCTCCTTCGCGTCTTCAACGGCGCTGGCGAACCCGGCACAGGGAACCAGATCAATGCCGCGCATGGGTAATACGCGGCAGATGAAACATATGAGCGGCACACGCCAGATGAAAACCCATCGGCAGGGCGGAAATTTTGTTCGCCAGGGCCGCGTCGGCTATGGCAACGGCTATCGCAAACCGCATCGCGGGTTCCGCCTGCCCCAGACCTATATCCAACCCAGTTATTTCATTGGCAATTTCGGCTATTACGGATTGAGTCAGCCGAGTTTTGGCTATGGCTGGTCGCGCTATTATGACGATGCCGTTCTGACCGACCGCTACGGCGTTGTCCAGGATGCCCGCTACAATGTCGACTGGGACCGTTATAACAAAGGCTATCATGACGGCTATCGCGACGGTCGGGCGACTTATGATCCCGGCGTATTTGCCGGCGACGATCGTGTTCTTGCGACGCCGTCCGCCTACAACAGCAACCAGTCGACCTATCAGGGTGACTGGGACGGCGAATATCGCGAAGACGGCAGTTATCAGGGCGAATGGCAGGGCACCTATCGTGACGCCGAGGGCCGGACATATGAAGGCGAATATTCCGGCACATTCATCGGCGACGCCAACATGGCTCCGCATTGGGGATCTCGCGCGGACCAGAATGCCCGCCCGGAACATTATGTTCCTTATCCGGATGATCGTGGATTTGACAACGAGCGCTCCGAAGAACTGGCCTATCTTGAACAATGCAAGAAAAGCAGCGGTATCGGCGGAGCCATTGTCGGTGGTGCGATTGGCGCGTTCGCGGGCAACCGCATCGCAGGTAGCGGAAACCGTTTGGGTGGATCATTAATCGGTGGTGGCCTTGGCGCAGTCGCCGGAGCGGCGATTGACCAGGGCAGCGATCGTTGCCGCAAGCTGCTCAAGCAACATGGCTATGAACGGCAAGATACGGCGCGATATCCCGCACATCCGCCGGTCCAGCATCATCGGCCACAACCGCCCCAGACCTATCCGGCCTATCCCAGCGGCTGGAACGGACAATATGGTCAGGCCTATTATTATCCGCAGGCCCAACCGATGGTGACAACAATCATCATCCAGTCCGCACCGGTTACGACCACAACAACGACAACCTACATCGAAGAGGAAGTCGTCTATTCCAAGCCGACCTACAAGAAGCAGTGGAAGCCGGCAGCGAAGAAAGTCTGGAAACCGGCACCAAAAGCTGCCCCGCTCAAGGGATGCCAACAGGCCCGCTGCATGTACGACTGATAGGGTCACATATGTAAAAAAAGCCTGCTGACCTCATCCGGTCAGCAGGCTTTTTTTTGACTTGGCTTATGCCGAACCATATCGGTTCGGGGATTATTATTTCGGTGGATCGGCTGGATCATATCTTTCCCAGCCTTCCGGACCAAGCCGCTCGATCGGCCGATATCTGACTTTATATTCCATCTGCGGCGAGCCGTCGACCCAATAGCCGAGATAGACATAAGGCAATCCGGCTGTCCTGGCGCGCAGGATGTGATCCATGATGATATAATTCCCGAGACCGGCGCGCTCGCCATGCTCTGCATCGAAGAAGCTGTAGATCATCGACAGGCCATCGCCCTGTTGATCGGTCAGGCAGGCGCCAACCAGACGCCCCTTGCTACCGTCTGCAGTCGGCTCGCGATATTCGATCATGAAACTCTTGACCGGCGACTGCTCGACCATGTCGGAAAAATCCATCTCGTCCATTTCGGCCATGCCGCCGCCGGGATGGCGTTTGGCGAGATAATTCTGGAGCAGTTGATATTGTTCGTCCGTTGCCCAGGGCTCGCAAGCCTCGACAACCAGATCCTGATTGCGCCGGATGAGTTTTCTCTGGGTCCCGTTGGGACGAAATTCGTCAGCGATAACGCGAACCGAGACGCACGCCTTGCAATCCAGACAACTGGGGCGATAGGCCACATTCTGGCTCCGGCGAAATCCGATCCGCCCAAGCGCATCGTTCAATTCGTCAGTATGGGGGCCGTTGAGTTCGGTAAATACCTTGCGTTCACTCTTGCCGGGCAAATAGGGGCACGGGCTCGGATTGGTTACAAAAAATCGCGGAAAGCGAACGGGTGCAGTCACAATGCCAGCCTTTTGTTGGGTTTTTCAGAATCGGCAGGGACAATATGCAATGCAGGGAACAAAATGAAAAGGTGATTTACCACGTATTTATATATTGATTCCAATGGACCGGCTATAAAAAAACGGGGCGAAAATCGCCCCGTTTCAAATTTATTTTACCAAAGCTCAGGGGCTTGTTGGATCGTCATCGCCATCAGCAATGATGATGATACCAGCGATAACCGCTGCAGCTGCCAGAACCGCGATCAGAATGCCGTTTTCGCCTTCAAGCTTTTCCGAAGACGACGAAGTCGCACCCAGACGTTCAACAGCAGGCGCCGCACTGTTTGCGGCTTGAGCAGCGACAGGAGCCGCTACCAAAGACACTGCTGCGATACCTGCAGCCAATTTACCAAAATTCATAATAATGCTCCAATTAGTCGATTTACAAAGGTCGGAACCCCAAATTTTGGGCTTCCATGCGTCCCAGTGTACTCAAGAGGGCTTCATTACGTCCATCCCTCAGGCCCGACCGATCTATACCAATTGCTGATTCTGCACAACAACAAACACCAATTAAATTCTCAAGTTAGCTTGCTTACAAGCCACTTAGCCTTCCATTTATCATTTCCGGACAAATGCAGGCTTGCCCGCGACCCAGGTCTGGAGGACTTGCATATTTCGAATCTGCGCCGGGGTGGACAGCAGAATATCCCGATCGATAATGAGAAAATCTGCCCGTTTTCCTACTTCAAGGCTGCCGAGGCGATCTTCGGCAAACGCGGCGTAAGCGGCTCCATTTGTATAGGCTTGCCAAGCCTGTTCGCGGCTCAGCCTTTCTTCCGGCATCCATCCACCGAAGGGCTGCCCGGCGGCATCTTCCCGCGTCATCGCGGCGCTCAGTCCGGCAAAGGGATCGGATGATTCGACGGGAACATCCGTACCGAAAGCCAGCCTTGCCCCTGAATCAAGCAAGGATTTCCAGGCATAAGCGCCGTGCAGACGATCCGGCCCGAGCCGCGCTTCCGCCATCAGCCGGTCCGATGTCTGGTGAACAGGCTGCATCGAGGCGATCGACCCGGATGCGGCGAAGCGACCGATGTCGGACGGCTCGACTATCTGGGCATGTTCGATCCGCCAGCGGCGATCGCCCTTATATGTCGCCTGCAATTCCTCGATAGCGGACAGGACTTCGTCATTTCCCTTGTCACCGATGGCATGCACCGCGATCTGGAAACCATCCATGGCCGCCCGGCTCATCTTGTTTTTCAGCTGCGCCGACGTCAGCATAGCCAGCCCGCTTTCCTTGGGCCTGTCAGCATAAGGCGCCTTTAACAGGGCGCCACGCGATCCCAGTGCACCATCCATATAAAGCTTTACGCCGGCCAGCTTGAGATGATCGTCATATAGCCAAGGCGATGGCCCGGGACCGGCTATGGCAATCATATTATCAATACCGGCAGCATAAGAGACGATGCGGATTTTCAACTGGCCGGCATCGCCCGCCCGGCGAAAGCTCTGCCAGTCCTGCATCGTCGTGCCCATGTCCGCAATCGAGGTAACCCCGTTGGCGAGCAATATATCCTGCGCCTTGCCGAGCGCCAGATCATTTTCCACCGGTCTGGGAGCGGGAATGGCCTCTCCGAATAACTCCATCGCCGTATCGACGAAGATTCCGGTTGGATTGCCGCCGGCCTTCTCGATGGTTCCCCCAGAAGGAGATTTGCTTGAAGCAGTAATGCCCGCCGCCTTCATCGCCGTACCATTGACCCAGGCCGCATGACCGTCGACCCGCGACAGGAATACCGGACGGTCCGGGACGATCGCATCCAGTTCTGCTGCGGTGGGAAAGCGGCCCAGTCCCCAGACCTCCTGATTCCATCCATTGCCGATGATCCATTGCCGGTTCGGATTGGCCGCCGCATATCGCGCGATCTTGGCAAGCGCTTCTGCCAGAGACTTGGTGCCGGACAGATCCAGCGTCAGCGCCCCGAAGCCCATGCCCATGACATGGCCGTGAGCATCGAAAAAGCCGGGGATCAATGTCTGGCCCTTGCCGTCAAACTGGAAGTCGACCTCGCGCGGGCGTTTGTCCCGACGGTCGAGCAGCTGCTTGACCCGGCCATCGTCATCGATAACCATCGCGGCGAAGCGGACGATCTTGCCCTCGCTGTCGAGGGTCATGCCGTTGACATTCTCGATCAGACTGTCGGCACGGGCAACTGAGGGCAGAAGAAATAGCGTACCCGCAATCAAACCCAGTGCCGCGCCACAATTTTTCAGCCAACCGGCCATATCAACTACCTTTGTCTATTTTCTTTTCGGGAGGCGCGACACGAGCGAGCTCGTGTCATTGCGTCCGCCGCCGGCGGCCTGCACTTCTGCGTAAAACTGGTCGACCAGTGCCGCCACCGGGATGGTTGCGCCATTGGTCCGCGCTTCCTCGATCGCCAGTCCCAGATCCTTGCGCATCCAGTCGACAGCAAAGCCGAAATCGAATTTGTCCTGCGCCATGGTCGCCCAGCGATTGTCCATCTGCCAGCTTTGCGCCGCACCGCCCGAGATCGCCTCGTGGACTTTGTCCAGATCGAGCTGGCTGGCCTGGGCGAAGCGCAGCGCTTCCGACAGGCCTTCGAGGACCCCGGCAATCGCGATCTGGTTGCACATTTTTGTCGTCTGTCCGGCGCCGGTCCGTCCGACATGGACGATCCGTCCGGCATAAGCCGACATCACCGGCTCGGCTGCGGCAAAGGCCTCCTCGCTGCCGCCGCACATGATCGACAATGTGCCATTTTCCGCACCGGCCTGGCCTCCGGAAACCGGAGCGTCGACAACATGGATGGCCCGGCCTTCGGCTTCGACCGCCAATTGCCGCGCGATTCTTGCGGAAACGGTGGTATGGTCGATGAACAGGGAACCCGATTCCATGGTCGAAAAGGCACCGTCCCGCCCCATCGTGACAGAGGCCAGATCGTCGTCATTGCCGACGCAGGTAATCACAATCTGCTTGTCGCGGGCCGCTGCTGCCGGGTTCTCGGCCAGCGTCCCGCCATATTGCGCAACCCAGGATTCCGCCTTGGACCTGGTGCGATTATAGACCGTGAGCGCATGCCCTGCTTTGGCCAGATGACCCGCTATGGGACCGCCCATCACGCCCATCCCGATAAATCCGATATTTGCCATAGATCTCCCTAACCGTTGGAACGGCCATAATCATTGTTTCCCTCGATGGCCAGATGCGTTAGGGGCACAGGCGATATGAATGATATGCAGAAATCCGCCCTTCCCTCCTTCGATTTCGAGGATGTGAAAGCGGCGCACGACCGGATCAAGGGCCGGGTCGTCCACACCCCGACGCTGAAAAGCATCACCCTGTCAGAGCTCAGCGGCGCCGAAGTCTTTCTCAAATTCGAGAATCTTCAGTTTACCGCTGCCTATAAGGAACGCGGTGCGCTCAACGCCCTGCTGCTGATGGACGAGAGCAAGCGCAAGGCTGGCGTGATCGCCGCCTCGGCCGGCAACCACGCTCAGGGTCTCGCCTATAATGCAAAGAATCTGGGCATACCGGCGACGATCGTCATGCCGAGCACGACACCGATGGTGAAGGTCGAACAGACCCGCGGCCATGGCGCCGAGATCGTAATTTTCGGCAGCAATTATGATGAAGCCTATGCGCATGCCATGCTGCTCTCCGATCAGCGCGGCCTCACCTATATCCACGCTTTTGATGACCCGCATGTTGCGGCCGGTCAGGGAACCGTAGCGATCGAAATGCTCGAAGCCATTCCCGATCTGGACCGGATGATCATACCCATCGGCGGCGGCGGATTATTTTCCGGCATGGCAACCGCGGCATCTGCGATCAAACCGGATATCAAGATGACCGGCGTGCAGGCAGCGCTTTATCCCAGCATGTACGCCAAACTGAACGGAAAAACCCTGACGGCCGGAGGCGATACACTGGCCGAAGGCATTGCCGTGCGCAATCCTTCCGAATTCACCGCCGCGATCATCAAGAAATATGTCGACGAAATATTGCTGGTCAGCGAAGCGGAACTGGAAGGCGCGGTCAGCCTGTTGCTGCAGATCGAAAAGACAGTCGTCGAAGGTGCCGGCGCTGCCGGCCTTGCCGCATTGCTGAGCAACAAGGAAAAATTCAGGGGCGAGAAGGTCGGTCTCGTATTGTGCGGTGGCAATATCGATACCCGCCTGCTGGCCAATGTCCTGCTCCGCGATCTCGCCCGCTCGGGCCGCCTGGCGCGGCTGCGTCTGCATCTCCGCGACCAGCCCGGCGCGCTTTACAATGTGGTCAAGCAATTTGCCGAGCATGAGGTCAATATCATCGAAGTCTATCACCAGCGGGTTTTTACCAACCTGCCGGCCAAGGGGCTGATCACCGACATCGAATGCGAAGCAAAAGACCGCGAACAGCTGGAAGACCTGATCGCCGACCTCAACAAGTCCGGCTATGACGTCCGGCAGGTCGAACTGGCCGATTGAGCGATTGAACCAATGTCTGCTTTGGGGGCGAAAGACGAAATTATTGATATGTCGTCTTTATTTCCGCTACCGCCCCAAATGCGGAAATCACGGCTCGAGCTGAGCAACCCGACGAAGGTATCCATGAACAGCCGCTATTTCGGCATCAGAAAAGTGCTTGTATCGGCCAAGGGCAACTTCGCTCATTAAGCTGACATCCCGTTCACCGATTGCCTTGCCGTCGCGCAACAGGTGGCGGAATTGATCAATGTCGTAGGCGGCGACTATCCTCAGGTCGGGACGCATGGTTGCTTCTGGGTAAGGCTGTCCTCCTCTCAGATTCAGCCCATGACATTCCGCGCAAGTAGCCCTCACAATATACCGACCGAGCGCGTGCGCTTTGCCCGCGTCTGGCGGCCAGATAGCCCCTTTTTTTGCCACTTCGGCTCTTGAGGACGTGTATGCGCCAGAAGCGAGCTCCAGCCGAGCAGCTTCCTCGAATACTGGCTCATCATGCACTGGGCCTTCGGCAGTTTTACTGCGCAAGAAGGCGATGACGGCGGACATGTCCTCCTTGGACAGCTGGGCGAAAATTTGGGATGGCATCTCCCATAACTCGCGATCAGCGCGCGCTCCGCTCCGGATGATCTTTGCAAGCTCCGCATCCGTATAGCGCGCAACGGATCTCGTCAGATTGGCGGTCCATAGATTGACGAATCCTGGCTCGCTCCAATCCTCTCCTGTCAGGTTCGAACCATGGCAACCAGTGCAACCCAGAACATCTGCAACCCGCTCGCCGTGGGCCACCAAGTTGGCAGACACCCGTTCAAACTGGGCGGTGTCTTCGACAGGGTTTTGCTCGCGCTGATCCGTGCAAGAGGTACTGAAAAGGACGACAACCACGAAGAGCCAGTTGATGTGCATCTCATCCATCTCCTGCTGTGCAATCTGCAAACTAGGGCGTAGAACTGCTACGTCGGCAAACGACTCAATTGCCACCATTTTGGCATTTTGGTATATTATAGAAAAAGGGCGAGGGTCTATGTTTATCCCAGTTTGGTTGATTGTCATTGCCTCTATTTTTACTGCATTTTTCATTGCATGGAGCATACTTGCAGCAAACGGGCGCAACCCGTTGCCTTTTCCAGATCGGGGCTCGCATATTTTTGCCGCCGCCTCGCCCGAGGCTAAAGATATCCTTGTGGCATTGCTTGCTACGCATGGAGTGCGTGAGCGCTTTCAGATGGACAGCAGTGGCATTCAGCGTTCGATCTTGTGGGATGGCACTATCATAAACTTTTCGCCTCAAGATGTCTTAGACAAGCTCGAGGGGGCGACTTCCTGCATCGGATTGGTCAGCGACAATCCGGAAAGAGCCGCAAATGCCGCAGCAGAATTTCTAAAATCTCGAGGCTTCGATGCGAAAGTCGTGACCGATGCCGAACCAAATCTGCCAATCGCTTTCGTTCTGACCAGCGCATTTTCCGGGACAGCGATCAACTTTCGCAAACATGTTACGAAGATGCCGCGCCCGAGTTAATCGATTGTCCGCTTCCCACCCAATTGCCGCCATCCAACAAAACCACGGCCGCCGTCCGCTTTCCGGATATTGCGGAGTCCAGTCTAAACCGGCGCAGTAACCCCGGCATCGCGCATCCCGCGCCAGACCTGCAGCGCCTGCACCGTTTCCGGCACATCATGCACCCGGACGATTTGTGCGCCCTGCTGGATCGCGTGGTGGGCGAAGGCGATTGAACCGCCCAGGCGTTGATCGACCGGTGCTTCCTTGGACAAGGCGCCGATCATCCGCTTGCGACTGGCGCCGATCAGCAAGGGCTGACCGAGCGTATGAAACATCGCGATATTGTTCATCAGGGCGAGATTGTCGGCCAGCGACTTGCCAAAGCCGAGGCCCGGATCGACAATGATCTTCTCGCGCTCGAAGCCCGCAGCGACGACATCGGCGATCCTCTGTTCGAGCCAATCGAGCGTATCGGTGACAATATTGCCATATCCGTCGCTTTTATGCGGGTTTTTGCCGCTTGAGGGCGCGTGCATGAGCACAACCGGACGGCCGGAAATACCGGCCACTTCAAGCGACCGTTTGTCGTGCAACAGGGCGGAAACGTCGTTGATCAAATGCGCGCCCGCCGCAATCGCCGCTTCCATGACCGCCGCCTTGCGCGTGTCGATGGATATAACGGCGCCGCAATGGGCCAGCCTCTCGATCACCGGCACCACGCGTTTGATCTCGTCGCCTTCCCATACCGGGTTCGCGCCGGGGCGGGTGCTTTCCCCGCCGATATCGAGGATAGACGCGCCGGCAACCGCCATCGCGAGGCCCGCTTCGGCCGCCTTTTCCGGATCATCCTGATGCTTGCCGCCGTCGGAAAAACTGTCGGGCGTGATATTCAATATGCCCATGACATGCGGCTGGTCGAACCGGATCGTCCGGTCGCCACATTCCAGCGCAACATGTTGCCGCGTCAGATTGGCAAATTGCGCCGCCGCACGCTCGGCCAGCCGCTCCGGAAGGGCTTTTGACCATTCCGGCCATTGGGTGACATTCACCAGCCCCCGAAGGTTCGGCTTTCCGGCTTCAATAACCAGATATTCTATCTGAGAAAACCAAGTTAAACTATTGTTTAAACGTTGGTTTTTACCATCATGCCATTGTGGACTGTCGACCAGTCCAACAGGCTTCAGATAGAGTCTGGCATCCGCTCCACATGCTTCCAAATCTTCCAATGGCGCGCCCATATCAGGGTTCAGTAGCCAGCAAATAGGTCTGGCGGAGATTGTCGATCGGCTTCAGCGTCTTGCCGTCATCATAATACCAGTAGGTCCAGCCATTGCAGCTCGGCGCATCCTGTACAGTCGCACCGATCTTGTGGATCGAGCCTTCCTGTCCTTCCCAGAGCACCGAGCCATCGGCCCGCACTTTGACCTTGAACTTGCGGTTCTTGCTGCACAATTCGTCCCCGGGCTTCAGATAGCCGGTCTCGACCAATGTGCCGAACGCAACCCTTGGCTTGGATTTCGGCGACTGCATGGTCTTCAGCGAGCTTTCATCGAGCGGCAGCGCTTCGGCGATCCGCTGTTCCGCGACTTCGCAATAGCTGTCCTCTTTCTCGCAACCGATCCATTCGCGTCCCAGTCGTTTGGCAACCGCGCCGGTCGTGCCGGTGCCGAAAAACGGGTCGAGCACAACATCGCCGGGATTGGTGGTCGCCAGCATGATGCGATACAGCAACGCTTCCGGCTTCTGCGTCGGATGCGCCTTGCTGCCGTTGCGTTTCAGCCGTTCCTGGCCGCCGCAAATCGGCATGACCCAGTCGCTGCGCATCTGCAATTCATCGTTGAGATTCTTCATCGCCCGATAGTTAAATGTATATTTCGCCTTTTCCGACTTTGATGCCCAGATCAGGGTCTCGTGCGCATTGGTGAAGCGCGTTCCCTTGAAATTCGGCATCGGATTGGCCTTGCGCCAGATGATGTCGTTGAGGATCCAGTAGCCGAGATCCTGCAATGTAGCGCCGACCCGGAAAATATTATGGTAGCTGCCGATAACCCAGAGGGAACCGTCGGGCTTCAATATGCGGCGCGCTTCCGCGAGCCAGGCCTTGGTGAAGGCATCATAGGCGGCAAAGCTGTCAAAATGGTCCCAGGCATCATCCACGGCATCCACCTGCCCGCCTTCGGGACGGAACAGATCTCCACCCAGTTGCAGATTATAGGGAGGGTCAGCAAACACCATATCAACCGATGCATCCGGCAGGGACGCCATGGCTTCGATGCAATCCATCTTCAATATCTGCCCCAATGGCAGATCGACAGCCTTCTTTGCGGTGCGTGTTGCAGCGCGTGATGCGGTGCGTGCTTTGGGCGCGTGAATGCGCTCGATAATCCCCATGAAACTCTATTCCTTTTTCCAACAGCGCTAACGGTGAGTCCGAAATGGCCGGCGGTCAAGGCCGTTAACATAGGTTAAAGGCGTATCTTTATGGTTAACAGAAATTTGAGCAGGAGAACGAAACGAGTCCGTCACCAGATATGGAGTCAGAGCCGCAAAGCGAGACTCAATCCCTAGTGGTGTGACGGAAAAGACTCTGTCCGGAAAATATATTTGATTTTTTTCGGGAATTTGCCCGAGTTCAAATTTGGTTCCCAAAAAGGAGCGCTCCGGCTATATGCTGGATAAGCAGATTAGCTCCAAAGTGTAACATTACAGGGGTCGGAAAACAGATGGCGCGCAATTTTCGCGATAAATATCAGCAAGAAAACGGCATTTCTCAGCAAAGCGACGAACCCCGGCCCCATCCCGGCGTCATAGTCGGCGGCGAGGCTGGACGCGAGAAACGCAGGGAATATGCGATTGTTTTCGGATCCAAGATTTTCGGATCGATCGCTGCGGTCTGGTATATGTTCACTTATGATACCGGCTGGGTCGAATGGTCGGCCTTCATCGCCGGATATATCATATTGATGCTCGGCATCGTGCTCGGCTTTCACCGCTATTATTCGCACAAGGCCTTCGAAACATCGGTACCGATGCAATATATACTCGGCGCAATGGCGCAAATGTCGATCCAGTCTTCGGTATTGCGCTGGGCCACCGACCACCGGCGTCACCACGCCCATAGCGATGAAATCGGCGACGTGCACAGCCCGTGGCTCGATGGCCGGGGTCGCAAGACAAGCCGGTTGAAGGGCATGTTCCACTCGCACTTCGGCTGGTTCATGGACGATTGCGTCACCGACACCAGCATCTATGGCAAGGGTCTTGCCGACAATGATGTCGTGCTCTGGCTGCACAAGACGCGCTGGTACTGGCTGATCTTCTCGCTGATCATCTTTCCGGGCATCTGGGGCCTTGCCTTTGGCGGCTGGGACCATGTCATCAGCACGATCCTGATCGGTGGCTATTTCCGGACCTTCGTCGTCCTGCAGATCACTTTGGGGATTTCCAGCTACGCCCATGTCGTCGGATCACAACGTCACACCAAGGGCGTCGGCACTGCCAAGAACAGCTTCATTTTCTCGCTGCTGACCTTCGGTGAGGGCTGGCACAACAATCATCACAAACATCCGCGCGCCAGTTTTCAGGGCATGGCATGGTGGGAGATCGATATCGCCGGCTATGTCCTGCTGCTGCTGGAGAAAATGGGCCTGGTCTGGAACGTCACCCGCCAACCCAAATATATCAAAAGCGAAAGCGGCGAATGGGTTTTGGCAGAGCGCAAGATCGCGCCAAAGCCGGCAGAGGCGGAAGCCTAGAGCAATTCCATCTGGGACACCGGAGCAAAGCTGCGCCGGTGGAGGGGCGTCGGGCCATATTCTCGTAACGCCGCCAGATGCTCCGCCGTGCCATAGCCCTTGTTCCGCTCCCAGCCATATTGCGGATATTCTTCAGCCGCGGCGATCATCAACCGGTCGCGAAATTCCTTTGCGAGGATCGAGGCAGCAGAAATGCAGGGATGGATCGCATCTCCGCCGATCACCGCTTCGGCTGAATAGCGCCACTTGGGCAAGCGGTTGCCATCGACCAGCACATGACGGGGCACATCATCCAGACCTTCGACAGCCCGTGTCATCGCCAGCATCGTCGCCTGGAGGATGTTGATATCGTCAATCTCGATCTCGGAACATTGCGCCACCGAAAAACGGGCGCAATCGAGGATTTCCAGTTCCAGTCGAGCGCGTTTTCTAGCGGTCAGCTTCTTGCTGTCATCCAGTCCGATGATGTTGTGACCATCGGGCAGGATTACCGCAGCAGCCACGACCGGGCCAGCAAGCGGCCCCCTGCCCACTTCATCCACACCTGCGATCATCGATCATCGTCCTGAAAATCGGTAACAAATTGATGGCCGAGCGGACCGCTGCCTTGGCCAAGCCCCGGTGCTTCCAATATCGCGATCCGCGTGAACGAAATCGCCTGTTCAAATGCCGCTTCAAGCGCCATCCCGCTGCCCAGTCCGCAAGCCAGTGCGCTGGCAAAGGTGCAGCCGGTGCCGTGGGTTTCGCTGGTATCCAGCCTCTTGCCCTCGATCCGCCTGATCAGTCCGGTCGGCGCATATAGTTCATCGACAACCACAGCGCCGTCACCATGACCACCCTTGATGACGAGATGGCAGCCGTGTCCCAGGATCTCGTCCCTGCCACCCAATGCCTTCAGCTCGGGCAAATTCGGCGTGACGACAGAAGCAATGTCCATCAATGCGCCAAAGGCCGCGATCGTGTCGGCGTCCGCCAATGTACTGCCACTGGTCGCGACCATCACCGGGTCAAAGACGACCGCGATGCTGAGCTTATCAAGATATTGCGCCACCGCCCGCGCCGCATCGGCGCTGCCGATCATGCCGATCTTGACCGCATCGACGCCGATGTCGCTGACAACGGATTCGATCTGGTCCAGTATCATCGCGGTGGGTATTTGATGAACCGCCTGGACGCCCAGCGTATTCTGCGCAGTGATCGCGGTGATCGCCGTCATCGCATGGCCGCCCAGCATGGTGATCGTCTTGATATCCGCCTGTATGCCCGCGCCGCCGCCGCTGTCGGAACCGGCGATCGACAATATCCGTGGGCATTTTCCGGTCACAGGAACAGCGGCCCGACCTGGACGATCAGGAACCATTCAAGCGCCCCGGCAATCAGGAGGATCAATATCCAGAACCGCCGGAAAAACCCGCGCGCAAAAAAGAAAAGGACCAGCGTCACCAGCACCGGCAGGATCAGACCAATGACCACAATGGTTCTGGCATCCATCGCATCGAGAAAGCTCAGCATCTATATTTCCGTTCGGTAGAAGCAGGATATTTCTCCAGCAGCTCCGCTGAACGGGTCGGCCGGGCTTTCAATATACCACCGCAATTGGGGCAGATATTGTGGAGCTTTTCGCTGTTACAATTTTCACAAAATGTACATTCAAAACTGCAGATCAGCGCGCCAGCTTGCTCGGCTGGCAAATCCTTGCCAAAGCTTTCGCAATCGGGACGCATCGCCAGCATCAGCGAGCCACTTCCTCGACAACGGCGCAAATCCGGTCGACGACTGCGTTGACCTGAACTTCATCATCACCCTCTGCCATCACCCTTATCAGCGGTTCGGTTCCCGATTTGCGGATCAGAAGGCGGCCGGAACCTTCCAGTTCCTTTTCCGCTTCCGCGATCACAGCCTTGACCTTCTCGCTGTCGAGCGGCTGGCCGCTACTATAGCGGACATTCTTGAGCAGTTGCGGAACCGGATCAAACAGGTGCAGCAATTCGCTGGCCGGCTTGCCGCTTTCGACCAGTTGCCCCAATACCTGCAAGGCGGCCACCGTGCCGTCGCCGGTGGTGCCGTGGTCCAGCAGGATCATGTGGCCGGACTGCTCCCCGCCGACATTATAACCGCCCTTTTTCATCTCTTCGAGAACATAGCGGTCACCGACATTCGCCCGCACCAGATCCAGATTTTGAGACTTCAGAAACCGTTCCAGCCCGAGATTGGACATCACCGTCGCGACGATGCCGTCACCGCGCAACAAGCCGTCGCGGCTCCAGCTCGACCCGATCAATGCCATAAGCTGATCACCGTCCACGACCTGTCCTTTTTCATCGACAACGATCAGACGGTCGGCGTCTCCATCCAGCGCAATGCCGATATGGGCGCCGGAAGAGACCACGGTTTCCTGCAATATGGCCAAGTCAGTCGAGCCGCATTTGTCATTGATATTCAGACCATTGGGATTGATCCCCAAACTGACAACCTCGGCCCCCAATTCCCAGAATGCAGAAGGCGCCACCTGATAAGCCGCGCCATTGGCACAGTCGCAAACGATTTTCAGGCCATCCAGTCTGATATGGTCCGGCAGCGACATTTTGACGGCATGGATATAGCGGCCGCGGGCGTCTTCAAATCTTTTTGCGCGGCCAATATCCGCCGGCTCCGCCAATTTCGTCTCTTCCTCAAGATAAGCCTCGATCTTGAGTTCGTCTTCATCCGACAGCTTGAACCCGTCGGGGCCGAATAATTTTATACCATTGTCATAATAGGGGTTGTGGCTGGCCGATATCATCACCCCGAGATCGGCGCGCATTGACCGCGTCAGCAAAGCCACCGCAGGCGTTGGCATGGGACCAACCTGCACGACATCCATGCCGACACTGGTAAAACCGGCAACCAGCGCATTTTCCATCATATAGCCCGATAGCCTGGTGTCCTTGCCGATCACAACGCGATGCTTGTGATCTCCGCGCAGAAAATGCCGTCCGGCGGCCTGCCCTACTTTCATGGCGATTTCGGCGGTCATCGGGTGCTTGTTGGTCAGGCCGCGGATACCGTCGGTACCGAAAAATTTCTTGGTCATATAAACTCACATCCCAAAATGGTCAGGCCCTGTTCCGCACGTCTCTAGCCCATCAAACCGGCGGAAACCAAGAAGGAATGAATTCAATCCCAAAATTTACACTTAATCATCCCTTGCCAGATGGAGGCCGCCATGGTTGATGGTCCATTCGAACAGACCAAAGGGCCAGGATATTGAAAAAAGCACTGATCATATTGCTTGCTCTGGTTCTCGGCATATTGGTCGGACTATTTGTCGGCACCAGAAACGCCTTGCTCGTCGAAGCGGCTGACGTGATCGGCAACATGTGGCTCAACGCCTTGCGCATGACCGTCATTCCGCTTGTATTCACCCTGCTCATCGTCGGCATCGGCAAGGCAGCGTCCATGGCCCGAGCCGGACGGATGACCGCTCGCGCCATATTTTTCATGATTTTCATTCTCTGGTGCTCCTCGGCCATGGCCGCCTTGGTGACGCCCGCCTTGCTCGAACTCTTCCCGCTTGACGGGAACGCTGCAGCAGCATTGCGATCTGCACTGGGAAGCGCAGCGCCACCGGGCGAGGTGCCTCCGTTCAGCGAATTCCTCCGCGCGCTCATTCCAACCAATGCCATCGCCTCTGCCGCAGAAGACGCTGTGCTGCCGTTGATGGTTTTTGCCCTGGCATTTGCCTTTGCGATCACCCGCCTGCCCGAGGGGCAAAGAGTGATGCTCGACCAGTTTTTCAATGCTGTTGCCGACGCGCTGCTGATCCTGATCCAGTGGGTCCTGGCGCTGGCACCGCTGGGCGTTTTCGCTTTGGCGCTCGGCGTCGGCGCCAATGCAGGACTGGCGGCCTTTGGCGCCTTGCTCCACTATGTCCTGATCGTCAGCAGCATCGGCGCGGTGATCTGGCTGTTCAGCTATGTGCTTACCTATATCGGCGGCAAACGCGGCCCGATTGCATTTTTCAAGGCATCGGCAAGGGCTCAGGCGGTAGCGATTTCCACGCAAAGCTCGCTCGCTTCCCTGCCAGCGATGGTCAACGGCGTCAAAGCCATGGGCGTCGGCGAACGCTCGGCCGATGTTGTACTGCCGATCGCGGTCGCCCTGTTCCGCGCGACCGGCCCCTGCATGAACCTCGCAGTTGCCATTTACGTGGCCCATCTGATGGGAATTGAACTGTCGGTCGGCGCATTGGCGATCGGAGTGGTCGTGGCAGCAATTACCACCATGGGAGCGGTCAGCCTGCCCGGCTCGATCAGCTTCATCACGTCCATCGCGCCAATTTGCATCGCGATGGGCGTCCCGATCGAACCGCTGGTACTGCTTTTGGCAATAGAGACCTTTCCTGATATCATGCGGACGGTTGCCAACGTCAGCACGAATATGGCCGTGACGGCGACAATCGCCAGAAGCGAAGGAGATATGACATGAAATATCGCAAACTCGGACCCGAACTGGAAGTCTCCGCGCTGGGTCTCGGCTGTATGCCAATGGCCGGAATCGGCACAGCCATGTACGGCATGGCCAGCAGGGCCGAAAGCCTCGCGACGATTGACCGGGCGATCGAACTTGGTGTTACCTTCTTCGATACTGCCGAAGTCTACGGCCCGCATGTCAATGAAGAATTGCTGGGCCAGGCGATCCGCGGACGCCGCGAGCGACTGGTCATCGCGACCAAATTCGGTTTTGCATTCAAGGATGGACAAGTGACCGGCGTCGATTCCAGCCCGGCCAATGTGCGCCGGGCCTGCGAGGGATCCTTGCTCCGGCTGGGCGTCGATACCATCGATCTGTTCTACCAGCACCGCGTCGATCCTAATGTCCCGATCGAGGATACGGTCGGCGCGATGGCGGAGCTGGTGACAGAAGGCAAGGTCCGCTATCTCGGCCTGTCGGAAGCCGGAGCAGAAACCCTTAAAAAGGCGCACGCAACCCATCCGATTGCCGCCTTGCAGTCCGAATATTCCCTGTGGGAGCGCGGTATCGAGGAAGACATCCTGCCGGTCTGTCAAGACCTCGGCATCGGTTTTGTCCCTTACAGTCCTTTGGGCCGGGGGTTCCTGACGGGCCAGATCAGCAGCCGCGACGATCTGCCGGAAGATGATTATCGCCGCAATGACCCGCGCTATTCGGAAGAGAATTTCTCTCTGAACATGAAACTGGTCGACGTGGTGAAGGCGGTAGCCGAACGGCATCACTGCTCGCCGGCACAAATTGCCCTCGCCTGGCTCATGGCACAGGGCAACTTTATCGTGCCTATTCCCGGATCGAAAAGGCGGGCCACTCTGGAAGACAGCATGGCGGCCGTCGACATTGAACTGACCGAAGCAGATCTCGACGAGCTGGAAACCGCAGCGCCCGTCGGCGGCACCGCAGGCCTCCGCTATGGCGACCGGATGATGTCGATGGTGCGCCTCTAGCGGCTAGCGATCATAAGCCTTTGGCAACGCGCCCGGGGCCGGATTGCTGTACCGGTCGCGCAGCCGCATCTGGCGATTGCTCAGCGACTGGTCGACGCCGTCGATAATCACGGTCTCGACCTGGGTCGAAAGCTCCAGAGGATCACCGCTCCAGATCACAACATCTGCCTGACGACCGGCTTTTAGCGAGCCGAGTTGTCCGCTCATGCCCATGATGTCGGCGGGTACGGAACTGATCGCGGCAAACGCCTCGTCCCAGCTCAGACCGGTAGCACGCGGCACTTTATTCAGCGCGACGAGATTGCCGGCATATTGCACCGAATAGCGCAGCTGATGGGCATCATTGTCATTGATCATGCCGATTGCCACCTTGACGCCGGCATCCTTCATCCGGCCAATATTTGACTGGGTCGCCGACAGGTCTTCAAAACCATAAGGAAGATCGCTGAGCGCCGAGGCCAGCACAGGCACGCCCGCTGCCGCAATATGACCGGCAACGCGCCAGCCTTCGTTGGCACCGACCAGGACCAGTTTCAGCGCCGGGAAATCCTTGCGCAGGTCAAGAACCTTCAAAATGTCATTGGCGCTTTCGACGTGGACGAGCAGCTTCGTGCTGCCGTTGATCACCGGCAATAATGCCTTTGCATCGGACGCCTTGAGCAGGTCGCTATCAAAGGCAGCGGGGTTGCGCGCATAGGTGCGCGCTTCATTGAGCAGCGCCCGAAAATGGATGTGGGAAGCAGAACGGCTGCCCCCTGCCCGACTGTGTCCGGTTTCGCCCAGTTCGACAAACTGGAACGCGCGCGCCTTGGTGATCGGATTTTCATCCTGCCCGAGATCGACAACCGCGCCATAGCCACCAAAAATTGAACTGGAGGTACTCGGCGAGACAACCGCCCGCGTGACCCCTGCCGCGCGGTTCACCGCTACCGGAGATGCAAAGGGATTGATCGCATATTGAACATCGAGGGCCGCCGAGAAAGGCGAGCCGCTGGCGTTCATGTCATTGGTCTGGGTAACCGCGCCGACCTCGACAAGACCGATCCGGCTGAACCCGGCAAAAATACCCGGGGTGACCCATTTACCGGTCGCGTCAATCCGCCGCGCATCGGCGGGGATGGTGACATTGGCACCGGCAGCGACAACGCGGTCGTTGCGGATCAGCACCGTACCGCCTTCGATAGGCGCGCTACCGTCGCCGATCACGACCTTGCCGCCGGTGATGGCCGTGGTCTGCGCCGCAAGAGGAGCGGTGATCAGAGCTGCAGCGGAGGCGAGCAATATTGCAAAACGCTTCATTTCACGTCTCCTTCACCCGGCTGGCCGAGCTCGAAATCACTGACCGGACGGCGGCTGGCATCTCCACTGTCGAACAATAGCGCACCGTCGATCCAGACTTTCTCCGGTCGCGAATAAACGCTGAGCGGGTTGCCGTTCCACAAGACCATATCGGCCATCTTGCCCGGTTTCAGACTGCCGGTCATTTTATCAATGCCCATCGCTCTGGCAGGATTCAGCGTGATCCATTGTATTGCTTGCGCGTCGCTGATTTCGATCCCCATCGCGCGGCCATCGGCAAGCGCCTTGCTCGCTTCCTGATTGAGTCGCTGGATCTGGTTTTCGTCATCGCTATGGATGATCACACAGGCACCGGCCTTTTGCAGCAGCGCCGCATTTTCCGGAATGGCGTCATAAGCTTCCATTTTGAAGCCCCACCAGTCGGCCCAGACGGCGGAGCAAATGCCTTCTTCCGCCAATATATCGGCAATTTTATAGGCTTCGACGGCATGATGAAACGCGGTCACCTTATAGCCGAACTCCTTCGACATATCGATGATCTGGGCAAGCTCGTCGGCGCGGTAGCAATGATTGTGGACCAGTATTTCTCCGTCGAGCACACCGGCCAATGTTTCCTTGCCCAGATCGCGCTTAGGCGGCTTGGCATCATTCATCTTGCTGCGATATTCCTGCGCGTCGATCCATGTCTGCCGGTTGAGCGCCAGACTGCCCATCCGCGTCGATGGCATGCGGTTGCGGCTGCCGTAAACCCGCTTCGGATTTTCGCCGCAGGCCATTTTCATACCATAAGGCGCGCCGGGGAATTTCATCGCCTGCACGGTTCGCGCCGGCACGTTCTTCAGCGTAACCGAACGACCACCAAAAAGATTGGCCGAGCCGGGAAGAATTTGCAGAGAGGTGATCCCGCCATTGGCCATCGCCCGCGAAAATCCGGGGTCGTGCGGCCAGACGCTATGTTCCGCCCAGACTTCGGGGGTCACCGGAGAGGTCGCTTCATTGCCGTCGCTATGCGCCGACACGCTGGGCGTCGGATAGTCGCCGAGATGACTGTGCACATCGATGATGCCCGGCGTCACATATTTGCCGGAGCCGTCGACTATCGTTGCGTCGGCGGGGATCGCGGTATCAGCGCCACCGACAGAGGTTATTTTTCCGCCCGCGATAAACACGGTACCATTGTCGATCCGACCACCTTCACCGTCGAAGATAGTCACGCCGGTGATGGCGGTGGGAGTGGACGGATAGGCTTTGTAGGTCGACGGGAAAGCCGTTTTTACCGGTTTGCCCGACTTTACGGGAGCGACCGTGCTGGCCGAATTGGTATCCGCTGCGGTGGCCGCACAACCGGCCAACAGCGATCCGCCAGCAAATAGCGCCAGCAAAGCCCGAAATTTCATAGAAAACCCCTTTGTCTTATGATTTTATCGTCGGGTGGGTACCGCCGGCTCCGGGCTCGCCAAATTCCGACTGGCCTTCCAGATCATCACCGACATTGTCGTCCGCAAGTGTATCCAGATGCATCAGCTTCTTGATCAGCGGCGAAATCAAAATCACCGCAACACCAACACCGACCGCTACCCAACCAACGGTTGAATAGACTTCCAGTACGCGATCGGGACCGGCACCTTCCGCGCCGACAGCCGAAGCAATCAATCCCGCAGCGAAGTTACCGGTGGCAGAAGCAAAGAACCAGGTACCCATGATCAGGCTCGCCATATGCGAAGGCGCCAGGCGGTTCATTGCGCTCAGACCTACCGGAGACAGGCAGAGTTCACCGGTCGTATGCAGCAGATAGATCAGGAAAATGAACAGGACCGGAGTAAGATTACCGGTTCCGGCGGCCAATGCACCGGCAACCAGCACCAGAAAGCCTGCGCCCAGCTGGATCAGTCCGAGACCGAATTTCGCCGGCGCGGAAGGCTCAAGCCCCCTGCGGCCGAGCATGGTCCAGAGCAATGCAAAGACCGGCGCCAGCAACACAATGTAGATCGCATTGATCGACTGGAATACCGATGCCGGGACTTCGATTCCCAATATGGTCCGGTCAACACTGCGGTCGGTAAACAGGTTCAGCGACGAACCAGCCTGCTCGAACAGGGCCCAGAACAGGATCGAACCGAAAATCAGGAACATCGCCGCAAAGATACGGTCGCGATCCTCCGAAGCCAGTTTCGCGACAGCGGTATAAAGGACGTAAATCACCAATATTGCACCGGCGATGCCCAGCAATGATCCGACCAGAGCCTGATACTGGATCAATATCCAGACAAGACCGACAGTCGCGAAGCTGAGGAGATAGAGCAGCCATTCAAACTTGATGCCGCCGACCTTGCTTTCGAGAAGCTTGGGATCATTGGCTTCACCACGGCCGACCAGCAGCGGTTTGCCCCAGATGAATACGACAAGACCGAGCAACATGCCCAGTCCGGCGGCACCGAAGCCGTAAGACCAACCATAGGTCTGACCCAGCCAGCCAGCGATAATCGCACCCAGCGCGGCGCCAAGATTGATGCCCATGTAGAAAATCGTATAGGCCGGATCGCGGCGGATGTCCGTACGGGTATAAAGTTGCCCGACGATGACCGAGATATTGGCTTTCAAAAAGCCCGAACCGACGATGATGAAGGCAAGTGCCAGCCAGAAGATATTGATCGCAGGGTCAGCCTGACCAAGGCCGTCTCCTTCGAAAGCCATCAGAAAATGGCCGAAAGTCAACAGCAAGGCCCCGAAGGCAACCGCTTTGCGCTGCCCGAGATAACGATCAGCCAGATAGCCGCCAACGACCGGTGTGATATAGACCAGAGCGGTATAGGCACCGTAGATTACGCCCGCTTCGCTATCCGAATACATCCAGTGTTGAACGAGATAGAATATCAACAGGGCGCGCATGCCGTAATAGGAAAAACGTTCCCACATTTCGGCAAAGAACAAAACAAACAGTCCCTTGGGATGGCCGAGGAATGTGCCTCGTGCATCGCCTGATTCCAGATACTCACCCGCCATTTATGAACTCCCCGATATACTGTGTGGACTATATGATGCAGTCCGGTTGCCCCGCACCCTAATGAAAAAAATGCGCAAGTGAAGCAGATTGTTACAAGCGAGACCGGTTTATCGCATATTCGCCTTGCAATCGGCCCCGTCTCTTCCGAAGTGACGGATATGACCGAAAAGCAATTTAACGACCTCAGCAGTCTCGCCAGCTACCTCCCATCCCGCCGATCCGGGCGACCGCGCGATATGATTGCACCCGGTCCGAGCGAGGCCCAGATCGAAGAGATTGTCACCATTGCTCTGCGGACGCCGGATCACGGCAAGCTGGCGCCCTGGCGCGTGATTGCGGTTGGCGATGATCAGCGCAGCCTTCTCGCCAATGGCATCCACAATGCCTATCTGAAAGAACGGCCGGAAGCCGGACGGATGGAACTCGAATCGCTGGAGTCGATGGCCTGCCTGGCGCCGACCCTGCTGGTCGTGATGTACTCCCCTGTCACATCGACCAAGATTCCCCTCTGGGAACAGGAACTGAGCTGCGGCGCATTTGTGATGAACATTCTCCACGCCACCCACGCCATGGGATTTGTCGGTGGCTGGATTACCGGCTGGCCGGCATTCAACGAGGATGTCCGCGATCTGTTCGGTTCTGATCCGGAAAGAATCGCCGGCTTCCTCTATCTCGGTACATCCAACGCCGAACTGGCCGAACGACCGCGACCGGAACTCAAGGATATATTCTCATATTGGAACCCCGCAACTGCGGGCGAAGCCGATACATGATTTTACCAAATACCCGAAAAAGCTGAACTTCTGCCTTGCCTGCATGGCTGTATTATGGCAGTGAGGCAGTATGAACAATTCAAGCAAGCCCGTCTATCTGAAACTACGCGACATAATCTCCGAATCCATATTGGATGGCGAATATCGCGAAGGTGACATGCTGCCATCGGTTCGCGTTTTTGCAGCCGATCAAGGTGCCAACCCACTGACGGTTGCAAAAGCCTATCAGGGCTTCCAGGAGGACGGACTCGTCACAGTGAAGCGCGGAGTCGGCATGTTCGTCGCGGCGGGCGCAAAAGATCGCCTGCGCCGGGCGCAACGGGAAGATTTCATCAAGAATGTCTGGCCCCCCGTCGAGCGCCAGATGAAGCGGCTCGATTTGTCGATTGATGATCTGGTAAAAAGCGAAGCCTGAACGGCGTTCAACTTTCAGCGCTACTCCGGCTCTGCCCGGCGATGGAACGGGCGTGCCGCAAACTTTCCCGATAGACCCTATTCTCAGGCATGATAGCGACCGCTTTTTCGAGCAGCGCTATCGCATCCTGCTTGCGCTTGCCATCCGCAGTCAGAGCGAGACCATAGAGATGCGACACTACCGGGCTTGACGGTTGCACGCGATAGGCAATCCGCCCGGCGGCAATCGCCTTGTCGGTCTGCCCCAGCCCGGTATAGGCCTGCGTCAGTCCGGCCATGATCAACGCATCATTGTCGCCAATCCGCAGCCGCAGATTTTCCAGAAGATGGGCCGCCACGGACCAGCTTTTCGTTTCGAGATGGGCATAAGCCATCCAGCGCAATCCAGCGATATTGCTGGGATTATAATTGAGATATTGCGCCAGAACCTCGCCCGATTTCTGCATATTACCCTGTGACCGTAGCACCTCGACCAGACGCAACATCACCGGTTCGGAAAAGCGGATGCTGCGCGCCTTGTCCAGCGCGTTAAGCGCTTCGTCAAAATTACCCATTGCGGCGGCGACATCGGCAACCAGTATATGCGCTGCACTTGCGCCCGGGTTACCCTCTTGCAGCCGCTTGGCCTCGGCAAAGGCCGTGACATAATCGCCGGCATTATAGAGCGCGCGAATATAGGGAACCACTGCCCGTGCATCATTCGGATTTCGCTGCGCTTCGGCAGACAATATGCCGAGCGGCACGTCCTCGACAATCGCGCCTTCCCTGCCGGTGTCATGGATAGCAGCGCGGTTCATGACGCCTGCGGCCTGACCGCGTTCATCAAATGATTCAAGCGCGCGCCCTGCCAGCCACAAGGCGTAGGGATCGGCACCGGTCCTGTTGACCTGGGACTTGAGAACATCGACGGCATCGACCGCGCTTCCGGCCAGATAAAGCGAGCGCGCCAGCAGATTTTGCACCTGCCGGTTATCAGGCTGGATCGACGCGAGCCGGGCAAATTTGTCGACGGCGGCGTTATAATTGCCTTCGCCATGTTCGATAATGCCCTGCACCAGCATGACCGCCGGAACATTGTCGACTGTGCCTTCGGTCTTGTGCATCAATCGTCTTGCAAGACCATAGTTACCCGCCCGCGCTGCCAGAACCGACTGCATGAAAAAGGCCCTCGGGTTGCGGCCATCCAGAGCAATGATTTTGCGCGCGACCGTGAGCATCTCGGTCATCCGTCCCATATCGCCCAGGGTCGCTGCATATTCGGTCAACAGCGGCACATCATTGGGGTCAATCTCCAGCGCCCGCTCGAACCACGGCAGCGCCGTACCCAGACCGAACTGGAACCGCAACAACTCGCCACGATATTGCAGCGCGCGAATATTGTCCGGATCCAGCTTCACTGCTTCGTCGACCGCGTTTGTCGCACCGGCTTGATCTCCGGAATCCGCACGGAAACGCGCGATATCGACCCATAGATCCGGATTCCGCCGGTCCAGTTCCATCGCCCGGTTGAAAGACCGGCTGGCAAGCGGATCATCCCCCAGTTGCAGAGCCACCTTACCCAATATGCGCGCTGCATAGCCTTGATGTTCGGCGGGGATATCATCCGCCTGCAACTGATCCAGCGCCTTTTGCGCCTTCCCCTGCAACAACAAGGCATGGCCATAGAGATGCCGTACAGCAGCCGGGTCGAGACCAAGTTCCAGCGCATGGTCCAGTTCCGCTTCTGCGGCAATTCCGTCATAAAGCCCGAGCAGTACCTCGGCCTGCGCCACGCGCGCATCGATCCATTCGGGATCGGCCTTGATCGCATTCATTAGTTCGATCCGGGCGGATCTTACATCACGAAGAGCACGAAATTTCTCGGCATTGGCAAAGGCCTCGCGGGCATCGGCATTGCCTTGGCTGGCAGCGTATATAGCCGTCGGAACGCCAACCACGCCCAGCGCCAGCGCCGCCGCCAGAACCAGCGGATTGCTGCGAACGCGCAATGTCCGGGAAAAATGCCTCATCACCATTCAGCTGGCTTGCTGCAGCTGATATTGTTTGAGCAGATCATATAAAGTCGGTCGGCTGATACCGAGCAATTTTGCCGCATTGGAAATATTGCCGCTGGTCTGGGAAATAGCCCGCAGGATAGCCGAACGGTCGGCGGCCTCGCGCGCCGCCTTGAGGTTGAGCAGATCACCAGCGGCATCTTCATCCACGTCCAGATCGAGATCCTTGGCGGCGATCATCTTGCCATCGGCCATGATCACCGCACGCTTGATCCGGTTCTCCAGTTCGCGGACATTGCCGGGCCAGTGCCAGGCTTCGAGCGCAGCAAGCGCGTCGGGAGCCAGACCTTTTACCGCCGGATTGATTTCGGCAGCGAATTTCTTCTGGAAATGCCGGGCAAGCAGACTCGCATCGCCAGACCTGCCGGATAGCGGCGGGATCTTGATCACGATTTCGGCAAGCCGGTAGTAGAGATCTTCGCGAAACGCATTTTCCTTGATCATCTTTTCGAGATTCTGATGGGTCGCGCAGACGATCCGCGTATCGACAGGGATCGCGTTGCGTCCACCGATCCGTTCGATCACGCGCTCTTGCAGGAACCGCAGCAATTTTACCTGCAACGGTAGCGGAATGTCACCGACTTCGTCCAGGAAAAGCGTCCCGCCGTCGGCCTGTTCAATCTTGCCTTCGGTGGTCTTTATCGCTCCGGTAAAAGCCCCTTTTTCATGTCCGAACAATTCGGACTCCAGCAGGTTTTCCGGGATGGCAGCGCAATTGATCGCGACAAAAGCCTTGCCGCTCCGGTCGCTTGATTCATGCAGGCCTTTGGCGAGCAATTCCTTGCCCGTACCGCTGGCGCCCAGCAACATCACCGACGCATTGGTGTTGGCCACCCGCTCGATCATTTGCGCGACTTTCAGCATTTCCGGAGCACCGGTTATGATCTGGCCCAGAATATGTCCTTCGCCATTCCCCCTCGCCGCGAGAATGGCGTTTTCCTGTTCCAGTTTACGGACATGGAAGGCACGGCGGACAATGAGACCCAGCTCGTCAATATCGACCGGCTTTTGATAAAAATCCCAGGCCCCGCCAGAGATCGCACGCAAGGCGCTGGCTTTTTCACCATGACCGGAGGCGACGATTACTTTTGTATCCGGCTTCAGACTCAATATGGCTTCCATCGTCGCAAAGCCTTCGGTGGTGCCATCGGGGTCCGGTGGCAGGCCGAGATCGAGCGTCACCACATCCGGTTCTTCCGAACGCAGCATCTCTATCGCGGTTTCCCGGTCGCCAGCGACGATAACATCAAATTCGTCATAGGCCCATTTGAGCTGCTTTTGCAGGCCCGGGTCATCTTCAACGATCAGCAGTTTTTCTCTTTTCGGTTGATTCTTGTCCGGCATCATGCGGCCCTTTCATCTGTGGGTTTTTCATCGGACAAACGCTTGGCAAGCGGCAGGATCAGTGTGAACCGGCTACCGGCCCCCTCCTTGCTTTCGACTTCCAGACGCCCCTTCATCGCCCGGGCGAGTTCCCGGGCTTCATAGGCACCAATTCCAAAGCCGCCCTTTTTGCTCGAGGCAAAAGGTTTGAAAAGCTGGCTGCGAATAAACTCTGTCGACATGCCGCGCCCCTCGTCCCGTACTTCTATAGCGACGCTCAGATCCCGGCGGCGCGCGTTGATGAAGATCGGCTCGTCTTCCGCGCTGGCATCGATAGCATTTTGTATCAGATGGCCGAGAATCTGGTCCACCCGGACCGGATCCGCCATCACCGTCAGATCGTCGATCTGGGTCGTTTCCATATTGTGCAATATCCGTTTCTTCTCGATGATCGACTGGACCAGTTCCCGTACTTTCACCGGCTTCGGGGGTTCCTGCTTGGCGTTATTATGCTGCGACAAACGTTCCAGCAGACCGTTCAGTTTATCGGCTGAATCCTGCAATGTTTCGATCATATCGACCCTGAATTCAGGATTGTCGGCATGGCGCTTGGCATTTCGGGCGAGCAAGCTCAACTGGCTGACAAGATTCTTGATGTCATGCATGACGAACGCCATCCGGCGGTTGAATTCGTCAAATCGTTGCGCTTCGGAGAGCGATTCCTGACTGCGGGCTTCGGCCAGATAACTGGCGACCTGCCGACCTACTACACGCAACATATCCAGATCTTCCCAGTCCAGTGTCCGGTTGATCCGTGGCCGCGCCAGCAGCATCAGACCGGTGAGGCGGTCGAAATGAACCAGCGGAACCGCAGCCCACGCCCGGTCATCGCTGGTCATCCAGTTCGGAATGGCTGCCGGATCGCATTTGTCGTCCTGATCGGCACGCAGCGCGTCAAATTCGACGATATGGCTGGAGTCCTCGAAAAAAGAGATCGTTCTGGCGGTGCAGGCACGCGCCGGCACATCGATCGACGACCAGTTCCAACGGGCTTGCAGCACCAATTGGCCAGAATCGTCGGGTATCAGCAAAATGCCGCCCGGTGAATCGGTGATATCCGCGATCGCCTTGATCACCCGTTCATGGAAAGGCGCGCTATCGGCACCGGGGCGACCGATTGTGTCGGTAAAGCGGATCCACTCCGCACGATAATCATAGCGGTGCTGGAAAAAATTCTTGGCCAATTTCACCTTCAGCCATGCCCGAAACCGTCCCGAAGGGAGCAGAAGCAGGGCGCCGATGGATGTTCCGAACAGAAAGCTGATCTGGGCCAGACGGGCATAGTCGCCGCCAATGATCTGCAATGCTGTAGCAATGACGACCATCATCAGGAGGTAACTGCCAATCGCCACGAGCGATAACGATCGGAAGGCAACGCTTCGCGACAACCTCAAATTCCATTCTGTGTTGCGAACCGAGGCCAAGGCAAGAATGGGCGCAACAACCGCCATCATCGCGCCACGCATCGCGTGCAATTCCAGCGGCAATTGCTGTGTCAGATAGGTGATCGTGAACAGGTTGAGATCAAAGGTCCAGATCGCAGCCAGCGACGCCATGGGCAGCCGGATACCCCATCGGGTTTCCGGCGCGGAAATCGAATATAGATTGTGGACCAGCACGAGCGCGCCCACGGCAAAGATCATCCGCAAAACCAGCGAAGTATATAAAGTGACGCCTTCCAGACGCGGGCTTCCCGCAAAAGCAGGTATCAGCGCATCTACTATTATCTGGCCGAGCAATACAAACGCCAGCGCGACATAGATGCTGTTGACCGTTTTCGGTTCATCGCGCCCTTCTCCGGACCGCAGCAGAATGAACATGAAGGCCAGCCAGCCAAAGTTGCGCAAGGACTCGGCAAAGCGGGCAATCGGCGACAGGAAACCTTCGACTGCAATCGACAATGCCCAAAAGCTGGTCAGCGAGATCGCTATCACCAGCCAGATATGTTGTTCGCTACGCTCGACCTTCCGCTGAAATTGCCAGATGGCGAGCGCGCCGAACAATATCGCAGCGATACCATGCCCAAATGTGCTGATATGAGTCAGAAGCGAGACCATCCTAGCGCACGCCCTCGGGCCAGAGAACCACGCGAATGGTCTGGAGGATGATCAACAAATCGAGAAAGGGTGTGTAATTTTTGGCATAATAGAGATCATATTCCAGCTTGTGCCGTGCATCTTCGGTAGATGCACCATAAGGATAATTGATCTGTGCCCACCCGGTGATACCCGGCTTGACGATATGCCGCTCGGTATAAAAAGGCATTTTGGTTTGCAGATCTTCGACAAATTGCGGCCGTTCGGGACGCGGCCCGACAAAACTCATCTCGCCTTTCAACACGCTCCACGCCTGCGGCAGCTCGTCAATCCGCACCTTGCGGATAAAACTTCCGACGCGCGTTATCCGTGGATCATTCTCCGATGCCCAGATCGCCTTGCCGCCGGCCTCGGCGTCCGCACGCATCGAGCGGAGCTTGAGGATACTGAACTTCTGCCCATAAAGTCCGACCCGTTCCTGTTTGAAAAAAGCGCCTCCGCGGCTTTCGAGTTTGATCAACAAGGCAAAAAGCAAAATCACCGGTCCGGTCAGAACCAGCAACAGGAAGCTCAACAGAACATCAAATCCGCGCTTGAATACAGTGGACAGTCGGCGACCCGAGGAAAATCCATCGGAGAAGATAAACCAGCTGGGGTTCACGCTATCCAGATCGACGCGCCCGGTTTCGCGTTCAACAAAACTGGACATATCGTTGACATGGACGCCGGTCGTCTTGATCGTCAACAGATCGGCAACCGGCAGAGAATTGCGTCGTTCCTCCAGCGCCAGCACCACCTCGCTAACCTCGAGATCAATCACATGCTGCGGCAGGTTCGCGATATCCTGACGCCGGACCGCGCCTTCGATATTGCTTGGACCTTCATTCATGTCGACATAGCCGGCAATGATGAAACCGCTTTCCTGTCGCTTTTCCAGAAGGGAAATACGACCGGCGCGCGGGCCGGCACCGAGAATGAGCAGACGGCGCTTGAAGCTGTCGCTGTCGAACAGGACCCGAAGCAATATCCGGATCACCATCAAAAATGCGATCGCCAATACCATCGCGTAGAGCGAGTTGGAGCGCCAGAGCGTGATGCCGGGCATTGCAAATGACAGCAACGATAGGAAAATTACGCCGAGCGAAATCGCAACCATGATGCGGGCGGCGGCAAAACGGAGCGATTGCAGGGCCTCTGGTCCATAGACTCCCACGGCAATCAGCGCCAGCTGCAGCGCCAGGGCAAAGCTGAAAATCGGCCCCGGACGTTCAGCCATGGAACCGACCGCCATGTCGATCTGAAGCGCACGGAATATCCAGCCCGCTTCTGCCGCCATCAGCAACAGCAGGAAATCGATCAAACCCAGAAAAAGTATCGGATAAGGGATGTAATGCTTGAACAATCGGATCATATTGCGCGTGAACTTTCCTTGGCTCGAATTACCAATAAGGAAAATAAGTTATCTGTCGGTAAATTTTACAGGCATAATCGCAGGAAATCGCGTGGTTTCGTTAAAATTGTTCAATATGTCGACAGTTTCTCATCCTGCCACCGCCGGTTTCAGCCTTCCAGCCTAATCGTGGACGAAGTCAAACGGCGTCAATCCGCGTTCCCGGTCGTCAAATTTGAGCGGGCGGCTGCGCGGGGGTGCCGAGCGCTGCGAACATTGCGGACGGGTACAGGCCGGACAGCCGAGCCCGATCGGCACCGCCTGTTCGGCGCTGAGGTCTTTGCCACGGGCGTAATGCAGCGCCGAAGCGACATCCGCGGAAACGCCCAGCCCGATGCCGAAAGCCGGTGTATATCCACCGGCGCCAGAACCAATGCCCTGCACCGCACGCGACAGGGTGAACCAAGTCGAACCGTCTTCCAGGGCGACCAATTGCGACAGGATTTCTGCGGGTTGTTCAAAAACACGATGAATATCCCAGAGCGGGCAGCGATAGGCGCTTTCCACCAGCGGCGCATTGCTCGCCCCGGCATAGCGTTTCGATATCATCCCTGATCGATCGATGCGAACCATGAAAAACGGCAGGCCGCGTGATCCGACCCGCTGTAACGTAGTCAGACGATGGGCAACCTGTTCGAAACCCGCACCGAAACGGCGCTGGAGCACCTGGATGCGATATCCTGTTTGCTCGCAGGCTCTCAGGAAGCGCTCATATGGCATCATCAGGGCAGCGGCAAAATAACCCGACAGATGGCGGCGGAACAATTTCTCTGCGGAACGATCGGTAAAATTGCCGCCCGCAACCAGCGCATCGATCTCGCCCTTGGCTTCTATCTGGCCCAGCAGCAACGCGGCCTGAAAGGTGCGCGACGCCGGGTCGAGCATTTCCGACAATTGCAATTGTCGCGCATGCAGATCGAGACGGCGCAGCTTGTCGGCCAGCACCGTCTCCGGCAATATCCGGATCATCAACTGATGCTTGACCCGCAGCCGCTCGGTTATCGCGCCATAAAGATCACCCGCACCGAGGCGCAGCTCATCGGCGAGTTTCTCCGCCATCGAATCGAGATCGGCAAAATAATTGCGCCAGCGTTCGATCTCGCGGCGAACCGACTGAATCGGATCGGGCGCGATATTTTCGCCCGTCTCTCCAGCGGCCTTGCGGTTGTCAAACAGTCGTACGAAAGCTTCGGCGCTATTGGGCGACGCGATCAACCATTCCTCCAGTTCCGTCCGGTCGATCGTCAGGTCCTCGAACAGCGGATCGGCCAGTCTCTGGCGGATAGCGTCAATCCCGCCGCCAGGCTCCGCGGCGATCAATTGCCGTGGATCAAAGTCGAACCTGTCCGCCAGAAGCAGCATCAAACGGGCGCTAAGCGGGCGTTGGTTGCGCTCGATGAGATTGAGATAACTGGGGGAAATATCGAGCGCCTGGGCCAGCGCGACCTGCGTCATCGCGGCGCTGCGCCGCAGTCGCTTGATCGCCGCACCGGCAAAAAGTTTGGGGTTTGTCATCACCCTGTTATGTAAATTTATTTACAATATTTCAAGTGATTTTGCATTGTCTTTACAAAGCATGGCTTAATGGACTTTGCCTCGGGACTGCAGTTCGGGAAGCATCCAATCTCTTTGCAGCAACACAGGGTAAATATTTCTTAACCGCAACGGTCTATTTCAGGTCCGATAGTCAAAGAAAATGGTACCCCGGCATGCTTAAAGAATCGCTCATCTTCGTCCTCTCCACCGGAGTGCTGATCTATCTCATCGCTCCGTCGGCAGAGCCCGAGAAACCGCAGCCCGTGGTCGAAGAGGCTAAACCTGTAGCCCCGCCACCTGCCCCGGTCCAGTCTCCGGACGATGCCTGGGACTATGATGACGAGGAAGAAGACGAGTCCTTCACATTTGGCGAACCACTTACGCATCTGGACGATGGCATCAGCGACGAATCAGATGAAGAAGACGGCGGCTCCGGACGTCCGGCATCATGGGGGGAATCGCCATCAGGAAACAGGTCGTTCGCAAGCAACGGCAATATGGCTCCGGTAAATAGTCCCAAACCGGGGGAAAAAGGCAGTCGGGAAAATCCGATCGAGGCCAAGCCCGTCAACAACGACCACTAGTCGAGGTCGCGAGCCATATCCCGGCGGCATTCGTCGCTGATAATCGCGGCATGGCCATAATTGGGATGGTCGATCTGGACCATCACCTGCCCTTCCATGCCTTTCCACTTGTCTGCCTGCTCGGCGGTTAGCGAGAAATGGACAAACTGGACAGCACTGGCCTTGCCATCCGAACGGGTGCGGTCGATGTCCTGCTCCGGTTCGGCGGTGATCTTCTCGTCGCCGATAACGAGGTGGATATGCTGATCGACGCCGCCCAGCGTCTTCAGAAAAGCCGTACGCCGCTCTTCCTCGTCGATTTCGAACATCAATGTGCCGGTAAATTCCGATCCGTTCGGAACCATCGGATTATAGGCAGCCAGCTCGTCGACCAGCTGTTCCGCGCCACCTTTTTCAATCCGCAGCATTTCCTGGATCTGCAACCACATGCTTTCCCAGCTTTCAAACTGGATCGTCGCATAGGGACCGATGGCGATCCGCCGGAATTTCTTGCGCAGGATCGACTCCTGACGCTTGTCCTTGCGGATCAACTCGTAATCTTCGAGCGAGATTATGTCTTCATTGGTAATTTCATGGGTATCGCGGGGCATATCATATCCTCAAAAATCTCGACCGTTTATACGGCACATGTCGGCAAAGCCAGTCGTCAGAACCCGTAGGCCTTGGCCAGCAATTCTATCGGGTGACCGATCCGTTCCGGCACATTTGCCTGGCCACCGCTGGCCATGATCTGTTTCAGATGCGGCCCAGCCAGCGGACATTCGCTGACCATATAGTCAGGATCGCCTTTCGCGACCGAGCGGGCAGCCGGACGGCCAACCTTGACGGCCTTGTCGAAATTTTCCTTGAAAATTCCCCACTTCCCGCCGTGGCCGGAGCAGCGCTCGGTGATTGATGGTTTGGCTTCCGGAATCAGTTTGAGCATCTGCATCGCTTTTGGTCCCATATTCTGGGCACGGCTGTGGCAGGCAAAATGGATGCCGATTTTTGCGTCCATCGGTGCAATCGGGACGAGGCCCTTGTCTGCGGCAATCTCTACGACATATTCGCTGAGATCGCGCGTCGCCAAGGCCAGTTTTTTTACCGCTGCATTGTCCGGCAATATCAGCGGCCATTCAAATTTCATCATCAGCGCGCAACTGGGCGTCAGGGCAACGACGTCGTAACCTTCATCGATGATCGGCTCGAAAAAAGCTGCGACTTCTTCAGCCGATGCCGCCACCGCAGGCAAGTCACCATTTTCCAGCTTCGGCATGCCGCAACAGGCAGGATATTCGACCCGTGTCTGGACGCCATTATGCGAGAGCACGTCGAGCGCGGCCTTGCCGGCGGTCTGGTCGTTGAAATTTCCGTAACAGGTCGCGTAAATGGCAGCCTTTCGACCAAAAGCCGGGGCATCGGGATTGGCGACAGGGCCATGGCCGACATGTTGGTAGGTCAGCGGCACGTCCTCAAATTCAGGCAGATGTGCGCGCTTGTCGATACCGGCAACCCGCTCGAGAACACCACGGGTCAGGCCGTTCTGCTGATCGGAAGCCCAATTGGCAACGCCGGAAAATGCTCCGGCCAGCTTGGCGTTGCGATCGATTTCGGCCAGTTGCCTGTCGACCAGACCGGTCTTGCCCTTGCGATTTTCGACCGCCCGGTGTCGCAGCATCAAATGGGGGAAGTCGAGATCAAATTCATGCGGCGGGACATAGGGGCATTTGACCATGAAGCACATGTCACAAAGCGTACAGGCATCGACGACATTCTTGATGTCGCCACTACTCAGATCTTCGACTTCTTCGTTCGGGCTCTCGTCAATCAGGTCGAATAGCTGGGGGAAGCTGTCGCACAGATTGAAACAACGCCGACAACCATGGCAAATATCGAAGACACGGCGCAATTCCTGATCCAGCGCCTCCTCGTCATAGTAGGATTCCTCCTGCCACGCTATCGGATGCCGCGTCGGCGCACCCAAGCTGCCTTCAGTCATGATATGCTTCCTGTCGCCCTAAGGGCGGAGATCGGTAAAGAAAATGATCATGCCGCCACCCTTTGGGAGGGGGATATTGGCGACGGCATGATCCTCTGAATGGACGGTTTAAGCGTCCATCGTATCCAGTGTTTTCTGGAATTTGCCAGCATGGCTCTTTTCCGCTTTTGCAAGCGTTTCGAACCAGTCGGCAATTTCGTCAAAACCTTCTTCGCGGGCCGACTTCGCCATGCCCGGATACATATCGGTATATTCGTGGGTTTCGCCCGCAATCGCCGATTTCAGATTGTCGGACGTGCCGCCGATCGCCAGACCGGTTGCCGGATCGCCAACTTCTTCCAGAAATTCGAGATGACCATGGGCGTGGCCGGTTTCGCCTTCTGCGGTTGACCGGAATACGGCTGCAACATCGTTATAGCCTTCAATATCGGCCTTCTGGGCGAAATAGAGATAACGACGGTTGGCCTGGCTTTCTCCAGCAAAGGCATCTTTCAAATTCTGTTCGGTTTTGCTTCCAGCAAGTCCCATGGTCTTCTCCTATTGGCGTGATTGAACTAAGCACCGATTCCGAGAATCGGACTGGCGGATTAGTAGGCGCGCGCGCGACCGCACTCCATCGAATTTTTTGATCTTTGTTGATCGGAAATATCGATCAGTTTGTTGCAACTTATTCGCAATAGCGATTATTTGTCACGGACAACGTTTCAGCTGATAGACATCGGGCGCGATGGTGAAATCAAAGCGATCCTGATCGACCAATGTGACCGGACCGTCCATCCGGAACCGCCCGCCCGGCTCGCCGCTTTCCTCGTCAATAGCCAGATCGTCGAGATTCAAAACCAGCTCGCCTTCCCGCCATGTCCAGATACCGACGAGATCCTCGGAAACGAAATTTCCGCCGGAAATCAACGTCCAGTTGGTCGGCGCGGAACAGTCTTCATCGATGAAGGCCCAGCGCCCTTCGAAATAGCCTGAGTCTATATCGCTCGCGTCCCGCGCGGCGAGCGGCGCAACCGGAAGTGCCAGCGACACAAGCAGGATGCACCGCCAAACCATCTATTTCTTCATGATCTGCAAGGTCGCGGCGGTCATCGCTTCGGCACCGGTTGCGATCACCTTTTCGGCATCGGGCGCCCAGAAGGAACTGTGCAGCGACGGCAGTTTTGTACCTTCGGCCAGCGAAGCCTGATATTCCGCCATTGGCACTCCACCGACCCAGAAGATCATGCTTTTGATATTTTTATCGGCGCGGCCATAGCGGCTAAAATCCTCACCGCCCATGACCGGTTTGGATTGCACAACCCGGTCCTTGCCGAAGCGGGTTTCAAAAATACTGGCCATTTCAACAGAAAATTCGGGGCTGTTATAGGTGGCTGGCGTGAATTCTGCCTCGCGCAACGTCACAACCGGCATCCGGTCCTCCGGCATGCCGGCGGCAATCGCCTCGCCACGCGCGATTCTCTTGATCCCGTCGAGCAACTGGGCCCGCGTGTCATCGCCATAGCTGCGCACGGTGAGCAGCAATAGCGCATCGTCCGAAATGACATTATGTTTGGAACCAGCCTGAAAACTGCCGACGGTTACAACCGCTGGATCCTGCGGATCCAGCTCGCGGCTGACAAGGGTTTGCAGCGAGCCGACGATGCGGCTGGCCAGAACGACCGGATCCTTGGTCGTATGCGGATAGGCACCATGGCCGCCAATGCCCTTCACCTGAATATCGACACTGTCGACATTAGCCAGGGCAAAGCCCGGCGCATAGCCGATATATCCCGCCGGCACGCCAGCCGCGTCATGAAAGGCCAGCGCATAATCGGGCTTGGGGAAGCGGGTATAAAGGCCGTCTTCCAGCATTGCGAGAGCGCCCTCGCCTGTTTCCTCCGCCGGCTGCAGGATCATCACCAGCGTCCCGGACCATTCCGCCTTGCGCGCTACCAGTTGCCGCGCCGTCGCCACCCAGCCCGTCATATGCGTATCATGGCCGCAGGCGTGCATGACGAACGTGTCATTGCCCTGACGCGTTTTTGCCTGCACCCGTGAAGCAAAAGCCAGTCCGGTTTTCTCCTCGAGCGGCAAGCCGTCCATGTCGGCACGAAGCAGCACGGTTGGCCCCTCGCCATTTTCCATGACCGCAACCACGCCGGTGCCGCCGACTTTTTCGGTTACCTTGAACCCGAGCCGCTTTGCCTCGGCAGCCAGCTTCGCCGCCGTGCGGACTTCCTCGCCGCTGAGTTCGGGATTGCTGTGCAGGTCGCGGTAAATGTCCATCAGCGATGGCAGATCGGCGGCAATGGAATCCTTCAACCCGTCAGCCTGAGCCGCAGAGAATGCCAGTACCGAAGCCGCCGCCAACAAACCCAATTTCATGAAATTCCGCATCATCATCCCCTGTTACTTTTTATTTCTCTCTGACTAATCCGATCAAAGCCGCTTGTCAGGCCCAAAATTTCATTCCACCGGTGTCAGTTCCATCACGTCGACCTTGCTTTCATATTCAGGAAACGGGAACACCATCCGCCACCGTTTTGCTCCTATGCGCTGGACAACCGCAGCCTGATCGCGTTTTGCCGTTTTCCCGTAGGCAACCAGAGCATCTTCATAATGATAGATAAGCGTCCCGAGATAGGCAGACTGCTTATTATCCACTTTATCGATCCAGCCGATCGTGCGCTGAGAGCCAGTCAATTTGGTGAAATGCTTGCGGCCATTCTGATCGACCACACGGCATTTGAACGGACTATAAGCAATATAGGGAAGCCCTCCGTCCGGATCGCCGTCAAGCTTGGTAATCGAACAATTATAGAGACCTTGCGGAATATTGCTGTTGCTCAACGCCGCGCTGGTTTCGAACAACGGCGAACGGGCAGCCAGTAGCGCGCCTTCGCCCGCTCCGATAACGCCAGCGCGGCCGATTTCCAGCGCCTCTTCCCATCGATCCAGTCGTGCCGCATCCGCAGCCGTTGCCTGCTCAGGCCATTGCGTTTCTGCCTGTGGTCCGGCTGCTGCGGCTACCTGCAATAGAAGCCCTGCAATCATTGCGCCGTCCAGCCACCGTCGATCGAGATATTCGCGCCGGTAATTGAGCGGGCATCATCCTTGCACAGGAAAATCGCCAGAGCGGCGATCTGGTCGATCTGGACAAATTCCTTGGTCGGTTGCGGTGCGAGCAGGACGTCGTTGATCACCTGATCGCGCGTCATCCCACGCACTTCCATGGTGTTCGGGATCTGGCCCTCGACCAAAGGCGTCCAGGTATAGCCCGGCGAAATCGTGTTGACCGTAATGCCATGGGTCGCCACCTCGAGCGCAACCGTCTTGCCGAACCCGTCGAGCCCGTGCTTCGCAGCATTATAGGCGGACTTATAGGGGCTTGCGACCTTGCTGTGCATCGATCCGGTGCTGATGATCCGGCCCCATCCCTTTTCCTTCATCCCCGGCACAACCGCCTTGGTGGCATGAAAAGCACTATTCATGATGATATCCATTATCGCATTCCATTTGTCTTCTGGAAATTCGTCTACCGGCGCGACAAACTGGATACCCGCGTTGTTGATCAATATGTCGACCGTGCCCAGCTGCTCCACGCAATCGGCGCACATTTTCCGGATTTCTTCCGGCTTGGTCATGTCGGCATTGCTATACGCGGCCTTCGCCCCGCTCAGCGCTTCGAGTTCCTGGCGCAGCGATTCGATCTCGCCCGCATCGCCAAAACCGTTGATCATCACCGCCGCGCCTTCTGCTGCCAGCGCTTTCGCATAGCCGCCGCCGATGCCCGATGTTGAACCCGTAATCAGCGCGACCTTACCCTTTAAAAACATGCATAGTCTCCTTTCCGGCGACCTTAAAACTGTCGGACCGGACTGCAATGCTTTTGTAAAAGAAATCAGGGCTACTTGCGCTTTTTCTTGAATCAGGCGAATTGGAAAGCGACGAGGAGATAAACATGCGTTTGGACGATCTGGACCCCAGCAAAAATGTACGTGATCAGGGCCGTGGCGGCGGCGGGAGCTTTGGCGGCGGTGGTGGCGGCCTCGGCATTTTGCTCGGTTTTCTCCCGATGCTGCTGGGCCGCAAAATGGGCTGCGGCACGATCTTGCTGATCGGCGGCGCGGCACTCGCCTTCCTGTATTTCAGCAGCGGTAGCCTGCAACTCGCTGACGGAGCGGGCGGAGGCGGATTCCAGTCGGAAAGCTCCGGTGCCAATGTCGCCTGCGATACAGCGGAAGAAAGATTCTCATGTCAGGTGCTCGCCTCGACCGAGCAGACCTGGTCCAAATTATTTCAGGCGAACGGCGAAACCTATCGTCCGACCACCCTCACCTTTTACGACCAGTCCGGGCAATCGGGCTGCGGCGCAGCGCAGGCGGCGATGGGACCATTTTATTGCCCGGCGGATCAGGGCGTCTATCTCGACACCAGCTTCTTCCGGGAAATGGCGACCCGGATGGGAGCGAAGGGCGATTTTGCGCAAGCCTATGTAATCGCGCACGAGGTCGGCCATCATATCCAGAATCTGACCGGCGTAGCCACCCAGGTGCGCAAGGCACAGGGCCGGGCAAGCAAGGCCGAGGGCAATGCGCTACAGGTGCGGATGGAATTGCAGGCGGACTGCTACGCTGGCGTATGGGCCGCGCAAAATGCCGACCGTATGGAGCCCGGTGATGTCGAGGAGGGTTTGAACGCCGCCCATGCCATCGGCGATGATACGTTGATGCGCGGAGCCGGCCAGCAGCCGATAGAAAGTATGTTCACCCACGGATCATCCGAGCAGCGCATGGCGTGGCTGCGCAAGGGCATGCAGACCGGCAATCCGTCTTCGTGCGATACATTCGCAGCCGGTGCGGTCTAGAAAAAACGGGCTCCGGCGACCCAGCGCCGGAGCCCGCATATAATTATGCCTTTGGCCGGCTGATAGTCGCTGACCAGTCAAGCCGCCGGGTAACGAACATCACCCCGGCCAGGGCTGCGAAAATCAGCAGCGATCCGATGAGCAGCGAATAAGCTTCGAGGCTGAGCAATATATAGATTGCGCCATAGAGACCGGCGAGCAGTCCGCCGATGATCGAGGCCCGTCGCCAACTCGACAATACCGAAGCCGAATAGGCAGTGATCAGCCCGATCGTGGCGACCGATGCCGCGATATAGGCCAATGCGAAACCGATGATCTCGGCAAAAGCCAGCAGCAGCACGAAGAACAATACCAGCGCAACGCCGACCAATATATATTGCACCGAGGATATCCGCACCCCGCCGATCAGATCGAACAGCAGGAACGCGACAAAGGTGAAACCGATGATCAGAAAGCCATATTTGGCCGCCCGGTCGACCTGACCATAGAGATCAACCGGCTGGATCAAGTCGACGGTTGCGCTGGCGGCAACAGCATTGCCATATTCGGCTCCGCTATAGGCCATGTCTTTCGCGCGCATCGGTTGAACCTGCTGGCCCGGATCATTGGCGATCAGCGATGTGCCGAGCGCCAGATTGGTGATCACATATTTCGCCTCGAAGCCGTCGGCATTGATTGTTCTGCTTTCGGGAAGAAAACTCCCTGCAAAGCTGGGGTGCGGCCACGTCGACTGGACAGTCCACTCTGTCTGCCCGGCATTGGGCGCAATGGTCAGACTCTGGTTTCCTTTGAACCGGACATCGAATTTGGCCTCGATCGCGCCGCTTTCCAGCGCGCTGCTATCGAGAAAGGCGAAAAACCCGCTGTTCCCGGTAGCACCCAGTCCCTTCCCGGGTTGCAGTTCCAGCACCTGCCCATTGACGCTGACCTTATTGTCTCCCGCCAAGCCGCGGGCGTCGGACAAGCCGAACCGCAGTTCCGCGCGGCTGAAATCAATCTGGTCGCGGGTCACGCCATAGCGATCGAGATCGTCGGGCAGTCTGAAGATCGCAGAACCGGTAATCGCCGTGTCATAGACAATGACCTCGTAAATCGCCCGTTTCTTGGTTTCGGTGTTCAGCTTGCTGTCCAGCTTCACCATTTCCGGCGCGACGAATAATTCGCGGGTCACGATATTGGTCCGGGTGACCGTCTTGCCGTTCTGCTCAACAGATTCGGTGACCTTCGCCTGATAGGGCAGCACGATCTGGGGGCCGGCAAACACCTGCTGGCCGCCCCAACCGGAGACGATCGATTGCTGGGCTGTTTCGCTCTGACTCTGCCGGTCATAATTGAGCAGCCAGACGGTAAACAACGGGATAGTAATGAGAAACCCCATGAGTAATACCATCAGGAATTTTCGGCCCGGCGATCGTTCGGGCTTCCCCGGATCATCCCGATTTGCTTGTATCTCCGTCATAAAATCTCCCTCTTCCGTCCCAACAAAGTTAGTTTGCGCGACGCCTCCGTTCGTCTAGACCCTATGTATCATCTTTATATCCACTGCGATGAGCAGAGGCACACGCACGCCAAATCGAAAGGTCGTTATGAATATCTCCGATTGCCACAATGTGAACGACTTCCGTGCGCTCGCCAAGAAACGTCTGCCTTTTCCGATATTCGACTATATCGACGGCGCGGCAGACGACGAGGTCACCCGCCGGCGCAATACCACCGCCTATGAACGGTGCGACCTGGTGCCCAATGTTCTCACAGGCGTCGAGACTATCGACATGAGCACGACGGTCATGGGCCAGAAACTGGCGATGCCGCTTTTCCTCTCGCCAACCGCGCTACAACGGTTGTTCCACTGGCAAGGCGAACATGCCGTTGCCCGCGCTGCCGAGAAATTCGGCACGTTTTTCGGTATCTCCTCGCTGGGCACCGTGAGCATCGAGGATATCGGCGCAAGCATCAGCACACCGAAAATGTTCCAGCTATACGTCCACAAGGACAAGGATCTCAACCGGTCGATGGTCGAGCGCTGCAAGGCGGCGAAGTTCGACGCGCTGACGCTGACTGTGGACACTATCGTCGGCGGCAATCGGGAGCGCTGTCTGCGGTCCGGTTTTACCAGCCCGCCGCGGATCACCCCGACCAGCTTCTGGAGCTATGCCGCGAAACCCGCTTGGGGCCTGAACTACATGTTCCGCGACAAGTTCGAACTGTCAAACCTGAAGGACCATGTCTCGGAAGGCAGCAGCGTGCCCAACTCGGTCGCGGATTATTTCACCAATATGCTCGACCAGTCACTCGACTGGAAGATGGCTGAGGAGATCGCGAAGGACTGGGACGGCGAATTCTGCCTAAAGGGGATCATGTCGGTCGCCGACGCCAAGCGAGCGGTCGATATCGGCGCGACCGCAATCATGGTGTCCAACCATGGCGGCCGGCAACTGGACGGCAGCCGCGCGCCCTTCGACCAGCTGGCCGAGATTTGCGACGCGGTCGGCGACAAGCTGGACGTGATTTGCGACGGTGGCATCACTCGGGGCAGCCATGTGCTCAAGGCATTGAGTGTCGGCGCAAAGGCCTGCTCTGGCGGCCGCCTCTATCTCTACGCCCTTGCCGCCGCCGGACAGGTAGGGGTTGAGCGGATATTGTCTTTGCTGCAGAATGAAATTGAACGCGACATGAAACTAATGGGCGTCACGGCGGTTAATCAGTTGAACCGCGACAATCTGCGCTTTCGCTAGGCTATGCGGTCAGGGGATTGAAATGAAAAAAATGAAAAACTCGCTCGGTTTGATAATGGCCATCGGCCTGCTCGAAACCACGGCATTGGCGCAGGAAGGCGCTCCACAGGATTCGACGCTGGAATCGGCCGGCAACAAGGTCACCGAACCATTTGACGGCAAGGAAGTTCCGCAGAAACTGATCGATATTCAGGATGATCCCTATTCGCTGAACGGCCTGCGTGGCTGCGCCGCGATCATCGCGGAAGTGCGCGAGCTCAACGAAGTGCTGGGCCCGGATGTCAACGAGACCGTCGACAAGAGCCTCGCGAAGAAGCGCGAGGAAACCGCTGCCCGGGTGGCTGGCAGCGCAGTAGGCTCGATCATCCCCTTTGGCGGAATCATCGGCGAGGTTACCGGCGCGAATGCGGAGCGCCGGCGCTATAACAAGGCTGTCTATGCCGGTACGGTCCGGCGCGGTTTTCTGAAAGGCGTCGGTCGCGAGCGAGGATGCAAGGCACCTGCCCGGCCTTGATATATTGGGTAACGCATCCAGATTGACCGCTCTACCAAATATTGGTAAATTACGGAAATGAGCAAAAATACATCCATCGCGCTGAGCGACAATAATCTGGAATATGTTCATCGCCAGATGCAGTCCGGGCGCTTTGGTTCGGTGAGCGAAGTCGTTCGGGATGCGTTACGATTGGCTGAAGAACGCGAAGTAAAACTGGAAATCCTGAAGCGCGAACTGCAAAAGGGACTCGATAGCGGACCGGCACGCCCTGTTGATTGGAACGGGTTTATCGACCGCAAATTCGGCACTGAAGATGAGCTATGATATCCGGTTTCGTCCGGAAGCCCTCGCCGATCTTGAAGATATTGCAGATTATACGATAGAAAGATGGGGCAGCAAGCAGGCTCGGTCCTACATATCGAGTTTGGGCGCCGACATCAAAAGCCTGTCAGACTTTGCCCTGAGATTCCCGGAACATGAACCCAGTGGCCTTGGTCTCAGAAAAATGACCAGCGGCCATCATCTGGTATTTTATCTGATCGATGGCGAAATTGTCGAAATCATTCGCATATTGCATGAGCGGATAGATGTTGGCGGACAGATCAGTTGATTTCGACAATGGTTAATCTCCTCAACTCCGAACGGCCTTGCCCCTAACGGAATGTATCCACAAAAAACCATATTGCGATAGCGGCCAGCATCACAGCAAAACCGCGTCTGACCAGTCGCGCATAAGGACCGGTGCTGAGCCAGCCATGGGCGCGGCCGGCTAGCATGACGATGATGATATGGATGGTCGTCGCCACCGCGACATAGGCGATCGACAGCTGCGCCGTTTGCATCGCAACCGACCCGTTTGCGACAATATGGACCGGCAGCACCGCGATGAAGAATAAAGCCGCCTTCGGATTGAGCAGATTGATCAGAAGTCCGCGCCGGAAATGCTTTGCCGCCGTACCATTCTTGTGGATGGCCGAGGGCGATACCTCCCGCTCGCAAACCCATGCCTCCCACGCCAGCCAGAGCAGAAATGCCGACCCGGCATAGCGAAGCAGATTGAAAATCAGCGGCGATTCATGCGCCAGTTGCGCCAGCCCCAACGCGGATGCCGCCGCAACAATCGCCAGTCCCAGACCGATACCGGCGGTCGCCGCAAAACCCGCTCGCCTGCCCTCGCTGGCACTGAGCAAGGCCAGCCAGCCCATGTTCGGACCGGGCGTCAGTTCGACCAGCAGAACGACGAGCAGGAAGGAGGGGAGCATCGGGGCGAGCATCGGGTGCTTCTATCGGGATTGGCCGGTGGCGGGAAGTGGTTGGAAGGCTTTGCGAAGAATATTTAACAGTTTCAGCCTGTCGTGCCGGTGTTGGCTGGTACTCAAGCTAATAGTGATTTAGCCATGCCTTATGAGACGCGCCTATGTTTATATCATGATTAACAAGCCGTTTGGCACGCTTTACATTGGAGTAACATCCGATTTGCCGGCGCGAATATGCCAGCACAAGAATGGAACGGGTTCGGATTTTTGTCGCGAACATGGATTGGGTCGTCTCGTCTATGTCGAAGAATATGATTCTCCCTGTGAAGCTATAGCGCGCGAGAAAGCGATGAAGGCGTGGAAGCGGAGATGGAAAACCGACCTGATTATCAAGGCTAATCCCAATTGGGATGATTTATGGGATGTGATCAATAGTTGATGTCGCGGACACACTCGGTCGTGCCAGCGTAGGCTGGCATCCATACCAATGCTGCGCTGAGGAAACACTCTTCCCCCATTCAGGTCCGGGTTAGGCCCCAGCCTGCGCTGGGGCGACTGCAGCAGAATATCGCAGGATCACTCCGTCATGCCAGCGAAGGCTGGCATCCAATCCAATGGTGCGGTGAGGAAACACTCTTCCCCCCATTCAAGTCCGGTTTGGGCCCCAGCCTGCGCTGGGGAGACAGTTAACAACGGTAGTTGTCCACACTCCAGCCAAAATCAATAAACCCGCTTCTTCGGCTTCACATATTCCGCTTCGTCGGTCAGCGTATAATCATGGACCGGGCGATAGCTGATATCGACCTTTCCGCCAGTGCCGCCCCAACCTTCAAAGGTGGTGACGGTGTGCTTCATCCATTCCTTGTCATTCCGGTCTTCATAATCTTCGTGCATATGCGCGCCGCGGCTTTCCTTGCGGTTGGCGGCAGCCTTGATCGTGACCATCGCCTGGCTCATCAGATTGTCGAGCTCCAGCGTTTCGATCAGGTCGGTGTTCCAGATCAGCGAGCGGTCGGTCACGCCGACATCGGCCAGTTTCGCATTGACCTTGTCCATCGCCTCAACGCCCTCGCTGAGCAACTTGTTGTCGCGGAACACAGCGGCATGCTTCTGCATGGTTTTCTGCATTTCGACGCGCAGGTCGGCGGTCGGGATCGAACCCTTGGCATTGCGGAAATGGTCGAGACGCTGCAGCGCCAGATCGGCGGAACCGTCCGGCAAAGGTCTGTGCGACGCGTTCGGCACCAGCTTTTCCTTCAGCCGCAGACCGGTCGCGCGGCCAAAGACCACGAGATCGATCAGCGAGTTGGAACCCAGACGGTTCGCTCCGTGCACCGACACGCACGCAGCTTCACCGACGGAATAGAGGCCCGGGACGATCGCGTCCGGATCGTCCTTGGTCGGATTGATCACTTCGCCATGATAGTTACAGGGTATGCCGCCCATATTATAATGGACCGTCGGCACCACCGGCAAAGCTTCGCGGGTCAGATCGACATTGGCGAAGATCTTGCCGGTCTCGGTAATACCAGGCAGCCGTTCGGCCAGCACTTCAGGTGCAATATGGTCGAGGTGGAGATAGATATGATCCTTCTCCGGTCCGACGCCGCGGCCTTCGCGAATTTCGGTAGCCATGCAGCGCGAGACAACATCACGGCTGGCTAGGTCCTTGGCGCTTGGCGCATAGCGTTCCATGAAACGCTCGCCTTCGCTGTTGGTCAGATAACCGCCCTCGCCACGTGCGCCTTCGGTAATCAAGACGCCCGCGCCGTAAATCCCGGTCGGGTGAAACTGGACAAATTCCATGTCCTGCAGGGGCAGACCCGCGCGCAGCACCATGCCGCCGCCGTCACCGGTGCAGGTATGGGCGGAGGTCGCGCTGAAATAGCAGCGGCCGGAACCGCCGGTTGCCAGCACCACGGCATGACTGCGGAACCGGTGGATCGAACCGTCTTCGAGGCATAGGGCGATCACGCCCCGGCATTCGCCGTCTTCCATGATCAGGTCGATGGCGAAATATTCGATGAAGAAATCCGCGTCATATTTCAGGCTCTGCTGATAGAGCGCGTGGAGCATCGCGTGGCCGGTACGGTCGGCAGCTGCACAGGTACGCTGGACCGGAGGCCCCTCGCCCATATTCTGCATATGGCCGCCAAACGGGCGCTGGTAGATGGTGCCGTCTTCGTTGCGCGAGAAAGGCACACCGGCATGTTCCAGCTCGTAAACCGCCTGCGGTGCTTCGCGCACCAGATATTCGATCGCGTCCTGGTCGCCGAGCCAGTCCGATCCCTTGACCGTGTCATACATATGCCAGGTCCAGTGGTCGGGCGTGTTGTTGCCCAGAGATGCGGCGATGCCGCCCTGCGCTGCAACAGTATGCGAGCGGGTCGGGAAGACCTTTGTAATACAGGCTGTTTTTAGACCGGATTCTGCCGCGCCCATGGTCGCGCGCAGGCCGGAGCCTCCGGCACCGACAACAACGGTGTCATAGGTGTGATCAATGATCTTGTAGGTAGGCTGGGTGGATTGTTCGGTCTTCATGCTACCACTCCGGTAAAGGCTATTTTCGCAACCGAGAATATTCCCAGAGCCGCGCCGCCGATGGCGAAAAAGTTGAGGAGGAGGATCAGGCCGAATTTGGCGCCATGATCCGTGACATAATCCTCGATCAGGACCTGCAAGCCGATCCGGATATGCCAGAAGATGCTGACCAGCATCAACATCATCGGCACCGCCACCAATGGCGAGGACAGCCATTCGATCATCAGGCCATGTTCATAATTCGGCAGCCGGATCAGCGAGAATACCAGCCACAGGACCAGCAGCAAATTGCTGACCGCGGTGACCCGTTGCACTATCCAGTGATGCGCGCCTTCCTGCGCCGATCCGAGGCCGCGTACCCGACCGATATTGGTTCCTGAACCCATGTTCCGATTCCTAATCTAAAGAATATTCTTGGAAACGATGTAGAGCCACATCGCGCCGGTGGTGACAATCGCGGCCAGAGGCACGGCGATCGACCACATTCTGTTTGTCTGCAATTCATAACCGGCGCCAGCGTCCAGCACGAAGTGCCGCAGGCCCGAATACATATGCTCGAAAAAGGCAAAGCTCATGCCGACCAGAACGATATAGCCAATATAGCCCCAGTTGAACCAGCTGAGGAAATAGTCATAGCTCTCCGGCCCGGCGGAAATCGCGTAAAGCCACCAGACCAGCAGCGGAACGCCAACCAGCGCCATGCCGTCGCCGGTGACCCGATGGAGAATGGACACCAGCATATGCGGCCCCCATTTATACACCTGCAAATGCGGTGAAAGCGGTCTGTTCGTTGATGAACCTGATACGCCGGACATTATATTCCCCTGAACAATCTCTCCGGGTCATACCGGAGTCTTTGAAATCGAACCATTCCCTTAGCGAAAAGCACGTCTCATGCAAACCGGATGCGCCTGATTTAGACATTTTATTAGTGCCCGTTCATGCGACGCCAATCGAAATCACGAAATTTGCATCATCCATGGACGCGCGCGCCTTGTCGTTCTAGTCCATCCGGCATGAGCAAAGCAAAAACACATATATTGGTAACGGGCGCCAGCCGCGGCATTGGCAAGGCCATCGTCGAATCGCTGGATCGGGACAATGTCACGGCCGTTGGCCAGAGCACGACGGGCGCAAATGGCTTGCTGGCGGCCGATTTCTCTCGGGATGGCGCCGCTGATCGGCTTTGGGAAGAGGCGCTGGACCGGCTCGATGATCGCATCGACGTGCTGATCAACAATGCCGGCCTGTTCGAGCCCAATCCGGTCGCAAGTGACGACTGGCTGGAAAGCTGGAACCGGACGATGACGATCAACCTGACCGCTTCCGCAGAGCTGTGCCGCCATGCCGTCCTGCATTTCCAGCAGCGCGACGAGCCGGGCCGGATCATCAATATTGCCAGCCGCGCCGCCTATCGCGGCGACAGCCCCGACCACTGGCATTATGCTGCCTCAAAAGCCGGCATGGTGGCGATGACCAAGACCATCGCCAGAGCTTATGCCAAGAACGAGATACTGGCCTTCGCGATCTGCCCCGGTTTCACCATGACCGGTATGGCCGAAGATTATCTGGAAAGCCGAGGCGGCGACAAATTGCTCGCCGACATCCCGCTGGGCCGGGTCGCCCAGCCGGAAGAAATTGCCGAAATGGCGAGATGGTGCGCGCTTGATGCGCCGCCGAGCATGACCGGCGCCGTACTCGACGCCAATGGCGCGAGTTTCGTCCGATGATTGCCCGCGAACTTCTCGACACAGCTCCCATCCCGGGCGGCGACGAACTCCGCCTGTTCCGGCGCGAACTCAAGGGCGCCGACGAATATTCGATCATGCTCGGGCGGATCGAGCTGATGAACAGCCGGCTCAGCGGATCGGAGGAAGCGCTGGCAACCCTTACCTGCAAACGCCTCGGGGTGAAAAACCCGCGGATATTGATCGGCGGCTACGGGATGGGCTTTACCTTGCGTGCCGCTCTGTCGGTTTTGCCACCGCAAGCGCATGTTGAAGTGGTTGAACTGATCCCCGCCATCGTCAAATGGGCGCGCGGGCCGATGGCTGATCTGTCGCAGAAATGTCTCGACGACAGCCGCGTCACCATCACAACCGGTGACGTCTGCGATGTCATCAGCAGGGCAGACCGCGAATATGATGCCATATTGCTCGATGTCGACAATGGTCCCGATGGCCTGACCCACGAAGCCAATGACCGGCTCTACAGCATGGCGGGACTGGCGACGGCCAAGAAGGCGCTCCGCTCCAACGGCATTTTGGCAATCTGGTCGAGCGAAGGCGATACGCGCTTTACGTCACGACTGAAAAAATCAGGCTTTACCGTCGATGTGAATACGGTCCCGGCGCGGAGCAACGGCAAAGGCGCGAAACATACGATCTGGCTGGCGGCGAACAGCTAGCTAGAGCCTAGACTTCAGAAGCGAATATCAAACGCCACAAAACTTACCATACCAGCGACAGCCAGAACCATGCTGCTCGCGGCCAGAGCGGCTACCGCCGAGCGTCCGTTCTTCCAGCCAGCGGTAAAACCGGCCACCCCGGTCTTGAACAGCATATTGGCCAATACCGTCATCGCCAGCACGAAGCCGGCAAGATTGGATAATATCGTCTCCGGCGGCAGCGCCCCCAGCGTTATGATTGCGGCATCGACATCAAAAGATCCCATGATCAGGACCAGATAGGCAATCCCGCTGGTGCCGAATTCAGCCTCCGCCCAGCGCGCAGCCAGCGACATTGCCGCGACCGTCAGCGCAAAGAAAAAAGCTGGCAGCAAGCGCACGGGGTTGCGCGTTTCGACGCTCTTGTCGGTTTTGGCAGCCCCGCTACGGCGCAGCTGCAGCAATCCGATGACAGCGGCCACCAGCGCGGCCGGTGTCAGGATCATCGCCAGCGGCACAAAGGCAAAACGCGCGAGTATGAAGGTCAGCAGCAACACCCGGACGTACATCACCGCCGAGGCCAGAGCGATACCCGCCGACAAAGTGCGCCTGTTGCTATCTTCGCCGCGCAATCTCTGGGCCAGCGATGCGGTGACCGCGGTGGAACTATAGGCGCCGCCGATAACCGCTGTCACAACCGTCCCGTGGGACTCGCCGAATAGCCGGTTGGCGACATAGCCGGCAAAGGAAAGGCCGGTGACCAATATGACGACAAACCATAATTGCTGCAGGTTGAACGCGTCATAAGGCCCGAAATCGCGATCCGGCAGAAACGGCAGAACCGCAAGCGCGATCAGGGCAAAGCGGATCATGACATTGATATCGGTCGACCCGAGCTTGCCCAGAAATCCGTGGAGTTCCGACCGCATCGACAGCAGTCCTGTCGTAATCGCCGCTCCGGCCATGGCCAGCGCCGGATAACCGCTCCCAGCCAGCAGCCCGAGACAGAGCGTCAGAAGCGAGACCACAAAATTGGTGATGCTGCGCCCGTCCGGTTCGTGGATCATCTTGGCGTGACTGAAGCCCAGCATGATCACGAACCCGGCAAGCAGAATCGCTGCCATTATCAGGTTGAGACTTTGCGCAATCAGCGCGACCAGACCGCCGACACCGGCGATCAGACCGAAGGTACGAATTCCGGCGACCCGGGCGCCCTTGTGCTCGTCGCGCATCGTCCATCCGCGCTCGACACCGATCAGCAGGCCCGCCGCCAATGCGATCGCAAGGTCGCGGTAGATCAGCCACTCACCAGAAAAATCCGTCAGCATTGCCAATATAATATCCCGTCGCGCATATCGGTTCCGGCAAAGCTCATGTGCCGTTCGTTAGGTTAGTGACAGCAATAGCCTATACGTAATGTCCCATAAGCCGCCTCGGAACGTCGCAAGATCCCCGCCTATTGACGCGCTTCGGCGCTCGCATCGCGCCGTTCCTTGAATTCGGAACCGGCCTTCCATTCCGGCCAGTCCTTCGAGTAGGCAAGGCTATTGCCGATATCGAACATCACATCAATATCCTGCACCGCGCCCGTCAGGTCCCAGTCCGGCGACCAGGCATCGCAGGCCGCATGATAGCATTTGCCGGTATAGTCATCGATCCACTTCTGCCCTGCGGCCCTGCCGCCAACCACCAGATCGGATGCGCCAGCAAGGCTCATCATCAAGAGAACCGGCACGCCGCGTTTGGCGAGAGAGAAATGATCGGCCCGGAAAAACAGCCCGCGTTCGGGCAGGTTTTCTTCGGTCACCACACGACCCTGCAATTTGGCAAATTTTGCCAGATCGTCTTCGAGCGTCCCCTGCCCCTTGCCGACCAAGATGACGTCCTTTGCCTTGCCAGCGGTTTGCAGAACATCGATCGCCAGATTGGCTACTGTTGTTTCCACCGGATATATCGGAGCCTGCGCATAGACTTCGGAGCCGAGCAGGCCGCGCTCTTCCGCGCTCCATGCGGCAATAACGATCGTCCGGTCAGGCTGCGGCATGGATTTGAACTTGCGCGCTATCTCCATGATCCCGGCGATACCGAGCGCGTCATCATTGGCGCCCGCACGATAGATTTTGCCGTCCTCGTCGGGCGGTCCCTCTCCATAGGCATCCCAATGCGCGCCAAAGATGATGGTTTCGTCGGGCCGGGTTTTGCCGGTTATCTTGCCGAACACATTCTGGCTCTTCACTACTTCCTGTTTCACCGGGTAGGAGGCCGCGAATTTGGTGCCGATAGCCACCGGTTTGAAATCGCTCCTTCTCGCCGCAACCCGCAATTTTGCAAGATCCAGTCCCGCGCCATCAAATAATTTCTGGGCGGCCTCACCGCTTATCCAGCCCTGCAAGGCCAGACTGGTCATTTCTCCGTCCGGTTTGGCGATGCCGTAATTCTCGCCCTGCGGGCTTTCGACGACACTCCAGCCATAGCCGGCGGCTTCGGTTTCATGGATGATCAGGGCCGCGACAGCGCCGCGCCGCGATGCTTCTTCAAATTTATAGGTCCATCGGCCGTAATAGGTCATCGCACGACCACCGAATTTGCCGGCGACGGCATCATCGGAAGCCGCGGCAAAATCAGGATCATTGACCAGAAAGACCGCGACCTTTCCCTTCAGGTCCACGTCCTTATAATCGTCCCATCCCCGTTCGGACGCGGTCACGCCATAGCCGACAAAGACCATTTCCGCATCCTCGACCACCGCCCGGTCCCTGGGCTGCAGCGTCGACACATAAATATCCTTGCCGGCATTTAAGGCCGTGCTTTTGCCCTTGCTGGAAAACGAAAGCCTGTCGGGCGTACCGAGAGCCGTGTGCAACAATGGCACCGGCTGCGTCCATGTGCCGTCGACACCGCCGGGTTCCAGGCCCAGAGCCTCGAATCGCCCGATCAGATAACCGATTGTCCGGTCTTCGCCTGCTGTACCCGGTGCACGGCCTTCAAACTGGTCCAATGTCATGGTTTTGACCGTCCGGGTGATCTCCTCGGCGCTTATCTCCGTCGGTTGATCCGCAGCCTCGGCAAAGGCGGGGGCACAAATCATCATGGCAGTGGCGGAAAATAACGTGGCGATGCGACCTGAAAACAAAGCAAAACTCCAGCAAAATCAATAGAACGGATAATATGAGCCTATCAGCCTGCATTTGCACGTGAAGTTTTTTACGCTATCTTTTGCACTAATGCACTTGCTCCGCTAACGGCTGCCCATGCTTAATTTCAGTAACATAACCGTGCGCCTCGGCGGCACTGTGATCCTTGATGGTGCGACCGCTGCACTGCCCCCCGGCGCGCGCGTCGGCATGATCGGCCGCAATGGCGCGGGCAAGTCGACCCTGATGAAGGTCATTGCAGGGTTTCTCGAGCCCGACGACGGCAGTGTCGATATGCCAAAGGACGCACGGATGGGCTATATTGCCCAGGAAGCGCCTGCCGGACAGGATAGTCCGCTAGACACCGTACTGGCAGCGGACACAGAACGCGCTTCGCTGCTCGAGGAGGCCGAAACAGCCGCAGACCCGCACCGGATCGGCGAAATTCACGAACGTCTGAACATGATCGAAGCGCATAGCGCTCCGGCACGCGCGGCGAAGATCCTGATCGGACTTGGCTTTGACGAAGCCGCCCAGCAACAGCCGATGGACAGTTTCTCCGGCGGCTGGCGGATGCGTGTCGCGCTGGCGGCTCTGCTGTTCTCGCAACCCGAACTGTTGCTGCTCGACGAGCCCTCGAACCACCTCGACCTCGAAGCGACTCTGTGGCTGGAGAATTTCCTGACCAGCTATCAGGCGACGATCCTCGTTATCAGCCACGAACGCGACCTGCTCAACAATGTCGTCGACCATATCCTGCACCTCCAGCACGGCAAGACCACCCTCTATCCGGGCGGCTATGACGCGTTCGAGAAACAGCGGGCCGAACGGCAGGCGCAGCTCGCGTCCTCGCGTGAAAAGCAGATTGCCCAGCGCGAGAAGCTGCAATCCTACGTTTCCCGCTGGGGCGCCAAGGCGCATAGCGCGAAACAGGCGCAGAGCCGGGTCAAGGCGCTCGCCCGCATGGAACCGATTGCTGAAGCGATTGACGACCCGTCGCTGACCTTCCATTTCCCCAGCCCGGCGGAACTGAAACCCCCGCTGATCACGCTCGATGACGCGTCGGTCGGTTATGGCGACAATATCATCCTCTCCGGCCTCAATATGCGGCTCGATCCCGATGACCGGACCGCATTGCTCGGACGGAACGGCAACGGCAAGACCACACTAGCCCGCCTCCTCGCCAGCCAGCTCGAACCGAAAAAGGGCGCGATCAACAAATCGGGCAAGCTGACCGTCGGCTATTTCACCCAATATCAGGTCGAGGAACTGGACACATCCGACACGCCGCTCGAACATATGACGCGGCTGATGAAGGATGCCAAGCCGGGTGCGGTACGCGCCCAGCTCGGGCGGTTCGGATTTTCCGGCGACAAGGCGACGATATTGGTCGGCAAGCTCTCCGGCGGCGAACGTGCGCGCCTCGCACTGGCGATGATCACCCGCGATGCGCCGCATCTGCTGATCCTCGATGAGCCGACGAACCATCTCGACGTCGACGCCCGCGAAGCATTGGTCCACGCGCTCAACGAATATAGCGGCGCTGTGATCCTGGTCAGCCATGATCGCCATATGCTCGAGCTAACAGCCGACCGTCTGGTGATGGTCGACAGCGGCAAGGCAGAGGAATTTTCCGGGACGCTCAAGGATTATACCGATTTTGTTCTCGGCAAGAACCAGCCGGGATCATCCGGCGGCAAAGGCAGCGGCGGCAACCGCAAGGAAGAACGCCGCGCAGCCGCAGAGCGGCGCAAGCAGCAAGGGGAATTGCGCAAGACCGTTACCGCCTCGGAAAAGCAGATGAAGGTCCTCGGCGAGGAAGTTTCCCTCATTGACCGCGCGATGTTCGATCCGGCGTCCGCCGATCCCAAACATGCCGACCTGTCGATGACCGACCTGATGAAGCTGCGCGCGGAAACGCAGGACAAGCTGGATCAGGCCGAAGCAAAATGGATGGAAGCCAGCGACAAGCTGGAACAGGATAATGGCAATGGCTGATCGGTTGCCGCGTTGACCACGACCTGGAAAGTATCGCTCCCCTGCACCCGGGCCGAAGCGGATAGGCTGGCGGAAGACCAGCTGTTCATTGCGGGCAGCGATTCCACCCCGACGATTGTCGCCAGCGAAATCGATTCCAGAAACCCCGATGCATGGGTGATCGACGTCTATTGCCAGATCGAGCCGGATGTGGCGCTGATCGACAATCTTCTGCAACTGTCGCCCTCTGCCGAAGCAGCCGCTTTCGAGCCGATTGTAGAAATGCTCGATGACGAGGACTGGGTAACGCTCAGCCAGCAGGGTCTCGAACCTCTGCGCGCTGGCCGTTTTCACGTTCATACGTCGAGCGACCAGCCGTCCGCCGACCCGAAACTGACAAATCTCTGCATCGACGCCGGACAGGCTTTTGGCACCGGCCATCACGAAACCACGATGGGCTGTCTGCACAGCCTCGACCGCCTCAAGCGCGCCGGCCACCGGTATCGCAATATCGCCGATGTCGGCACCGGCACCGGCCTGCTCGCCTTTGCTGCCCATCATCTCTGGCCAGACGCCAAAATCATAGCCAGCGATATCGACCCGATTGCGGTCACCGTCACCGGAGAGAATGCCGGAGAGAATGCAATTCCGCTGGGCAACCGCCGCAGCCAGATCCGGCTGGTCCAGAGCAACGGCCTCGACCATCCGGCGCTGAAACAACGCGCGCCCTATGATCTGATCATAGCCAATATCCTGGCCGGTCCGCTCGTGTCCCTCGCCCCGCAAATCGCCGCCGCATCAACCACCGGAACCGTGCTCCTGCTCGCCGGTTTGCTGAGCCGCCAGAAAGCCGAAGTCGTTCGCGCCTATGTCCGCGAAGGATTTCGCCTTCGACACAGCCAGCTGGACAATGAATGGCCAAGCCTCACTCTGGTCAAATCAAGAAAATACGGCTGGCGCCGCAAAGCGCATCAGAGAAAATCACCACTGGCACCCGATTATTTCGGGGAAATTTAGCCCTTCCATGGCGAAGGCCCGGGTCAATCTCCAGCAATTTCGGCTGATGGCCTGATTGCGATGGGCGGGATATGGGGATTGTTGCACCTGTCACCGGAATTACCTGCAAATATACTCATGGTCATCCTCCTATCTTGGAGCGCTGCATTACGAATCCGTACATGATAAAAGGATGGCTACATCAATTTAGCAACGTCACCGTAATCGAGAAAGCGAGAAATAGTGGGTGTGTTACCGTTAATCACGGAACCCCACCATAGCTAATATTTACTTATGCCATTCAAGAAAACGTGCCTCTCCAGTATCTATATTCAATAGGAATTCGTCACCACCAAAAGTCTGTACTGTCAATTCACCATCGGTTGCTTCTCCAAAGAAACTGAAAGTTTCATATTCAAATCTAGGTGGAATTGATGGCGCAATTTGCCACAATATTTCAAAATATTCATTGATTTTGTACACATTATAGTTTTTCTTGGGACCATTTTCATGAACTTTGTATTCATCAATTATTACTATCTTGTTTTTTTCATCAATTTCAATTATACTTTTTACTCTTTTCAATTCATCCGTAGTTAGTTTCATGGCAATCGCCTTAGTATTCCGATGACAGTTGCAACAATCCCTACACTATTTTGGATTTTTGTTCCAAAAAAGTGCCTTATCTGCATAGACTTGCTCCCCTGCGAACGGCAAAGCGAGGCGTGTGACTCTCGTTGCGGTCCATCTAGGACCAGTCCGTCAAAACGCCATTTCAAGAGATGGGTACCTGCCTACGCAGGTACACAAACTCTCAAACGACCACAGCTTCCCCTGCCTTCGAAAGCGCATATGCCTGCGTACCCTCGGTCAGCACCTCGTCACCCGCCACAATCTCGGCAATCTTGATGTCGGGCAGCCCTGCAATCTTGTCGTAAACCGGTTTGAAATCCGTCTCCACGGTCACCCGCAGCAGCTCGTCGAGACTGGGGATAACGAAATAATTCTGCTGATAATCGTCGATCCGGTACTCGGTGCGCAAGACCCGCTCGAGATCAAACAATATCCGGTTGGGGCTGGGATCGTCGAGCGCAAAGACGCTCTCGCCATAGCTGGACACAATGCCCGCGCCGTAAATGCGCAGGCCCTCGGCTTCCTGAATCAGGCCGAATTCCACGGTATACCAGTAAAGCCGCGCCAGCTGTTTCAGCGTGCCATATTTCAGCGCCCGTAACCCGCCACGGCCATAAGCAGCCATATAATCCCCGAACCTCTGGTCCGCGAGCATCGGCACATGGCCGAAGACATCGTGGAAAATGTCCGGTTCCTGCAGATAATCCAGCTGGTCCCGCCGCCGAATGAAATTGCCCGAGACAAAGCGCCGGTTGGCAAGATGGTCGAAAAACACATCATCCGGCACCAGACCGGGTGCAGCGACAACCTGCCAGCCGGTGGCATCCATCAATATCCGGTTGAGCTCGTCAAAATCGGGAATACCCGGCTGCGACAGTTTCAATATGTCGATGCCGTCGAGAAACGCCTGCGCCGCCCGCCCCGGCAGCATTTTCTGCTGGCGCGCGAACAATATGTCCCAGGTCTCATGATCTTCTGCGGAATAGGCCTGCCAGTCCTGGTCAATCGTCCAGTCGGCATTTGCGTGCGCCGGCGGCTTGTCATAGACATGGGTTTCGGTTTCGGGTGTGCTTGGCATGCGTCATCTTACAGCAAAAAAGGTTTCCATGGCAACTACAGCGCATAAATGGTTGAAACGCATTGTGGTTGCAGCGGGTGCGATCATTTCCGCCTATCTGCTCGCGGCGCTGGGCGGCAGTTTGTTACCCGCCAACCAGAACTGGCAAAGCCCCGGTGACGGTATCGAGCTGTTCATCGAAACCAACGGCCTGCACAGCGGGATCATCATGCCGATATGGAGCGATGTCCACGACTGGACGCCCCTGATCCGGCCAGAGCATCTGGCGGACCCGTCGCTTTATGGCAGCCATATCCTGGTCGGATGGGGCCATGAAGGCGTCTATCGCAACGCTCCGCAATGGACCGGGCTCCGGCCCGCCGATGCCCTGAGCGCAATCTGGGGCAGCGACGACGTACTTATCCACGTCTACCACCTGAAATATCCACAGGCTTATCCCTATTACCGCCGCCGCCTGAAAGTCAGCGAAGCGGAATATCGGATAATCGTCAAGGAGATAGAAGCACGCTTCGTCCTCGACGATCAGTATCGCTCCCTGCCGACGCCCGGCTATGGCCAGGATGACCTGTTTTACGAGGCCAACGGCCATTATAGCGCCTTCTACACCTGCAACAACTGGACCAGCGACGTCCTGCAACAGGCCGGTATCCGCACCGGGCGCTGGACCCCGTTCCAGGGCGGCGTAATGCGCTGGTTTCCGGAAAGTACAGAATGAGGGGTTAGTGGCAAGCCTGCCTGAAGGCAGATTTCGGCGGACAGAGGTCCTTCGACAAGCTCAGGACGAAAGGGTTATTGCGAAGACGGACGAGTTATTCCAAATATGCCGTTCGTGGTGAGCCTGTCGAACCACCTCTTTCGCCTGAGCACCATCGACTAAGCCGATACCATATCCCGCAAGCCGGTCCGGTCCCTGATCGTCACCGCCCCATAGCCCGGCTCAACCATGGCCGCCGCGTGCAATTTGGTCAGCGCCTTGCCCAGTGATATCCGCGACACCCCTACCAGATCGGCGAGTTCCTGCTGGGTGACGAAAATTTCCGCGCCATCTTGCTGATCACCGCAAAGCTGTAGCAATGCCACCGCCAGCCTTTGCGGCACCGACAGGCTGCGGCTGGATTCGATCAGGTCGAACACCTCCTGCACCGTCAGCGCCATTGTCTTGAGCAGCAGACCGATGACCGCCGGATCGGAGTCCATCAAACTCTGCAGCTCGCTTTGACCGATCCGGATCAGGCGGCTGTCGCTGCCGGCAATCGCATCTACCGTGCGCGGAAACTCGCCCATGAAGGCCAGTTCACCAAAGGTATCGCCGGCACCAATCAGCGCGAACAATGTCAACCGCCCGTCTATGCCATAGCGCCCGACCTGCACCGATCCGCTTTCGATATACCAGAATTCCTTCGCCACATCACCGCGCTGCTGGATGATCTGCCCCTTGGCGAAGCCCCGCAGCTGCCCGCGCGCCAGCAAATCGCGCCTTATCCTCTCGGGTAATGCTTTCACAAAGCCCGTCCCGGCCATTGGAGCCGGCGCGTTCATGAAAAATCACAAGAATGATAACTAGTTTGCATTTGTGGACAACTACATCGGCTAATAAAAATCCGCAAGCAATCCTCTGGGAGAGACATCATGCGACCCGAACTTCTGGCGATTACCGGAATTTTCATCATCTTCGGACTTCTGGAATTTTTCCGTACCCGTCTGTTCAGCAAACCCGAACAGACCCGCGACGATGCAATGGTCGAGATAATCGGCTCGTTCGTGCTGCTGGCCATCACCCAGCCCGGCATCATTCTCGCTGCCCAGTTCATCCTCGGCAATGTCGCGCCGCAATGGCAAGGCGCGCTGGCCAGCATTCCGCTGATCGCCGCCATTGCCCTGTTTCTGGTGTTTGACGACATGATGCAATATTTCTGGCACCGGCTGTCGCACAGCGTACCCTTCCTCTACAATCTGCACCGCTCGCATCATAATGCGAAATATATGAGCGTCCGCCTCGTCTACCGGAATAATATCTTCTATTATCTGACCATGCCGAGCATCTGGTTTTCCGGCGCCTTGATCTATCTCGGCCTCGGCTGGGTCTATGTCGGCTATATCATCGTCAAGATGGCGGTGATTGTCGGCGCGCACAGCGATGTCGCCTGGGACGAGCCGCTCTACAGGATCAAATGGCTGTCGCCGGTTATGTGGCTGGTCGAGCGCACAATATCGACCCCCGCCACCCACCACGCGCATCACGGCCGCCACAAGAGCGACGGCGTGACCCATTACAAGGGTAATTTCGGAAACCTGCTGTTCTTCTGGGACGTCCTGTTCGGCACAGCCAAAATCACGCGCCGCTACCCGGAAACATATGGCGTCGAAAACCTCGCACCCGCCACTCTGGGCCAGCAACTGGCCTGGCCGATCTTTCCGGAGAATAAGGAAGGCGGCCATGGCGTAAATGAATTGGCGGCGATCGAGGCGGCAGCAGAGGTTTAAGCGGCTTGGGAGACCTCTGTCGACGCTGGCCTATGGACTTGTCGTGCCGATAAATTATAAGGTTCGATACGTGCCATCAAAGATAGAAGGAAATACCGATATGACCTCTCAGGCGACTTTTACCAGAATGCAGGATGGCACGCTCGAAGAATGGAAGGTTATCGGCGCCGCCCACAAAGAGGAATTCAAGAATACCGCTGATCGTTTTATCGGCATGTTGAAATCACTCGAGCAGCATACGCTCGGATTTGCCTGTGATCAGCTCCAGCATTCCCTGATGACAGGAACGCTTGCACGCAGGGCGGGCGCCAGTGTCGAGGAAATCGTTATCGCTCTTTGTCATGACATTGCAAAAGCGGTCAATGTTCCCAATCACGGTCCGATTGCCGCAGAGATGATGCGGCCTTACATCAGCGATGACAGCTATCACGTGATCCGCAACCACCAGGCTTTTCAGGGCGAACATTATTACCATTATATGGGCGCACCCACCGATCTCAGGAAAAAATGGGTCGATGAACCATGGTATGATCTCGCGGTCAAACTCGTCGACGAATGGGATGCACCGGCATTTGATCCCGACTTCGAAGTCGATTCGCTGGAAAGTTTTGAACCGCTGATGCGAAAGATATTCCACGACAATCCAACGGCCGTCGGATAGAAAATATTCCGGTTCCTCGGAAACAGCCGCAACAAGGGCAACGGGGTGAAGGAACTGGCGGCGGTTGAAGCTGCGGCCAAGGCATGATCCCGTCATTACGAGGAGCGAAGCGACGCGGCAATCCAGAGCGGCAAGCGACGCACTGGATTGGTTGATCTCCGGTCGGCGTCGGCTCGCTGCGCTCGCAATGACGATAGTTAGCTCGTCATCCGTCGAGAAAAACCGTTCGCACTGAGCTTGTCGAAGTGCACCTCTCGGGGGAACGCTGTCCTTCGACAAGCTCAGGACGAACGGCCTTGACTGAATGCTCCCTTCTCCCGTGAGGGAGAAGGGGGGTCTCAACCGCCCAACAAGGACTTCGGGACAAGATGTACAAACCAGCTAGCTCTGATCGAGGCAGATCCGTCACCCCGCCGCAGCGACAATCTCCGCCCAGGCGGCCTCGTCGATCACTTCAATCCCCAGTTCAGCCGCCTTTTTCGCTTTCGAACCCGCGCCCGGTCCGGCAACCACCAGATCAGTTTTCGCGCTCACCGAACCGGAAGCCTTGGCGCCCAGCGCCTCGGCTTGCGCCTTGGCTTCGTCGCGGCTCATGGTTTCCAGCTTGCCGGTGAAGACCACCGTTTTTCCGGCCACCGCACTGTCGCGGGTTTCGACGATATAGTCGGGCGGGGTAACCTGTTTCAGCAGGTCTTCCCAGACCGCGACATTATGCGGTTCGTGGAAGAAATCCGCCAGCGCCTGCGCCACGGTCGGGCCGACGCCGTCGATCGAGGTGATTTCCGCCCAGGCCGCATTACCCGCTTCGGTTCCGGTCGTATGAGGCGAAGCCTCTCCGTTCGTGTCGAGCGAAGTCGAGACACCGGTATCCGCGCCCTCCCCGTCTCTCGACTGCGCTCGAGACGAACGGTATTTTTCCGATTCTTGCGCAATCTCGGCAATTTCCCGCAACCGCGGCAGTGTTCTGAAATTCTTCAGCAAATCCTTTGCCGTTACTGTGCCGATATGCCTTATGCCCAGCCCGAACAGCAGCCGTGCCGCATCCGGTTGCCGTTTCTTTTCCACAGCCGCCAACAGATTATCCACAGACTTGTCCTGCCAGCCTTCGCGCGCCAATATATCGGCGCGATGCTCGTGCAGCCGGAATATATCCGCGGGACTTTCCAGCCAGCCCGTCTCGATAAATTCGGCGATGCTTTTCTCGCCCAGCCCGTCGATGTCGAGGGCAACCCGCGAGACAAAATGAGCCAGACGCTGGAACCGCTGCGCCGGGCAGATCAGACCGCCGGTGCAGCGCACATCGACCTCGCCTTCCTCGGCGACCGCTTCGCTGTCGCATTCGGGGCAATGTTCGGGGAAATGATAAGGCTGGCGTTGTTCGTCGCGGGTCAGATTTTCGACCACCTGCGGGATCACGTCCCCTGCCCGCTGGATCACCACCCGGTCGCCCGGCCGCACCCCAAGCCGTTCAACCTCGTCGCGGTTGTGCAGCGTCACGTTGGAAACCACAACGCCACCTACTGTGACGGGTTTCAGGCGCCCTACCGGCGTCAGCTTGCCGGTCCGTCCAACCTGGATATCGATACTCTCCAGCGTCGTCTGCGCCTGTTCCGCTGGAAATTTATGCGCTAATGCCCAACGCGGCGCTTTGGCGACGAAACCGAGCCGTTGCTGCCAGTCGAGCCGGTCGACCTTGTAGACCACACCATCGATATCATAAGGCAAGTCCGCCCGTTCCGCCTCGATATGGCGATAATGGGCGAGCATCTGCTCGAGCGTCTCAAACCGCTGAACCAGCGGCGACACCGGCACGCCCCAACTCTCGATCGCCTTCATGACGTCAAATGCCGCCTCGCCCGGCACGTCGCTATGCACGCCCCAGCCATGCGCCCAGAATTTCAGCGGCCGCTTGGCGGTGACATTCGCATCTTTCTGCCGCAGCGAACCGGCAGCAGCGTTGCGCGGATTGGCGAACTGGCGGATTTTCTCGGGATCGAAGTCGACACCCTTGGCCTCCGCATCGGCCCTGCCCTCGTCCATCAGCCGCTCGTTGATCCCGGCAAAATCGGCCTTGGCCATATAGACCTCGCCACGGATTTCGAACAGGTCGGGGATGGTGTTGGAATCGCCGTTCGTGTCGAGCGAAGTCGAGACACCTGTTCCCGCCTCACCGTCGCTCGGCTGCGCTCGAGACGAACGGAGAGATTGCGGAATATCCGAAATCATCCGCACATTAGCGGTCACATCCTCGCCAACCTGCCCGTCCCCGCGCGTCGCAGCCAGCACCAGCTCGCCCTTCTCGTAACGCAGCGAACAGGACAGCCCGTCAATCTTGTCCTCGGCGGTCACCGCCACCGGCGCGCCCTCGTCCAGATTGAGGAACCGCCGCACCCGCGCCAGCCATTCGGCGATATCCTCGTCGGAAAAACCGTTGTCGAGGCTCATCATCCGCTGGGCGTGGGTAACCTTCGACAATGGCGAAGCCGCCACCGCCGCGCCAACCAGCCTGTTCGGACTATTCTCCCGCACCAGATGCGGGAAGGCCTCCTCCAACTCGTTGTTCCGCCGCACCAGCGCGTCATATTCCGCATCGGAAATTTCCGGCGTGTCTTCGGCGTGATAAAGCTTGTTATGCTTCGCGATCGTGCGCGCCAGGCGCATCAGTTCGTTGGCTGCTTCGGCTTCGTTCATCACAAGGCTTTAGCCGCATAGAAACACGAACAAAAGCCGCTAAAATCAAGTTTTATTCAGGAGAGAGCGAAGCGCTTCCGTGATGCCACCGGTGCTGTGCGCAAGGCTCCACCAATCAAGCCAAAACCGAATATCAGCATCATCCAGGTGGCCGGTTCCGGCACAGCGTTCATCGTACCTATCCCGACACCGCTGTCGGACCCATTGATACCCGGCGCAATTGATTGAAAGCGGGTAACAAAATTATCCAGCTCAATCGTATTGGTTGCATCCGCAAAATTGATCGAAAACGTACCTATACCGGTCTGGTTTTGTGTGAGGCCATTGGGCCCACCGGTACAATTATTGCCGCCTGTTGCGCGGAAACATATCTCGCGTACTCCAAGGCCTTCGGGAAAATTATTATTGGCGGCTGAAAACGGATAGGCTCCGGTCGCCGAAAAAGAGGAAATCGTATCTGTCGATGTCACATCAAAGCCAAAAGACCGGAGGCGCGATGCATTGGTTGAATCATTGGCCAGCGAATAGCTGAAATTATATGTTGTGTTGCCATTGGTGGCCCCAACAAATGTAAATTCTTGCGATGCGCTGATCAGTGACGTCATCGAGCCGGCGACTTTGCCTTCATAGTCTATCGAAAATGTGCTTCCTGAAACGCTAGAATCGATAAGAACTGCGGCAGTTGACGGCATAGCCACCAAAGAAGTCGCGAAAAATGATAACGATATTAAATGTTTATACATGTTTATAACTCTACGTTTATGCAGACCCGCGTTCATGCATTCTATTGAACCCTTGTTGAGCAAATTGCAAATCTGACCAAAGGAGGCTGTCCTGTTTTGGTACAATATGTGGCAGCACTCAAACCCCCTCCAGCAACCGATCCGCCTGCGCTCTCGCCTCATCGGTCACATCCGCACCCGAAAGCATCCGCGCAATCTCCTGCCGCCGGCCTTTGTCGTCCAGCGCGCTGACATCGGTGCGCGATACGGTGCCGCTAAGCGACTTGTTGATCAGCATATGGGCGTCGCCCTTGGAGGCGACCTGCGGGCTGTGGGTTACAACCAGCAGCTGGGCGCCTCTCGATAGCCGCGACAGGCGGTCGCCGATCGCCGACGCCACCGCGCCGCCGACGCCGCGGTCGACTTCGTCAAAAATAATGGTTTTCAGGCCATATTCTTCGGCCAATGCAACTTTCAGGGCGAGAATAAACCGGGAAAGTTCGCCGCCCGACGCAATTTTGCCCAGAGGTGCCAGTGGCGCGCCGGGGTTGGTCGAGATCAGAAACTCGACCCGGTCCATTCCGCCTTTATTCCAATGCTCTTCGGGCAATAGTTCAAGCAAAGTCTCAAATCTCGCCGCATCCAGTTTCAGCGGCGCCAATTCTCCGGCCACCGCTTTGTCGAGCGCTTTCGCTGCCTTGCTCCGCTGCGCCCGCAGATTCTCCGCAGCCGCAATGTAGGATTGTTTCGCCCCGGTCAAAGATGCTTCCAAATCTTCCAATGTCCTGCCGCCATCGCTGATCGCGGCCAGCTTGTTCTGCAGTTCGCTGAGCAGGTCCGAAAGCTTGTCCGGCTCCACCCGATGCTTCCGCGCCAGGCCCCTCAGATCGAACAGCCGGGTCTCCATATCGTCGAGTCGCTGCGGGTCGAAGCTCAACGCAGCCGCCGCTTCGTTGAGCTTGTCCTCGGCTTCGCTGGCGTCGACAATCGAGCGGTCGAGCGACTCCAGCGCCTCGCCGAGCAAGGGATGACCTTCGGAGATCATGTCGAGCCGCCGCGCCGCCGCCCTCAGCGAGGCCAACCCGCCGTTGGAACCGTCAAAAGCCGCGCGAATCGCTTCGAGATCGCCGGTCAGCTTCTCGCCCTTCATCATCGTCGCCCGGTCCAGCGCCAGTTCCTCTTCCTCGCCTGGTTGCGGCGCAAATTTGGAGAGTTCCGCAACGCTATGCTCGAGATATTCGCGGTCCTGTTCCGCAGCTTCCTGATCCTGTTTCGCCTGCTCCAGCGCCGTTTTCGCCGACTGCCAGGCCTCATAGGCATCGCGAACCACATTGCCTTCGACACCGGCGAAAGCATCGAGCAACGCTCTATGTCCCTTGGGATTGATCAGGCCGCGATCATCATGCTGGCCATGGATTTCAATAAGCTGCCCGCCCACCGTGCGCAGCAGCGTCGCCGAACAGGGCTGGTCGTTGATGAAGGCGCGGCTGCCACCATCGGCCTTGACCGATCGCTTGATGATCAGCGGCTCGCCAGGTTCGATTTCAATATCATTTTCGGCGAGCGTAGCGGCCAGCTTGCTGCCCTTGGCGGGTGATGCAAAACTGGCGGTAACCTGTGCCTTTTCGGTGCCCTGCCGGACCAGACCGCTATCCGCCCTATTGCCGAGCGCCAGCCCCAGACTGTCGAGCAGGATAGACTTGCCCGCGCCGGTCTCGCCGGTCAGCACCGTCAGGCCCGACCCGAATTCGAGATCAAGCGCTTCGATCAGTACAATATCGCGGATGGAAAGGGACTGCAGCACAATACCCTCTTAAAACACGTTTACTCTAGCTGCAACGCATTGCAGCACCTGTATTCCTAACTGGCCACGTGCTTGTTCACGAGATCATAAGCGCGCTCATACCATTTGGTACCCGGATAGTTGGCACCCAGCACAGCGGCGGTCTTCTTCGCTTCTGTCGGAACACCCAGCGCGAGATAGGATTCGGTCAGCCGCATGAGCGCTTCCGGCGTATGGGTGGTCGTCTGATATTTCTCGATCACCGTGCGGAACCGGATGGTTGCTGCGAGCCATTTGCCGCGACGCTGGTAAAAGCGGCCGATTTCCATTTCCTTACCGGCCAGATGGTCATTGACCAGATCCATTTTCAACTGGGCGTCGGCGGCATAGCGCGTATTGGGATAGCGACGGGAAACCTCGCCGAGAGACGCCAGCGCCTGCTCGGTGATTTTCTGGTCGCGAGTGACATCGCTGATCTGCTCGTAATAGCAGAGCGAGATCAGATAATAGGCATAAGCGGCGTCCTTGTTCCCCGGATGAATCGACAGGAAACGGCGCGATGATTCTATCGCCTTGTTATAGTCCGCGGCAAGATAATAGCTGAACGCGCTCATCTGCTGCGCCCGACGGGCCCATGGCGAATAGGGATGCTGGCGCTCGACTTCGTCAAACAGCGCCGCCGCAATCTTGTACTGGCCACGGTCAAGGCGGTCTTTTGCCGCATTGTAGAGCGTATCGACATCCCGAGCGACGTATTTCGTGTCGGTACCACTACCGCCACCGCCTCCCCCTAGCAAAGCACAGCCGGAAAGTAGCGAAGCGGAGAGACCCAATACGGCCCATTTGAGAATGTGTTTTTTCATATGGCAGACCTCTTAACCGCTTGTTTTCATCCAGCCAAGAACAAAGCAAAAAAACCGCTGGAGGAGATCAATACTCCCTGTTCTGTTTCAGCTTTACCAGAGATTAATCGGACGGTGCAGCCGGAAATATTCCCGGAAAAGAAAAGGGCCCGGATCGCTCCGGGCCCCTTGCTGTTTCATTTTGCGAAAATCTAGTCTTCGGTGATCGAAGCAGGCAATGGAATATCGCCGCCGTCATCCTTCGGACCATCATTGTTCCGGCCACGTCCGCCGCCGTCACGGCCACGGCCACCGCCGTCGCGTCCGCGACCGCCGCCACCAGCACCGTCACGGCGTGGTCCACGAGGCTTGTCACCGCGTGGTTCGCGTGCAGGACGCGTATCTTCGAGCTCTTCGCCGGTTTCCTGATCAACAACCCGCATCGACAGACGGACCTTGCCGCGCTGGTCGATTTCGAGAACCTTGACCTTGACTTCCTGGCCTTCGCTCAGTTCGTCAGAGACCTTCTCGACACGCTCGTTCTTGATTTCGGAAACGTGGACGAGACCGTCCTTGCCGCCCATGAAGTTCACGAATGCGCCAAAGTCGACGAGGTTCACAACCTTGCCGTCATAGACTTTGCCGACTTCGGCTTCTTCAACAATGCCCTTGATCCATGCGATTGCCGCATCGATCTGGGATTTGTCGGAAGAGGAAACCTTGATCAGGCCTTCATCGTCGATGTCTACCTTCGCGCCGGTTTCTGCAACGATTTCGCGGATCACCTTGCCGCCGGTACCGATAACTTCACGGATCTTCTCTTTGTTGATCTGCAAGGTTTCGATGCGCGGAGCATGTTCGGACATTTCAGTCCGGGTGCCGCTGAGCGCCTTGCTCATTTCACCGAGGATATGAGCACGACCGCCACTGGCCTGTTCCAGAGCAGACTTCATGATTTCCTGCGTAATGCCGGCTACCTTGATGTCCATCTGCAACGAAGTGATACCCTTTTCGGTACCCGCAACCTTGAAGTCCATGTCGCCGAGATGATCTTCGTCGCCGAGAATGTCGGAAAGAACCGCAAATTCTTCGCCTTCGAGGATCAGACCCATCGCAATACCGGAAACCGGACGCGCCAGAGGTACACCCGCATCCATCATCGCAAGCGAACCGCCACAAACGGTCGCCATCGAGGACGAACCGTTGGACTCGGTAATGTCCGAGAGAACACGGATCGTGTACGGGAATTCTTCCACTGTCGGCAATACCGGACGGAGCGCGCGGAAAGCGAGCTTGCCATGGCCGGTTTCGCGGCGGCTGGTAAATCCGAAACGGCCAACTTCACCAACCGAATAAGGCGGGAAGTTATAGTGCAGCATGAAGTTGGTGTAGCTCAGACCGTCGAGACCGTCGATCATCTGCTCCGCGTCCTTGGTGCCCAGGGTCGTGGTCACGATCGCCTGCGTTTCACCGCGGGTGAACAGAGCCGAACCGTGGGTCCGCGGCAACAGGCCAACCATGGCTTCGATCGGGCGAACCTGATCGAGCTTACGACCGTCGATGCGGGTGCCGTCCTTGATGATGGCACCGCGAACGATTTCAGCTTCCAGCTTCTTGACCATCTTGCCGGCGGTCATCTGGGTCTGGCCGTCTGCATCGGCATATTTTTCTTTGGCTTTGTCGCGAACCTTGTTCAGCGCGTCGGAACGTTCTGATTTGTCGGTTTTCTTGTAAGCCGCAGCAATATCTTTTCCGACCAGCTTGCGCAGTTCGTCCTTGATAGCGCTATTGTCGTCACCGGCATCAAGCTGCCAAGGCTCTTTCGCAGCCTGTTCAGCCAGATCGATGATCAGGCCAGCAACCTGCTTGGATGCTTCATGGGCAAATGCGACAGCGCCGAGCATGACTTCTTCGGAAAGCTCTTGGGCTTCCGATTCAACCATCATCACTGCGCCCTGGGTAGCAGCGACAACCAGATCGAGTTCGCCTGTGGCAATTTCTTCCATCGACGGGTTCAGCTGATATTCGCCTTCTTTATAACCAACGCGAGCCGCACCGATCGGTCCCATGAAAGGAACGCCAGAGATGGTCAGCGCAGCAGAAGCTGCAACCATGGCGAGGATGTCGGGTTCGTTGACGCCATCATAGCTCATGACCTGACAGATTACGTTGATTTCGTTGTAGAAACCTTCCGGGAACAGCGGACGGCAAGGACGGTCGATCAAACGCGATGTCAGCGTTTCTTTTTCCGTCGCACGGCCTTCGCGCTTGAAGAAACCGCCCGGGATACGACCGGCGGCAGAGAATTTTTCCTGATAGTGAACGGTCAGCGGGAAGAAATCCTGCCCTTCGCGTACCGATTTGGCGGCGGTAACTGCGCACAGTACAACCGTTTCGCCGAGGGTCGCGAGAACCGCGCCGTCAGCCTGGCGGGCAATCCGGCCCGTTTCGAGAGTGAGGGTCTGTCCGCCCCATTCCATTTCGACTTTTTTGATATCAAACATTCGTATTTTCCTTTGTCCCGCCTGCCCTATGCAGTGCGGGGGCTTTCTTGTGTCCAGCAATCCGGCTGAACAGCGGTTCGGGGTCATTGTGCCCCTTTGCTTGGCCGATTCTCACCTTATTGCAAGAATCTGCCGATCTGCTCCTCCGCCAGGGCGGAAGTCCATCTCCCAGGTTTGCGTAAATTGGCACTTTCTGGAGATGGCCACCTGTCTACACAGGCGCACAAAGTGAAAACGGCCCCACTCAGGAGGCCGCCTTCGAAACTCTTATTTCCGGAGACCAAGGTCCTTGATCAACTTGGCGTAACGCGCGACATCTTTCTTGCGAAGATAGTCCAGCAGGCTGCGCCGCTTGTTCACCATCATCAGCAATCCGCGACGAGAGTGGTTATCCTTGTGGTGACCTTTGAAATGCTCAGTCAAGTTCACAATACGCTCTGTAAGCACAGCGACCTGAACTTCCGGAGAACCGGTATCGCCTTTGGTCTGGGCGAATTTTGTAATCAGTTCCTGTTTTTTTTCTGCGGTAATCGTCATTATTCATCATTCCTTCGAACATCTTTTACATATTGAACCCGCGGACCACCTTCACGGCGCCATCAACAATCTCTGCCAGAGCAACCGGAGAACCTAGATTCTCTGTCGCAAGAAAAAGCCCGTTGAGTGCGGGGTTCCCGATCAAATCCTGCTCGTCCAGCGTTAAGCCTTGCCGAAGCATTCTTGCCTGATCAGGGTCGAGGTCGAAAGCCGGGATGTCGTCCAGCCCCGCCTCAAGCGGCAAGAGGTATTCCTTAATGTCCGCGCCCTTACCAATTTCGTTGAGTTTGTCCAGCGAAATCGCCTGTTTCAAGCTGAACGGACCAGCCTTGGTACGGCGCAACATCGTGACATGACCAAACGTGCCAACGGCCCGGGCGATATCGCGGGCGAGCGAGCGGATATAGGTTCCTTTGGAGACATTGGCGGTGAGGGTTATTTCCTGAATTTCCTCCCTGTGCGAAGCATGGGGAGGGGGACCAGCGTTAGCTGGTGGAGGGGTCACCGCGCTTTCCGGCCCCTCCACCACGCCTTCGGCGCGGTCCCCCTCCCCAAAGCTTCGCTTCAGGGAGGAAATAGAAAGAGCGTATATAGTCACCCCCCGCAATTTCATCTCCACATCAACCCCTGCCCGCGCCAGATCATAGGCCCGCTTGCCATCAATCTTCAGCGCCGAATATTTTGGTGGAATCTGTTCAATCAGCCCGGTGAATTGCGGCAGAATAGCTTCAACCTCCGCCAGCGACGGCCGGTGGCCGGACGTCTCCGTCACCTCCCCTTCGACATCCAGCGTTTCGGTCTCACTGCCGAAGCCAATCGTAAATTCATAAATTTTGGTTGCATCGAGCATCCGCCCGCACAGCTTCGTCGCCTCACCGATCGCGATCGGCAAAACCCCGGTGGCCAGCGGGTCCAGCGTCCCGCCATGACCGACTTTCAGCTTGTCCTTGCCCTTGCCGAGAAGCCCCGCCTCGCGCAGATTGCGCTTCACCGCGCCGACGGCTTGCGTCGATCCCAGTTCCAGCGGCTTGTCCAATATGATCCAGCCATGGGGCTTTTCCATCGTCAATCTATATCCTGCCTGAAAAGACTAGTTTTTATCGGAATCAAATTCATAACCATCGCCGATATCGTCAAAAAGGATCAGCGGCTTGCGGCTGATCTTGCTCCACACTTCAGGAACATGAGCGTCTTCAATACTGCCGTTGTCGGTTTTTTTGCGCCGCGTCAGATAATTGATGCTGACAATATTCAATGCTCCGGACCCACGATGCACATGATGATTGTCATAGCCGATCAGCCCCAGCTGCCTCCCCTTCAGCCGAAACGAAAATGTCCTGTTGAACATGTCCCAGCTGCCCGCACTGGACCAGAAACCGATATTTAACCGCATGACGCCCTTGTCGATAGTCAGCGAACCATCCGAGGCGTTGTCAATCGGATCATCGATCATCGCGCCGCCGGTAACGGGGATGATCTGGTCGTTCTGAGCGATCCGCAAATATCCGCCACCCGCTTGCTTTAGCGCCACCAAGATTGTCCGCGGGTTACCGTCATATGGACCTGTACCCACACCGTTGCCTTCAATGACCAGTTTCGGGTCATTCTGCCGGATGATAAGCGCCAGATCCGGAAGCCCGTCCCTATCCAGGTCACCCTCGACGGATTTCTCCAGATACCAGCCATCGGGAACAAATCCTTCGGCGGAGACAGAATTCAACGGGATCGAAGCAGTGCCGGATCGATCCCCGACATCATCACATGCAATGCTTGCTGTATTCGCCAGCAGCAACGCCGGGACCAGGATCGAAAGCCTCGTCTTCACAAGCTCCACTCTTCCTTGAGCAACCCGAAAACGGCGGTATCCCGGACATAATCCGTCCAGGTAATCCGGTTCTTGCGCAATGTACCCTCATGCGTCGCACCGAGTTTCAACACGGCCGCCATCGAGCGTTTGTTACGGGTATCGACACGGAATTCGATCCGGGTAAATCCGCAGGCAAAGGCATGATTGATCATCAGTTTTTTCATAATATTGTTGAACCCGCTGCCGCGCACCGACGGCGCGATATAAGTTCCGCCAATTTCGACTACGTCGAACTGATCCGGGTTGATATAGTTGGTCATGCCGACGACCGTGTCTGTTTCGCGATTGATCACTGCAAAGCGAACCCAATTGCTGGTATTGTGGAAGGCTTGGATAGCCTTGTCGAAATTCTCGTCGAGCATCGAAACCGGATAGATTTCCCAGATATCCTGATCCTCAGCGCAGGCAGCGCGCAGCGGTTCGAGATGATGTTCGGCCAGCGGTTCGAGACGAACGGGGCCCTCTTCCAGTATTTTCGACAGCTTATCCATCAAGCCGCTCCCGGAAATGTTTCCGGCACAGCGCAATATAGCTTTCATTGCCGCCGATTTCGGTTTGTTCACCCGCAGCAATCGCCTTGCCGCTTTCATCTATGCGCAGGTTCATCGTCGCCTTGCGCCCGCATTCGCACACGGCTTTCAGCTCGACCAGACTGTCGGCAATACCGAGCAGCTTTGCCGAACCAGGGAATAAATTGCCCTGAAAGTCGGTGCGCAGACCATAGCAAAGTACCGGGACACCGCTCTCGTCCGCCAGTCGCGCGCATTGCCAGACCTGATCTTCGGTCAGAAATTGCGCTTCGTCGATCATCACGCAGGCCAGCCTGGCTTGCTCATGTTCGGCGGTCACAGCACTTAGTAAATCCGTCGTTTCGCTAAATCTATGCGCATCGGCGTGCAGGCCAATCCGCGAGGCGATGGCGCCAAAGCTCGCCCGATTGTCGATCGCTGCGGTCCACAGCATGACCTTCATGCCGCGCTCGCCATAGTTGAACGCCGCCTGGAGCAAATTGCTCGATTTTCCGGCGTTCATCGACGCGTAATAGAAATAGAGTTTGGCCATGTGGACGATCTCATAACCGTTCGTGCTGAGCCTGTCGAAGCACTTTTGCGTCCTGAAACCGTCCTTCGACAAGCTCAGGACGAACGGCGCTATTCCTCGTCAGCCTCTTTCGCCAAATCCTGCGCAACCTTGGGATTGTTGAGCAGGCTTTCGATATGCTCGGCAGTATCAAAGCTTTCGTCCGACAGGAATTTCAGCTTTGCCGCATATTTCATCTGCACCCGCTTCGCGACTTCCTTCTGGAAGAATGCGGTGTTGGTTTTCAGCGCCTTGAGCACGTCCGCCTCGTTCGCGCCGAGCAACGGCTTCACAAACACCGTCGCGTGGCGCAAATCGGGAGACATGCGCACTTCGGTGACGCTGACACTATGCGATGTCAGCACCGCATCATGTACTTCTCCGCGCATCAGCAGTTCCGACAATATATGCCGGACCTGCTCGCCGACGCGCAGCAAGCGGACCGAACGACCTTCGGGGGATGTATCGTTATATTTTGCCATCGTTGTTATCTCCCCCCTCCCGCTTGCGGGAGGGGTCGGGGGTGGGAAGGTCGAGGTAGCCCGAAGGCCTACCCCTGCCCCCTCCCGTAACCGGGAGCGAAATTAAATAATCCGCTCGCGTTCTTCAACCTCGAACACCTCGAGCATATCGCCCGGCTTGATGTCGTTGGTATCCTCGAGCACCGCACCACATTCCATACCGGCGCGTACTTCCTCGACGTCATCCTTGAACCGCCGCAGCGACGCGATCGTCGTTGCGCTGACGATGACATCGTCGCGGGTAAGACGGGCGAACAGGCCTTTGCGCAAGGAACCTTCGGTAACCAGCAAACCGGCTGCCTTGTCTTTCTTGCCCGACTTGAACACGTCCTTGACCTCGGCGCGGCCCATGACATTCTCGATCTTCTCGGGACCCAGCTCACCAGCCATTTCCGCGCGAATATCGTCGGTCAAAGCATAGATGATGTCGAAATATTTGAAGCGGACGCCGTCCCGCTTGCCGATTTCCCGGGCCTTCGCATTGGGACGGACGTTAAAACCGATGATCGGCGCCTTGCTGGCTCCGGCCAGAGTCACGTCCGATTCCGTGATCGCGCCGACACCGCTGTGCAGGATCCGCACCTTGATATCGTCGTTCGAGATTTTGTTCAGCGCCTGGACAATGGCTTCGGTCGACCCCTGGACATCGGCTTTCACCAATACCGGGAATTCCACCGCGCTATTTGCCGCCGCCGAGAACATGTTCTCGAGGCTGGTCGGCACCTGAGTGGTGCGTTTCAGCTTGTTTTGTTCCGCACGATATGCGGCGACTTCGCGGGCACGGCCTTCGTTTTCGACCACAGTCAGCTTGTCGCCGGCAGATGGAACGCCGGAGATACCGAGCACTTCGACCGGTGTCGAAGGTCCGGCTTCCTTGACCTGCTGGCCCTTGTCATCAATCAGCGCGCGAACCTTACCGGTTTGCGAACCGACGACAAAGACATCGCCGCGTTTCAATGTGCCGCGTTCGATCAGCACAGTTGCAACCGGACCGCGCCCCTTGTCGAGCTTAGCTTCGACAACCGAACCTTCTGCAGGACGGTCGGGACGCGCTTTCAGTTCGAGCAATTCGGCCTGAACGTGGATTTTCTCCATCAGTTCGTCGAGACCGATTTTCTTGAGCGCCGAGACTTCGGCGTCGAGAACATCACCGGACATTTCCTCAACAATGACTTCATGTTCAAGCAGGCGGGTACGAACCGTGGTTGGATCGGCGCCTTCCTTGTCGATCTTGTTGATCGCGACAATCATCGGAACGCCGGCCGCCTTGGTGTGATTGATCGCTTCAATCGTCTGCGGCATCAAACCGTCATCGGCGGCAACGACCAGGATCACGATATCCGTGACATTGGCGCCGCGCATCCGCATTTCGGTAAAGGCTTCATGACCAGGCGTATCGAGGAACGTAACCTTGTCACCATTTTTCATGGTCACCTGATAGGCGCCGATATGCTGGGTAATACCCCCGGCTTCACCGGCAACCACATCGGTTCCGCGCAATGCGTCGAGCAGCGAGGTCTTGCCGTGATCAACATGGCCCATGATCGTAACGACTGGCGCACGTGGCCGCAGCGTTTCTTCCGGATCGACGTCAGCCTGGGTGTCGATTTCGACATCAGCTTCCGAGACACGCTGGATATTGTGGCCGAATTCCTCGACCAGCAATTCTGCGGTATCCTGATCGATCGTCTGGTTGACGGTGACCATCGAACCCATTTTGAACAGGGATTTAACGAGGTCCGCGCCCTTTTCGCCCATACGTTTGGCCAGTTCCTGCACGGTAATGGCTTCCGGCACGATAACGGAACGGATCTGCTTTTCACGTGGCTCGGATGGCCGACCCGACCGCTGAGCGCGCTTTTCTTTTTCCCGGGCACGTTTCAGGGCAGCGAGCGAACGCGCCCGTGCCGCGCCGTCTTCGCCACGCAGAGCGCGGTTGACGGTCAGCTTGCCCGATTGACGGCGATCGTTGCGATCGTCGCGTCCGACTTTCTGTTTCTCTTTTTCTTTTTCCGGTTTCGGGCGTTTCGGCGCTTCCACAGGAGTGAATTTGCGAGCCGGTGGTCGCGCAGCAGTGGTACCGGCCGCAGCGGCTGGCGCTTCTTCCGGCTTGTCTGCCGACGCGGGTTCCGCATCAGCAGGAGCCTCCGCCGCCGCTTTTTCTGCGGCTGCAATTTCTTCCTGCGCCTTGAGCGCCTGCTCTGCTTCGGCCTTGCGGTTTTCTTCCGCCCGCTTTTTCTCTTCTGCGGTCTGCTCTTTCTTCTCGCGTGTGTCGCGTTTACGGGCTTCCTGCATCGCCTCGAGGCGTGCTTCTTCCGCTTCGCGTAACAGTTTCGCCTGTTTTTCCTGACGGGTCAGACCATCATCCGCTTTAGGCGCAGCTGCCGGCTTTTTCGGCGCTGCCTTGGGAGCGGGAGTAGGTGCCGGAGCGGGCACAGGAGTTTCCTTGACGATTTCTTTCGCCGCTTCCTGTGCGCCGGGTTTCCCGACAAGTTTCTTGCGCTTGACCTCGACCACAACCTTGTTGGTGCGTCCATGGCTGAACGTCTGTTTGACTTCGCCAGGTTCAACCGAACGCTTTAAGCCCAAAGGCTTGCGTGCAGGTTTTGGCGTATCTTTTGTATCTTCACTCATCGAACAGACTTAATCCCTAAAAATAAACATTTTCAATATATTACCTGGTCTTCCTAGACCAGATTAAGCAACTTTCTTTTCCGCTTCATCCGGTACTTCATCATTACCGATGAAGTGAAGCCATCTTGCGAGCATATGCGAAAGCCGCTCTGCTGCGCGTCTATCTATAATCCCGATATGAACAACATTCTGGCGGCCCAATGCCACAGAAAGGCACTGACGGTCCACAGGCAAAGTCATTCCGCGCAAATCTTGCCCTTCCCGATCACTGCCGACGCGCCAGGCTTGCGCAAGCTTTGACGACCCGTCTTGCCCGGCATCAGACGCGTGAAGAAGCATGAACAGCTCCTCGCGCCTTGCTGCAGTTTCGATTTTTTCTGAACCGGTTAACAAAGTCCCGCCACGGGCTTCGAGCCCCAGCCTGTCCAATGTGGCGCGTTCCAGCGCTTTTTCAAGCTGGTCTGCCAGATTGGCCGGAATATCGAGCGGGCCGGTCTTGAAGGCACGCGACAATGCCGCTTTAAGCTGGCCCTTGGCAAGCGCTGTCTCGAGCCCGGCCCGATTGACACTAATCCACGCCCCGCGCCCCGGTGCCTTTGCCCGCACATCCGGCGCGATTTGTCCTTCCGGACCCATCGCGAGACGCACCAATTGCTCCGGAGAGAAGCTCTCTCCGGTTAAAATGCATTTACGGTGTGACGTGCGATCTAGAGGGTTAGACCGCGTTTCATTGGGTGGATTCCGCATTTGCGTCCTCCCCGGTTTCCTCGGTCGCAGCAGCTGCCGCTGGCTCGTCTTCGTCCTCGAACCAGTGTGCACGTGCCGCCATGATGATCTCGTTGCCCTGCTCTTCGGTCAGACCATATTTGGCCAACACGCCGTCTGGCTCGGGCTTGCGCGTGTCGTTGCGGCGACGCGGTTCCGATTTGCGCTTCAGAACGAGTTCGTCGGTAGCGAGATCGGCAACATCGTCGAGAGTCTTGAGGCCTGCTTCACCCAGCGTCACCAGCATGGCTTCGGTCAGATGCGGCAGTTCGGCAATGGCATCCTCGACGCCCAGTTCGGTGCGTTTTTCCCGCGCAACCGCTTCACGCCGTTCCAGCGCCTCGAGAGCACGATTCTGCAATTCGGCAGCAAGCTCTTCGTCAAAGCCTTCGATATTGGAGATTTCTTCCGGCGCAACATAAGCGACTTCTTCAAGTTCGCTGAAGCCTTCGGCCACCAGAAGCTGCGACAATGTTTCGTCAACGTCCAGGTCTTCCTGGAACATCTCGGTACGGGCAGCAAATTCGGCTTGCCGTTTTTCGCTCGAGTCCGCTTCGGTCATGATATCGATCGCAAGACCGGTCAGCTGCGAGGCCAGACGGACATTCTGTCCGCGACGGCCAATGGCAAGACTGAGCTGGTCATCAGGAACCACAACCTCGATCCGTCCTTCTTCCTCGTCGATAACAACGCGGCTAACCGTCGCTGGCTGCAAGGCATTGACGACGAATGTCGCAATATCTTCCGACCATGGAATGATGTCGATTTTCTCGCCCTGCATTTCCTGCACGACAGCCTGAACGCGGCTACCCTTCATGCCGACGCATGCGCCAACCGGGTCAATCGAACTATCGTGGCTGATCACACCGATCTTGGCGCGAGAGCCCGGATCGCGGGCTGCTGCCTTGATTTCGATGATGCCGTCGTAAATTTCCGGCACTTCCTGTGCGAACAGATGCCGCATGAAATCAGGGTGGGCACGGGAAAGGAATATCTGGGGTCCACGATTTTCACGGCGCACATCAAGAATGAGCGAACGCACGCGATCGCCAACCCGGGCGGCTTCGCGCGGGATTTGCTGGTCGCGGCGAATAACGCCTTCTGCACGGCCGAGGTCGACGACCACATGGCCAAATTCAACCGACTTCACCACACCGGTGATGATCTCTCCGGCGCGTTCCTTGAATTCTTCAAATTGCCGGTCGCGTTCGGCATCCCGAACCTTCTGGAAAATCACCTGCTTGGCAGATTGCGCGTCAATACGGCCCAGATCGACTTCCGGCAGCGGATCGACGATAAAGTCGCCAACGCTGGAGCCCGGCTCCAGCTTTTCCGCCTGCTTGATATCGACCTGCTTGAAATAATCTTCGACTTCATCAACCACTTCGACAACCCGCCACAAGCGCAAATCGCCGGTTTTGACGTCAAGTTTCGCGCGAATGTCATTCTCTGCGCCATAGCGGGCACGAGCCGCTTTCTGGATCGCCTCCTCCAACGCTTCGATTACGATCGACTTGTCGATCATTTTCTCCGTTGCAACGGCGGTCGCAATAGCGAGCAATTCGGCTTTATTGGCTGAAATAGCACTGCCCATGATTAGTCTTCCTGTTCTTCTAAAGTCTGTTCTTCAATCTCGTCTGCACCCGCGGTGGAAACCGGAATGGTTGCAGCAATCAGTGCGTCGGTCAGAATCAGTTTCGCACTATGGACATTTGCCAAAGGCGTCTCCTGACTTCCCGTCTCCCGATCGTCAATCTTTATTATATCGCCTTCAATGCCTTCAAGCTGGCCGCGAAGCTGTTTCTTGCCGGCGATAGCCTCAATCAGGTTGATCCGTGCTTCATGGCCGGACCAATTTTGATAATCAGCTGCGCGCGTTAGTGGCCGGTCGATACCCGGCGAACTGACTTCCAGCCGGTAGGCATAGTCAATCGGATCGCGGCCTTCTTCTTCCATCATATCAAACTTTGCCGAGATGCGGCGCGACAAGGCGGCGCAGTCATCAATACCCAATTGTCCGGTTTCCGGACGCTCGGCCATGATCTGCAAAGTGGGCTCTTCCGCTCCGGACACGAACTCCACCCGCACCAGATCAAAGCCCAAAGCATCCGCTTCCGGCTTAATCAGATCTGTCAGTGTCGCTATATCAGTCAAATAAATTCCATTTCCGTATGCAAAAACCTTGGCTGCCGGCCCCGTCTGGCGCCAGCCCCTTCAAATCTCACAATGTTGGGATGACTGCTATTTAGGGAGAGATTCTCGATATTGCAACGCCTGATTCAAACAGCCACTACATTATAGACAAGCAGTGCCAGATAAGTGACCAGCAATATCCCACCTTCGATGCGCGTTATCCTTCGCCCGGTTGCGGCAAATATCAGCAGCAGGACCGAAGCGGCGATCAGCACAGGCAGGCCGAAACCGGTAATTTCGCCCGGAATCGTGCCGGGAGCGATGATCGCGGTGACCCCGCCAATCAGCAACAGATTGAAGATATTGGAGCCCAGTACATTGCCCAATGCAACGGCGCTTGCACCCTTGTAGGCCGCGATCACCGAGGTCACGAGTTCGGGTAGCGAGGTTCCGATGGCGATAACGGTCAAACCGATCACCGCTTCGCTCATGCCCACGAGGCGTGCAAGATCAATCGCGCCCTCAACCAGCCACCGGCCGCCCATAACAATCAGGACGATCCCGACAACCAGCACCAATATCGACCGCCATAACGGTTGCACATCATGCAAATGCGTGTCGGAAATTTCCAGGGATTCGGCTTTTTCGTGCAAGGCCGTAGCCCCGACCGGCTGCGTCTGTTCCGCCCGATAGGCATAAGCCAGATAGGCCATCAAAACGATCAGGAAAGCACTGCCAATGGCGATCGTGATCCCCGTAGTGCTGGCGACCAGCCACAAAACAACGGTCGCAGCCAGTGCCAGCCCGCCGTCGCGCCACAATGGTCCTCTGGGCACTACCACGGGCAGGATCAGCGAAGCGGTACCGAGAATGAGCAGGCTGTTCGCAAGGTTGGAGCCGACGATATTCCCCCAGGCGATACCGGGCGATCCGGCAAGCGCCGCCTCTACGCTGGCCACCAGTTCCGGTGCAGACGTACCGAAACCGACGATTGTCAATCCGATCAACAGCTCGGACATCCCTGCCCTTTCGGCCACGCGGACTGCGCCTCGGACCAGCAGTTCGCCGCCAACTATCAGGACGACGAAGCCTACGAGGAGCAGAAGGAGCGGGATCAGCACGACTTAAACCCTACAGTGGGTGCGACGGCGCCGAGACAGGTCGTCTCATTGCCATCGCAACTCCGCGACAAGCGCGGAGCACTGCAAATATCAGCCATTGCGCTTGCCGAGCAATTTCAACCGCAGCGCGTTGAGCTTGATGAAGCCTTCCGCGTCCTTCTGGTCATAAGCACCGGCGTCATCTTCAAATGTGACGACCTTCTCGCTGTAGAGACTGTCCTTTGATTTGCGCCCGACCACATCGACCGATCCCTTGTAGAGTTTCAGCCGGACGGTGCCGTTGACCCGTGCCTGACTGTGATCAATAGCGGCCTGCAGCATCTCGCGCTCCGGCGAGAACCAGAAACCGTTATAGACCAGTTCCGCGTAGCGCGGTGCCAGTTCATCCTTCAGATGGGCCGCGCCGCGGTCCAGAGTCAGCTGCTCGATGCCGCGGTGGGCAGCGTGATAGATGGTTCCGCCCGGCGTTTCGTACATGCCGCGCGATTTCATCCCGATATAGCGGTTCTCGACCAAGTCGAGCCGGCCGATGCCATGTTCGCGACCATAATCGTTGAGCTTCTCGAGCAAGGTCGCCGGGCTCATCCCCTCGCCATTGATCGCGACGCCATCGCCGCGCTCGAAATCGACGGTGATATATTCCGGCTTGTCCGGTGCATCTTCCGGATTGTTGGTCCGCGAGTAGACATAGTCCGGAACTTCTTCCCACGGATCTTCAAGCACTTTGCCTTCCGAAGACGTGTGCAGCATATTGGCATCGCAGGAAAATGGCGATTCTCCGCGCTTGTCCTTGGGAATCGGAATCTGGTGTTTTTCGGCAAATTCGATCAACCGGGTCCTGCTGGTCAGGTCCCACTCCCGCCACGGAGCGATTACTTTCACGTCCGGATCAAGGCCGTAATAGCCAAGTTCAAAGCGGATCTGGTCATTGCCCTTGCCGGTTGCGCCATGGGCCACGGCGTCGGCACCGGTCAGCTTGGCAATCTCGATCTGACGCTTGGAAATCAGTGGCCGGGCGATCGAGGTGCCGAGCAGATACAGGCCCTCATAAAGCGCGTTGGCGCGCATCATCGGAAAGACGAAATCCTTGACGAATTCTTCGCGCAGATCGTCGATAAAGATATGTTCCGGTTTGACGCCGAGCGTTTCGGCAACACGCCGCGCAGGACCCAATTCTTCGCCCTGCCCCAGATCGGCGGTGAAGGTCACGACCTCGCACTGATATTCCTGCTGCAGCCATTTCAGGATGACGCTGGTATCAAGGCCGCCGGAAAAGGCCAGAACCACACGCTTTACGGAATCGCTCATTTTATCGTCTTTCAAAGAGTAGAACCCAGATTAGACTGGCCGCCTAACAGGGTCCAATTTTCGGCGCAATATGATATGTCGGGACTGTTAGGAGAGTCTGATGGCAAAAGCAGAACTGAAAACCAAAGCGACCGATGCCGATGTCACCGCTTTCATCGAAAGTGCAGAGCCCGAGCGCCGAAAGGCGGAGGCGCATCAACTGATTGATCTGTTTCGTAAAATCACGGGTGAAGAACCCAGGATGTGGGGCCCAAGCATCATCGGATTTGGCAGCTATGACTATAAATATGAAAGCGGACGCGAGGGAACGATGTGCCGCGCAGGATTCTCTCCGCGTAAGGCGAAGCTGTCGCTCTATCTGATGGGAGCTTATTGCACGCCGGAAGCGCGGGCAGAGCAAGATCGGTTATTCGGGCTGCTCGGCAAGTACAGCGTCGGCAAGTCCTGTCTCTATATAAACCGGCTCGAGCAAGTGGATATCGCAGTTCTGGAACAGCTGATCCGCAACAATTGGGATTTGATGAACGAGCGCTATCCGCAATAGCGGCATCATAGAAAGAGTTACGTCGCCAGCTTTTGCTCTGCCGCCGCGATATAGTCGCGCGTGATCGGCAAGGTCCGCCGGTTGCGGCTGAACTGGATCTGGTAATTGCACATACCGCCGTTTTCAAACGCCGCCGTCGCGCCAGCCAGATAGAATATCCACATCCGGTAGAAACGCTCGTCATATAGCGCGATGATCTTTTCCCGGTTTTCCACCGTTCTTTTATACCATTCTCTCAGGGTGAAGGCGTAATGGAGCCGCAGATTCTCGACATCCGTCGCGATCAGGCGAAATTGCTCGCTGGCCGCCAGCGTTTCGCTCAGCGCCGGTATATAGCCGCCGGGGAAAATATATTTGCGGGTAAAGGCATCGGTCGTCCCGGGACCGCCCATCCGCCCGATCGTGTGCAGCAGCATCACCCCGTCATCGGTCATCAGGTTGGCGCAACTGCGAAAAAAAGTGCGAAACTGCGGCGTGCCAACATGTTCGAACATGCCGACCGAAACGATCCGGTCAAAGGTGCCGGCATCGCGCCGCGCAAGGTCTCGATAGTCGATCAGTTCGAACTTCACCTTGTCGGCGACGCCTTCCTTCTCGGCCCGCGCCCGCGCCTTTTTAAGCTGTTCTTCGCTCAGCGTAATGCCCAGCACTTCAACGCCGGTTGTCCGGTGCAGATAGAGCGCCATGCCGCCCCAGCCGCAGCCGATGTCGAGCACCCGCTGGCCCGGCCTCAAATCCAGCTTCGCGGCGATATGCGCCTTCTTGTCAGCCTGCGCCTGTTCCAGCGTCATATCCGGCCCGCGCCGGTCGAAGTCCCAATAGGCGCAGCTATATTGCAGGTCATCATCCAGAAACAGGTCGTAGAGATCATTGCCGATATCATAATGATGCGCGACATTGCTTTTCGACCGGCCGAGGAAATTTATCCGATCCAGGCTTCCCGCCACATGGTCACGAAGCTTTTTGAATGCACTTGGATCCTTGAGCTTGCCGCCACGTTCGAACGGTTTGTTGGCGCGCAACAGCTGCACCAGTTGCATGATATCGCCCTGTTCGACGATCAGCCGGCCATCCATGAACGTCTCCGCTGCGCCGAGCCGCGGATCGAGCAATATTTGCCGCATCACATTCTTGTCAGCGAGCCGGATGCCGATATCGGGATAGCCGTCGGTCGGCGTGCCATATGCTTCGGTCGATCCGTCGGGATGAGTGACCTTTATAGAACCCTTTTCAATCACGCTTTTTAGAAAACGTCCCAAAATCGACATTCATTCACTCCCAAGAAAACGCGCCAAGTTCAAAAATCAGATTCCCGCATACCATTCATAATTGGCGACATCCTGCCAGTAACCGCCCTTGCCCTCGCCAATCCCTGCCAGCGATGCGACAGCTTCTACCCCCGTCACATATTTGGCCTGTTTGTAACCCAGTTGCCGCTCGACCCTGAGCCGCAGCGGTGCTCCGTTCTCGATTGGCAACGGCTCCCCGTTCAACCGGTGCGCCAGCATCGTCTGCGGATGGAAGCCGTCAATCAGGTCGATGCTCTCGTAATAAGGCCTGCCGCCCAGTCGGTCGGCGCAGTGAAATACCAGAAACTTCGCGCTGCTTTTCAGCTGCGCCAGATCCAGCAGAATCTTGAGCGGAACGCCGGTCCATTGCCCGATCGCACTCCAGCCCTCGACACAGTCATGCCGGGTGATCTGGGTCCGCTGAGGCAGGGATTGCAGCGCCGCGAGGCTAAACTGCTGCGGCCTGGCGAACAGACCGGTGAGCCGGAGTCGCCAATTGGAAAAACCCTGAGCCGCGCTGGCGGCATAGTCGGCGGTGCCGGGATCGCGGGTGCCGTTGGCCCGGAATTTGGGTGAAAGATCGACCATAGCATATTCACTCGCCAGCGCCATCCGGTCACCCAGAGCGCGCTGGACCGTGAAATTGGCGGTTTCGGCACTTGCGAGAATATCCTGAAAGGCAGGACTCCGATTAAGCGCATCACAACCGGACAACAGGCTCCCCGCGCCGATTGCCGCGCTGCTGATCAATTTCCGGCGGGTGATAATCGTCATCGCAGGGACTCCTTCCGTTCTCCGCCGGAGATCATCGCTCCGATTTGCCGAAATGGGCCGGAAAGCAGAACCATCACCATATGGATCAGGAAAAATAGCACCAGAAGAAACGCGGCAATGAAGTGAAGCGAACGCGCTGACTGGCGCCCTCCGAACAGATCGCTCAGAAACGGCCAATTGGCGTCCATCGCGGGAGACATGGTCAAACCGGTAAAAATCATCAGCGGCAACAGGATGAAAATCACCCCGATATAGCTCAGCTTCTGGATGCTGTTATAATCCTCTCCGGCCGATTGGCGGATTGCCCTGAGACTGGTATGATTGCGGAAAGACCGCCACAGATGCGACGGTCGCCATTCCTCGCGCCGCATATGAAGGTGCCGCTGAATATGGCGGTTCCAGAGAGACCGGAGCATGAACAAGCCCAGGCCGAAGCTGAATATCCAAGCAAAAAAGAAATGCCAGCGCCGGCCATCGGCCAGACTGTAGCTTGAAGGAATGGTCGCCCAGCCTGGAAAAGCCCATGTTCGGGTTTGACCCTGACTATCCTGCCAATTTCCCAGAAAGCCGGTTGTCTCGACGCGCAATTCACCCAGGCGCAAATAACCCATCCGTTCCGAGGAACCGACCGCCATCCAGGCATAGTCATCATTCGCGCCATATTCGCCCCAATAGAGCCGAGGATGGGCGTTGAAAATCGTCAGGCCACTCATCAACAACACCATCAGACAGAGAGCATTGGTCCAGTGCCACAGACGCGTGGTCAGGCGGTGACGTTTGGGGGCGGAAATGATTGCGTCCTTCGGCATGATTGCACTCTAGCCATTGGTTCGGCCTTGCCAAGCCCGACGTTACAACGGCCAACTGTTGCATATCCACAACACAGTTCTCGAGAACGGCGTTTGTTACAATTTTAATTCATTCGTGCAGTTGTCATTCATGTTTGTAAACTTATATCAACAGTCGACCACGAAAGAAGAATTGAAGATTAATAAAAGTAGTGGTTGTTTAATCGTAAAACCAAGGAACAAATAAAATGAAAAATGTAACAATAGCAGTTGCTATTGCAGCATCTGTGCTTGCGTCCCCCGCAATGGCTCAAGAAAAAGGCGACTTTTCCGGCGTAAAAGCCACAGCAATCGCTGGATATGACAATATTGACCTCGACATCGCCGGTGCCGATAATGTTGACGGATTTCTTTACGGCGCCGCACTGGGATATGACGTCCAATCGGGCAATATTGTCTATGGTGCCGAGCTGGAAGCAACCGAGTCCACCAGCAAAATTTCCAATGGTATAGATCGTGTCGACGCCGGTCGTGACCTCTATGCCGGCGCTCGTCTTGGCTATGTCGTTGGCGGCTCCGCCCTGCTCTATGCAAAAGCAGGCTACACCAATGCTCGCGTGTCTTCCCCCGGACTCGGCGGATATAACGGCGACGGCGTTCGCGTCGGTGCCGGTATCGAATATAAGCTGAGCGACAAGGTCTTCACCCGCGGCGAATATCGTTACAGCAACTATGAAGATGGCGTTTCCCGTAACCAGGGTCTCGTCAGTCTCGGCGTAAAATTCTAATCCAGCCGGACTGAATCGAAACAGATCGGGCGGGTAGAAATACCCGCCCTTTTTTTATCACTTTCAAAATTGTCCAATATTCTCCAGAATATGCCTTGGTAACGGGAGGGACTGGATATTATGAGCACGTATAAACAGGTCATCAAACTGCAACCTGATCCGCTCGCGGCTTATGCTATATCGCCAGCATGGCAAGTGGGTGATTTGCTGTTTCTTTCTGGCCAGGCGGCCATCGACCAACAGGGACAAATTGTCGGCATCGATGACTTCGACGCCCAGTTGGAACAGGTCTTTAGCAATATCGACCGCGTCCTTCGCGCGGCGGGCAGCAGCCGGGACCAGATTTTCAAGGTCACGATCTATCTGACCGATATGGCCAATTTCTCGAAAATTGTGGCCGCGCGGAAGAGGTTTTTCACACCGCCCTATCCTGCTGATACAACCCTTGAAGTCAAGGCCCTGGCTCTGCCGGAATTGATGGTCGAGATCGACGTAATCGCAGCTGCCTAGCCGAGCGCAGCCTGCTTCTCTTCGGCCAGCCGGTCGAGTTCCGCCCGGCTCTTCTTTTCGCTCGCGGATTTCAATTGGCCGCAGGCCGCCATGATATCGCGACCTCTTGGCGTCCGGATTGGCGCGCTGATACCGGCATCGAAGATGATCTTGGAGAAGGATTTGATCCGTTCGGGCGTGGAACATTCATAATCCGAACCGGGCCAGGGATTGAACGGGATCAGGTTGACCTTGGCGGGCAAGTCGTAATTGCGCAGCAGGTTGACCAGCTCGCGGGCATCCTGATCGCTGTCATTCTTGTCCTTCAGCATCACATATTCAAAAGTGATCCGGCGAGCGTTATTGGCTCCGGGATAATCGGCGCAGGCCCGTAGCAGTTCCTCGATCGAATATTTGCGGTTGAGTGGGACGATCTCGTCTCTGGTTTCCTTGTTCACCGCGTGCAGGGAAATCGCGAGATTGACGTTAATCTCCGCTCCCGCCCGGGCGATCATCGGCACAACGCCGCTGGTCGACAAAGTGATCCGGCGGCGCGAGAGCGCAAGCCCGTCGCCGTCCATCACTATCTTCATCGCATCACGAACATTCTCGAAATTATACAATGGCTCACCCATGCCCATCAGCACAATATTGGTCAGCAGGCGTCCGTCAGACTTATAAGCCTGATTATATTCCTTGGTATTTTCCGCTTCGCCTTCTTCGGCAAAATCCATAACGCCCTTCGGCCATTCGCCAAGCGCATCACGGGCGAGCATCACCTGACCGACAATTTCGCCAGGGGTCAGGTTGCGTACCAGCCGCATCGTGCCGGTATGACAGAAACGACAATTGAGCGTGCAGCCAACCTGACTGGAAATACATAATGTCCCGCGATCTTCATCGGGAATGAAGACCATTTCATAATCTTGGCTATCGGCAGAGCGCAGCAACCATTTGCGGGTGCCGTCTTCCGACAGATGCGCTTCGACGATTTCCGGACGGCCGATGACAAAACGCTCGGCCAGCCAGGGCCGCAGGCTCTTGCTCATGTCGGTCATCAAGCTGAAATCATTGATCCCGCGATGGTATATCCAGTGGAACAGCTGCTTGGAGCGCAGTTTTCCTTGCTTTTCTTCAAGTCCCGCAGCGATCAGAACGTCGCGGATTTCCGCAACGCTGAGACCAATGAGGTCGACGCGACCGTCTTCACGCGGGGTGACCTTGGATGGCAAGGGAACGGGATCTATATGGCCGGGTATCTGCATGAAGCGGCATATAGGGAGTGTCTGCAGGAAAATCTACCGCAACCGCGAGCAGCCCAGCGATGCGGCGTCTATGGCCGTTGCAGCGCCCCGCAGCCGGTAAGCATCCACGATCGACTTGCCATCGCGGCCGACACTTTCGACGGTCATGCTGGTGGAGGACCGGATCGCGGCGATGATCGCGGCGTCCATCCGCTTGTCCTGCGACCAGCCATCGGAGCGATTGGCGGTGAGCTGGAAACGGCGACCGGCGATGCTGACGATCACCCGGCTATTGGTTGACCGGTTCCGGCTCAGGCGAACGTGAAACTGGCGCCTGATCTCGCGTTTGGGCCAGAACCCGATGCTGACGTAAGATTTGCGCTCCGCCTTGCCATTAATTTCTTCCGACTCCGCAATCGCATAGCAGCGCGGAATTTCCGGATCGCGGAACGCGCCCCAACTGTTGAATATGCCAAGGGAATCCTTCGCCACCACCGGTGTCGAGATTGTCGACACGAAAAGCGCCAGGAATATGAGCCGCTTTTTCAAGCTTTCTCCCCTTCCCCTCCGCCGGTGTGAATAATCTCTTCCACACCGTCACGGATCTGCACGATCGAACCCTGCGGCAGGCCTGCGGCGATCGGCGCGCCAAAGCGCGGATGCGGATCGGCACCGACGAGCAGGCCGCGCAACACCCGGCTGGTCATGCCGTGGCTGATTAGCACAGCGTCCCGCGCAAAATCCTGCTCCGCGATCCAATGTTCCAGTCTTTTTGCAACATCGCGATAATCTTCGCCACCGGGAGCCACCGTGACAAACAGCCGCTCCTCTTCGTCGATTTCGAGCTTGCCGGCCAGATCGCGGTAATAGACGCCGCCCCACTCCCCCATATCAATTTCCTGAAGCCGCGCGTCGCTGCGCGCCTGATGCCAGTCGGCCCCGACATGTTCGGCAACCACCGAAAGAGTTTGCAGCGCCCGATCGGTATCGGAAGCGATCAGATCGAGCGTGAGTGGATTTGGCGCAAGGTGCAGCGCAAGAGCGCGCCCCATCGCATCCGCCTGGGCAAAGCCGGCGCGGGTCAATGGCGTATGGACATGGTCACCCTGAATCCGCGCTGCGAGGTTGAAGATTGTCTCGCCGTGGCGCGCAATGAACAGACGCTTTCCATTGGTATTGATACCGCTCATTTCTTTCCTGTCCCGTTCGAAAATGGCAAAAACCATCCGATGAAACTGCGGCTTTACCCGCCTCACTAGTTTTTTCCACAGTTTTTCACGGCATTATCGGACATCGGGCCGCGATCAGGCTTGCCCTGCGGCACTTTATTGTTAATGAAGCGTGGAACTATTCGTGAACCTGTGCGGACTCTTGTGCACAGCGATTTTCACGGTTGATTGGGAACAAGAAGGACGGTTTATGAAAGCGACCATTGAACGCGCGGCATTGCTAAAGAGCCTGGGCCATGTCCAGTCCGTGGTTGAGCGGCGCAACACCATTCCGATATTGTCCAACGTGCTGATCGAAGCAAGCGCCGACGGCAGCATAAAGCTGATGGCGACCGACCTCGACCTTCAGGTTGTCGAAACCGTCGAAGCCCAGGTCGAGACCGCGGGATCGACCACGGTGTCCGCCCACACATTGTTCGACATTGCCCGCAAGCTGCCCGACGGTTCTCAGGTGCAACTGGACGCGGCCGATGGCAAGATGAAGGTCAACGCCGGCCGCGCCCGCTTTAATCTGCAGACGCTGCCCCGTGACGATTTCCCGGTCATTGCCGAAGGCGAACTCCCGACCAGTTTCGAACTGCCCGCAAGCTCGCTGATCCAGATAATCGACAAGACCCGCTTTGCGATCTCGACCGAAGAGACCCGCTATTATCTCAACGGCATCTTCCTGCACGTGCAGGACGAGGAAACGCCGGTACTCAAGGCCGCCGCGACCGATGGCCACCGCCTCGCCCGCGTCACCCTGCCCCGGCCCGCCGGTGCAGAAGGCATGCCCGACGTGATCGTCCCGCGCAAATGCGTCAACGAATTGCGCAAATTGCTCGACGAAAATAATGAATCATCGGTCCAGATCGACCTGTCGGCGAGCAAGATCCGCTTCACTCTCGGCACCGCGATCCTGACCAGCAAATTGATCGACGGCACATTCCCCGATTACACCCGAGTGATTCCAACCGGCAATGACAAGCTGCTCAAGATCGACGCGAAAAGCTTCGCCCAGGGCGTCGACCGCGTCTCGACCATCGCCACCGAGAAAACCCGCGCCGTCAAAATGGCGCTCGGCGATGACAAGATCACTCTCTCCGTCACCTCGCCGGAAAATGGCAAGGCCGAAGAAGAAGTGCCGGGTTCCTACAAGGACGATGTTTTCGAAATCGGTTTCAATTCAAAATATCTGATGGATATTCTCGGCGAGATCGAAGGCGACACCGTCGAACTGCACCTGGCCGATGCCAGCGCCCCGACGCTTATTCGCGAGAATGACAAGTCGACGGCGCTATACGTGCTTATGCCGATGCGGGTTTGATAGCGCTCCCGCTCCCGTAAGGGAGAGGGTTGCGTAGACTTAATGAGCTCCGTTCGTCCTGAGCCTGTCGAAGGACAGCTCTCGGCTACAGGCGTCGTTCGACAGGCTGACCACTAACGGCAATAAACCGTTGCATGGCTCTCATCCAACTGCGTTCAATCCTGTCACTCCAGCGAAGGCTGGAGCCTAAGCCAATGTTGCTATCTCTCGCTTGTTCTCGCCAAGTGTAAAACTTGCTGGTCATCGCCAGATCGGGTTGGGCCCCAGCCTTCGCTAGGGTGACGGACATGTAGGCAGCTACCCTTGAACCTAGACCATATTACATTGAATTTTCGGCCTCTCGCAGCCGACACCTCCGAGAACACTAGCATTTACTCCCGCTGCACAATATAGCGCCCGCAACACCATGACTCGGCCCCTCGCCCTCTCCCGGTTCTTGAAGACCAACCCCGCGATCCACGCTTTCGCTTTGCTCGCAATATTGCTGAGCGCGCTTGCGCCGCAAGGCTTCATGCCGACCCAGACCGCCAGCGGCTTTGCGATCAAGCTGTGCTCCGGCCACGCCGACAGCAAGCTGTCGATCACGCCGGACAATCCTGACTTTGAGCTGCTTTCGCTGGTCTATGGTCAGCAGGACGAGAGCGCGCCGGAACCCGACCAGGAACCATCAACGCCTGCCTGCGCCTTTGCCGGTGGCACGTCCTTTGGCCTTGCTGCTTCCGCACCAGAACTTGCAATGTCGACATTGGCTCCGGCCACGCACGAACCATCCGCGCCGCGCCGCTTTGCGCTGCGCAACCGGATCAACGTTCCGCCAGCAACCGGGCCGCCTGTAACCGTCTGAACCCGATTTCAAATTTGCAGTGCGCCACACGGCGACCACTGCGTTCAGATATTTACAGGAAATTTTCATGAAGAATCTAGCTTTTGCAGGCGCGATGATCGCGTCTTGCACCCTAATCTCTCCCGCACTCGCGCATGACGTGCGGGCTGATGACCATGCCCCCATCGGGGTATCGGCTGACCACACGCACAAGAAGGGCGAGATCATGTTCTCGCTGCGCTATATGCATATGGAAATGAGCGGCAACCAGATCGGCACCGACGGCATCAGCAATGAAGCTATTGTGACCACCATCCCCAATCGCTTTGCCGGCATGCCGATGCAGCCACCAACCTTGCGGCTGGTCCCGCAGTCCATGGCAAAAGACATGGTCATGCTGGGCGCCATGTATTCCCCTGCCGACTGGATCACGCTGGTCGCCATGCTGCCCTATAGCGAGCGGGAATCAAATATCACGACCTATGCGGGACCAACCGGGACGACGGTGCTGGGAGACTTCCAGACCAATCCCAAGGGCATTGGAGACATCAGTGCCGGCGCAATTTTCCCGCTGCTGGGTCAAAAACCGGCCACCAGCGACACCGGCACCGAGCTGAACCTGCGCGCCGTGGTAGGCATGCCCACCGGATCGATCGATGAAACCGGCCAGACGCTGTCTCCGATGAACATGCAGATGACCATGACCATGCCCTATGGCATGCAGAGCGGTTCGGGCACCTGGGACCTGATGCCGGCACTGACGCTGAAACAATGGGCGGGGAAATGGAGTTTTGGCGCGCAATATGCCGGAACCATCCGCACCGGCACCAATGACAATGGCTATCGTCTGGGCGATGTCCATGAAGGCTCACTCTGGGCCAGCTATCTGCCCGCACAATGGATCAGCCTGTCGGGCCGCGTCCGCGCCCAGTCGACAGGCCGTATCGATGGTTTGAACCCGAATGTCATGGGACCGGTACAGACCGCAAATCCCGACTTTTCCGGGGGAGAAAGAGTGGATCTGCTCGGCGGGGTCAATTTTGTCGCGACCCATGGCGCGCTGGCCGGCCATCGGCTAGGCATCGAACTTGGCGCGCCGGTCTACCAGAATATCAACGGTCCGCAGGTGACCGGTGACTGGATGCTGACGGTCGGTTGGCAGAAGGCATTCTAGCCTGAAAAGCCCCTCCCCCCTTTTTTGGGGGGAGGGGTTTATTTCATTCCGCCGCTTCGAGCATTTCGACCATCTGCGGGCCGCGGATCAGACCACCGGGTCGCTTGTCGGTCACGACCCCGCCCTTGAAGGTCACCTGCCCCGACTTGATCGTATAATCATAGCCATCAGCCTTTTGCAGCAGACGCTTGCCGCCCGCTGGCAGATCAAACGCCAGCCATGGTTTACCAAGCTTGATCCGCTCCATGTCGATGACATTGACGTCCGCCAGATAGCCGGCCTTCAATACCCCGCGATCGTTCAGGCCATAGAGCCGTGACGTATCCAGACATTGCCGCTTGATCGCGTTCTCGATACTGATCGTCCCGCGCGTCCGGTTCTTCACCCAATATTCGAGCATGAAGGTCGGGCTCGCCGCGTCACAGATCGTGCCGCAATGCGCGCCGCCATCCGACAGGCTGTTCACCGTGTCATCGGCTTGCTGCAATGTTTCGAGGAAATCGAGATTGCCGTCCATATAGTTGAGCAAGGGCAGATAGATGAAGCCCTTGCCATCATCGGCCATCATCAGATCATAAGCATATTCCGCACCCGATTTACCAGCGGCGGCAGCGCGCGAGGCGATACTTTCGTCGGCTTGTGGTTCGTAGTTGAAATCCGGATCCATCTCGAACTGCATTGGCCAGCCCTGGGTGATGACCATGAACACCGGAACGATATCGACCTGCTCCGGCATCTCGGCACTCTCGTTCAGCAATTGTGCCTTGAACGCCGGATCTTTCAGCTTGGCATATTTCTCGTCCCAGCTCAGCTCTTCCATAGCCATCCAGCTCGGTTGACGGACGAAGGGATGCACCGTGCCCTGCCAGGCCATGACAATGCCGTTTCCGCGCAATGCAATCTGCGCGACGATATTGGCACCATTGTCATTTTCCGCGCGCATATTGCTGATCTGCTCGTCGAGCGACTGCTCCTTGGCGATAGACTGCAGCGCCGCGAAGGTCACCGGCAGACCGGTTTCGCGGCTGAGATCGCCCATCCAGCCAAATTCATCCCATTCCTTGTTGAGATCGCTGGCCATTTCAAACACGCCATAGCCGACCCGGCCCATTGCGCGGCCAATGCCGATCAGCTCTTCCTTGGTCGCCGTCGTGCCAGGTACGAGTTCACCATCAATGCTGCGATGCAGGATCGTCCGCGAGGTCGAAAATCCGAGAGCACCTGCTTTCAGACCATCCTCGACAATCTGTGACATCTGGTCGATCTCGTCCTGCGTCGGCACAGCGCCCGGTTTTTCCCGGTCGCCGAGAACATAAGCGCGGACAGCGCCATGCGGCACATGCGTCGCCACATCGACGGTGCGCGGCATTCTTTCCAGCTCGTCGAGATATTCGGGGAAAGTCTCCCAGTTCCAGCTCATCCCTTCGGCCAAAGCGGTGCCGGGAATATCCTCGACGCCTTCCATAAGATTGATCAGCCATTCGTGACGGTCGGGCCGCGCCGGAGCAAAGCCGACACCGCAATTGCCCATCACAACCGTTGTGATACCGTGCCAGCTCGAAGGTGCCATTTCATCGTCCCAGGTCGCTTGCCCGTCATAATGGGTGTGCACGTCGACAAAACCGGGGGTGACGATTTTTCCCGATGCATCAATCTCTTCGCGGCCCTGCGCCGCGACCGTTCCGACCAGCGAAACCCGGTCACCATCAATCGCGACATCGGCGACAAAAGGCGCTCCGCCCGTACCATCAACCACGGTTCCCCCGCGTATAACCAGATCATGCATCGACTCTCTCCTTTATTTTTTCGCTGCTATAACAGATTTAACTGGTTGGTTAAAGCGTCCTCGTGCAAGATGAAAATATGAAAAAAATTGTCTCATGGAATCCGGAGCCGTCGAGCGGCATCGCAGTGGAATGGGTTGAAGCCCACGGCCAGACCTTTGAAGTGGCGACCGCCGGCAAAGGCAAGAAGCTGGCGCTTTGCTTGCACGGCTTCCCCGAACTCAACCATAGCTGGCGTCACCAGATGCCGATGCTCGCCGAGATGGGCTATCGCGTCTGGGCACCCAATCTGCGCGGCTATGGCGGCTCGAGCAGACCAGAGGGCATAGACTCCTATCGCCTGAACCTTTTGGTCGAGGATGTCGCCGCCCTGATCGATGCCAGCGGCACGGACGACGTCACCCTGATCGCCCATGACTGGGGCGCGATCGTCGCCTGGCATTTTGCGATCAAAAAGATACGCCCGCTGACCCGGCTGGTGATCATGAACGTACCCCATCCCAAATGCGCGCAGCGGGAATTTCGCCATTGGTATCAACTGAAGAAAAGCTGGTATATTTTCTTCTTCCAGATCCCGTGGCTGCCGGAAAAATTGTTCGGACGAAACGGAGCAGAGCCTGTCAAACAGGCCTTTTTCAATATGGCGGTCGACAAAAGCCGCTTCCCCGACAGCGAATTGCAGGTCTACGCCGACGCCGCCAGCCGCCCCGGCGCCCTGCGCGCGATGATCAACTATTACCGCGCCCTGCTCCGCACCAGGGACGCGAGAGAGATCGGCGACGGGATTGTAGATATCCCGACCCTGATGATCTGGGGAGAAGAAGATGCAGCGATAGACATCCGCTGCACCGACGGCACCGAAGAATGGGTGCCAAATCTCGAACTCCATCGCCTGCCCGGCGTGTCGCACTGGGTGCAGCAAGAAGCGCCCGAAAAAGTGAATGCGATTTTGCGGAAGTGGTTGTCCGCTTAACCCCGCGCCGCGATCATGTCGGCGATATCGGTAAATTTCTCGCGCGGCGAACCGTCTCTTGCGCGGGCGATTTCAGCTTCCTCGATTTTTTTCCAGTCGCGGAAGGTGACCGCTTCTACGCCGCGCTCTTCAAACAGCCGATCCAGTCCTGCACGTCCTTCCTTGCGATCACCCGAACCAATATCCTCTGCAATGGCATCGACAATTGCAAAGCCGTCCGGCTTGTTGGTCCCTATCGTTCCTGAAGGTCCGCGCCGCGCCCAGCCAACGCAATAGAGGCCCGGCAATATCCGTCCGTCCGTATTGGCGAAGCGGCCCCGGCCATGCTCGTAAGGCACGCCTTCGATCGGCGGAGTGCGATAGCCGATGCAGCTGATCACCATCTGGCAATCAAGCTCGTACTGTTCGCCAGTGCCGTTGGAGCGCATATCGGCATCCAGTGCGGTGCGTTCGATGACCAGCTTCTCGACCTTGCCGTCATCGCGAATTTCAACCGGCATGGCGAAAAAATCGAAATCGATCTGGATCGGCTTGTCGAGCAATTCCCCTGCCCGCTCGTAAAAGCTGCGCAAATGGGTGACCGATTTGCGCATGCCGGGTTCGAGCATCGCATCATCGCCTTCCTCGGGAAAATCGAGTGGATCGACAATAGGACGCGCCCGATGCAAATGTCCCAGTTCCCCCAGTTCCTTGGGTGTCATCGCGATCTGGTGCGGGCCGCGCCGCCCCAGTAACGTGATCTTCCTGATCTTGCTGTTCTTCAGCCCGTCGAGCGCGTGGCCGACAATATCGCTGCCGGCAAATTCATCTTCGGTTTTCGCCAATATCCGCGCAACATCCAGAGCGACATTGCCATTGCCGATGATCGCGACCGATGTCGCGTCGAGCGGCGGATCGAGATCCCTGAAATCGGGATGGCCGTTATACCATCCGACAAAGGCTGCGCTGCCGATCACGCCATCCAGATCGCTGCCGGGAATATCCAGCTTGCGATCATTGGGTGCGCCGGTGGCGAGCACCACGGCGTCATAGAGACCCTGCAACTCGGCTACGCTGACGTCCTCGCCAACCGTGACATTGCCGACGAAGCGGACATTGTCGCCGAGATTGGTTTTCTCATAGCGTCGCGAGACGGCCTTGATCGATTGATGGTCGGGCGCAACGCCGGTGCGGATCAGGCCGAAAGGAACGGGCAGCCGGTCGATAATGTCGACCGCGACATCTTCGCCAAATTTCTTCTGTGCGGCTTCTGCTGAATAATAGCCTGCAGGTCCCGATCCGATGATCGCAATATGACGCATTCTGCTGCCTCCCCGATTATCTGGCCCGAATAGCTCTCGCCCATGCTAACGCCATAATTTCAAAAGAAAAGCAAAAGCATGGCTGTCATTTTCGGGAGGCCGGGCGGCTTTGACGGGAGCTCTAGCCCGTTACATTGGCAACATTGTAACGCAGCGCTTCCTCGTTGGTGAGGCAGCGGCGGGTGGACTTGTCGCTGTCACCGCTTTTGACCGCGCTGGTTTTATACATGACTTCCGACAATAATTTGCGCGAGACACCCATGCGGATCAGAAAGTCATTGTCCTCGGTGGCGAGCAGCGCGCTTTCCTGCTCCACTTCGCTGATCAGTCCGACCGTGGAGTCCGTTCCCATCTCGATGCTGTAATTGATCGCGTTGCGGTCGCCGGTCATGGTGAACATATGAACCATGAAATGGGCACCGGGTTCGACGATCCTCGCCCGGCCGCCCATGAACACGAAATTGCACGCGCTGAAACAGGTCCATCCCTTGGGAATGCGCGTGATGATAGAGGCGTCCGCCTCCCGGATCACCCGGCCCGCTTCATTGCCCGCTCTTGCCACTCCGCCGGGCGAGCGCAGCCAGATTTCGGAAATATCCGGATTTGCCGCCAGCACCTTGCGCAACCGGTCGGGAAGCCCGACATCAATCGCGCCTTCGGCGAGCAAAATCTTCGTACCTTTGCGATCAACAGGAGTCAGTTCCATCTTCGCGGACGACGACCAGTTGGGATAGCGCGGGCAAGTCGGATTATCCGGGTCCATGCCGGGCTTAACATCGCTGGCGCCCATCACCAATAATGAGGCGGCGGCAATTGCGGCTCTTGTGATTTTGATCCTATTGTTCATTTATCAGACCATGACGACATAGCGAGACTCACCGGCGCCTTTGCACATTCGCTTCGACACCCGGGTTTCTTCGCCATCAACAATGATGACATCGGTGATGCTCATGCAACTTGTACCGTCTGCGGTTTGCGTTTTTGATGTCGCGGTGGAACTTCCCGAAACATTGGCGCGCGTCTGGCTGGTCCATTCCGAGCTGCTGCCAACCTCTGCAGCTCGCGTGACGTCGCGCGTCGCATCCGCTGCCTGCAACTGCTCGTCAGGATCGAGCTGGCAGGCGATACTGTTGGTCAGCGTGTCCGCCACTTCTGCCCGGGGGATATAGGATCCGATGACGCCCATGCCGCGCGTTGCCCGCCCGGTGAAATCTCCGATCATGTTACCCAGGATGGATTTGCCGATCGAATTACCCGGATCGGTGGCGCAATCCTTGTCCGCGCTGTTGGCGCTCGTGCTTGGCGATCTTTTTTTGAACAATCCGCCGAATTGTGCCGAAGCGGGCACGGGAAGCGCCAGTGCCGCAACGGATATAGCGACAACCAGTTTGGAACGGAAACGACGGACTTCTTTTCGCATGACAAACTCTCGATTGTTATGAAGATAACATATCCTATCATCGATGCTGTCACAAGCAGTGCCTTACATCACATTCCGGTTTAAACCCGAAGAAAAGGATCGCAACATGCCGGTAAGCTGCACGAATATCAGGAAATATACGAATATCGCGACGGCCATTTTCTGTTCGATAGCGGATTAGCAGCGGAGCAAGCCTCCACTCGCGTGGCATAGTCATAGACGATCATGCTCCGAGGGATTATACCGCAACCATAAACACCCCGGGTCGCACCGAGGGAGATGGAAATTGCAGAAGCCATTCAATCGACTGCAGGCGCTGATGATCAAGGCGATGGCGGACGCTTTGTTTCACGACCGCAAAATGGCTATTTCTGCCGACCAGGTCGTCGAGAACCTGCAAGAGCATTTCTCCAACATCGACGGCGACAAGCCTGATGAAATCGGCATGGCGCTTTACGGATTGTTGCTGGTCCTCGGCGGCCCGCTTTTCCTTGTCGCAACGCCGGCTTTGCGGAAAAGGCTGATCAACCGGCGACTGCGAAACTCCCGGATCGATCTGTTTCAGGATATTGCGCGAACCAAAGGCGTCATCCTGGCCGGCTATTATGGCCATTGGCAGCATGGCGACGAAGAGGCGAATTTCGACAACCCGGTCTTTACCGACCTCGATTTCGAACTGCCGGCGCAACGCGACCGTTCTGCCGCCGGCGAACGCCCGGTTCGTCGTGAGACGTGCCGCGATCTGACCGCCGAAGTATTTGTCGGCCATCAAGCTGTCCCGGAAGAGACCGACGTGATCGTAATTGGCTCCGGCGCTGGCGGTGCCGTTGCCGCAGCGGCGGTTGCCGACGAGGGGCACGAGGCCCTGATTATCGAGGCCGGCAGCCATTATCCCTCCTCCCGCATCACCCATGAAGAAGCGCGGATGACCGCCCGTATGTTCAAGGATGGCGCCCTGCAAACCACGGCCGATCGAGACATCATCGTGTTTCAGGGTCGCGTCGTCGGCGGCTCCACCGTCATCAACAATGGCATCTGCCTGCGGATGAAGCATGAAGGGCTCGTCCATCCGGACGCAGAAGATGTATATGATACATGGTCCAGGCTCGGCGCTCCGGTCAGCGAAGCGGAACTTGCGATCAGTTACGAGGCAGTCGAGCAAGCGCTTGAAGTGTCGGAAATCGACCATATCACCGGTCGCAACAATGGTCCGCATCTGATCGACGGCTGGAACAAATATGCGGCCCAATCGAGCGACCCGATGGACCACAAGGCCGTCACCGCCTGGTTCAGGAAAAATTACGGACCGAAAACAGCGGATAGCGAATGCGTATATTGCGGCTATTGCAACACCGGTTGCCCCTATGGCCGAAAAAAAGCGATGCCGGAAAGCTTCCTGACCCATGCGACCAGCGATGCGCGCGACAAGCCGGCCCGGATATTGCACAAAGCCGAAGCGACCGAAATCCTGTGGGGCGAAGGCGCCAATGGCAAGCGGGTCGCAGAGGCCGTCGAAATCAGGTTGACCAACGGCCAGAAGCGGACAATTCGCGCTCGCAAAGGTGTGGTGGTGGCAGCGGGAGCGCTTGCCTCCAGCAACCTGCTCTACAATAGCGGCATTCTGCAATCAGGGACCAATATCTCGCTCAACATCGCCTGTCCGGTGGTCGCCCTGATGCCCGAGGGTACGAACGCAAACGTCTGGAACGAAGACCAGATGGCGACCTATGTAGACCGCGGCGATTTTCTGATCGAAAGCCATTTCCAGCCGCCGATGAGCATGGCAACCCTCGTGCCGGGGTGGTTTGAGGACCATTTTGAACGGATGAAAAATTACAACCGGCTGGTTTCCGCAGGCGTCCTGTTTCCCGCCGACCGGCTCGGCTATATGGACAATGGCAAACTCAAACTAAAAATCGGCGAAGATGAGCTGGCTTTATTGCGCCGCGCGCTGGCGACCATGACCAAGGTCCATTTCCTCAACGGCGCAATCGAGGTCTACCCTGCCCTGCTCCGCGGCCAGACGCTGACCTGTGACATGAGCCATGACGAGATTGACGCCTTCTACGAAGAGACCATCGTCGAGCCGGATGATGTCGTCCTGTCGAGTTCCCATCCCCACGGGGGAAATGCGATCAATGTAGATCCGCACAAGGGCGTCGTCGATCTCAACCAGCGCGTGCACAATACGACCAATTGCTATGTCGCCGATGCCAGCGTGATGCCCAGTTGCATACGCGTCAACGCGCAACTGACCACAATGGCAATGGCGCACAGGGCGATGGCGGGGAAAAGGCGCTTCGGTTAATCTTCGAAGCGGAAATCGGGCAGCGATTGAAACGCATTTTTCAATGCATCGCCCCATCCCTCCGAAATTGCCTGGAAATAGGGATCGTCTTTTTCGATCCGCTGCTGTTGCGTGACCGCGAAACTGTCGGCTTCATAGACCTGCATATCGAGCGGCAAATCCACCGCCAGATTCGCACGGATCGTGGAGTCGAATGAAACCAGCAAAAGTTTCACGGCATTTTCGAAGGACATTTCCGGATCGAAGCCGCGGACCAGAATCGGCCGGCCATATTTGGTTTCGCCGCTCTGGAAAAACGGGCTGTCGTCGCTGGCTTCGATGAAGTTGCCAGCGGGATAAATCAGGAAAAGCCTCGGATCGCTGCCTTTGATCTGCCCGCCGAGAATAAGCGTCGCGCCAAAGGGCGATTTCGCTTCCTGACCCTGATGAGAATAGGTTTTGACGACTTCGCGCAATGTGTCGCCAATGATCGTCGCAACCTGAAACATCGATGGCGCCTGCAAGATCGAAGGATTGCGATCATCGGGATGTTTGCCGCGCTCGTCCAGCAAGCTCACAACCGCCTGCGTAGTCGCCAGATTGCCTGCCGACAGCAAGGTGATCACCCGTTCGCCGGGCACTTCCCAGCTTGTCAGCTTCTTGACCTGGGCAATATCGTCGACGCCCGCATTGGTGCGGGTATCAGACATGAAAACCAGTCCGTGCTTCATCCGCAGTGCCACGCAATAGGTCATTTATAATGGTTATCCCTGATCAATATTCGTGGTCTCTCTACTGCTGCACTTGCAGGCTTACAATCATATCCTCACTGCCCGCACCATATCGCAGGCCGGTTATCGGTGATGCATCGCGATAATCCAGACCTGTCGCGACCCGGACATAGCGTTCGTCCGGCGAATAGCCGTTGGACACGTCAAAGCCGACCCAGCCAATATGCTCGACATAGGCTTCCGCCCATGCATGTGTCGCGTCCTGATCGACCCGGTCGCTCATCATCAGATATCCGGAGACATAGCGCGCCGGAAATCCGAGCGAGCGAGCCGCAGTGCAGAAAATATGGGCATGATCCTGACAGACGCCGCCGCCGATGGAGAGGGCCTGCTCGGCAGTAGTTTCGGCATTGGTCTCCCCGGTTTTGTAAGCGACCCTGTCGGTAACCAGCGCCGATAGCGCGTGCAGCCGGACAATATCATTATCATAACCCTGATCGAGGGATGCAATCAATTTGGCGGTTTCAGCCTCCGGCCTGGTAAGCGCCGTCGCCCGCTTGAAATACCATAAGGGGGCAAAGCCCGCGTGCCTGCCGATAACGCCGCTGCCATCGGTATTTTCAACCTCGCCGGTACAACGAATGACGATTTCGCTCCGCCCTCGCTCGATATTGATCAGATCGACATGATTGCAATGTTGATCTTCGAAGGACAATTCCACCAAACCGCCTTCAATCTCGATATTCCAGTCCAATATCCGCTGACCGGGTCTTTCCTTCGGGCGAAGGCGCAGTTGTTGCAGACCATATTGCACGGGCTTGTCGTAATTATACCGGGTTTCATGATTAATTTTCAGCAGCATATTCAGCTTATCCTGTCTTGAAAATTATAGTCGGTCTCGATCTGGGCAGCGAGACCGTTATTGGCCGCCAGAAATTCGATAATGAACTCGTGCAGGCCGGCTTCAAAAATATTCTGTACAGGCTGGCCGAGCAAGCGGTCGCAAATATCGTCGGCAAGACGATGTGAGGTCACTTCATTGCCATAATCCCGTTCCAGATATCCGAGATTTTCAGATATTTGTGCATAGCAAAATGCCAGTGAGCGCGGCATCTGGCGGTGAAGGATCAGATATTCGGCGACACTCAACGCGCTGATATCGGAACCGTTTAGCCACCGATAGGAGCGTTGGGCAGATACGGAACGTAAAATAGTTTCCCATTGAACATTATCTACTGCCGAGCCGATTTGTGCGATCGACGGCAGCAATAGATAATATTTCACATCCAAGATCCGGGCAGTACTATCCGCGCGTTCGATGAACGTTCCCAGCCGGATGAAGTTAAAGCCGTCATTGCGCAGCATCGTGCCCAGCACAGCTCCCCGAACCAGCGAGCTTTGCTGACGAATAACGGTCAGAACGTCGGGCAAATCCCGCTCGTCGACTGGATTGGCCAAGGCGGTTTTCAGATTCATCCAGGCTTCGTTGGTCGCTTCCCAAACTTCTCTGGTCAAAGCAATGCGGCCAGTGCGGGCGCTGTCCCGCGCCTGCTTGATCAGCGAAATAATGCTGCCCGGATTATCCTTGTCCCGCAGAAGAAAGTCGATGACCTTGGCCGAACTATAATCGGCATGTTTGGCCAGATAGCTTTTCTTGGCGCCCGAAGACGCAAGAATGGAGGCCCATTCATCGGCCGCTGACGACGAGTGGGTAAGCGCGATGCGGAAGCCCGCTTCGATCAGGCGCGCGCTATTTTCGGTCCGCTCGAGCAGACGCGACATCCAGAAAAGACTGGCGGCGGTTTTGCCTAGCATGATCCCGCCCCCCTCATTCTTCCAGCACCCAAGTATCTTTGGTCCCCCCGCCCTGGCTGCTGTTGACCACCAGAGATCCCTCGGTCATCGCAACGCGGGTCAGGCCGCCGGGCGTGATATCGATACGATCGGGAGACACGAGCACGAACGGGCGCAGATCGACATGTCGCGGCGACAGTCCCTTTTCGGTAAAAATCGGCACCGTCGAAAGCGCCAGCGTCGGCTGGGCAATATAATTGCCGGCATTGCCGATCAGCTTGGCGCGGAATTCCTCGACTTCCTTCTTGGAAGCCGCCGGTCCGACCAGCATGCCATAGCCGCCCGATCCGTGCACTTCCTTGACCACCAGTTCCTCTAGATGCTCCAGCACATATGCAAGCTGGTCCTTCTCCGAACAGCGCCATGTCGGCACATTTTCCAGCAGCGGTTTCTGGCCGGTGTAGAATTCGATAATGTCCGGCATGTAGGAATAGAGCGCCTTGTCGTCGGCGATGCCGGTGCCGGGCGCATTGGCGATGGTAATCCCGCCGGACCGGTAGACATCCATGACCCCCGGCACGCCGAGCATCGAGTTGGGCAGAAAATTCAGCGGATCCAGATAATCGTCATCGATCCTGCGGTAGATCACGTCGATCGGGGTATAGCCTTGCGTCGTGCGCATCGCGACGCGTCCGTCCACGATCTTCAGGTCATGCCCTTCGACCAGTTCCGCGCCCATCTGGTCGGCGAGAAAGCTGTGCTCGAAATAGGCGCTGTTGTGGATGCCCGGCGTCAGCACGGCGACCACTGGCTTGCCTTCGCATTTTGGCGGCGCACAGGCGGCCAGCGACCGGCGCAAATTGTTTGGATAGCGGCTCACTTCCTGCACGCCGATCTTGGCGAACAGTTCGGGGAACATGTGCAGCATCGTCTCCCGGTTCTCCAGCATATAGCTGACCCCGGAAGGCGTCCGCGCATTATCCTCGAGCACATAAAATTCGCCCGGTCCTGTCCGGACAATGTCGGTACCGATGATATGCGTGTAAATCCCGCCGGGCGGGTTGACGCCGATCATTTGCGGCAGGAAAGCGATATTGTTCGCGATCAGTTCAACCGGCACCCGGCCAGCGCGCAATATTTCCTGGCGATGATAGATATCATAGAGGAACGCGTTGATCGCCTTGACCCGCTGCTCGATACCGCGCGATAATTTGCGCCATTCGCGGGCAGATAATATCCGTGGAATAACGTCGAACGGAATCAGCCGTTCATCGGCCTCATCCTGGCCATAGACATTGAACGTGATACCCGTCTTGCGGAAAAAGGCCTCGGCATCGTCGGTCTTGCGATGGAGACGTTTGACATCTTCCCTGTCGAGCCACTCTTTATAGTCGGCATAAGGCTCACGAACGACATCGTCGCTGCCCAGCATTTCATCGAACAAACAATTTCCCCCTCGATTAAGCGTTCAATTGTCTCCTCCCGCTGCCTGTCTAACGGGGGAACGCGCGATAGGCAAAGACAATCAGGGAAAAACGACCGCGCAGAAACTATACGGGATAGCAGACGCCGGTCATCGCCTCGGAGACGTCCCACAATCGTCTGGCCAATTCTATCCGCAGGGCCTTGGATCGGGGTTGCACTTCACGCGCCGGGCCGGTCCACTCGCCATTCCGGCTGGGTCCGAAATATTGCCCGCCCTCGACATCGTCCCCTGCAGCGGCGGCCAGCGTCGGCCACGCCCCTTGCGCCGCGCTGTTCATGAACAGGCTCGACACGGGCCGGAACAGGGAAACCAGCGCGGCCGGAAAATTCTTGGCCAGTTCGGTATCGGCAACGCCGGGATGACAGGCAACGGCGATTGCCGGCGAACCCGAGGACAGCAGCCGCCGGTCGAGCTCGTACATGTGCAGCAGATTGGCCAGCTTGCTCATCGCGTAACGACCCCAGCGGCTGTAGCTCTGCTCGGCGTTGATATCATCGAAATCGATCTGGCCGCTACGATGCGCCATGCTCGCGGTGATGACAATCCGTGGTTTCACTCCCCGCGAGACCTTGTCCAGCAACAATCCGGTCAGCGCGAACGTCCCGAGATGATTGACGCCGAATTGCGATTCAAAACCGTCAGCGGTCTCTTCGCGTGGCGGCATCATGATCCCTGCATTGTTGACCAGAACATCCAGCCTCGGCTCTTTCGCCGCCAGCTTTGCCGCACTGCGAACCGATTTGAGATCTCCCAGATCCAGTGGAATGAACCGCAGGTCGGCTTTCGGAACAGCCGCGCATATGCTCGCCATCGCGGCTTCTGCTTTTTCCTCAGAACGGCACCCCATCAGCACCCGCGCGCCCTTGCCCGCCAGCACTTTGGCGGCCTCGTAACCCAGACCGCTATTCGCCCCGGTGATGAAATAGACCCGCCCGCTCTGGTCGGGAACATCCCTGTCGGTAAAATTGCTGATCGCCATGCCGCTTGTCTCCTGTACCAACGCCGTTTCTACCACATAAACCGGAATCCGGAGAGAAAATCCTCCCTGAAAAAATCCGCCCGATCCCTCCGGACAGGCCGCACACCACTTTACTTCCCGCCGATATCGTCTAATCGCAGCAACCAATAGTTTTGGAGAATATCATGCGTGCCGACGCGCAAGCCTTTGTCGACCGGATCGACGCCGCTCTTACCCTGATCAAGACCGCGCTCAACTGGGATGTTGCCCTGCGGCGCCTTGACGAGCTCAACGCCCGCGTCGAGGACCCGACCCTGTGGGATGACCAGGCAGCCGCCCAGGCAGTGATGACCGAACGCCGCCGCCTCGATGAATCGATCAGCGCCGCCCGCGAAATCCAGCAGGAACGCGACGACGCGCTCGAATTTATCGAGATGGCCGAGGAAGAAGGCGATGCTGGTCTGGCCGACGAAGGCGTCGCCACGCTCGAAAAGCTCGCCACCCGCGCCGACCGCGACAAGGTCAAGGCCCTGCTCTCCGGCGAAGCCGACGGTCTCGACACCTATATCGAAATCCACGCCGGCGCCGGCGGCACCGAGAGCCAGGACTGGGCCGAAATGCTGCTGCGCATGTACCAGCGCTGGGCCGAGGCCCGCGGATACAAGGTCTCGATGGTCGATTATCAGGCAGGCGATCAGGCCGGTATCAAATCCGCGACGATCGAGGTCAAGGGCGAGAATGCCTATGGCTATGCCAAGACCGAGAGCGGCGTCCACCGGCTGGTCCGCATCTCCCCGTTCGACAGCGCCGCCAAGCGCCACACCAGTTTCTCCAGCGTCTGGGTCTATCCGGTGATCGACGACAGTTTCGAGGTCGAGATCAACGAGAGCGACCTCAAGATCGACACCTATCGCGCCTCCGGCTCCGGCGGCCAGCACGTCAATACCACCGACAGCGCCGTCCGCATCACCCACGCCCCCACCGGCATCGTCGTCGCCAGCCAGAATGACCGCAGCCAGCACAAGAACCGCGCCACCGCGATGGGCATGCTGAAAGCGCGCCTGTTCGAAGCCGAACTGCAACGCCGCGAAGCCGAAGCCTCGGGCGAATATGAAGCCAAGACCGAAATCGGCTGGGGCCACCAGATCCGCTCCTATGTCCTGCAACCCTATCAGATGGTCAAGGACCTGCGCACCGGCCACACCAGCAGCGCTCCGAGCGATGTGCTCGACGGCGGCCTCGACGAATTCATCGCCGCGACGCTCGCGCAGAAAGTGACCGGCGAAGCGGTTGATGTCGAGGATGTGGAATAGGCAGACCGGCGCCCCTGTAAAAACAGATTGCCCTATCCCCGTTCGTCCTGAGCCTGTCGAAGGACCGCGCGCGACCGAAAACCGTGCTTCGACAAGCTCAGCACGAACGGTTTAAAAATCCCGCCACCCTCCGCCCTCCACCGGCAAAAGCACGAGATGGACCCCTGCTTACGCAGGGGAACAAGGCCCAACCCCGCTCCGTTCGTCCTGAGCCCGTCGAAGGACCGCGCGCGACCGAAAACCGTGCTTCGACAAGCTCAGCACGAACGGTTTAAACAACCAGACCCTTTCCTTTCCCAAGGCCTCTCAGCCCACTGCCCAGCCAACGAGAAAGACAAGCCAACCCCACCCCGTTCGTCCTGAGCCTGTCGAAGGACCTCGCGAGACCAAAAGCCAAACTCTAACAATCCCGGCCGGCCCGACAAAAAGCCCTGTCCTACACACCCCGTGCTGAATTATTATCGCCGCATGACCGACCATCCCGACGAGCCACCGCCCCCTCCGGACTTCACCCCAGTGCCGCTAAAATATTACCGCCACGACGGCTGGACCCCGGAGCGGCAGCGCGCCTTTATCGATGCGCTGGCCCAGTGCGGCAGCGTCCCCAACGCGGCGCGCAGTGTCGGCATGGCCGCTGGCCGGATATATCAACTGCGCCACCGCGAGAGTGCCGAAGAATTCCGCGCGGCATGGGATGATGCGATAAAGAAGGCCACCGGCAATATCCATGATGTGCTGGTCGATCACGCGGTCAACGGCGCGCCCGAACCGGTGATGTTTGGCGGCGAGCAGGTCGGCGAGTTCCGGCGGTTCAATTACCGGCTGATGATGTGGCTGCTGAGCCACCACAAGCCGGACCAGTTCAGCCTCGGCCCCGACAATGCCCCTGCCCTGTCCGCCCAGCGGATGAAGAGCCTCAAGAAACAGTGGCGCGCCGAATGGGAAGCCGAGCGCAAGCAGAAGTCCGAGGCGGCGATGAAAGAATATCTCGAGGCCAAAGAAAAGCACCAGCAGGAACAGGAAGCCCAGCAAGCACAGCTCCACGCCAAGATCGAGCAACTGCGCCAGCGGATGATCGCCATCTATATCGCCAAGGACGCGGCTACCGGAAAGCCGTCCCGGCGCTTTGATCCCGCGGGTGCCAGCCCGATGGAGCTGCTGGTCTATGACGAGGTGAGCGGGGGGACGCCGGGCGAAGACGGGAAGGATTTGGGGAAAGAGGTGCGGGAGGAGATGGGGTTTGGGGGAAGCAAGTGATCTTCATAACTTAAATTCGAATGTCATCGTCTAGCGAATCATATTGATCAAATATTCTATTTTCGAAATTTCCTTCACCATTTTTGGCATTGACCAAGAAGGAAAATCTCTCTTGCAACACCATTCTTTGCGTATAAATGCGAAATACGCTAATATGCTGATTCGCCGACCACAGGAGATTTATGCCACAGGCCCCCAAAACACTCGGTCAAATGATCGCAGAAAAAAGAAAAGAAATTGGACTTAGTCAGAAAGCACTAGCTGAAAAAATAATAAACGCCGACACTGGCTTACCGATTTCCCCTCAGTATCTGAACGATATTGAGCATGATCGCCGTACCCCAAGCTCCGATCATATGTTGACACAAATCGCAAAAATTTTGAAAATTGAGGAAGACTACGTATTTTTCCTTGCGGATAGAATTCCTGCCAGATTGAAAAAACTGAATCCGGGTGAAGAAGCTGTCCATGAGTTTGTCAATCGTGCGGCTAGTTTGGCCGTCGCTTTTCGTAAACAAGCAAATAACAATCGGTGAGAGACGTTCCGGACAACACTGGACGATTCAAATCGCGACCTCACTACGAGCCCAAAGAATTGGATAGGCTTTTTGAGAAAGTGCTTATTGATTTTTTTAAGGAATCACATGGCTCAATTCCCATTCCGGTCACAACTGATGATATCACCCTATTGATCGAACGTGACACCTCGGATTTTGATCCAGGTTCTGATTTGTCGGAATATGGATTGAACGTCGAAGGGGTAACTGAATTTCCGAAGAATGGGAAGCCAAGAGTACGCATTGCATCTGAACTGGCTTATGATGAAGTTCGCGAGAATCGCTACCGCACAACGCTGACCCACGAGTATGGCCATGTCTGCCTCCACACATACCTGTTTCAAATGATCGACTCCGAAAAAGATCGGAAGCAGGTCTGCAAACGAGACGCAATTGTTGGAGCCTCAGCAGTTGATTGGATTGAATGGCAAGCGGGTTATGCCTGTGGAGCACTGTTGATGCCAGCGAGCAAAGTGCGCCAGCGAGCCACTAACTTTATGACAAATCAGAATCTGGATAGCGATAAACCAATTCGTGGACTCCCGGCCCTTGATCTAATCGAATTGATCAAAAATGATTTCCAAGTTTCAGAAGCGGCTGCCCGTGTTAGGCTCTCAATCTTAGGTTTTCTACCAAACTAAATTTTCTATCGGTTAACCATGCAAGGGATTGACATCAAAGCTTCACCTCTATATCTACGTCAATTAGCTGATCTGCAGGTCCGCAGTTTCACGAATATAGAGGCGGCTATGAATGTCATGAATAATCTCAAGTATAAATTTATTATCAACGACGACGGTTATGAAACTGACGATCCAGTCGTATCCGGGCGACAACTGATGCAAATCGCTGCCTTCGATCCGGCAGATGAGCATATTTTGATTCAAATATTCAAACCAGGTTCTCAGTCGATTGGGTTGGAAGAAAAAGTCGGTCTGCGTGAAAAGGGTAAAGAGAGTTTTCGCGTCTTTAAATCTGATCGCACCTTTTCCTTCACTGTTGACGAGCGTGGCTATGAATGGGGAAAACGCAAAATCTCCGTCGTGGACATCCGTGAAATTGCAGATATCGGTTCAGATCAAGATTTGTTTCTCGAACGTAAAGACGAAGCGGATGAACAGTTGCAGGATGGTGTAGACGTCGATCTTGGCGCTCGTGGTACGGAGCATATTCGTTCCGAGAAGAAGCATCCCAAATATTGTATCAACATCGAAGGTGTAGGGATTATCGATTGGGACCTTCCGACAATCACCGCAGAGCAGATTGCTGAACTTGGTGGCTGGAACATTTCGGAAGGTGTGGTCGAAGTCGATGAAGACAATAACGAACGCACTTTGGTTCCTGGCGAAGTCATTGAGCTCAAGCCGGGCATTGGATTCTGTAAGAAGCATCGTTGGAAGCGCGGATGATGCGCTCGAGACTAGACGCCGAGCTTGAAATCTTAAACCAATCCTACATCGGAGTGATCCATATTGATCGCCAAGGTGAGGATTGGTTTCTGATTCCCGACTATCAGTTTCCCGAAGGCTGGGAAATTGGTGGGAAGGATATTGGGATGGCCCAAATCGCGTTTATGTTAGCCGCCAACTACCCCCAAGGCCAACCATATGCTTTTCTTGCACCCAACGGACTAACATTCAATGGTAATCCGCCAAACAACACTGCCGAGGCTTCACCACCTTTTGATGGAAAATGGTTGCAGTTTTCTTGGTCGCCGGAAGACGGAGACTGGAAACCATTGCCTGATGTCAGCAAGGGATCAAACTTAAAGACATGGGCAGATAGCTTTCGAAAACGTTTAGCGGAGGGCGTGTGATGGTTCAATTGACATTACCGGCTGGCAAATTCGAAGATATTTATGCCTCCCTTCTCCCATCTGATGCGCTGGTCGAGCAAGCTGGCATTCTGTACGTCAAACCGAGACAGATTGGCTGTAACGCAGAATTCGTTTTCCATGAGTATGAACAATTGTCGGGAAATGAATTTTCTCAGCAACAAGACGATTATATCGAACTTAGCGCCAGTGCGAGGGCAAGAATAATCAAAAAGGCTCATGACCTCGAATGCTGTTTGGTTGAGATTCATACTCATCCAGGAAACTGGCCAGCACAATTTTCCTACGCCGACAAATGCGGCTTGGAAGAAACAGTGCCCAACATTTTCTGGCGACTTAAGAACCGACCTTATCTGGCCTTGGTGCTTGCCAACACAGGATTTGACGCTTTGGTTTGGTTGAAAGATCCGATGAGGCCTATTGGATTGAAGAAGCTGGTATCCGGTGACCGGACATACATTCCGACAAACAGGACAATAAAATCATGGATATGATGGAACTTGAGCTGCGACATGATCGCAATGCTCGTCTTTTCGGCGCAACCGGACAAAAGCGACTGTATCAGCAGTCTGTCGTTTTGGCCGGCACCGGAGGTCTTGGAAGTGCTGTGGCTCAGCATCTGGCTCTATTGGGTATCAAGAAAATCGTACCGATCGACGACGAGGGATTGAGTGAAACAAATCGCAATCGGTTCGTCGGCGCGCACCACTCTGATCCTGCGCCCGGAACAAGAAAAGTCTCCATCATCGAACGACTAGTGAAGGATATCGATCCCTCAATTGCTGTTGATCCCGTATTCGACAACTTTGTTTCTCCTGCCGGATTTAACGCAATTAGGACGGCGAGTTGGGTTTTTGGTTGCTTTGATGAGGATGGCCCTAGGTCGATACTCAATGATTTATGTGTTGCCTACAATGTACCCCTGATTGATCTGGCGTCGGACGTCCCCGAGGAAGGCATCTATGGCGGACGAGTAACTGTGGTAGCAGCTGGACTTGGCTGCCTGCATTGTCGCGAAATTTTGGACGAAGATGATATTAGACGATTTCTGACCACAGACGAGCAACTGGAGGTGGAGGATAAAGTCTATGGGATAGAAAATAAACATCTTGAAAAAAAGGGACCGGCTGTTTCACCTATAAATGGCGTCATTGCTTCCTTGGCAACAATGGAATTTATGTCAGCGGTCACTGGCTTACGAGACCCTACACCAAACATCTCTTATCTTGGGCATCAATCAAAGGTAACTGTAAATCACGACAAACCCAATCCGGACTGCTTGATTTGTGCTTCCCGTGACACTGGAGCCATTGCTGGAATTGAGAGGTATCTCGAAATTCCTCACATTAGAAATCGTCGCATAAGGAAATTCGCGGAAGATCCGGAATAAGCCAGATCAAAGTCATACTTTGGTCTGAACCCCTCACCCTCCAAAAACCCCTTTCCTACACACGGTCAAATCATTACCCTCCCGCCTCTAAACGAGGCAAAAATGATGAACACTCCTTCTCCCAAACCGAACAACGATCCCCGAAACGCCGACTGCAGAGCCGCTCGAACCGCTGCTCGCGTTTTTTACAAAAGAACCTTATTTCCCAAGTACTTTCCGAACACCAGCGGACACAAAATTTTTTCTTCTATAACAGTGTAAAACTTGTAAAGTTCGGGTCTGGCCCATGTCCATGCCCCGCCAGGCCGGTCGGGTCGCCTAACAGGGATTGAACAGATCTGCGCCCTCGCCTAGTCTCTTTTCCATGAAAGCCAGTGCCGTGAAAATATTGTCCTTGCCGTCCGGTCCTCTTGTTGCGGCGCTGGGCGCGCTGGCGCTGCTTGCCGCGCCGCTGGCGGGCTGCAAGAAGATCGAGGACCCGGACGCCAGCCGCGCCGAAACCGCGCGCGCCTATCCGCCGGCTTCGCGGCCGGTGTCGGAGCTGGCCGGCAACCAATGGTCGACCGAGACCGCGCGCGACAATCGGGGCGAGGCCGAGGAGATCATGACGGCAGCGGGGCTCGAGCAAGGCATGACGGTTGCCGATATCGGGGCGGGCGAAGGCTATTATACCGTGCGGCTGGCCGAGAAGGTCGGCGCGGCGGGGCGGGTGCTGGCGCAGGATATTGACGAGGAGGCGATTTCGCGGCTGGGCGAGCGGGTCAGCCGGGAGAGTCTCGACAATGTCTCGATCAAGCTCGGCGCGCCGGATGATCCGCGGCTGCCAGAGAATAGTTTCGACCGGATCTTTCTGGTCCACATGTATCACGAAGTCCGCGAGCCCTACGCCTTTCTCTCGCGCCTGCGTCCCGCTCTGCTTCAGAAGACCAAGGCGCACGGCGCCGGCGAAGTGATCGTGGTCGACGTCAACCGCGACTTTGCCCAGCATGGTATCCCGCCCAAGCAGCTGTTCTGCGAGTTCGAGGCGGTCGGTTACGAGCTGGTCGGCTTCATGGAGCGGCCCGAGCTGGGCGGCTATTTCGCGCGCTTCCGGGCCAGGGGTCCGGCGATCGAACCGGACCAGATCAGGCCCTGCCCCTATCAGCGGGACGGCGGTTCATGAGCGGCAGCGCTGACCGGCGTAACGGCTAGCCCTCGTCGCCCATTTTCAGCGCGGCGATAAACGCCTCCTGCGGGATGCTGACATTGCCATATTCGCGCATCTTCGCCTTGCCCTTCTTCTGCTTGTCGAGCAGCTTCTTCTTGCGGCTGATATCGCCGCCATAGCATTTGGCGGTCACATCCTTGCGCATCGCCGAGATGGTCTCGCGGGCGATTACCTTGCCGCCGATCGCGGCCTGGATCGGGATCTTGAACAGATGGCGCGGGATCAGGTCCTTGAGCCGCTCGCACATGTGACGGCCGCGGAATTCGGCGGCGTCGCGGTGGACGATCATGCTCAGCGCATCAACCGGATCGCCATTGACCATGATGTTCATCTTGACCAGCTGGCCGGTGCGCAGGCCGATCTGGTGATAGTCGAAACTGGCATAGCCGCGCGAAATGCTCTTCAGCCGGTCGTAAAAGTCGAACACCACTTCGTTGAGCGGCAGTTCGTAGACCACCTGCGCCCGGTCGCCGACATAGGTCAGATTCTTCTGCACCCCGCGCCGGTCCTGGCAGAGTTTCAATATGCCGCCGAGATATTCGTCGGGGCAATAGATGGTCGCCTCGATCCACGGCTCCTCGATCTCGCGGATCTTGACCACGTCGGGCATATCCGCCGGGTTGTGCAGGAACTGCTCGCTGCCGTCGTTCATCTGGATCCGGTAGACCACCGACGGCGCCGTGGTGATCAGGTCGAGATCATATTCCCGCGTCAGCCGTTCCTGGACGATCTCCAAGTGCAGCAGCCCCAGAAAACCGCAGCGGAAGCCCTGCCCCAACGCCGCGCTGGTCTCCATCTCGAAGGTGAAGCTCGCATCGTTGAGCCGCAGCTTGCCGATGCTCTCGCGCAATTTCTCGAAATCCGCCGCGTCGACCGGGAACAGGCCGCAGAAGACCACCGACTGCACTTCCTTGAAGCCCGGCAAAGCCTCGGGCGCAGGGTTCTTCACCGTGGTGATCGTGTCGCCGACGGCGGTCTGGCTGACTTCCTTGATCTGCGCCGTGATAAAGCCGATTTCGCCCGCCGCCAGTTCCGGCAGCTGCTCGATCTTTGGCCGCATGCAGCCGACCCGGTCGACCAGATGCTCGGTGCCCTGGGCCATGAACTTGATCTTCAGCCCCTTGGTCAGCACCCCGTCGATCACCCGCACCAGGATGACCACGCCGAGATAGGGATCATACCAGCTGTCGACCAGCATCGCCTTCAGCGGCTTGTCGCGGTCGCCGCCCGGTGGCGGGATTTTCGCGACAATCTGCTCCAATATATCCTCGATGCCGATGCCCGACTTGGCGCTCGCCAGCACCGCGTCGGATGCATCGATCCCGATAATTTCCTCGATCTCGTGCCGCACCCGCTCCGGTTCGGCGGCGGGCAGATCGATCTTGTTGAGCACCGGAATAATCTCGTGATCATGCTCGATCGACTGATAGACATTGGCCAGAGTCTGCGCCTCGACCCCCTGCGCCGCGTCGACCACCAGCAAAGCGCCCTCGCAAGCCGCCAGGCTCCGCGACACTTCATAGGCAAAGTCGACATGGCCCGGCGTGTCCATCAGGCTGAGCTCGTAATCCTCGCCATTTTTCGCCGTGTAATGCAGCCGCACCGTCTGCGCCTTGATCGTGATCCCGCGCTCGCGCTCGATATCCATATTGTCGAGCACCTGCTCGCTCATCTCGCGCGCTGTCAGCCCCCCGGTCTGCTGGATCAGCCGGTCGGCGAGAGTCGATTTGCCATGATCGATATGGGCGATAATGGAAAAATTGCGGATATGGGACTGTTTATAGGCCCGGGGAGAGGTTGGTTCGGTCATGGCCAGCCGTTAGCAGGGGCGCAGAGCAATGTCAGCAGGAAACGTCCGCCCCGCACCCCACAGATCGGGCCGCGATTTTCTGCGGCGGCGACAATCGAACTTTACACACTTTACACGGTTATGAATTTGAAAAGGTCCGGGGTTTTTCGGGCCTGATTTCGGCAGCATTTCAGGGCTGACATCCGTCGATTCGTTCAGGTTCCGCGCCGCGCAGGTGAACAAGTAGAGAAAGGGCAAGCCGATGACAGCCCGGGAGGTGCCGTTTCCCCTTCCGCCGCAATGTTGGAACAGGATTTAACTTTCAAAGAGCCATTTTGAATATGCCATAAGGCCGGATGTGTAGGAAAGCATTTTACCCCCCATTTTCCTCCCCGTCGCGCAGCGGTGGGGAGGTGGCAGCCGCCGGAGCTTTAGTGAAGGCAGATAACGGAGGCGCGCGAGCCGCGAAGGGGCGCTAAACGGACTTCACATTCCTCCTTGCCGCGCAGCGGCGGGGAGGTGGCATCCGCAGTAGCCTTGGCGAAGGCGGATGACGGAGGGGCAGCCGCGGCAACAACAGCCCTTCGAGGATCGGCATGATCCCCGAGACCAGCGCCAAGCCCAATCGGCCCCTCCACCATCCTGCGGATGGTCCCCCTCCCCACCGCTGCGCGGCAGGGAGGATGATCAGTCGAGCGAAAGATCGATTTCCTTCATGGTGTGTTCACCGAGAAACCATCGCTTCCCCTCTCAAGTGCTATGCAATTGAGGCGTAGATTTGTTACATTAAATGCATATAGTGAAGCATGGCAAAAAAATGGACAGAAGAGGAAACCTTACTCGCTTTGAGTTTGTATCTTCAGACGCCATTTGGAAAAATTCACAGCAGTAATCCTGATATTCTTGCACTAGCGCACGCCCTTGATAGGACGCCTGCTTCCGTCGGGATGAAAATGCTAAATCTCGCTGGATTAAATCCAAAGATATTGTCCAGCGGTCGAGTTGGACTTCAAAACTATTCCAAACTTGATGAATCTGTTTGGACGCGTTTTAGCTCAGACTGGTTCATCTTGGCAGAGCAGACAGAAAAAATTAGCCTGCTCATCCAGAAACACGAGTCTACATCCGCTTTGCGAGAGCCAAAACAAGATTTTAAATTGCGCGATCCTAACGCGAATACGACTGCACAAGCTTTTGTAGAACAACGGCGCGGCCAAGATTTTTTCCGTAAGGCCGTTATGGCAAATTATCAGGACCGATGTTGTATTAGCGGCATTGCCGAACCAAGGCTTTTGGTCGCTAGCCATATAATTCCGTGGAAGGATGATATCGCTAATCGCCTTAATCCTGAGAACGGACTGGCGCTATCCGCCACATTGGACAAAGCGTTCGACAAAGGATTGCTGACGATAAATCGGAACTTAGAAGTCAAAATTTCGAAAGTACTATTGAAACATTCCAATGCTGAAACCCGTGGATATTTTGAACCCTATCACGAACGGAGAATGGCGGAACCAGATCGATTCAATCCAAAACCTGAGTTTATCGATTGGCATAACGATTTCTTCGAAAAGCAGGCGGCGTAGAAATGTATCAAATTCGTATAAGAGAAATTGGTGACCACATGGTCGTTCTCCGAAAGTCGTTGGAAACTGAGGATGACAAGGTGGCGTCTCGTTGCCATTCCGAATTTTGGAATGATCACTGTACCCACACCGATAGATTCCGATCATCACTCCTCAAAAAGGCGAAACAGGATAAACGTTGGAGATTGAAAGAAGTAATTAATTGGTAAAATAATTCACCAGAAAGCCCACCCCATGCGCACCCGCCTCGCCGTCTGCCGCAAGAAAAAGCGCTTTGCCAGCGAGGCGGACGCTATCGCGGCGGCGCAGAGCGCGACCATCGACCTTCGCCCCTATCTTTGTGATCGCTGCTTTCAATATCATCTGACCGGCCGGACCAAGGGCAAGCGCCGTCTGCCTGCTGCCGGTTGAGCTGTGCGGCTTCACCCTTGCCCGGCGACAACGCCGTCCCTCGGCCCCTCCCCACCCGCGCTCTGTCACAAACGTGAAATAAATATGCCATGAAAGGGAAACGCTGCGGTCATAGATCGCTCACTATCATGCAATGTAAAAGCAACGGACAGGCGATTATGAAAAACCATATGCTCAAGACAATAGGCCTGCTGGCCGGGACCGCAGCGATCGGGCTCTATCCCGCGTCCGCGATGGCGCAGTCGATCAGCAGCGAACAGGCAGCGGCGCTGCTGAGCAAGCTGAACCAGCTCGAGCGGGAAGTCGCCGACCTGAAGGCGCAGCTTGGCAATGTGCAGCAGACGCAGCAGGCCTCGACCAGCGCGATTTCCGCGACGGAGGCAAAGATCGCCGCGACCGAGGAAAAGCTGGAACAGCAGAAGCCGGTCAAGATCGCCTTCAAGGGCGCGCCCGAGATCAAGGGCGAGGACGGCTGGAGCTTCAAGCCGCGCGGCCGCATGCTCTATGACTTCGGCACGGTCAACGCGCCCGACAGCATCGTCGACGACGGACTCGGTTTTGCCAATGAAGCGCGGCGGATCCGGCTGGGCGCCTCGGGATCGATCCCGGGCGGTTTCGGCTACAAGCTGGAAGCGGATTTTGCCGGTAACGAGATTGACCTGACCGATGCCTTTTTCACTTATGAAGACGGCGGGCTGACGGTGACGGCGGGCCAGCACAACAATTTCCAGGGGCTGGAAGAATTGTCGAGCAGCAACGACACCAGCTTTATCGAGCGCGCCGCTTATACCGATGCTTTCGGCTTTGAACGGCGGGTCGGGCTTTCGGCGCAATATGGCGTGTCGGACCTGTTGTTTCAGGCCGGTGTGTTCACCGCCAATATTGGTGACCTGAACAATGACGAGAACAACAGCGTCGGTTTCGATCTGCGCGCCGTGGCGATGCCGAAATTCGGCGATGTCCAGACCCATTTCGGGGCGTCTTATCATTATCGCGATCTGGGCGACACGGTCAGCTCGCGCCGCTATCGCCAGCGCCCTGCGGTCCATTTCACCGACACGCGCTTCATCGACACCGGCAATATCGCTGACGCAGAGTCAGAGACCAGCTACGGGCTCGAGGCGGCGGTCATTTCCGGGCGTTTCCACGCGGCGGCAGAGGGCCACTGGCTCAATCTGAACCGCAGCGGCGCACTCGCCGATCCGACCTTCTTCGGTGGTTCGGTCGAGGCAGGTTTCTTCCTGACCGACGACACGCGCGGCTACAAGGAAGGCGTGTTCAAGGGGGTCAAGGTGTCCAACCCCGTCGGCAAGGGCGGCCTCGGCGCTTGGCAGGTCAATGCGCGCTATGACCGGCTCGATCTGGTTGATGCCGGTTTTGTTGGCGGCACACAGGACGCCTATCAGGCCTCGCTGATCTGGACCCCGGTCGACTATGTCCGCTTCCTGCTGAGCTATTCCAAGCTCGACTATAGCAATGCGGCGATCCTGGCGGCGGGCGACGGCGACTATTCGGTCGACAGTGTCGCCGGACGTTTCCAGATAAGCTTCTGATCCTCCTCGCCGCCTGCAGCAATGCTGCGGGCGGGCGGTGGCTGATAATATAAGGGCGGTGATGGTCTGCGGGTTTCCCCGCTGGCCTCACCGCCCTTTTTTGACGCCTGCTTGTTACGGCAGGGTGATCAATCCCCCATCCAACACGGTCTCTCTGTCCAAGACCCACCCGCACGAAAAAGGGGGCCGTTGTTGCCAACAGCCCCCCGCAGGATCGTCCTCACCAAATGTCTAGTTCAGGCGGCGACCCCTTTTTCTTCAAACGCTGGTTAGCGCCTATTTCAGCACGTCTTTTTTAAGCAACGGCAGATTTTTGGTCGCTTCCATCATGGCAACTTGGGTTGCATCAGGCGAAGCGATCAGGCCGGCCTTGACCAGATAGCCGTCGCGGGTTCCCGCCTTGACGAATTCGGTGATAAATTCCTGGATACCCGGGATCACGCCGACATGCTGCTTCTTCACATAGATATAGAGCGGGCGGGCGCCGGGATATTGGCCGGAGGCGATCGCGTCATAAGCGGGTTCGACGCCGGAGATGGCAATCCCGCGCACGGTATCGAGATTTTCCTCGAGGAAGCTGTAGCCGAAGATACCGACCGCTTTCGGGTTGGACTTCAGCTTCTGGACGATCAGATTGTCATTTTCGCCCGCGTCGAGATAGGGACCGTCGGAACGGATATCATGACAGATGGATTCATATGCATCCTTGTCGCTTTCCTTCAGCGCCTTGGTCGCAGCATCGGTCTTGCAGCCAACTTCCATGATCAGCTCGGTCAGCGCATCGCGCGTTCCCGATGTCGAAGGCGGACCGTAGACGCTGATCGCGATAGACGGCAGCGACGCGTCTATATCCGACCAGTTCTTGCTCGTATTTTCCTTGCCGAACGGCTTGGCTGCAATGGCCTTGTAAATCTGTTCGGGGGTCAGCGTGAAGCTCGGCCCTTCCTTCGATTGCGCGATAGCGATTCCGTCGATGCCGATGTTGATTTCGACGATGTCGGTGACACCATTGGTCTGGCACAGTTCAAATTCGGATGCCTTCATCCGGCGCGATGCGTTTTCGATATCGGGCGTGTCCGCGCCAACGCCGGAGCAGAACAGGCTCATGCCCGCGCCGGTACCGGTCGATTCCAGAACCGGAGCCTTGAAGCTGTTCGAGTTGACGAAATTTTCCGATACCGCCTTGGCGAACGGGAATACGGTGGAGGAGCCGACAATCCGGATCTGGTCGCGGCTGCCGCCACCGCCAGCGCCGCCAGCCTGATTTTCACAGCCCGCCAATGTCAGCGAAGCCAGAGCGATTAATGCAATCTTGTTTTTCATCGATAATTCCTTTGCCCGAGGTTGATTTCGCAATGGATATGCCTGCGCAACCTTTCGACTAAGCGATTTAGCGCTGCTCAATGACCGTTGAATTACAGATATATTTCACAATTGTGGCAGCCGCCCACGCACTGGCGGGACGCGGCCCGGAAACTAGCGCGGAAGCCGCTGCATCGCCTCCAGCGGCGGGCTATCGGGTCTCGCGTGAAAGAGCTCGACCCGCTCGAAACCGAGACTGGCGTAGAAGCGCCGGTTCGCCGGATTGCTATTCTCCAGATAGGCTGTGGTGCCGCTGCGGTCGCAGGCTTGCAGCACCGGTTCGACCAGACGCCGGCCCAGCCCCCTGCCCCGTCCGGCGCCGGCGACGCCGACGGTGAACAGATAGGCATGCGGTTCTGTGATATGATGCTTGGCCATGGCGTCACCCGCGGCCTTGCCGCGCTGCAACGCGCCAAGACCGCCGCTGGCGAACAGTCCCCAATAGGTCTGCAACGTGCCGCCCAGCGTCGCGTCGGCCTTGTCACCGGGCATCAGCCACATCGCCGCCGCGCGGCCTTCACCGTCTTCATTGAGTATCTGGCAAAAGCCGTTGGGCGTGTAGATATGGCGCGCGAGATTGGCAAAGGTCCGCTGCATCGGATCAAAGCCTCCAAACAGCCAGCTGTTGAACGGATCGTCACGAAAGGCGTCCGCGGTGATGGCAGCCAGCGCCGGAACACTCTCGCGGCCAACGGTTTCAATGCCTTGCGCGGGCTCGATGTCCGATGCTTTCAGCACCAGCGCCGAGACCCGCTGGCGTTAATAGATGCCGCCTTCGGCCTGCAGGAATTCATCATCATTTTGCGCCGGACCGCGATTGCGATTGGCTTCTGCAGCGCGCGCCTGCGCGGCTGCGCGCTCAGCGATCAGTTGCGCCTTGCGGGCTTCCAGACGGGCCAGAAGCTCGTCCTTGCGGATCGAGCGACGCGGTTCGGTTTCGGGTTTGAAGACGTCCCAGATAACCGCGGATTTCGGGTCATCGGTCGGCCATCCGCCGTAGACCCGCTTGCCGGTCTTGCGGTCGACACGGACCATGCGCACGCCCTTGGGCGCAACGAACGGCGTTTTTGGCATGCCCGCCATCGCTTTCTCGGCAAAGCGGCGGAAAATCGGTGCAGCCAGCGTGCCGCCCTGGGCATAGCCACCCATGTTGCGTGGCTGGTCAAAGCCCAGATAGACACCGGCGACCATGTCGGGCGAACCGCCTACGAACCAGACATTGGTCGGGCCGCTGGTCGTGCCGGTCTTGCCGAACAACGGTCGCTCGAGACTTTTCAGATTTTGCGCGGTACCGCGCGTGATCACGCCCTGCATGATGTCGATCATCTGATAGGCCGTCATCGGGTCCATCAGCTGTTTTCCGGCGGGACGCGGGCGCGGCATCGGTTGTCCGTCCCAGTCGCGCATATTGCAATTTTCGCAGGACCGCTTGTCGGCGCGGAAAATCACCTTGCCGTGGCGATCCTGGACAAAGTCGATAACCGTCGGCTGCAGCTCTCGGCCATGATTGGCAAGCATCGAATAAGCGTTGGTCAGCTTCATCACCGTCGTATCGCCGGCGCCGAGAGCAAAGGCCAGATACGGTTTATAGTCGCCGATCCCCATCGTCTTGATCGTCTTCACGACATTTTCCATACCGGCATCATTGGCCGCGCGTACCGTCATCAGGTTGCGCGACTGTTCGACTCCCCAGCGCAGGGTCTGCTCGCCCGCACCGCGTGAATTGCCGAAATTCTGGAAACATTTGCGACCAAGTGCCGCCGATTGGTAAACACAGAACGGCTCGTCGGCGATCAGGGTCGCCGGGGTCATGCCCTGATCCAGCGCGGTCGCGTAAACAAACGGCTTGATCGTCGAGCCCGGCTGGCGCTCGGCCTGCGTCGCGCGGTTGAACGAACTCATCCGGTCGTCAAAACCGCCCTGCATCGCCCAAACCCTGCCATTGCGTGGATTCTGCACCACCATACCACCGGAAACTTCGGGGACATTTTCAAGCCTGAAATTGCTTCCGCCCAAGGGGCTGACGGCGATAATGTCGCCGGCCTTGAGCGCGCCGGGCACCGAATTGATCCGGCCCGTTGTGCCGTCGCTGAAGCCTATTTCGGCACCACCGCCGGTGGTCCGGATCGCGACAGCAATCTGCCAGTTTTCATAATCGGTGTTGATAAACGTCGAATTCAGCCGCTGGGCCCATTGCTCGTCAATCTCGATCTTGTTGATCGGACCGCTCCACCCCTTGCCGCTGCTGTAACGCAGCAATCCGCTGCGCAGCGCGTCCTTAGTATATTCCTGCAATTCCGGATTGAGCGACGTGCGCACCCATAGGCCACCCGAATAGACGCTATAGGGTCCCGCTTTCTCGTTATCGCCAAATTTTTCGATCAGCTGGCGACGGACTTCCTCGATAAAATAGCCGCCCACCCGTTCGAAACGGGGACCGGAACGGGAAATGGTGCCGAGTGGCTGGGCGACGGCATTTTCATATTGAGTGGATGTAATCCAGCCATTGTCGCGCATTCCGCCCAATACCCAGTTGCGCCGACCGATCGCCCGCTGTTCGTGCGCTTCGGGGCGATAATTGGACGGACCTTTGGGCAGAATCGCCAGATAGGCGATTTCGTGCAGCGCCAGCGCGTCGACATCCTTGCCGAAATAGGCCTGCGCGGCAGCCTGTACGCCATAAGCATTGCGACCGAGGAATATCTGGTTGAGATAAAGTTCGAGGATCTCCTCCTTGGTCAGCACATCCTCGATCCGGTAGGCCAGGATCGCTTCGCGCACTTTCCGGCGATAGGAAACTTCACTGGTCAGGAGAAGGTTTTTCGCCACCTGCTGGGTGATCGTGGAGGCCCCGATCGGCCGTCCGCTGTTGGTGATATTGCTCAGGATCGCCGTGGCGATGCCCGGATAGTCCAGTCCGCCATGTTCGAAAAAGGTGCGGTCTTCAGCAGCCAGATAGGCGCGCACCAGAAGCGCCGGATATTCCGAGAATTCCAGCTGCACCCGCCGTTCACGCGCATAGCTGTGCACCGGTTCGCCATCATAGGCGCGGACCATTGTCGGCAAGGGAGGCTCATAGGTTTGCAGCGCCCTCGCATCGGGCAAATCGCGGGCGAAGATGACCCAGATCAGGAGCCAGCCCAGAACGCACAAGCCGAGAAAAGCTACAAGCAACCGGAACCATTTCTTTTGCCAGAAATTTTCGAGCCGTTCGAAAAAGCTGCCGGTGCTTCGTTCCAGCTTGTAAGCGAGGCTTTCTTCAGCCGTATCTGACGCATCTTTTACCATAGGCTGCGCTATCTAAACCGCCTCGCGCGCATTTTCCAGCGATTATCTTTGAAAAACGCGCACCGCATCACGACGGCGCGACCGGACGGATTTAGACCGACGGAATTATCTAGCGCATCGCCAGTTTACGGGCGAAATGCGACTCGATTGCGCTCCCGACACCGTTGGCAACTTTGGTCCGGCCTTCCCGGGAATTCAGGAAGGCAACATCATCCTTGTTGGTCAGATAGCCGGTCTCGAACAGCACCGACGGCGTGTCGGGTGCCTTGAGCACGACGAAAGACGCATAGCGGTGCGGTATTTTGCGGAAACTCATTTGGCGACTGCTTTCACGGTGCAGCAATTTGGCAAAATCCGCAGAGATGTTCATGGTCTCGCGCTGCGTCAGATCGATCAGGATCGACGAAACGTCCTGCGTCGCACCGCCGAGATTGATGCCATTGATGATATTGGCCCGGTTCTCGCGTGCCGCCAGCTTGGCTGCTTCCCGATCAGAGGCGACTTCGGACAATGTATAGACGGTCGCACCCGATGCCTCTTCGTTTCCGGCTGCGTCGGCATGGATCGACATGAACAGGTCAGCATCGAGCCGTCGTGCTATGCCATAACGTTCCTCGAGCACCAGAAACTCGTCGCTGTCCCGGGTCAGCGCGACCCGAACCCGGCCACCGGCAACCAACCGGTCGCGGATCGCCCGTGCAATTGCGAGCGTGACATTCTTCTCGCGCGCAGATCCGTGGGGAGAGATCGCCCCCGGGTCATGACCGCCATGTCCGGCATCGATGACCACGAGCGGCCTGCTCGGATCATTGGGTCCGTATATTTTCGGCAGACTGACGGAATCGCGCGGCTTGCCCAAAGGCACCTTCACACTGTAGCTTTTTTTCGGCGGCTCGGCGCGGAAAGCCAGCGGCGGCAAAAACGACTTTTTACCAAGGGATATCTGGTTCTGGCCGACCGCTTGCAAGCTCAAGTTCAGGCTTTTGCCATCTTGCGAAAAACTGCCATCGGTGATGACCGCAGGCCGGTCCAGATCAAAAACTATCCGTGCGGTATTAGGATTATACTGTCCCTGCCGTACAGATTTGACAATACCGGACGCATAACCGCCCTGTCCGGCCGTGCCCCCGCGAATATCGATCGCGATACGGTCCGGACCGAGCAAGGAGAAGGTCGAGACGCCTTCTACCAGGTCATCAAAGGAAACGGTAATTTGTGAACCGCGTGCTTCGATCCGGCTCACCGAACCCGCCTGGGCCGGTTGGGTCATCAGCAATGCGGATATAAGGATGGAAGCCAGCGCCATGGCCCGCTTATGCCCCGCAACAGCCTTTTTGGTCCAGTCAAATTTCATCGGTTCCGGGTTCCTGCCTAATTCACAACTTAAAAACTGAGTGAAGAAGCCATTAAGCAAGGTTTCGTAAGGCGCCGTAAAATGACACGGTTAACGGGCCGTTAGCCATGAATTGGCGTGACGCTCTATTTCCGAAGATGTTTCGGGATAGTAACAGTATATGTTGCCGATCAGCGCGAGCGGTGCTAGCAGACTAATCGAACCATTAAGGAATATTCCTGAATCGGTTCGTCTAAATGCCGAAAATCATTCGGCATCTACCAGGTTGACGCAACATGAGGCATGACATTTCCGGCTCTGAAGCTATCCGTATCGGACGCGCTTCTACAGACGGAACGACTTTGGCTACCGGCCAGGGCCATGCAGTTGTTGCAGACGCAATTTTATCTGAAATATTTCAAATCAACCGGATGACGCCGCCCGCCCCTCATCAAAGGACCGCGCGCGAACACCCGTCATCCCTATCATATCGCATGGCCCAAACGGGCTCCGGCCCTCTGTGCCATGCCAGGAGACTATCGAATGACAACGCGCATGCTAATCGACGCGCGCCACCAGGAAGAAACCCGGGTGGCGGTCGTAAAAGGGAACAAAATTGAAGAGTTCGATTTTGAATCTTCCGAACATAAACAGCTTAAAGGCAATATCTATCTAGCGAAAGTAACCCGGGTCGAACCGTCGTTGCAGGCTGCCTTTGTTGACTATGGTGGCAACCGCCACGGATTTCTCGCCTTTTCCGAAATCCACCCAGACTATTACCAGATTCCGAGAGAGGATCGCGAAGCACTTCTCGCCGAGGAAGCCGAACATGCGGCCGAAGAAGCCGCCCTGCGCGCCCAGGAAGAGGAAGAAGATGATTCGCCCGCCGATATGGTGCGCAGCGAAGCCACTGAAGAACTCGACACCGCTTTGGTCGAAGTCGATCAGGATGAAAGCATCGACACGATCGATGTGACCGAAGGCGAAATCCCGCAGGAAAATAACGACGAAGATGATGACGATGACGAGGATGATGAATCAGAGGGCGATTCGTCTGATGAAAATAGCGATGGCAAAGGCAAGAGCGGAGGCCGTCGCGGACGCGGTGGCCGCAACACGCGCGGTCGCGGCAAAGGCAGCATGCCGAAAGCCAGCGACCAGGCCCGCCAGAAGCGTATGGCCCTGCGCAAACGCTACAAGATCCAGGACGTTATCCAGCGCCGGCAGGTTGTTCTCGTTCAGGTCGTCAAGGAAGAACGCGGCAACAAGGGCGCTGCGCTCACCACCTATCTCAGTCTGGCGGGCCGCTATTGCGTGCTCATGCCGAACACCTCGCACGGTGGCGGAATCAGCCGCAAGATCAACAATGCTGGTGATCGCAAACGGTTGAAATCGATCATTTCCGATCTGAAGCTGCCGACCAGCATGGGCTGTATCGTCCGCACCGCCGGACTTTCCCGCACCAAGCCGGAAATCAAGCGCGACTTTGACTATCTCGCCCGTCTCTGGGACGAAATCCGCGAAAAGACGCTGAGCGCAACGGCTCCCAGCCTGATCCACAGCGACAGCGACCTCGTCAAACGCGCGATCCGCGACATTTACAATCGCGAGATCGAGGAAGTGCTGGTCGAAGGTGCAAGCGGCTATACGGCGGCGAAGAATTTCATGAAGCTGCTGATGCCAAGCCACAGCAAGCGGGTGAAGAGCTACGCCGATCCTGTCTCTTTGTTCCAGCGCTATGGCGTCGAGGATCAACTGTCCGCGATGTATTCGCCGGAAGTGCAGCTGAAATCCGGTGGCTATCTCGTCATCAACCCGACCGAAGCTCTGGTGTCGATCGACATCAACTCCGGGCGCTCGACCCGTGAACACGGAATTGAAGCGACCGCGGTCAAGACCAATATGGAAGCAGCCGCCGAAATCGCTCGCCAGTTGCGACTGCGCGACATGGCCGGCCTTGTGGTCATCGATTTCATCGACATGGACCGCAGCGGCAACGTTCGCAAAGTCGAACGGGCGATGCGCGATGCGCTGAAGAATGACCGGGCCCGTATCCAGGTCGGACGGATTTCAAGCTTTGGCCTGATGGAAATGAGCCGTCAGCGCCTGCGCACCGGCGTGCTCGAAGCCTCGACCAAGGTCTGCCCGCATTGCGAAGGCACCGGACTGGTACGGACGGCATCGTCCTCTGCCCTGTCCGCGCTCCGTCTGCTCGAGGAAGAAGCAGCCAAGGGCAAAGCCAGCATGATCAGCCTGCGCACCAGCCAGGAAGCGTGCATTTACGTCCTGAACAGCAAGCGTCACGAAATCGAGGATATCGAGCAACGCTACGGTGTCTCGATCGAAATCGTGCCCGACGGGGAAACCGAAGGCGCACGGATGGAAATCCAGACCTCCGGCAGCCCGCCAAAGAATATGCCCAAGTTCGAGCCCATCATCGATGATGACGATGATGATGATCAGGTCGAAGAGGCGGAAATCGCTGAAACCGAAGAACGGGAAACACGCGGAGAACGGTCCGAACGTGGTGACCGGAACGACGGCGAAGAACGTCCGAAGCGCAAACGGCGTCGGCGCGGCAGACGCAACCGCGGTGGTGATCGTCCTGAATCCGGAAATTCGGAGAATGGCGGCGAGAATAACTCCGGCAACAATGCGGATAACAACAGCGAAACTGCTGCGCAGCCGAACGCGAACGATACGGACGCTGGCGAACAGGCAGAGAAGCCGAAACCCCGCTCACGTCGCAACAATGCCCGCAAAGCGGATGCTGCACCTGTTGCCACATCCGAAAACGGCGGCGACGGCGAGCAACCGCAGGCAGAAGCCAAGCCACGCAGCAGGCGCCGTTCCGCCAAAAGCGATGCCCCTGCTGAACAGCCGGCGGTAAGCGCGCAACCCGACGCCGAAGCGGCTGAAGAAAAGCCGAAGCGCCGCCGCGCACCGCGTAAAGCCAAGCCGGCAGCGGCAGCACCTGCGGCTGAGGCCACCACTGGCGGAAGTGCCGAAGCAGCTGCTGACGCAACCGCCGAGAAAAAGCCGGCGGCAAAACGGGCGCCACGAGCCCGCGCCAAAAAGGCGGATAGCGCCGAAGCGTCTGACAAAGCCGCTCCGGAAGCTGCAAAGGAAAAAGCGCCGGCCAAACCGCGCAAATCCAGAGCGGCAGCCAAGCCCAAAGACGACACGCCCGCCAAGCCGAAAGACGAGGCGGTAGCCAAAACCTCCGACAGCGACGCGACAACGTCGAGCGATGGATCATCCCGGCAGGGCTGGTGGCAGCGCACGTTCGGATAAGTGAAAGATTATCGCCCCCGTCCCGAAACCGGACGGGGGCGATGCTATTTTCATCCGCGGTTCAGGCGCAGGGTGTCAGGAGAGAAAGTTCCAACCGGACTTTCATGCTGAGGACTTAACATGCGCAACAAGCTTGCTGTTTCACGCCCCCGCACCCGTCGGCCCGTCTTCGGCGGCCTGACCCGATTCATGATCGCATTTCTGGCGATGATCTCGATCATCGTGCAACCGGTTGCCGCCCAGTCGATCCTGCGCGACGCCGAAACCGAAGCGCTGTTTACCGACATGGTCTCGCCACTGGTGGCTGTATCGGAACTGGACGCCAACGAGGTTGAAGTCGTCCTGATCAACGACAACCAGGTCAACGCCTTCGTCGCTGGCGGTCAGCGGATATATTTCTATTCCGGTCTCATCGAAACAGCGGACAGCGCCAATGAAGTGCAAGGCGTCATGGCCCACGAACTGGGTCACATCACCGGCGGCCATATCATCCGGTTCAACGAAGGCGTAAAAACCGCCACCGGCATCACCATCCTCAGCCTGGTCTTGGGCGCCGCAGCGATTGCGGCCGGAGCCGGTGACGCCGGCATGGGCATATTGGCCGCGGGCCAGCAGGCCGCCATGGGCAAGTTTCTGGCCTTTAGCCGGGTGCAGGAACGGTCCGCCGATTCCGCCGGCGCCCGCTATCTGTCCGAAGCGGGTATCTCCGGAAGAGGCTCGATCGATTTTTTCAAAAAGCTGCAAAATTATGAATTCCGCCTCGGCATCCCGCAGGAGGACAGCTATGGCCGCACCCATCCGCTCTCCGGGGAACGGGTCAGCCTGCTAAGGGACGTGTACCAGAAAGACCCCGCCTGGGACAAACCGTCCGATCCCGCGATCGAAGCCCGGTTCCGGCGGGTCAAGGCCAAGCTGCTCGGCTTTACCGCCGATCCGGTGGTCACCTTGCGCGAATATCCCGAAAGCGACCAGACCGTCCCCGCCCGCTATGCCCGCGCCTATGCCTGGCACAAGAGCGCCTATCCGGACCGGGCGCTTTACGAAGTCAACAATCTGCTCCAGTCCGATCCGGACGACCCCTATTTTCTCGAGCTGCAGGGCCAGATCCTGCTCGAGTCCGGCAAACCGGACGAAGCGCTGAAATCGCTGCGCCGAGCGGTGCAGCTAACCAATAACCAGCCACTGATCGCGAGCCTCTTTGGTCACGCGCTGATAGCCACCGAAGATCCGCAATATTTTGACGAGGCGACGCAAGTGCTGAAGGCCGCCGTCAACAAGGATAATCGCAATCCTTTTGCCTGGTATCAGCTGGGCGTGGTCTACTCGCAACAGGGCGATATGCCCCGGGCGCAGCTGGCCACCGCAGAAAGCTCGTTGCTCGGCGGCAATTATGCCAGCGCCATCCGCAGTTCGCAAATCGCCATGGCCGGCATAAAGGAAAATACGCCGGACTGGATCCGTGCGCAGGATATTTCATTCATCGCCAAGGCCGAATTCGAAAAAACCAGCAAACGGCGCTAGGGCACGCTCCTCCCCCGCAGACCCCCATTTGGGCTGGACAAGCCGTGCAGCCATGGCCAATGCCATCCTGCAACGAAAGAACCCGATTGTGGATAATGATTTGAAAAGAAAGTTGATGATTATGGCGGGTGGCGGATTGGCCATAGCGGCGGCAGTGGGCGTTTGGTTCTGGCAGACGAGCAGCACCTCCTCGACCGAGGACGTCAGCGCAGCCGTTCTGGCAGCGGGCATCGATGCCAAGGAACAAACGGCCATCGAGGCTATCATACGCGACTATATCCTGAAAAATCCGGAGATCATTCCCGAAGCGGTCGAGATATTGCAAAACCGTCAGAAATCCTCCGCGATCGATGCCGTGCGCGCGCAAGTCGAAAAGCCGTTCGCCGGAAACGCCTTTGCCGGCAATCCCGATGGTGATGTGATTGTCGTCGAATATTCCGACTTCAACTGCCCCTATTGCAAACAGACCGAGCGCGATATCGCCAAGCTGATCGCGGAAGACAAGAATGTGAAGGTCGTGTTCCGCGAACTGCCGATCCTCAGCGAGGCCAGCAATGACGCAGCGTTGATGGCCCTGGCTGCCGCCAAGCAGGGCAAATATTATGCCTTCCACAAAACCATGTTCGCCACCGGTCGCCCGACTCCTTCGACCATAGAGGCCGCGGCAAATGAAATCGGCCTCGACATGGCTGCTGCGCGCGCCTTTATCGCTTCGCCAGAGGCCAAGAAGGAAATCGAGAATAATATCGCAATCGCGCAGCAGATGCGGTTCACCGGCACCCCTGCCTGGGTTGTCGGCAATCAGTCTGAAGTCGGCGCCGTCGGCTATGATGGCCTGAAGGAAATGGTCGCGAACGCGCGAGCCGCCAACTAGGCTTCTTCGGACGGGCCTTCTTCTGACCCGCCTTTAAACCCCTGGGCAATGACATACCATTCGGACGAGCCTTTGCGGCTCGCTGGCGGTTTGGCGTGCTTCACCACCTCGAAATGCTTTTTGAGCAGGGTCAGCAGATCATTGTCGGTTCCGCCGGCCAATACTTTGGCGACGAAATTTCCGCCTTTTTGCAGATTCTCGACCGCAAAATAGGCAGCGGCCTCGACCAGCCCCATCGTCCGCAAATGGTCGGTCTGCTGATGGCCGACCGTATTGGCCGCCATATCGGACAATATCAGATCCGGTTTGCCGCCCAGCGCTTCGATCAACAGATCCGGCGCGGCGTCATCCATGAAATCCATCTTGAAAATGGTGACGCCTTCGATGGCGTCGACTTCCAGCAAATCGATACCGACAACCGCGGCCTTGGGCGCATATTTGCGCATCACCTGGGCCCAGCCCCCTGGCGCGATCCCAAGGTCGACCACGGCCTTGGCGCTGCGCACCAGCTTGAACCGTTCATCCAGTTCCAGCAATTTATAGGCAGCGCGCGAGCGATAGCCCTCGGCCCTCGCCTGTTTGACATAGGGATCGTTGAGCTGCCGTTCCAGCCAGCGCGTCGAGCCGATCTTACGGCCCTTGGCAGTTTTGACCTTTTGTCTGGTTCCTGATCTGCCCCGGCTCATCGTACGGCCCTCCGTTCGTTGGCCGACATCAGCGAGCGCAATATGCCTTCGCGGATGCCGCGATCCGCGACGCCGACGCGCGGCGCCGGCCAGATATCCAGTATCGATTCCAGTATCGCGCAGCCGCCAACCACCAGATCGGCGCGTTCGCGGCCAATGCAGGGGATTTCAGCCCGCTCGTCGGGAGAAACATGCGCCAGCATATGACTGATTTCGCGCATCGATTCGGTCGGAACGATCAGACCATCTATCACCTTGCGGTCATATTGCGGCAATTTCAGGTGCAGGCTGGCCAAGGTGGTCACCGTGCCGCTGGTGCCCAGCAGCCGGTAATCGCATTGCTCGAGCCGCGGCAATCGTGCGGCAAAGCCGGCAAAACTGTCCGCAACCCTTGCCCGCATCGAGACAAAGGCTTCCGCGCGCGCAACCGGATCATCACCATCGAATTTCTCGCTTTCGGTCAACGAAACAACGCCCCAGGGCACGCTCAGCCAGTCGATGATCTCCGGAGCAGAACCGGTCGTGTCGACCAGTACGAGCTCGGTCGATCCTCCGCCAATGTCGAAAATAAGCGCCGGACCTTCGCCCGGTTCAAGCAATATCTGGCAGCCCAGTACTGCCAGACGCGCTTCTTCTTCCGCGGTGATCACATCCAGCGCGATTCCGGTTTCCCGGCGGACACGCTCGATAAACTTGTCACCGTTGCTGGCGCGACGGCAGGCCTCGGTAGCGACCGACCGGGCAAGCGTCACATTGCGACGTCGCAGCTTGTCAGCGCAAATCGACAGGGCGGCGACCGCCCGGTCCATCGCCCGGCTGCTGATCCGGCCGGTTTCGACCAGCCCCTCGCCCAGGCGCACGACGCGCGAAAAGGCATCGGTAACGATGAAGCCGTCTGACGAAGGTTTGGCCACCAGCAACCGGCAGTTGTTTGTGCCCAGATCTATCGCCGCATAGGATCGCAACTTCGGCCAACGCGCCGTGCCGTTAGGGACAGAAGGCGCAGTTTGACTCTGTGCATTATATGTCGCCGCAGGGTTCGGGCGGGATTTCCTTGCGGATGACCCGCCGTTTGCATCTTGCGGCGATGGGGACGCTTGATCCGCCATAACCGTACTCTTATGTTCTCCGGATCGGATAATACCGCCGGTACTTGCCCTCGAAGATAACGATGCGGGGTCTATGACGCAAGGGCCGGTAACCTTGTTCTGCGTAAAACATCAACCGTGATCGCAAATCGGGCCGTAAAAAGCCATAGCGGCCAGAATATCGGGACATGTCGGCAATCGCCCTGCCCCCGTCCCCGGCCGATTTCCAGCGGCACTAGCCACGACTGAAGCAGCGGAAAAATTGTTTGGCCCTGTCCCGATCCATTTACCACCAAAAGGCTTGACCAAAAGCTGCGCGCTGCCTATTGCCCCGCACCGGCACTCCCCTGTCGTATAATGGTAATACCACGGACTCTGACTCCGTTAATTGAGGTTCGAATCCTCACGGGGGATCCAGTTTTTTCTCATATAGATCAATGATTTTAATAGATTTATCTATATGCATGGCGGATTGACCGCACATTATCGCGCCCATTTCTATTGGTCATCAATGCATTCCCGATTGGCGTCACGCGGCGGGGAAAAATATATTTCCGATGGAACATTGGATCGGCGGCGGATTCCCAGACTATAGCTCTAAAGCGCGCACCATTCCCCAATTCGGCAAATCCACCTGCCCTGTCACGGGTGCCGAGATGGACAGCCAGATAATGTGAATGACCGCAACTGGGTAGACAGCAGCCTGTCCATTCATGGAAAGCAAATGCGCGGAATCCGATATTCACATATCTTGGCCGGGATGATGGAAAAGCGCCTGCACGCTGACACTAGCACATAAAAAAGCCCCGCAAGATTGCTCAAGCGGGGCTTCGGAACCAATTTGTCGATTGACGTTTAAGCGTAACTTACTTTTACATTGGCTTTGCGCTGACGACGCATTGCACCGCCAATGGCGCCAAAGCCAAAAATCATGAATGCCCAAGTAGAGGGTTCGGGGACAGCAGCGGAAATACTGCTAAAACGAACATAAATCGTTTCCGGCACGCCCGTGAGGGCTCCATTAACGCCATCCGTCAGACGACCTGCTGCATAATCGTTTAAGTCGACGTGGGTGAAATCGCTCCAATATTCTGACGCAAATCGATAGACAGAATGGTCATTGAAGCTCGCAACTGCAGTAGGTGTCGCAAAACCTGCTCTCGTGAAATCTTGCCAATCGGGTCGTGACGCCCATTCTGACACCGTTGAAACGCGCCATCCTTCAGCGGCACGATAGCTAGCTGGCTGAATGTTGCCGACGCCAAATTCGTTCGGCGCAATTGGCCCGGCATATACCCAGTCGAGACCGGTTCCGTTGAAATTGATAATGACCTCGGAGTCCGGAATAAAGATTGAGGAGTCGAAGACAACTGCATGCGCAGGGCTAGCCATCAACAGACCAGCAAGAGACAAAGGCACCAGATTCAGGGTTCCAGATATGGACTTCAGCATTTTCAACTCTCCTTTTACACTGCAATAAGGCAGTGGCTTCGCGACCCGATTTCACGATGCGGATGATCATGCTTCGACCGCCAATGTAACAGCGATAAAAGCGAATCAGTGACAATACTTAATAACAAATTATTTTTAGCATGAATATTTACCATTTATCAAGAAATGATCTTTCCGGCAATTATTTGAGCAGTCGGCCGGATACGGGACTGCTGCAATAAATGCCGCAGAGAGTACAGGCCCGAATGTCCGGTTCCAAAGCAAATCAAGCAGACCTAATCCGCGGTAATAGAGGCAGAAGCCGACCAGCCACTATATTGGCAGTCCGGCCCGTCAATCGATCGGGATATGCAGCGGTAGCACAGCCAGAACCCACAGAATGCCGAGCCCGACTAGCGCCAGGCTGCGCCGGACAGGCAGCAGCAGAACGGCAATTGAGACGGCTCCGTAGAACCAGATCGCAGAAGCGATCGCCACATCGCTCTCTCAGCGCGGCAGCAGGCTTTTGCCCATCAGTTGCAGATCCACGGCGCGGGCGCACTGGCGGCCTTCGCGGATCGCCCAGACGACCAGGCTCTGGCCGCGGCGCATGTCGCCGCAGGCAAAGATGCCGGGCTTGCTGGTGGCATAGCTTACAACATTGGCCGCGACATTGCCGCGGGCGTCGAGTTCCACATCCGACTGATCGACCAGCCCCATTTTGCGCGGGCCGACAAAGCCCATGGCTAGCAGGATCAAATCGGCCTTGATGACGAACTCGCTGCCGGCGACTTCCTGCATCTGGCCGTCCACCCATTCCAGGCGGATACATTCGAGGCCTTCGACCTCACCGTTGGTGCCGACGACCCGTTTGGCGAGGATCGACCAGTCGCGTTCGCAGCCTTCGAGATGGCTGGACGAGGTGCGCAGCTTCAACGGCCAGTCGGGCCATGAAAAAGTCTTGTCTTCCTTCTCGGGCGGCTTGGGCATGATTTCGATCTGGGTCACCGAAGCGGCGCCCTGGCGATTGGAGGTGCCGACACAATCCGACCCGGTGTCGCCGCCGCCGATGACGATGACATGCTTGCCGGTCGCGGTAATCGTCCCGCGCGGCGCGGCGCGCATCTCGTCGTCGCCCGCATTGCGTTTGTTCTGCTGCGCGAGGAATTCCATTGCCAGACGCACGCCGGCCATTTCATAGCCGGGAATATCGAGCGTGCGCGGTTTTTCCGCGCCGCCGGACATGACCACGGCATCGTAATTTTCCTGCAGCGATTCCACCGAAACGGTCACACCGACTTCGGCGCTGGTGCGGAATTCGACGCCTTCCGCTTCCATTTGCACGAGGCGGCGGTTGATCAGATGCTTTTCCATCTTGAAGTCGGGGATGCCATAGCGAAGCAGGCCGCCCATCCGGTCGTTCTTTTCAAACAGGGTGACATTATGGCCGGCGCGGGCGAGCTGCTGGGCGCACGCCATGCCGGCAGGACCGGAGCCGACGACCGCGACCGATTTTCCGGTTTTTTCTTCGGCAATCTGGGGTGTTATCCAGCCTTCTTCCCACCCACGATCAACAATCGCGCATTCAATGGATTTGATGTTCACCGGTACATCGTCGATGTTCAGCGTGCAGGCGGCTTCGCAAGGCGCTGGACAGATGCGGCCGGTAAACTCGGGGAAATTATTGGTCGACTGCAGCGATTCCAGCGCGTTTTTCCAGTCGTCTTCATAGACCAGATTATTCCAGTCCGGGATGATATTGTTCACCGGGCAGCCGTTGTGGCAATAAGGTATGCCGCAATCCATACAGCGAGCGGCCTGATTCTTGATTTCGGATTCCGGCAGCGGAATCGTGAATTCCTTATAATGCGTCAGCCGTTCCTTTGGATCGGCATAGGTCGCTTCTTTGCGATCAATCTCGAGAAAGCCTGTTACTTTACCCACGGTCTACTCCAATATCTTCAATTATTCTGCAGCAACGATAGCGTCGAGACGCTCGGCTTCGAGCTGTTTCAGCGCCGACGAATAATCGCGCGGCATGACTTTCACGAAACGGCCAAGCGCCTCTTCCCAATTGTCGAGAATTTCGCTGGCTCGCTTGCTGCCGGTATAAAGTTTGTGACGTTCCAGCAATATCCGCAGCCGGGCCGCGTCATGATAGAGCATGTCGCCCATGCCGAAATCATTCACGTCAACCGGAAGCTGCTGCGGCGGCGTGGTGCCCTCGCCATCCCCGTCGTCGTTGATTGTCTCGATATCGACCATCGCCATGTTGCAGCGCTGACGGAACAGACCGTCCTCGTCATAGACATAGGCAACGCCGCCGGACATGCCGGCCGCGAAATTGCGTCCTGTTTTACCGAGCACAGCGATCACGCCGCCGGTCATATATTCGCAGCCATGATCGCCGGTACCTTCGACGACGGCAACCGCGCCGGAGTTGCGAACCGCAAAGCGCTCGCCCGCGACGCCGTTGAAATAGGCTTCACCGGCAACCGCGCCGTAAAGCACGGTATTGCCGACGATGATATTCTCGGTCGGATTGCGATCGACATGGCCTGGCTGTTTGACAACCACGCGGCCACCCGAAAGGCCTTTGCCGACATAGTCATTGGCATCACCGACCAGTTCAGCCGAGATGCCGTGCGCCAGAAACGCGCCAAAGCTTTGCCCGGCAACGCCTTCGAACGATAGCTGGATGGTGTTGTTCGGCAGACCTGCATGGCCATATTTTTTCGCAACTTCGCCCGACAGCATCGCGCCGACCGTCCGGTTGACGTTCTTCACCTTGCGTTCGATCTTGACGGTCTGGCCATTGTCCAGCGCCGGTGCCGCAGCCGCGATCAGGTCCTGGTCGAGTGCTGCTTCAAGCCCGTGATCCTGCGTAATCGTCTGGTGAAGCGACTCCCCTTCGGCGAGAACAACCTGATGCAATATACGCGACAGGTCGACGCCTTCGGCTTTCCAGTGGTGCAGCGCCTTGCTCATGTTGATCCGGTCCACCCGTCCGACCATTTCCTCGATCGTGCGGAAGCCCATATCGGCCATGATCTGGCGCAGCTCTTCGGCGACGAAGAAGAAATAGTTGATCACATATTCCGGCTGCCCGGTGAATTTCTTGCGCAGTTCGGGATTTTGCGTCGCGACGCCGACGGGGCAAGTGTTGAGATGGCATTTGCGCATCATGATGCAACCGGCGGCGATCAGCGGTGCCGTGGCAAAGCCGAATTCGTCGGCACCCAAAAGAGCGCCAATGGCAACATCGCGGCCGGTACGCAGGCCGCCATCGACCTGCACCGATATTCTCGAGCGCAATCCGTTGAGCAACAAAGTCTGCTGCGTCTCGGCCAGACCGATTTCCCACGGCGAACCGGCATGGGTCAGCGAGGTCAGAGGCGAAGCGCCGGTGCCGCCGTCATAGCCGGAAATGGTGAGATGATCGGCGCGTGCTTTTGACACGCCCGCGGCAACCGTGCCGACGCCGACTTCGGAAACCAGCTTCACCGAGATGCGTGCACCGGTGTTCACATTTTTCAGATCATGGATCAGCTGGGCCAGATCCTCGATCGAGTAGATGTCATGATGGGGTGGCGGCGAAATCAGACCGACGCCCGGGGTCGAGTGGCGAACCTTGCCGATATTCTTGTCGACCTTGCTGCCAGGCAGCTGTCCGCCTTCGCCGGGCTTGGCACCCTGCGCCATCTTGATCTGGATATCGTCGGCATTGACCAGATATTCGGCGGTCACACCGAAACGGCCACTGGCGACCTGCTTGATCGCAGAGCGCATGCTATCGCCATTTGCCATAGGGACAAAACGATCCGGTTCTTCCCCGCCCTCACCGGTATTGGACTTTCCGCCAATCCGGTTCATCGCAATCGCCAGCGTCGTATGCGCCTCGCGGCTGATCGAGCCAAAGCTCATCGCGCCGGTGGCAAAGCGTTTCACGATCTCGGTCGCAGGCTCTACTTCGCTGATTTCGAGCGGTTCACTGGCCTTGGTCAGTTCCATCAAACCGCGGATGGTCAGCAGACGTTCGCTCTGCTCGTTGATCGAGTCCGCAAATTCGGCGTAATTTTTCGGATCATTGCCGCGCACCGCATGCTGCAGATTCGCGACATTGGCGGGGGTCCAGGCATGTTCCTCGCCGCGGATCCGGTAGCCGTAGATGCCGCCGACATCGAGCATATTCTTGTAGATCGGATTGTCGCCATAGGCTTCCGAATGCCGTTTCACGGTTTCTTCCGCGACCTCGGCCAGCCCGACGCCCTCGATCATCGTCGCGGTGCCGGTGAAATATTTCTCGATAAATTCACTGGAAAGACCGACGGCATCGAAAATCTGCGCACCGCAATAGCTTTGATAGGTCGAGATGCCCATCTTCGACATGACTTTCAAAATGCCCTTGCCGATGGCCTTGATATAATTTTGCTCGACCTGCTGCGTGGTCAGCGGCAATTCGCGGCGAACGCGGATATCCTCGAGCGTTTCAAACGCCAGATAGGGATTGACCGCTTCCGCGCCATAGCCTGCCAGCACGCAGAAATGGTGCACTTCGCGGGCTTCACCGGTTTCGACCACAAGACCGGTCTGCATCCGCAGGCCCTGTCGAACCAGATGATGGTGGACAGCTGCGGTTGCCAGCAGGGCCGGCATCGCGATCCGTTCCGGGCCCTTGGCGCGGTCGGAAAGAATGAGAATATTGCGGTCGGCGAGCACCGCTTCGGTCGCCGCCCAGCACATTTCCTTGAGCGCCATTTCGAGACCGGCCGCGCCAGTCTCGGCCTCCCAGGTAATATCGATGGTTTCGGTCCGGAAAGCGCCGTCCAGAGCATCTTCAACCGAACGGATTTTCAGCAGGTCTGCGTTGGTCAGAACCGGCTGGTCCACCTCTAGCCTTTTGTGGGTACCGGCATCATGGCCGAGAAGATTGGGACGCGGCCCGATCATCGAGACCAGAGACATCACCAGTTCCTCGCGGATAGGATCGATCGGTGGGTTGGTCACTTGGGCGAAATTCTGTTTGAAATAATCGTACAGCAAGCGCGGCTTGCCGGACAGAACAGCAATCGGTGTGTCGGTGCCCATCGATCCGATCGGATCGAGACCGTCACTGGCCATAGGCTCGAGGAATTTTGTAATATCTTCCTGGGTGAAGCCGAATGCCTGCTGGCGGTCCAGCAGTGCCGCAGGACTGTCCAGCCCATTCGCCTTTGGTGCATCGACATCGTCAAGATCGTCGAGATCGAGATCTTTCAGATTATATTGCGTGGATTCCAGCCATTTCGCATAGGGTTTGGCTTTGGCGAGATCCGCCTTGATCTCTTCATCTTCGATGATCCGGCCCTGCTCCATGTCGATCAGCAGCATCTTGCCGGGCTGCAACCGCCATTTGCGGACAATATTGTCTTCCTTGACCGGCAGCACGCCGGATTCCGACGCCATGATCACATGGCCGTCGTCCGTAACGCAAAAACGTGCGGGACGCAGACCGTTGCGGTCCAGTGTCGCGCCGACTTGCCGTCCATCGGTAAAGGCGACCGCTGCCGGACCATCCCATGGCTCCATCAGGGCGGCGTGATATTCGTAAAAGGCTCTGCGATCGGCATCCATCGTCGGATCGCCGGCCCATGCTTCGGGGATCAGCATCATCACCGCATGGGGCAGCGAATAGCCGCCGGCGATCAGCAGTTCGAGGGCATTGTCGAGACAGGCGGTATCGGATTGGCCGTGCGGGATCAGCGGCCACATCTTGTCGAGATCGGCTCCCAGAAGGTCGGATTCCATCGTCCGGCGACGGGCGTTCATCCAGTTGACATTGCCCCGAACCGTATTGATCTCGCCATTATGCGCGATGAAACGATAGGGATGCGCGAGTTTCCACGACGGGAATGTATTGGTCGAAAAGCGCTGATGGACCATCGCCACGGCTGAGGTGGTCAGCGGGTTGTTGAGATCCTTGTAGAAGGATCCGACCTGATCGGCGAGCAGCAGCCCCTTGTAGACAATCGTTCTGGTCGAGAAAGACGGCATATAAAATTCGGACAGGCCCGGCATGCCCATTTTTTCGGCAAGGCCATCAAGCGGATTATGCGCCTGTTTGCGGATCGCGAGGATTTTGCGTTCGAACGCATCCTGATCGGCGATCGATTCGCCTTTGCCGACGATCATCTGGCGAATCAGTGGCATCTGGTCGAGCACGGCTTTGCCGATGCCGGTTGTGTCGATCGGCACGTCGCGCCAGCCGATCAGGACCTGCCCTTCCTTGGCGATGAACCGTTCGAAATGGGTCGTCGCAAATTCCGCTTCTGCCGGATCGGATGGAATGAAACACATTGCAACGGCATAGTCACCGACAGCCGGAAGGGTCAGCCCTTCGGTTTCCGCCCAATTCCGCAGCAGAGCGTCGGGAATCTGCAATAATATCCCGGCACCGTCACCCAGAAGCGGGTCGGCACCAACCGCACCGCGGTGATCGATATTGACCAGAATCTCGAGGCCACGCTTGACCGTGAGATGCGATTTCTCACCTTCAATATTCGCGACAAAACCGACGCCACATGCGTCATGTTCGTTGTTTGAATCGTACAGGCCTTGCCGTGGCGGGAAACTCATATTCCGTCCTTACATTTCGATAAGATTTTTGTAATTAATGTGCTTCTAGATGGAAATCGGCGTATTTTGAAGTCAAGAATTGCGCAAGTGCGAAAAGTATTATTGCGCCGCTGCCCCGTGCCGTTCGCAAACGCTTACCCTGATTTGGCGAAAACGGGGAGAAATTGTGGGCCTGTAACCATGGCATGGAACCAGCAGGAGGCAGAGTTGAATTCCAGTCTCTTCCGGCAAAAATCATCCAGCGTCAATGCTTTGCGCGACCAGAAAGACTCCCCCCATTGCGCGCAGGACGCTGCCGTCCCGGACGTTATTTCCCTGCCCGTCAGCCCTTATTCTGCTTCGGCATTCTGGTCATATTTGAGTTCCAGATAGCGGCCGCGGATCGACAGATTGTCGATATCGCCCTTGGCGATCTGCTGGGTGACGCCGGCGATTTCCTTCTCGATCAACGAGAGACCGCCAATCAACTGCTCGTCGGGCGATTTTCCGCTGTCATTGGCTTTGCTGCGCATCGACGCGGGGATCGCTCGATAGCCGTTGATCAGTTCCGGCAGATGTTCGCCGACCAGCTTGCGCACCTCATAGGCAGCGGCATCGCCTTCGTTGAGCTTGTTCAGCTGCGGTGACAGCATATCCAGTTGCACGCCGATGCCGTTGACGATCTGGACCGCTGGCGCCGGCAGAGCCGGACGCTGGTTTTCCAGCCAGATTTCGGTTTTTCCCGCCAGTGATTTCAGATCGGACTTCATGATCGTCTCGGGCGTCGGCATTTTCATTTTCGGAAATTTCATCGCCGCCCAGATACCGCCGCCGATCAATCCGGCAGAAATCATCACACCCCAGAAACCGATGCCGCTCAAAATGCCGCCGACAATACTGGCTCCGACGAGCACGCCGACCGTCCACATGGCAGCGCGGCCCAGTTTCTTGACGAAATGACCGCGCTTCAACTGATGCGAGCGATTGCCGATCGAGCGACGGAACTGGGAGTCGCGAAGCGCCCGCGCCGCGCTGTCAAAGACTTGCTGGTTGGACTCGGACACCAGGCTCTATTCCTCCAGCGCCGAAAGAGGATTTTCGGACGGCGCTTCGAGCTGGGCCTTCGCCTGCCCTTCGGACCGCGCAATATAGCCTTTCGATTTTTCGATTTCGCCGGACAGAGAATTTACCGTCGCCTTCATATTCTCCAGCGCCTTCAGCTTGAACGTGTCGATATTGTCCATCGTGTCATAGACATTCTGGAAGGCCCGTTGCAGCGTTTCCAGCGGAATGGTCGACGAAGCGGCCTGCTCGTGAATCTGGCCGGTCTGGTTCTTCAGCATCTCGCTGGTGCTGTCGATCACACCTGCCGTCGTGGTGTTGAGCGCGGTGATCTGGTCGAGAACCAGTTTCTGGTTGGTCAGCGCCTGAGCGACAGTAACACCGGTGCGCAGAGCGCCCACGGTAGTCGTGCTTGCCCGGTCGACGCCTTTGACCAGTTCGACATTATTGCGCTTGACCAGATCGAGCGCGAGATAGCCTTGCACGGTGACTGCCATCTGGGTGAGCAAATCCTGCGTCCGCTGACGAACGTAGAAAAGCGCGCTTTCGCGGATCGCCTTGGCCTTGCCCGGATCGGTGGCGTCCAGTTCGGCCGCCTTGTCTTCCAGCCTCTGGTCCATGACCTTGGAAACATGGATCATCTGCTCCAGCCGGCCCATTGCCGCCCAGAGATTCTTGCGTTCAACATCAATAGCCGCATTGTCCATCAGCAGTTCGTCCTTGCCGGAACGGAGCCGGTCAAGGATCGAGCCGATATGGCCCTGCGCGCTTTTATAGCCGTCGAAATAATTGCGCATCTTGTTGCCGAAGGGAATGATTCCGAAAATCTTCCTCTTGGCGGTCAGATTGCCGCGTTTGCCCGGATCGAGGTCCTCGACAGTGCGGCGCAGCTCGGCGAGATCGGAACCAATGCCGCTTTCTTCATCCATCGACCGGATCGGGCGATCGAGAAAGCGATTTGACTGGCCCGCCGCTTCGGCAATTTCCTTGCGGCCCATATTGGTAATCTGGTCCACTTTTTTCCCGAATTCGGGACTATTTTGATCCTGAGCGATCAAATCGTCGATAAAAGTGTCAACTTTTTCCTCAAGCTTGGTCTTTACCTCGTCGCCAATGGACACAAGGCCTCCGGCCTTTTCGGGCGCAACGGCAACCACCGGATCTGGCGGGGTCAGTTTCAGGTCGTCGGTCGCGGTGATTGTTTCGGTCGCCATGCTGTTCAGCCTCCCTGCCCCGGCACCAGTGCGGGGCTTTCTCTATAAATGGATGCAAATGCCCCGCTTTTCAAGCGTTTCAACTGCTGTATTAGCAAAATAATACAGTTTTTGCAGAACTGTGCAACATGCTTCCAAATCTTCCAATTTCCAACAAGGCTCAGCCTTCCAGCAATTCCGCCACCTGCGGCGCGATCTTGCCGACGATGATATCAATGCCCTCGGCAGTAGGATGCAGACCGTCGGGCAGGAACAGATCCGGATTCCCCACCACCCCGTCCATGAAAAACGGATAAAGCGCGACATCATATTTCTTGGCCAATGCCGGATAGATGATGTTGAACTCGTCGCTGAATTTCGCTCCCAGATTGGGCGGAGCGAGCATGCCCGTCAGCATCACCGGGATATCGCGATCCTGCAGCTTCTTGACCATCGCTTCCAAATTGGCGCGGCTGTCCGCGGGTTTCAGCCCGCGCAGCAGATCATTGCCTCCCAGCCCCAGGATTACCAGATCCGGCTTGCGTGACAGGCTGTCGAGCACGAAGTCCATCCGTCGCAATCCGGCAGCCGTGGTGTCACCCGACACGCCGGCATTGTGCACCCGGACGTCCTTGCCCGCTGCCGTCAGGGCGGCCTGCAGTTCCGGCGCAAAGCCCTCTTTCTGGTCCAGACCATAGCCGGCGTAGAGACTGTCGCCAAAAGCGACAATCAGGATTTCGGCTTCTTTGCCTTCCGCCACCTGGTCGCCGTCAGCTTCCGTCGCGACCGTTTCTACGTCCTTGAGAACAGCTTGTTCCTCGTCCGGCGCGGGACCACAAGCGATCAAAAGTTGCAGAAACGACAGTGTGAACCCATATAAGACAAAATTCTTCAACATCGGATATCCTTACCCTCATGATCCAGAAAAACGCCGCATCGAGCGACGCCGCCGCAGTTGAATCCCATATCGCCATTGCAGCCCGGAATGTCACCCTGTCTTTGGGGGAAGGGAAAGCACGCGTCGATATTTTGCGCGGTATTGATCTGCAGATCGAAGAAGGAACGACGGTTGCATTGCTCGGACCGTCGGGTTCGGGAAAATCATCGCTGATGGCGATCCTGTCCGGTCTCGAACGGGCAAGCGGCGGGGAAGTGAATATCGCCGGGGCCGACTTCGGCACGATGAACGAGGATCAGCTGGCGGTTGCGCGGCGCGGTCGGGTCGGAATTGTATTGCAGGCCTTTCACCTGCTCCCGACAATGACCGCTCTGGAAAATGTTGCGGTACCACTGGAGCTGGACGGCCAGGCCGATCCGTTTGGAATCGCTGCGAAGGAATTGACCTCGGTTGGCCTGGGCGACCGTCTCGGCCATTATCCGACCCAGCTTTCCGGCGGTGAACAGCAACGCGTGGCCATTGCCCGGGCGATGGCATCACGCCCCACGATCATCTTCGCTGACGAACCCACCGGCAATCTCGACGGCACCACCGGCGAGAAAGTAATCGCCCTATTGTTCGATCGCCAGAAAGCCACGGCGGCAACGCTCCTCATCATCACCCATGACCCGGAACTGGCCAAACGCTGCGACCGGATCATCGAGCTTCGCGACGGCCTGATCGAACGGGACAGCGCCGCGTGAGCGCTGAACTGGGCAAAGCATGGACGATTGCCCGCCGCGATCTGCGCGGACGGTTTGTCGGGCTCCGGCTGCTGATCGTCTGTCTGTTCCTTGGCGTGGCCACTTTGGCCGCCATCGGCAGCCTGACCGACGCGATCACCGAAGAACTGGCCAATCGCGGTCAGGCGATTTTGGGCGGTGATCTGGAGATTGCGGTTGCACAGCGCGAGGCCACCATCGCAGAACTCGCAGCCCTCAAGCAGTCTGGCACGTTGTCCGAAACGCTGCGCATGCAGGCTATGGCACGCTTGCCCGATGGCAGCGACACGCAACTGGTCGAACTGAAGGGCGTTGATGGCGCCTACCCGCTTTATGGCAATTTCACGCTCGAGAATGGCCAGAGAGTCTCAGCACCCGGCCCTCAGGAAATCTATGTCACCCCTGCCCTGATGCAGCGACTGGCACTGACAAGCGGAGACCAGATAGACTTTGGCGAGGCCCGTTTCACTGTCTCGGGGATCATCGCCGAAGAGCCCGACCGGCTTAGCGAAGGCCTGTCGCTCGGTCCCGTCGCGATCACCTCGCTCGAAGGCCTGCGCGCTACAAAATTGATTCAGCCCGGCAGCCTGTTTGAAAGCAAATATCGGCTCAAGCTGCCTGAAACAGCGGTTCCGCGCGAAACCGGCGGCCGGCTTTCCGAACAATTTCCCAACGCATCGTGGGAGGTCAAGACCCGCGACGACGGCGCGCCAAGCACCCGCCGCTTTATCGAGCGGATGGGCCAGTTTCTGACCCTGGTCGGCCTCGCATCGCTAGTCATCGCCGGCATCGGTGTCGGCAACGGCGTCGCCTCTTATTTGCGCGGCAAACAGGGCGCGATTGCGACGCTCAAGATACTCGGCGCAGATAGCGCGATGATTTTCCGCATCTATTTGTTCCAGATCATGACGGTGGCGCTGGGCGCGGTTGCCTTGGGTCTCGTGATCGGCGCCTTGGCTCCGCTGGCGATCATCCAGATCGCCGGCGACGTTCTGCCGATCAAGCCGGAATTTGCCGTCTATCCGCTGCCATTGCTGGTCAGCGCGCTTTATGGGTTGCTGATAGCGGTGATCTTCGCCCTGCCCCCATTGTCGCGGGCAAAGACAATCCCTGCCGCGGGCATCATCCGCGGAGAGGGTAAATCCTGGCGTCAGATTGACCGGCAAAGCTGGATCGGCGTCGGCTTGGCGATTGCCGCGATCATCGCGCTGGCGCTCGGCACAGCCAATGAGCCATTATTTTCGGCCTCCTTCATCGGTGCGGCCGCCGCGATATTGCTGTTGCTTACGGCCTTGGGCGCGCTGATCCGCTGGCTAGCGAGCAAGGCTCCAAGGCCGAAACAGCCGCTGCTGCGTCTCGCCCTGACCAGCCTTCACCGTCCCGGTGCCCAGACCGGGCAACTGGTTGTGGCATTGGGACTGGGTCTTACCCTGTTCGCTACGCTTGCCGCGATCCAGACCAGCCTGACCAATGAAATCCGTTCCACCGTTCCGCGCGATGCTCCGAGCTTCTTCGTACTCGATATCCCGGTCGAGCGGGCGGACGAGTTCCGTTCCAAGGTTGCAGAGACTTCCAAAGCCGCGGAAGTGAATATCGTGCCGACGCTGCGCGGTACCATCACCGAATTTCGCGGTCAGCGCGTGTCCGAACTGGAAACCCTCCCCGAAGGCGCTTGGGTGCTCCGCGGCGACCGCGGCCTCACCTATAGTGCGATCATTCCCGAAGGCAGCGAAATTGTTGAAGGCGAGTGGTGGCCGAAAGGCTATGACGGCCCGCCTCTCGTTTCGGTCGACGAAGAACAAGGTGCGGCCATGGGATTGAAGATCGGCGACAGTCTGACCGTCAGCCTGCTCGGCGTCGAAATACCGGCCAAGGTTGCCTCCTTCCGCAAGGTCAACTGGCGCAATTTCGGTTTCAACTATGTATTGGTATTCCCGCCCAGCGTCCTCGCCAATGTCCCGCATAATGTCGCTGCCACGATCCAGCTGGAAACGGCCAAAGAAGACAGTCTGCTCTCCACATTGCCGAAGGAATTTCCGTCCATTTCGATGGTCAAGGTCAAGGAAATCGCGTCCCAGATCGGCGACATCCTCGACCAGATGGCCACCGCGATTGCCGCTGCCGCCTCAATCGCGATCTTCTCCGGGATTGCCGTGCTGATCGGCGCGATCGCCGCGTCGCGTCAGGCCCGGGTCTATGACAGCGTGATCCTGAAACTGCTCGGAGCCACGCGGACCCAGATATTGACGGTTCAGGCGATTGAATATGCGCTGCTGGCATTTCTGTTGTCGGCGGTGGCCTTGGGGCTGGGCCTGTTTGCCGGATGGTTTGTAATCACCCAGATTTTCGAGTTCACCTGGCAGCCCGACTGGGGGATTGTCCTGCTCACGCTTGGCATCGGTGCGGTTGCAACGCTGGGAATTGGCTTGCTGGGTTCCATCCCCGTATTGTCCGCCAAGCCAGCAAGGGCACTAAGAGAGCTTTAGACTTTACCGTTCGCGCTAAGCTTGTCGAAGTGTGCCTATTGTCTTGAGATGTCCTTCGACAGGCTCAGGACGAACGGATGATGTCCGCTAACCCTCATCCCCGGCCAGTCGCACCGCAATTGGTGCCGACAGGAACAATTGCGCCAGATGATAGAAAATCAGCGGCAATATCACTAGCCCAGCGCGCTCGGGTGCAAAAATGATCGCCGCCAGCGGAGCGCCAATCGCAACGCTTTTCTGCGCGCCGGAGAACAGCAACGTCTTGCGGTCGCCGCGGGCAAAACCCATCAGGCCGCCGAGCAACCAAGTCCCGCCAAAGGCCAGCCCCAGCCAAAGCAGCAAGGCAGCAGCCAGCCAGACAAATTCGGTGCCGCTGACCCGGCTCCACATTCCGGCGATAATCGCAGCGGAGAATGACACATAGACCGCCAGCGCAATCGCCCCCCGGTCGATCCAGCCTGTAATATCCTTGTGCGACATCACCCACGGCCGCAGCCATTTCTGGAAGGACTGGCCTAGAACAAATGGCAATAGCAATATCGCGGCAAGCTTGATGATTGTGTCGGACGTGATCTCAACTCCGGCTGCGCTTGCCAGCAGAGCGAAGAGTAGCGGCGATAAAAATACACCGACTAGGTTGATGAAGGCGCTGGCAACAACCGACGCTGCGACATTGCCTTTGGCGATCGCGCAATAGCTGGTCGCGGATTGCACCGTAGAGGGCAACACCCCCAGGAACAGAAATCCGAGCACTATGTCGGCAGGCAGAAGCTGATCGACCGCCTTCGACAATATTAGCCCGATCCCCAGCATCACGCCAAATACCCAGACGAATATCGTCCCCTGCAGGCGGATATTGCCGAGCCCTGCCTTCACTTCATGCCGCTCCAAACGGATGCCGTGAAGCAGAAATACCGCAAAAATCCCGGCGTTGAATAAAATCCCTGCAATATCTTTTACCAGACCCTGTACGGGCAGCAAAGTCGCCAACAGCACCGCTCCGCTGAGCAGCCAGATGAATTTATCGGTGAGGATGAGACGAAGGGTTTGCATGGTGTTAGCGCCAAATGGATCGCTAAGAACGATTTAGCAAGCTTTCTGATGTTGCGGTGCAGCACCAAACAGGCTAAGGGCGCGACGATAGCGGGGCTGTGCTTATGGCCGCCCCTTCCTCAATCATACGGTAGAATCTATATATGTCCCTTCGCAATATCGCAATCATTGCGCACGTTGATCACGGCAAAACAACTCTGGTTGACCAGCTTTTCCGCCAATCCGGCACTTTCCGCGACAATGAACGTGTCGAGGAACGGGCGATGGATTCGAACGATCTTGAAAAAGAACGCGGCATTACGATTCTCGCAAAATGCACCAGTGTCGAATGGAAAGGCACACGGATCAATATTGTCGATACCCCGGGCCATGCCGACTTTGGTGGCGAAGTGGAACGCATCCTGTCGATGGTCGACGGCGTGATCCTTCTGGTCGACAGTGCCGAAGGCGCGATGCCACAAACAAAATTCGTGACCGGCAAGGCATTGGCCCTTGGGTTGAAGCCGATTGTCGTCGTCAACAAGATTGACCGTCCCGACGGTCGCGCGGAAGAAGTCCTCGACGAAGTGTTCGACCTCTTCGTCAACCTTGACGCCAATGACGAGCAGCTAGATTTCCCGTCGCTCTTCGCCAGCGGTCGCAACGGTTATGCCGGTGAAACCCCGGACGTACGCGATGGCGACCTTTCGGCACTTTTCGACAAGATTATCGAACATGTGCCGGAGCCTGATGTCGATCCGGATGCCGAATTCAAGTTTCTCGTTACGTTGCTCGACCGCGACAATTTCGTTGGCCGCATTTTGACCGGCAAGGTCGAAAGCGGAAGAATCGACATCAACATGCCGATCCACGCAATCGATATGGATGGCAAGGTGGTTGAAGCCGGCCGCGCGACAAAGATCATGGCCTTTAACGGTCTCGAGCGCGTTCCCGTAGAAAGCGCCAAGGCGGGCGACATTATCTCTCTTGCCGGCCTTACAAAAGCGACTGTTTCCAACACGATTTGCGATATATCAGTCACCGAACCGATCGCAGCCCAACCGATCGATCCACCAACGCTGTCGATGCGTTTTGCGGTAAACGACAGTCCCGTCGCTGGTCGCGAAGGCGACAAGGTCACCAGCCGGGTGATCCGCGAACGCCTGTTCCGCGAAGCCGAATCCAATGTTGCGATCAAGGTAACCGAGAGCGACGACAAGGACAGCTTTGACGTCGCAGGTCGTGGCGAATTGCAATTGGGCGTTCTCATCGAAACGATGCGCCGCGAAGGCTTTGAACTTGGCATTTCGCGTCCCCGCGTTCTTTATCGCGAAGAAGGCGGCAAACGCGAGGAACCCTATGAAACCGTGGTTATCGACGTTGACGAGGAATATTCCAGCACGGTCGTTTCCAAGATGCAGCGCCGCAAAGCGGAACTGACCGAACAGCGCCCCTCCGGCGCCGGCAAGACCCGCCTGACCTTCTCCGCACCGTCACGCGGTTTGATCGGTTATCATGGTGAATTTCTGTCCGACACGCGCGGCACCGGCCTGATGAACCGTCTGTTCGAAAAATATGGCGAATATAAAGGCGTTATCGAAGGGCGCCCGGTTGGCGTTCTGGTTTCGAACGGCACCGGCAACACTGCTGCTTATGCCTTGAACATGCTCGAAGAACGCGGCGTATTGTTCATCGGCGCGCAAACGCCGGTTTACGAAGGCATGATCATCGGCGAAAATGCCAAGCCCGGCGATCTCGATGTCAATCCGATGAAATCCAAGGCGCTGACCAACTTCCGCGTTTCGGGCAAGGAAGACGCCATACGCCTGACCACACCGAAGGTGATGACGCTGGAACAGGCAATCGCCTATATCGACAATGATGAACTGGTCGAGGTCACGCCAAAGAACATCCGTCTGCGCAAACGCTATCTCGATCCGAACGATCGCAAGAAAGCTTCACGGCAGGCAGCGGCGGCTTAAAACAGCAGCAGTTAAAAAAAAAGGCGGCCGATGAGGCCGCCTTTTTCTTGTCCTGTTACGATTGCGATCAGAAGCGGAGTGCCGCTGTCAGCCGGATGCTGTGCTGATCGAAATTCGGATCGCTTCGTTTCATATCGGTTCCGCCGGAGGCCAAAAGAAACGGGTTTGTTGCGCCCGCAGTTCCCGGCCCGACATTCACTACATAGTCGTCGTCAGTATATTGGGTGTACAGATATTCGAGACCCATGGTGATGTTGTTGGTCACCTTGGCTTCTGCACCGCCGCCTGCAGTCCATCCGAAGCTTTCGGTTTTTCCGTTATCGGTAAAACTGTTGGCACCGTTGGTAGTGGTGAAACTATTGTCGATTTTGGCATAGGAGACACCGCCGGTTGCGTAAAACAGCACGCCACCTGGAGTGTAACCGACCCGACCACGAGCGCCGAGTGCATAGTCAAGCTGGCGTGTGAACGTATATGAGGCAGGCGTGGTACTGAACGCGGTCACGCTATCTGTGGACTCACTACGGCCGGCATCGACCAGAAAACCGACGACGAAATTGCCATATTGCTTGTCCGCTCCGGCCCGGATGTAATAATCCATATCATCCTTGTCATTCCGGCAGCCCGCAGTTGGCGCATTGCCGTTCGCAGCCCCGTTGCAGAAGCCCGGCGAGAATGCATCGGCACCGGATACGGTGCGGACAACATTATCAAAGCTGCCATCGCGGTCGGTATCAAATGTGACGCCTTCATCCCTGTCATTGGATTGCGCACCCAATCCGAACGAACCGCCGACATAGAAGCCGTCGAATTCCTTGTTATCAATTTCCTGAGCTTGCGCAGGAACAGCAATCATCGCTGTCAGCACTGTGGCCACGCTAAGTGCGCGTTTGGTGGGGGACATAATATACTCCTCTTTTTACTCTAACAATTAAGAGACCCATCAAGCGCGTGGCAGCGCGTTTGGTTCCATCGCGAAAAGGAATATGCGGCAGTGTGATATTAAAGACACGGGAGCCGGATTTGCGGCACTCGAATGCCGGATTTTCAACGATATAAATGCCCTCCTCGTCCAAACGGTTGCATCATATTCCTATCTCTTCGGACGCGACTTGATAATGTGGCTCATTCCCGTAAGCTCGGACCTGTTGCGGCCTTGGAGTAAAAGACATGGAATGGATGCTTTTGCCGCTGAAACGCTATGCGGATTTCTCCGGACGCTCACGGAGAAAGGAATATTGGATGTTCTTTCTGTTCCAGTTCCTCGTGAACATCGCTTTTTTCGCTCTGATGGTCATGGTTGCGATGATCGGACCTGACGAAATAGTTTCCGCCGGTGACACAATTCCGAAGATAGATGGAACAGACTATCTGATTCCGCTTCTTGTCATATTGGCATTGTGGGGCTTGTTCTGGCTCGGCATGCTGATCCCCAACGCGGCCGTCATAGTCAGGCGCTTTCACGACCAGAATATTTCCGGCATCGTGGGAATATTGCTATATGTCGGGACCCTGATCCTCACCCTGCCCGGCATCGTAATTTTGATCTTCATGTGCATCGAAGGCAAAAAGGGCGACAATCAATATGGCAGGGATCCCAAGATGGCGAGAAATGTTGGTGACGTCTTTCGCTAGCCGGTCTCATACCGACGCTCTCCTGACAACATCTGTTTGATTTTTGCGATGATTATGGCAAAGCGCCCCCAACATCAGAAAACGAGTATCGATCATGACCGAAGACAAACAATCCGAACCCGCCAACAGCGCCGCATCCGGCAAGGACGTTCCACCGGACCATCTGGCCATCAACCCGCGCAGCCCGCATTATGGCGGCGAGTTGCTCTCACGCGGCATCGGGATCAATTTTCGCGGTGATCGCAAGCATAATATCGAAGAATATAGCGTTTCCGAGGGCTGGGTTAAGGTTCAGGCGGGCAAGACCATGGATCGCAAGGGCAATCCCCTGCTGATCAAGCTCAACGGCGAGGTTGAAGCCTGGTTCGAAGACCTTGGTGACGATGCACCGAAGTTGAGCAAAAGCGCTTAAACAGCAGGAATAGCCCATGACACCGAAGCGCATACAGTTTTTCATTGCGCTGGTGTTCTTCCTGCTTGGCGGGTGGGCGACATTCTTCCCACAACATGTAATTGATACGGTGTTCCTCGCGGAATATCGCGATGGTGGGCGCCTGCTCCCCTTCTCAATCGCCTGTTTCGGCGCGCAGGCTTTGTTATCAGGGCTGTTCGCGGCCTTCTCGCGCTTCTCTTCGCTGACCTTTCTGGTCTACGGAATCGCCCTGCTGCCCTTTTTCGCCTTCAATTATTATTTCACCTTCCACGATCCGGTATTCACCAGCGTTGGCCTACTCGACGCAGTGGGCAATATTATCATGCTGGCATTATGTTATGTTGGCTGGAAGAAATCCAAAGCGATAGAACAGGGAGTCTTCTCATGACATTTGCCGATAAAACCGTCTGGATCACCGGGGCATCATCCGGAATTGGCGAAGCACTTGCAAAGGCCTTTGCCGAAGCGGGCGCCCACATAATCCTTTCCGGACGCCGGACCGATGCGCTGGAGCAGGTGGCTGCTGATATCGCGACCGACACGCTGATTCTCCCATTTGAAACGACCGATTACGCCGCTCTGCCCACAAAGGTCGAGGAAGCGCGGAGCTGGAAAGGCAAGGTCGACATTCTCGTCAACAATGCCGGGATCAGCCAGCGCAGTCTGGCGCTCGACACCCATCCCGAGGTCCACAGCACGATCATCAACGTTGACCTGCTGGCACCGATCTGGCTGACCCAGCTGTTGCTGCCGCACATGATCGCGGCGGGCGGCGGTCATATTGTCGGGATCAGCTCTGTAGCCGGGCGTGTCGGCGTGCCCCTGCGCACCGCCTATTGCGCCGCCAAGCATGGACTGATCGGCTATATGGATGCTCTGCGGGCCGAGGTCGAAAAACTGCACAATATCCACGTTACCAATATCCTGCCGGGATCGATCCGCACAAATGTATCGCGCAATGCGCTGACCAGAGAGGGCGAACGCCGCGGCAAGTCCGATGCCGCTATCGACAACGGCATGGAACCGGCTGAATGTGCGCGTCAGATTCTGGATGCTGTCGCCAATAATGTTCCAGAACTTCTCATCGCCGAAGGAATGGAACAACAAATCGCACTGTTGCGACAGAGTGACCCTGAACAGGCTTTCGCGATGACCGCGGCAATGGGCGCGCAGATCGCCGGGAAATATGAAGCGGGAGATGACGACTGATGACCTTGGTATTGCTGGACAAAGTAGATGGTGTCGCAACCATCACCCTCAACCGACCGGAGGCGATGAACGCGCTGTCCAAGGCATTGCGCGTGGAATTATGTGCCGCCTGTAAGGACGTGAGAAACGATAACAGCGTCCATGCTCTGATCGTTACCGGATCGGGAGAACGCGCGTTTACCGCTGGCCTTGATCTAAAGGAACTGGGCGAATCCGGCCTTGGTCCGGCCAATGATCGCGATGAGAGTAGCAATCCGGTTTTTGCTCTGACCGAAATGCCGATACCGGTGATCGGCGCGATCAACGGGGTTGCTATCACCGGTGGTTTCGAACTGGCGCTGGCGTGCGATATCCGTATCGCGTCGACTAACGCACGCTTCGCCGACACCCACGCGCGGGTCGGCATCACGCCAGGATGGGGCCTGTCGCAGAAACTGTCGCGTTTCATCGGTTTGTCCCGCGCCTGTGAACTTAGTTTCACCGGACAGTTTCTCGACGCTCAGACCGCTTGCGATTGGGGCCTCGTCAATCACGTCTATCAGCCGGACGAACTGATGCCGGCCGCATTGACTCTGGCACGCGACATGACGACCATCGACCGCAACTTCCTGAAGGTTTACAAGGATCTGATCATGACCGGCTTTGACCGCAACCTTAAGGACGGCATGGCTTATGAGCACGAAATATCGGTACCCTATAACGCCGGGGTCTCGATGGACGAAGTCGAGAACCGGCGGCTTGCCATCATCGAACGAGGCCGCAAGTTGAAGGGATAGAATGAAACTCAACGCACTCGATCATGTGAATATCATCACCGACGATCTGGAAGGGACCGTGCGCTTCTTTGTCGAGTTGTTCGATCTCGATGTGCGAGACGGCCCTGAACCACTGCCACCCGAACATGTCCAGTGGCTTCATGACGATAGTGGTCGCGCGATTTTTCATATCAATTCCAAAGAGATGCGGCAGGCCTATCGCCGTGAAACAGAGACCGGGCCGACGACCGGCGCGATCCATCATGTGGCTCTGGATTGCAGCGACCATCAGGCGTTCAGCGCTCGGCTCGAGGCCCACGGGGTCGACTATCGGCTCAACGACATCCCGTCGATCCAGCTGAAACAGCTGTTTTTCACCGAGCCCAATGGCGTACTTCTCGAACTAAACTTTCGGGGCGAGTAGGAATTCGACAATCTCGCCCAAAGCCGTTTTCGCTTCCGGAATGGGCAACAGCATCCAGACATGCTGCATGCGATCATAGATTTTCAGTTCAACCTCCGCGCCGTTTTCATCAGCTTTTCGTTTCAGCCGCAAAGAGTCCGCAAGCAACATTTCATCGCTTCCGGCAAAAACCAGCATCGGCGGCAATCGATCAACCGTCTCGAACAACGGGCTAGCGGGAAACATCGCCGGGTCTTCACCCTCGCGCATCCACCAGCTACCGAGGCGACGTACACCTTCAATAGAAATCAGAACGTCGGTCTTTTCCAGTTCTTCCTGCGCCGGATCAGCAGCAGTTTGATCCAGATAGGGACTGAGCAGCACCAGTTTGCCGGGCAAAGGCTTGTTCGCATTGCGCAGCATCTGCGACAGTCCAAGCGCAAAGCCGCCGCCCGCGCTGTCGCCCATTACCACTATATTCTCTGCACCGTGTCGGGAAACAGCCTGTTCAAATGCCTCCATCACCATGGCATAGCTTCTGTCCCACTTGTTTTCCGGCGATAGCGGGTAGATCGGGACCGTGACGCTTGCTCCGGTTTTGCGGACCAACTTTTTGATAAAATGCCAGTGAAGCGAAACTATGTTGAACGCATAGCCGCCGCCATGCAGATAGAATATATGCAGCGAACTGCCACTTTTCTTCGGGCCCAGATGATATAACGGCTGCCCGTTGATTTCGGATTTCTCTATATCGCAATGTTTGCGCAACCAGCGAACGGGCAATGCCGGACCGCGCGCATGATCTCGTGCAACATATTTCTCCGCGTTGCCGGGTTTGAGTAGATAGTTTTTCAATCCCGAAATGCGGATAATGAAAAACAGGAAGCGCGCCCGTAAACTGATCATATTATCCCCCGAAATCGTAACCTCAAATGGTTAGCGAAAAAAGCAGTTGGTGCCCGAATAGAGGCTCTCGACGGTCGCATTCTTGCTTTCGTCCGAGAGAAAGCCGGCGATAAATCCGTTTTCCCCGGAACCGGAAAAAAATTCGATACCGAGCGTACTGTCGGTTTGCATTTCTATCGGAAGAGCGGCTTCAAGATCGGAGCGGGTCGATCCGACGGTGATATCTTGAGCCGTACGTGCCAATTTCCCGTCACCATCGAAGAACCAGCCAACCAGCTGACCTTCCTGAAAATTGAGCGTCAGTCCAGTTGCTGAAGAGGAGACAAAATCCATCGGCCCGGCGCCGCATTCCTCATTGTTACTCTGGTCAACCCGACCGAAACGTTCCAGCATAGCGATCACTTCTGACTTTTTTGTGCCATAGGGAAGATCAAAGCCCTCCCCCTGAGCGATGCCATCCGCCTGAAGGATGACCGGTGAAGGCTGCGAGCTGGCTTCCGCTTCATCCGAATCGCCCTGCCCAGTGGAATCAACACAGCCGGCGAGCATCGTGAAGGTTATAATCGCCGCGGCTATTTTCTGCGTCATCATCATCCGGGATTGCCTTCCATCTGCGGGACTTTCGGATCAATCTCGACCCACGATTGTTTGCTGCCCGTCCAGAAATGGATTTGCGGATGCAGCACGCTTGTATCGTCCAGCGTTCCCGCTTTGATGTAAGTCATGCCAGGCTGGGTCGGCAGCGAAGTTTTCACTGGCGTACCACAGGTACCGCAGAAATGGCGATGGACGACATTGCCGCTCTCGGCATGATCGTCATAGGTGGTGAGGTCGCCGATGATCTCGATCTGTTCGTCTGCCACCGCGAAAAGTACGGAATAGGAACTGCCCGCTTGCCGCTGGCAGTTTTTGCAATGACAGACCCCGCACATCTGGAGGTCTCCCTCGATCGAGTAGCTTACCCCGCCGCATAGGCACTGGCCTGTCATCGTCATGTTACATCACCCTGATCACGCAACCTTGCGCACAAAAACCGTTCCCGCTGAATAGCCTGCGCCGAACGAACAGATCAGTCCGATGTCGCCGTCGGCCAGATCTTCACTGTGCTTGTGAAAGGCGATGATCGATCCGGCCGACGATGTATTTGCATATGTATCGAGGACAGTCGGGCTTTCGTCATCGCTGGCCTCATGACCGAGTACCCGCTGGGCGATCAGGCGGTTCATACCGGCATTGGCCTGATGCAGCCAGAGACGGCGCAGGGCGCTCGTTTCGATACCGAGCCGTTCGGTCTGCTCGGTGATCATCCTGGCAACCATCGGCACCACTTCCTTGAAAACCTTTCGCCCTTCCTGGACAAAAAGCTTGTCCTTGTCGTCGCGACTTTCCGGACTGGCGCGATTGAGGAAACCGAAATTGTTGCGGATATTGTTGGAAAACTGGGTTTTGAGTTTCGTGCCGACTATTTCCCAATGCTGCGCCGGAGCAATATCTTTGGACTCGATGAGGATTGCAGTAGCAACGTCGCCAAAGATGAAATGGCTGTCCCGATCTCGCCAGTTGAGATGGCCGGAACAGATTTCCGGATTGATCACCAGCACCGATTTAGCGCTCCCCGAACGGATATAGTCAGCCGCCGTCTGGATACCGAAAGTCGCGGAGGAACAGGCGACATTCATATCGAAACCGAAGCCATCCTCCATTCCCAGTGCGGCCTGTATTTCGACAGCGATCGCGGGATAGGCTCGCTGCATGTTCGAGCAGGCGCAGAGTACCGCATCAACATCTTCCGGCTTGCGCCCTACCCGCTCCAGCGCCTGCAGTGCTGCTTTCACGCCAATTTCGGCAAGAACCGAGATTTCCTCATTGGGCCGTTCCGGAAAGCGGGGACACATCACCTCCGGATCCAGGATCGGATCCTTGGACAGCACGAAGCGCGACTTGATGCCCGACGCTTTCTCGATAAACTCCACTGAACTGTGCGCCAATTCTTCCATTTCGCCCGCAGCGATAGCTTTCGCATTTTCACGATTGGCCATATCGACATAAGCGTTGAAACTGGCGACCAGCTCTTCATTGCTGATGCTATCTGTTGGCGTGAAAAGGCCGGTTGCAGAGATAACGGGAATATTGCGGTCGGTCATGGGAAGAGCTTTTCCTTCTGCGTTTGCGCTTTCTAATGGCGCTTGGACGCGATGGTAATCTCCCTAGGCGAAACTGGCAAGCGGGGTTGATCCTGCTTTGCCTATCGAGTGGGCATTGCTATCAGCATGATATGGATGACCGCGTGAAACTGGACGACAGCTGGAAAGAACCTCTCGCCGGAGAATTTGCCAGCGACTATATGACTGCCTTGAGTGAATTTCTGCTGCACCAAAAAGCCGCAGGAAAAGAAATTTACCCAAAGAGCGAGGAATATTATCGTGCGCTCAACCTCACTGCCCTCGACCAGGTACGCGTCGTAATCTTGGGGCAAGACCCCTATCACGGTCCCGGACAGGCCCACGGCCTGTGTTTCAGTGTGCAACCCGGCGTTCGCCCGCCCCCTTCGCTGGTCAATATCTACAAAGAGCTGGAAAGCGATCTCGGCCTGCCCCGCCCTGCCCACGGTTTTCTCGAACATTGGGCGCAGCAGGGCGTGCTGCTGCTTAACAGCGTATTGACCGTCGAAATGGCCAATGCGGCCTCCCACCGCGGCAAAGGCTGGGAGCAGTTTACCGACGCGGTCATACGCCTGATTGCCGCGAAGCCTGAACCTGTCGTGTTTTTGCTATGGGGAAGCTATGCGCAAAAAAAGGCAGCTTTCGTCAAAAGCATCGAACAGGGTGGGCATCATCTGGTGCTAAAAGCCCCTCACCCGTCGCCTCTGTCGGCCTATCACGGGTTTTTCGGATGCAAGCATTTCAGCAAGGCCAACGGTTTTCTCGAGCGGAATGGACTGGCCCCGATCGACTGGAGCCTTCCGGATATCAATCTGCCGATGAATGCTTACTGGAATGAATAGCAAGAAACCGGCGTCACTCCTCGCTCAACGCGACCGATTCTGTCGCTAATCCTTCAATCCACCCATCGATATCCCGAGCGACCTGCTCGGGCGTTTCCTCCATCGGAAGATGCCCGGCATCGGCATAAGTGATCAACTTGCTGCCAGGGATCGCTTCAGCGAAGGCACGTCCGTGGGCGAGAGGGATAACTTTGTCTTTCTCTCCCCAGAGCAGCAGCACCGGCATTTTTAACGTGCCAACATCTCCCCATTTTTCCGGTTGTCGTGGCGTCGTCGCTCGATCCACTGCCGCTTTGCGATTGCCGGGAAAGCGCAACAATTCCCAATAGCGGTCGACCAGTTCTTCGGTCAGCCGTTCAGGCTGTGCAAAATTTTCCTCCAGTGAGGATTTGACCAGAAAGCGCGGTGTGATTTCCGGTAGCAGCATTTGTCCGACCGCTGAGCGGGCCAGTCTGGCGCCCAGATAAGGCTGTCCCTTTTGCTGGACCTGCGCTCCAGCAGCGTCAATCATAACGAGTCCCAAGATACGCTCCGGTACCGATAAACCGGCACGCCAGGTCACCCAGCCGCCCATGCTGTTCCCTACCCAATAGGCTTTATCGACGCCCACTTTATCGAGCACCCGAACCGCCGCCGCTATATTGGAGTCAGCATCATAAGCGCCATTCGGATTGGGACCGGTCAGGCCATGTCCGTAAAGGTCGAGTGAAATCAGGTGATATTTGTCACCGAGCAGCCCCACCAGCGGCTCCCATGTCTGCAACAAGCTGTTCGAGCCGTGGATCAGGAGAAGCGCCGGACCGTCCTTGTTGCCTTCATCGCGATAGTGGACTTTGGTGCCATGGCCGTCGTCGACGAAGCGGGAAGCTTCGTTGCCATATTTGGCGATCATCTCTGCGCGATCGGTGTCGGGGGTCCGGAAAATGAAAAAAGCCGCCCCCAGCAAAACCAGCAGCAGCAGAATGATACGGATCGTTTTTTTCATATTTTAGCCCCTCTCTCGATCGTCTTGTCTATCGAAAATCCGGGCGAGCGCATACCGCCTATTCGTCGGCCCGCCATTGTCCGGGCTGCAAACCCTCAAGATTCCAGTCGCCAATGCTCCAGCGCACCAGTCGCAACGTGGGGTGACCGGCCGCCGCTGTCATTCGGCGTACCTGCCGGTTCCGGCCTTCACTGATGGTCAGTTTGAGCCAGCAATCGGGTATGCTCTTGCGCACCCGGATCGGAGGATCGCGCGGCCAAAGGTCCGGTTCTTCGAGACGTTCCACTTCAGCAGGCCGAGTCAAACCATCCTTCAATTCAACGCCTTTTTGCAACATGGCGAGACTTTCATCGCTGACCTCCCCCTCGACCTGCACAAGATAGGCTTTCGGCATTTTATATTTGGGGTCCGAAATCCGTGCCTGCAATTTACCATCGCCGGTAAGCATCATCAGTCCTTCGCTATCCCGATCAAGCCGGCCAGCCGGGTAAACGCCTGGCAGGTCGATATAGTCCGACAGAGTCGCACGCTTGGTTTCGCTCCCGCGATCGGTGAATTGCGGCAACACACCGAACGGTTTATTGAAGAGGATCAGTTTTGTCATATGCCTCTTTGGCAGCCCGAAGCAGAATGAGCAACGCAACAAAGCCGGAGCCGGCAAAGATGCGCGCTTACCAATAGTTTTTAGCGGTATCACTACCGTTCCAGCCCGAGATTGTGTAGCGGATACAGATGCAATTCAATAATTTCGATACCACCGCTTTCCTGCGCGATTACTGGCAGAAACGACCGCTGCTGATTAAAAATCCCTGGCAATCATGGCGCAATCCGCTGTCACCCGACGAGCTTGCCGGCCTGGCATGTGAGGATCATGTAGAGTCGCGGCTGATCACGCAATCGAGCGATGACTGGAACGCCGAACATGGCCCTTTGCCCGAGACCCGTTTTGGCGAGTTGGGCAAGTCTCCCTGGACCTTGCTGGTTCAGGCGGTCGATCAGCATGTGGCCGATGTGGCGGCGCTGATTGAGCCGTTTCGCTTCATCCCGAACTGGCGGATCGATGATGTTATGGTCAGCTTTGCCAGCGATGGCGGCGGAGTGGGTCCGCATTTTGATCATTATGATGTGTTCCTGATACAGGGCCTCGGCCGGCGCCGATGGCAAATCGGCGGCATGTGCGACGACCAAACTGCCCTGCGTTCGCACGAAGACTTGCTGTTGCTCGCCGAGTTTGAGACGGCGGAAGAATGGATTCTCGATCCCGGAGACATGCTCTATATCCCGCCCGGGATCGCCCACAACGGAGTGGCGGTTGGCAAGAATTGCATGACCTACAGCATCGGGTTTCGATCGCCATCGAGAAAGGAATTGATTGGCAGCTGGTGCGACGACCTGCTGCCAGAAATGACCGATGATGACCGCTATTGCGATCCGGATTTGGCGCACCAGTCAAATCCTGGAGAAATACCCGCCACCGCTATCGACCGGCTGCACGCCATGGTCACCGAGAAACTTGCCGATCGCAACGACTTTGCAAAATGGTTTGGTGAATATAGCAGCACGCCGAAATATCCGGAAACCGACTGGCGTCCCGAAGAACCGATCGAGACAGACCATCTGCGCGGCTTATTGAATGCCGACCATCCCCTGCTCCGCAATCCCGCCAGCCGCTTTTCCTTCATCCGTGAAAGTGCGGACAAGCTGTTGCTATTTGTCGACGGGGAATCTTTTCCATGTACCGGGGACGAGATCCCGTTGGCGGAGATGCTTTGCGCGCAAGACCAATTTGTTATCGATTCGGCATGGCTAGAATCGGATGAGATAGTGGTGCTACTCGCCGGACTGTATAATCGTGGCAGCCTTGCGTTCGACTGGAGCTAGGCGAGCAGCCTTTTTATGACAAAAAAAGGGCGGGAGTGCCGTGCACTCCCGCCCTTTCCCGTATTCGGTGTTAGGCTTAAGCCTGCTGCAAGTTTACAGCGGCTTTCTTGCCGTTATTTCCGGTTTCAACATCATATGTCAAACGCTGTTCTTTTTCGAGCGACTGCATTCCGGCAGCCTGAACTGCTGTGATGTGCACGAAGCTGTCATCGCCACCATCTTCAGGAGCGATGAAACCATAGCCCTTGTCGGTGTTGAAAAATTTTACGGTGCCTGTAGGCATAGTCTTATTCCTATTCATAACTTAATTATGCCCGATCTAGCAAAATGCAGAACCGGACGGGATTGGCCAACTTCGAGAAATGGGAAAAAGAGTATGCGACCTTAGGGGTTGCGAAACCATGATTTCGTCGTAACGCGATTTATTAGCTTTCGTGCCTATAGCATCCTATTACATAATAAGCAATCAGATGAATTTCGATGGTTTCACGGCCCGCAGAAATTGTGTAGCAATAGCTTCCATGAACAAATCAATTCTGGCCTGCACAGCAGCAATTCTTCTCTGTATCCCGCTCGCATCCTGCGATTCATCGCCGGACGGGCCGCCGGAACCATCTCCGCAGGACCTGTTTTTCGAACGAATGAGTCTGCTCTGTGGCAAGGCATATGCCGGGATATTGGTATCCGAGCAAGAACCCGACGCCGATATGGTAGGCAAGCCGATGATCATGCATGCGGCGTCCTGCGATCTGAACGAGATCCAGATCCCTTTCCATATCGCCGAGGGTCCTAAAACATGGGACCGTTCGCGGACATGGTTTATCACCCGCACTGAACAGGGATTGCGCCTGAAGCACCGCCACCGGCATGAAGACGGCAGTCTCGACGATGTTACCAACTATGGCGGAGATACCGCCAGCGACGGCACAGCGGACCGGCAGGAATTCCCGGTGGACGCCGAATCGATCGCTTCGTTCAAGGCCAATGGGCTCGATCAGTCGGTAAAAAATGTCTGGGCCGTCGAAATCAGCCCGCCGGGCCAGACCGATGCCAAATTCGCATACGAGCTTCGCCGTCCGGAAACCGTCGACGGGCGCCATTTCAGGGTCGAATTTGACCTGTCTTCCCCTGTTCCCGTTCCGCCGGCACCGTGGGGAAGCTAGCACCACATGTTCGCTGAACTGGCCGTCGGCGGATTCATGGTTCTGTTGACCGTGCTTATCCACGGCGTCGGCATCTTCGGCCTCGGGCGTTTTCTCCGGATAGAAGCACGCGAAGAGGCAGCCGAGCATATTCATCCAATGTCGCCGCACGGGATTGTCGTTACCCTTGCCTTGGTATTCGGTCTTTTCATACTCCATGGCATCGAAATCTGGGCATATGCAATCGTCTACCGGATAGTGGATGCCATTCCCACTTTCGAACAAGCCATTTATTTTTCCACCATCACCTATTCGACCACTGGCTATAATAGTGAAGGCCTGGACGTCAAATGGCAGATGATTGCCGCTGTAGAAGGTCTCAATGGGTTTATTCTGCTGGGCTGGTCCACGGCTTTCTTCGTCACTGTGGTCGCCCGGATGGGCCGCCGATAAGTGGTACAAGCCAATCGAAAAAGTGGGCGGGCGAAGCGCTTTTTCCGGATCCTGCTGGCACTGATCTACCTGTTCGCGGGAATCATGCATATCCGCTCCCCCGTCGGATTTCTCCAGATAACCCCGGATTGGGTACCCTATCCCGAACAGGTCATCCTGTGGACCGGGATCGCGGAAATCGCAGGCGCGATCGGGCTACTGATCCCGCCCCGCATGATCCCGCACATTCGCCATGCAGCAGGCATCGGCCTCGCACTGTACGCGCTGTGCGTCTATCCGGCGAACATCAACCATGCGGTGAACAATATCGCAATCGGCGGGGAGACAGCGAGCTGGCTCTACCACGCCCCACGCCTTGCGTTTCAGCCGATATTTATCTGGTGGGCACTAATAGCCGGCGACGTTATCAACTGGCCCTTTCGATCAAAGCAGCCGTAGGCCTGCCCAAAGGCCGGTATTTATGCTATCATGACTTTTGCTATTTTGCGGACAGTGAAGGAGCATATCATGGAACGGCATGGCGATCAGATCGAAGTTACCGAGCGTGAGGCAAGCAACATACCGCGAGCGACTCATAATGTCAGGATTGTTCTGGCAGCCTCTTTGCTGCTTGCGATTGTTGTGATGTCATTGGCATGGATTATACCGGCACTGAGCTAAACCTCGCTGAGCGCTCGAAGAATCGTCCAGAGTGAAGACGGCGAATATATCAGCATGTGGAACCGATAGCGTTTATCGCGCTGGGGAATGCCTGTAATATATGGCCGCATGATCTTGATATCGTCCAAGCGGCTAAGCGCGAACATTGGCTACAATTACAGATACAGTTGTTCATTCACTTGAACATGTAAATAAATTTACATATTTACATAAAAACGTCCGGTTTTTCAGACATCACGACTCATAATATGACAATAGTTTCTGGCGTATTCCCATATAATCAGCCAAATGTCTTCTTAGACGCTGAAAATATTTTTACAGCATAATGTATAACCGCCTCCCCAGTTTAAGGAAGAATATCATGTCCTATCAAGATTTCAAAAGTTCCGCCAACAACCTGATCAACAACCAGAACGGCACATGGACCGGCATTGATGCCGAATCCGTTGCCCGTATGCAGTTGCAAAACCGGTTCAAGACCGGCCTCGACATTGCCAAATATACTGCGGCGATCATGCGCGAAGATATGGCGGCCTATGATGCCGACAGTTCCAAATATACCCAGTCTCTGGGTTGCTGGCACGGTTTCATCGCGCAGCAGAAGATGATTTCGATCAAGAAGCATTTCGGCAGCACCAAACGCCGTTACCTGTATCTGTCCGGCTGGATGGTCGCAGCATTGCGCAGCGAGTTCGGTCCTCTGCCCGACCAGTCGATGCACGAAAAAACTTCGGTGCCAGCGCTGATCGAAGAACTTTACACCTTCTTGCGTCAAGCAGATGCTCGTGAGTTGAACCTGTTGTTCCGCGACATTGATGCGGCGCGCGACGCCGGTGACAGCGCAGCTGAAAAAGCGGCCATGGACAAGGTCGAGAATTTCCAGACCCATGTTGTTCCGATCATCGCCGACATCGATGCCGGTTTCGGTAACGCCGAAGCAACCTATTTGCTCGCCAAGAAAATGATCGAAGCGGGCGCCTGTGCTTTGCAGATCGAAAATCAGGTTTCCGACGAAAAGCAATGCGGTCACCAGGACGGCAAGGTTACCGTGCCACATGAAGATTTCATCGCGAAAATCCGTGCCTGCCGCTATGCCTTCCTCGAACTGGGCGTAACCGACGGCATCATCGTCACCCGCACCGACTCGCTCGGCGCTGGCCTGACCAAGCAGATTGCGGTTTCCAACGAACCCGGCGATCTCGGCGACCAGTATAACAGCTTCCTCGATTGCGAAGAAATTGATCCGGCCACCGCGAAGAACGGCGACGTCATCATCAACCGCGATGGCAAGCTGATGCGTCCGAAACGTCTGCCATCCAACCTGTTCCAGTTCAAACCAGGCACCGGCGAAGACCGCTGCGTTCTCGACAGCATCACATCGCTGCAAAACGGCGCCGATCTGCTCTGGATCGAGACCGAAAAACCTCACGTCGAGCAGATTGCCGGCATGATGGACCGGGTGCGCGAAGTCGTTCCGAATGCGAAGCTGGTTTACAACAATTCGCCTTCGTTCAACTGGACGCTGAACTTCCGCCAGCAGGTCTATGATGCAATGAAGGCCGAAGGACTGGACGTGTCGGAATATGACCGCGACGATCTGATGGACGCGAAATATGATGACACCGAACTGGGCGAAGCGGCTGACAAGCGTATCCGCACTTTCCAGGCCGATGGATCGAAACGCGCTGGTATCTTCCATCACCTGATCACTTTGCCGACCTATCACACAGCCGCTCTGTCGACCGATAATCTGGCCAAGGAATATTTCGGCGACGCTGGCATGCTGGGCTACGTTCTCGGCGTGCAGCGCAAGGAAATCCGCGAAGGTATCGCTTGTGTCAAACACCAGAATATGTCGGGCAGCGACATTGGTGATGACCACAAGGAATATTTCGCTGGTGACGCAGCGCTGAAAGCCGGTGGTGCGCACAACACGATGAACCAGTTCGGTTAAATCACTCAGAGATCAGGTGTCCCTCTGACCCCTCGGCGGGCACCTGATCCAACAAGTTTTCCTGGGGAGGAAAAAACTATCCGTCGGCAGCAATGTCGGCGGATTTTTTCTGTGTGGACAATTGTCGCCAAGGCAATCAGGGTTGCGCCTGTCGGGTTCTGATTGTCGGACCCGATTTTCGTCCAGTCTGGCGAAGGGGGCAGCATGGCATTGCGGAAATCCGGTTCGATATTGGCTCTGGCAGCACTGCTCTCCTCCTGTGGAGGTGGCGGTGGTAGCAGCAACACGGTCAGTCTGCCTTCGGGGGGTGGCGGGTCCACACCGACACCAACGCCGGGCAGCACGACCTGCTCCCTGCAAAACCGTCAGAACTGGGCGTTTGACCAGATCAACGAATGGTATCTCTTCCCCGAGACCCTGCCCGCCAGCCTGAGCCCGGCGCCTTATGGCTCCGTGCAAAGCTATATCGACGCCCTTACCGCCACCGCGCGCGGTCAGGGACGGGACCGCTATTTCACCTATATCACCTCGATCGCCGAGGAGGATGCCTTCTACGCTTCCGGCGCGACCGCCGGTTTCGGCATCCGCCTGAGCTACGACAGCCCGTCGTCCCGTGTCTTCGTTCTCGACGCCTATGAAGGCGCGCCTGCCCTCGCCGCCGGACTGGATCGCGGCACCGAGCTACTGGCGATCGGCACCAGCAGCGCCAATCTGCAGACCGTCACCGCGCTCTTTGCCCAGGGCGGCGCTGCGGCGGTCAGCGACGCGCTCGGGCCGTCGACAGCGGGCACCAGCCGGGTGCTGCGCTTCCGCAACGCAGCGGGCGTCGAGACCACGACCACGGTCAGCAAGGCCGACTATGACATCCAGCCGGTCTCGCCGCGCTATGGCGTGCAGATCATCGACAATGGCGGAACCATGACCGGCTATGTCAACCTGCGCACCTTCATCGACAGCGCCGAGCCGCAGTTGCGTGCCGCGTTCCTGCAGTTCCGCAACGCCGGCGTGACCGAGCTGGTCATCGACCTGCGATATAACGGCGGCGGACTGGTACGCACCGCCCAGCTGTTCGCCGATCTGCTCGGCCGCGACCGTTTTACCAACCAGGTCCAGGGCGTTACCCGCTTCCGCACCAGCAAGGCGGCGAACAACGAGACCCGCAATTTCCAGACCCAGGCCCAGTCGATCGCCCCGACCCGCATCGCCTTCATCACCACCGGCGGCTCGGCTTCGGCCAGCGAGCTGGTGATCAACGCGATGATCCCCTATCACGACGCCAATATGGCGCTGGTCGGCAGCAACACCTACGGTAAGCCGGTCGGCCAGATCGGCCTCGACCGCAGCGCCTGCGACGACCGGATCCGGATCATCGCCTTTGCCACCGAGAATGCCGACGGCAATGCCAATTATTTCAGTGGTCTGGCCAGCTCTCTTACCAATAGCTGTCAGGCCGCCGACGATATCACCCTGCCGCTCGGCGATCCCGCCGAAGCGTCGATGGCCCGCGCCCTCGGCTTTCTCTCCGGCGCAGCCTGCACCCCGATCAGCAGCGCGGGAGCCGGTACGATTGCCGGACAGCGCGAAGCCGCGTCCCTGACCCTGCCCCGCGAGCTGCTGATGCCGGCGCAACCGACCCCGGCCCAGCGCGAGCTTCCCGGATCATTCTGATCCGTAGAAGAGCGGATGGAAGGCGACCACGCTGTCTGGCCTGGCCACCTGCAAGGGCAATATCTGATAATAAGCGGCGGGCTCGCCATCGGGGCAGAGATCGGGAAACAGACGGAAGCCGAAGCGGCTGTAATAGGCGGGGTCGCCGGTCAGCACGCAGCCTGCGGCGTTACGTTCGCGCAGCATGGCGATGCCCGCTTCGATCAGCTGGCTGCCGATATGCTGCCCCTGCAAATCCGGCTCCACGGCCACCGGGCCGAGCGTGTACCAGCCCGGCGAGCCGTCAGCGGCAAAGGCTTTGGTAAAAGTCACCTGCCCCACCACGACCCCGTCCCGCTCGGCCACCAGAGAGATGGCCAGCGCCCCGGCATCGCGGAACCGCTCGATCAGATCCTGCTCGTCGCCGCCGGCATATTCCATCGGCGCAAAGGCGCGTTTGGTGATGTCGTGGATCTCGCCCTGATCGGCGGGCCGTTCGGGGCGGATGACAATGGTCATCGTACGGCAATCGCACTGATCAGCAGCACCAGCGAGGCGGTGCAGCTCAGCGTCCGGACGTGGTTCCACGGCAGCCAGCGCTGCATATAGCGGCGCCACATCGGCCCGGCGTCCGGCCCGGCGGCGTCCGTCGCCTCCAGCGCATTGTTGAGCGGGACATTGGCGGCCGCCGTCACCACCAGCATCCCGACCAGATAGAGCGCCCCGCCGGTCACCATCTGCCATGCGCCCGGCGAGCCCCACTGCATCACTCCGAAGACCGCGAGCAACAGGCAGGCGAGACTGCTAGCGAAGAATAAAGGCAGGAACAGGGATTTCAGGATGATCCGGTTGATCGACTGCATCGCCGCCATGCCGACCGGTCGCCCCGCCGCGTCGAGCGCCTGCAGCACGAAGGCCGAGAAGGTGAAATAAACCCCTGCCATGATGCCGACCGAAATGGCGGCGAACCAGAGCGTCGCGGTAATCACTTCCTGCAAAAACCTGCCTCCTGCTATTATCCCTTGCTCTGGATCACCAGATCGTCCGTGTCAGCCTTTGGCATCAGCAGGGTCAGCACCACCGCGACCAGCAACAGCGCCGGAACGTCGCCGAGCATATGGCCGATATGTTCCGCATCCTGCATCGACTGCACCGCCATGATCGCGGCGTGGACCAGGCTCGACCAGATGGTGAACCAGATCAGCGAGCGATGGGCCGCGGGATTGGCGGCGGCGCGGATCAGGAATATGCCGAGCGTCGCGTAAACCCCGACGATCATCATATAATATTGCGAAGCGGCGGGCGGCCCTTCGTGCCATTTCCAGCCTGCCGGCCAGACCAGCGCCAGCGGATAGACAAGACAGAATATCACTCCGAACAAAACCAGGGCGACTTGCAAAAAGCTGTAGCGTCCAATCATGATTTTTCTCCCGTAGCGACCCGCGAGTGCGTCAATGATTACGCCTGTTGCACCGCGATGGCAAATTACGCGGCGAACTTTACACAAACACGCGGTTTTATTTTCTGTAATCTTTGCTCTCCGCCTCCAGATCTTCCTCCGGCGGAATCAGCCGGTCAAGCCGTCCGAGTACCGTCAGAAGCGCAGAATTGTCGGGTTTTCTGATCGTTCCGACATAGCGCCCGCCGCGCAATATCGGCTGGTAGCGGCCCTGCCTGATCCGCTGGAAAAGCGTCTCTAGTGTAATCTTTGGCTTCCGGCTTCCCGGCACGCCCAATATCGCGTCCCAGGCAGCGACAAATTCCTCCGCGCCGGGTTTGCGGCGCAGCTGGTAGGCGCTGTCACGGCTCATCCCGAGCCGCTCTGCGGCGCGCTTGATGCAGCGGGTTTCGGCGAGCAGCCCGAGGAATTCCGCCTGCCGGACCGGCGTCCACCCGTCTTTCCGCGCGCGCAGCGGCACCGGCGTGAAAGCCGGGACACGCGAAACAGCGCGCTGCTGGACAATATGGCTGCGGGGGTCGGGGCGGGAGTCGGTCATGGGCGGGATTAGGGCATATTGGGGGCGGTGTAGGAAAGCGGTTTTTTGGTGGGGGGCCTTGTGATCTGAACCGCCTTTTCGTCATCCTGAATTTATTTCAGGACCCCTCCAGATTGCGCGCTTGCCGGACGGGGTCCTGAAACAAGTTCAGGATGACGAGTGATGGTTACAAAATGAGGAGTGATGGTGGCTCAGGATGACGAGGTTTTTCTAAGCAGCCTTCGCGTCACTTTCCTTTACCGCAAGCTGCAAATTCATCGCGCCGAGCACGCCGAGCAGAGTCTCCAGGGTCGGATTGCCATCCTCGCTAAGCGAACGATAGAGCGCCTGCCGTTTCACACCCGATTTCTCGGCGATCATGGTCATGCCTTCGCTGCGGGCGACAACGCCGAGTGCATTGGCGATATAGCCCGCATCGCCACTTTCCAGCGCATCGTTGAGCAATTCGATAACATGGCCTGGCTCTGTAATATATTTCGCCGCATCAAAGGGCGTGGTTTGCAATTTGGTCATTTATATATGTCCTGTGTTGCCAAAACAGGGATTAAGTCCCTGCTTCAAATCTGTTTCGCCATCTCCTTGGCTTTTTCTATCGCCTTTGCCTGTCCCTTCTTGTCGCTGCCGTAGAGCAGGAAAACCACCGTCTGGCCCCGCATTGTATAATATAAGCGATAACCCGGCCCATATGGAATCCGCAGCTCGCTCACACCGTCGCCAAGTGATTTCCAGTCACCCAGCAATCCGGCCCCTACCCGAACCAATCGCACTGCGATTTTGGCCTTCGCCATTGGGTCGCGCAGCCTGTCTAGCAGCCCTCAAATTCGACCGATTGTTCGATCCGATACATTGTCACTTATATATGACTATTTTGAAAAATGTCAAGCTGAACGTCGCTTGGATGTGGCGCCATCTCCTTCGTCATCCTGAATTTATTTCAGGACCCCGCAAGGCAAGCGCGCAATCGAGGGAGGTCCTGAAACGAGTTCAGGATGACGAGTGCTCCGCCCCCGCCCCCACAAATCCAATTGCATTCCCCTCGCCGCTGCGCGAAACCCTCCCAAACAAAAAACGGGAGAGAGAAAAATGACCGACCTGGAACAATCGCGGCTGAAGGTCGTACGCGATCATATGGCGCTGGAGATCACCCATGAATGGGATGCGGTGATCGATACGTTTCAGCATCCGCGCTATGAATTATACGGCAATGGCACGATATTCGACGGCGAGGAAGCGGTGCGCAAATATTTCGCGATGTCGCGCACGCCCTTTCCCGACCAGGCCAATGAAGTGATCGCGATCGGCGCGGCGGGCGAGCATGTCGTGCTGGTCGAATTCTGGCTCACCGGCACCCATCTCGGCCCGCTGACCATCGGCGAGCGGGTGATCGAGCCAACCGGCAAAGCCTTTCGGGTGCGGATGGCCGCGAGCTTTGAATTTGCGCCGGGGACGGACCGGATTGTGTGCGAGCGGGCTTATTTTAGTGATGCGATGATTGCGCGGGAGTTGGGGTTGTGAGGAGATCGGCGGAATCGGTGAACTTTCATCGAAGGCGCAAAAAACAATTCATCATGTTTATAAATATGTACTATACACCACGAAATGATGGAACCAAGTGACAAAGCAAAAGTAAGAGCTGAACGGTTGGCACGATATAGCTTCAGCGTTGCAATACGTCCTGACAACTCCAGCGCTAAGCCAATTATTTCCGCAATGAAACAAGCCCGCACCAATGATTCAAAATTGCGCAAAGAAATCAGTAAATCGAGCCAGAAGGCCGTACACATTGCGGAAGCTAACAGAATGAACGGGCCGGGAATCTACGTAGATCAATATCTCAGAAATTTCTTGGCTGAATACAACAATAGAATTTTTCATGGTGAGGGTATAAACCAACCAAGTTCCTTCAATATACTTGGTGCCTTTGTCGAACCTGACGAAGAATGTCTCGTCCTAAATTTACTTAGTGAAAACCACTTTAGTGTAAACTTCAATTTTGTTCTCGACTACTTAACCCTTCCCGAAACAAATCATAAATACGATGACCTAATAAAAGACCTTAACGAGTTCGAAATTTACGAATGTCATATTCTCGGTGGATACTCAAGCTTGGAGATCGCCGATTCTATGGAACTAAAGTTCTTTGGATTTGCTTGCGTGCGGGAGGCCGATGAGCTGTCAATTATGGCGTTGCTCGGGAAAAAGGTTGAAAATTTAGAAAAAGAGCAAATCCAAGATAAACCTCAGATATTCCCTGGAAAGGAATCTTTTCTTTCTGACGCCCCGTATGATGTGAGTGATATCGAAATTGTTGCAGGTGAGGGCATCGTTCCAATAATCGCATTAAG
>NZ_CAXBIA010000005.1:0-155000 GCF_963975735.1 uncultured Parasphingorhabdus sp.
TAAATTATGTCGATATTTATCATGCAAAATCAACATAATACAGAACTACCGTCCTTAGTTCAGGATGACGAGTTTTATCGATAGCTCACCACCTCCCACTCTATCCCGTTCCAGTCGAAGAAATAGAAGCGCCGGCCGGGATCATAGTTATCTTGGCCGAAGGGGTCCAATCCGGCCGCCACGACTTTCGCCTCTACCGCATCCAGATCATCGACCGTCACGCCGATATGGTTCATCGGCTCGCCCTTGGTGAACGTGGGGTCGGCGGCGCGAACGTCCGGGTTGGTGTAGAGCGCGATATAGTCGTCATCCGTCCCGATGTGGATCGTGTGGCCACCCAACATTGATGGCCCCTCCCACCGGATATGCCAGCCAAATAGATCGTGCAGCAGGTCGGCGCTCCGTTGCGGGTCGCTGACCGTTATGTTGACATGCTCGAGTTTTCCGTTGTTCATTTTTCATTTCCTTTCTCCGTTGTTGAATGGTCGATCCGCCACGGCGGGAAGCGGCGGTTGTCGCCGCCGTAGAACAGGCAGATAGGGTTGCCAGCCGGATCGCTGAGCCGGGCTTCGCGCCAGCCCCAGCTCTGGTCGACGGGCTGCATATCGAAGGTAAGGCCTTTGGACTGCAGATCCGCGACGACCTCGTCGAGATCGTCACATTCGAAGTAGATCATGGTCGTTGGCGCTCCGGTCTTCTCCACCGCGTGGATAGAGAAGGTTTCGCCCGAGGGCGTCTCGAACCGGGCATAACGGGGAGGGGAGTCGACGATCTGGGTGAGGCCGAGCCGGCGGTAAAATGCCGCCGACCGGTCATAATCGACGCATCCGACGGTGACCTGATTGAGTTTCATATACTGTCTTCCTCGCAATATTGGCATCACTATATTGGAAGAATTGGAAGCATGTTTTCCGCCTTGCAGACGGCTTTCCGAGCCCGCCAATTCTCCATGCTTGCGATTCGTACAATCTCAAGTTAAGTTGAGGTCAAGCTATTATTTTTTCCTCCCTGTGCGCAGCATGGGGAGGGGGACCATCCGAAGGATGGTGGAGGGGCCCCTCCGTCACCCGCCTTCGCCAAGGCTTCGGCGGACGCCACCTCCCCATTGCTGCGCAACGGGGAGGAAATATTGGAGACGCATATGCCCGTAACCAAAGCGCTAACCATCGGCGACCTCGCCACCCGCACCGGTCTCTCGGTCTCCGCGATCCGCTTCTACGAGGAAAAGGGGCTGGTCGAACCCTTTCGCTCGGCCGGCGGCCAGCGGCGCTTCCTGCGCTCCGACATCCGCCGGCTCAGTTTCGTCCTGATCGCCCAGCAACTCGGTCTGAGCATCGGCGAGATTGCGCGTCTACTCACCAACTTACCCCACGGTCGCACGCCGACGCAGGCCGACTGGACCCGGATCAGCAAGGCGATGCGCGGGGTGATCGACGCGCGGATCGCGGAACTGGAACGAACCCGCGACCGGCTCGACGGCTGCATCGGTTGCGGCTGCCTGAGCCTGAAGAAATGCAAGCTTTATAACCCCGAGGACCGGGCGGGGCTCAAGGGGCCGGGGCCAAGGTTGGTTTTGGGGGACTAGAGTTTCAACGCCTCGCGCAATGCCTCGTTGATCCGGGTCTGCCATCCGGCACCCGAGGCTTTGAATGTCTCCAGAACAATCTTGTCCAGACGCAGGGTGACCTGCTGTTTCGGGTTTTTCAGTTTTGGCCGCCCGGGCTTGGTGAGCGTGCCATCGGCGGGGCGTACCAGTTTGCTACCGTCCCAGATGGCTGCTCGCTCAAACTGATCGTCCGTCCATTCTGGCGGATCATCCGGGTCTGTCCAGGGCTTCTCTGACTTTTCTTTGCTCTCGTTCATTGGCTTTCCGCAGTGAAATGATTCTCCGGCTGGTTCCACGCTCCGTCCAGACCATGGCGACTATTCGACTGCCGATATATCCGTAAGTTATAAATCGTTTTTCCCCATATTCTTGTCGATCATCAAGTTGCGAAATATGACGCGCTTGAAAAATCAAAGCGGCATCCGCAAAATCCAATCCCCGGGCCTCGAGGGTCCACTGGCGCTTCGCCGGGTCGAATGTTATTTTCATACAGGCTTCCCGGAAGTTTTATCATCCAAAGAACCCGCGATGGCTATAGGTCTGGCCTAATCTGCCAAATCCTATAATTTATGTAGTTACATTTATTGCAAATGTCAACGGCTACTCCGCCGCCAGCAACTCTTCCGCAGCGTTCAGATCGACCGACACCAGCTGCGAAATCCCGCGCTCGACCATGGTCACCCCGAACAGCCGGTGCATGCGGCTCATGGTCACGGCATTGTGGGTGACGATCAGATAGCGGGTGCTGGTCTCGGCGACCATCTTGTCGAGCAGGTCGCAGAAACGCTCGATATTGGCGTCGTCGAGGGGGGCGTCGACCTCGTCTAGCACGCAGATAGGTGCCGGATTGGTTAGAAATAGTCCGAATATAAGTGCCACAGCGGTTAGAGCCTGCTCTCCGCCCGACAGCAATGTCAGCGAAGTCAGCTTCTTACCCGGTGGCTGGGCCATGATTTCCAACCCGGCCTCGAGCGGATCGTCGCTGTTGATCAGCTCGAGATGGGCCTTGCCGCCATCGAACAGGGTCGCGAACAGCCGCTGGAAATGCTGGTCGACTTCCTCGAACGCGGCGAGCAGGCGCTGGCGGCCTTCGCGGTTGAGGCTGCCGATCGATCCGCGCAATTGATGGATCGCTTCGTTCAGGTCCTGGCTTTCCTTGGTCGATTTCTCCCACTCGCCTTCCAGTTCCGCCAGTTCGTCGGCGGCGACCAGATTGACCGGCCCGATCCGTTCGCGGCTGAGCGAGAGGCGTTCGAGTTCCGCCGACTCCTGCGATGCATCACCAACCGTCTCTTCGTCAAATTCGAGTTTTTTCGGCAATACCACAGCAGGGCATTCAAATTTCTCGGCCGAAATACGGCCCATTTCCATCCGGCGCAGATCCTGGTTCTCGGCGCGGGCTTTTGCTCCGGCACGCAGTTCCCGCGCCTGACTGAGCATTTCACTGGCCTGATTGAGCCGGTCTTCATGGTCGCGCTGAGCTAGTTCGGCGGCCTGCAGCGCGGCGTCCTTCTCTACCACTTTTGCGTTGAGCGCTTCCTGCCGTTCTTCCAGCTTTGTGACCTCGACCTCGATCACCCGCGGCCGGTCGGCGAGATTTTCGACTTCGGCCTCGATCATGGCGCCGCGCTTGGCCATTTCCTTCATCCGCGCTTCGGCTTCGCCCGAGCGATCCTGCCACGAACGGATTTGCGCGCTGGCGACTGCTTTCTGTTCTTTGACCTGCGCGAGCCTCTGGTCGATGCCGGAGAGCGCGGCTTGTGCGGACATGACCCGTTGCCGCGCCGCGTCGCGCTGATCCTGCAAGGCCGCCCGTGCGCGCTCCTGCTCCGCCCCGTCTGGCTGGCTGGCGCGTTCCTTTTGTGCTGCTTCCAGTTCGGCAAGCGCGGTGGCATTTTCCGCTTTCAGCGCGGCATCCCGTTCGGCGAGGCTGGCGGTGCGTTTCTGTAGCCAGGCCAGCGCTTCTTCCGCCTGATCGGCTTCGCGCAATGACTGGCGCAGCGCCTCCTCGGCATCGCGCCGCGCAGTGCGGGCTTCGCCGAGTTGGATCTCGATTGCCGACATCGCTTCGCGGCCAGCAACCAGTGTCGCTTCTGCCTCTGCGACCTTTTTCTCGGCTGGCACCAGCATATCCTGCAATGCGCGCAGACGGTTTGCGCGAACCAGTCTTTCCGCGCTGGCATTGCCGTCGTCGCGGGCGACAAAGCCGTCCCAGCGGCGCAGCGCGCCCGCCTTGGTGACCAGCCGCTGGCCGACCGAGAGTTCTTGTCCGTCATCGTTATCGGCGACAAAGATCTGAGACAGGCGATTGTGCAATTCGCTCGGTGCCTGAACCTGATCGAGCAGGGTTTCGGTTCCCGCCGGTGGCTTGCCGGATGCGGTCATCTCGCCGCCACCCCAGAAACGGTCGCCGTCTTCGCCGACCGAGGCAAGCAGATCATCGCCCAGCGCCGCCGCCAATGCCCGTTCATAGCCGGGTGCCGGTTTGACCTGATCAATCGCCTTGTGCGCGCTTTCGACTTTCGACAGTTCGCGATCCAGCGCGTGATGTTCCGAGCGCAGTCCGGCCAGTTCCGCCTTCAGCGTGGCAAGGCCCGATTGCGCGGCATCGCGCGCCGCGGCGGCCTGAACCCGTTGTTCCTCGAGCGAGGCAATCTTGCCGCCGCTGCCGTCTGCTCTTGTCTGCGCCGCTTCCCGTGTCGCAATCGCTTCGGCGAGCGCGGTCTGCAGCTCTGCCTCGTCGCCCATCTCGGCGCGTTCGGCGTTGAGCCGGTCCAGTTCGACAGCCAGCCGGTCATGGCGCGCCTGCGCCGCCCCTACGGCGGCATTGGCAACTTTAATCTCAGCCTGAATCCGCGCTTCCTCGGCCACCGCCTTGGCGAGGTCGACTTCGGCTTCGCTGGCAGCGCGCTCGGATCGCTCTGCGGCGCGTTCGAGATCGGGTCGTTCCTTGTTGAGATCGGTCAGTTCCGTCGAAAGCCGCTTCTCGTCCTGTTCGAGACGGTCCAGCGCTTCCATCGCATCGCGGGTCAGCTGGTCTTCGCGGGCATTGTCATCGTGAATCCGCTGGGCCTGTGCCTGCAGGTCGAGCAGTCGCGATTTCAGATTGTCGCGTTCGTTGGTCAGGGTCAGCAGCCGGTGGCTGGATTCGCTCGCTTCTTCCCGCGCCCGCTGGACTTCAGCCCGCAATATTCCGAGCGCCTTGGCGCTTTCATTCTGCGCAGACACAGCGGCTTGCTGCTCGCTTTGCGCTTCGCTGACCTTGGCTTCGGCGGCCTCCGCTTCCGCTCTGGCGATATCGGCGGCAGCGGCAGCTTCCTTCCAGCGCGCGTAGATCAGTCGTCCTTCGACGGTGGTGATTTCACCGCTCAGCTTGCGGTAGCGTTCTGCCTGTTTGGCCTGCCGCCGGAGATTGGCGGCGCGCTGTTCCATGTCACCGAGAATATCATCGAGACGGGCGAGATTCTTCTCCGCCGCGCGCAATTTCTGTTCGGCATCCCTGCGCCGGACGTGCAAGCCGGAGATGCCGGCGGCTTCCTCCAGCATTTCGCGCCGTGCTTCGGGTTTGGAGGAGATGATGTTGGATATCTTGCCCTGGCTGACGAGGGCAGGGCTGTGCGCGCCGGTGGCGGCATCGGCGAAGATCAGCGCGATGTCCTTGGCCCGGACATCTGTGCCGTTGGCGCGATAGGCGGAGCCAGCCCCGCGCTCGATCCGCCGGACAATTTCCAGTTCGCTGTCATTGTCGCCGACATGCAGCGAAGATACGTCATTGGTTTCGCGTTCCGCGGTCAGTGCGACTTCGGCAAATTGCCGTTCTGGCCGGTCCTGGGTGCCGGCGAAGATCACATCTTCCATGCCGGCGCCGCGCATCGACTTGGCCGAGTTTTCGCCCATCACCCAGCGGATGGCTTCCAGAAGATTCGATTTGCCGCAACCGTTGGGGCCGACCACGCCGGTCAGCCCCTTTTCGATGCGCAGCTCTGTCGGATCGACAAAGCTTTTGAAGCCCGAGAGTCTGAGCTTCTTTATTTGCACGTCGTGATCCCCGTGCAGCCCCTATCAGTGACCAGATTCAAATCGCTCCCCCTCTGCGATTGGCCCGGCGCCTATCTTGCGCCTGCTTCCTTCAATTTGGTTTCAACCATGGCCCAGTTGGTGCCTTCTATTTTTTGCCCGTTGATCAGGAATGTAGGCGTTCCCTCGATATTAAATTCCTCGGCACCTTTCTGGGTATCGGCCATCAGCTTTTCAGCCGCTGCCGTGTCAGCCAGGCACGCCTTGGCCTGGTCTTCGGAAATACCGCGCTGCTGGAAGAAGGCGACCAGGCCAAGCTGTTCGGCAAGGCGAACAAAGCGGACCTTCGGCTCGGACTGCAATATGCCGCTATAGGTTGCTTCGCCCATGCCCTGCGCTTTTTCAAACATGGTTGCCTGATAACCCAAAGCCTGTTCGGTCAGCGGGAAGAACGGCGCTTCACCGCCACAGCGGGAAAGAAGGGCAGCGGTAAGATCCAGAGGATCGCGAACGAAATTGCGGATTTCAAAGCTCACCCGTCCGCTTTCGACATATGTATCGCGCAGCGGGGCAAAGGCCTGTTCCCCGAAATCTTTGCAGTGCGAGCAGGTGATCGACATATATTCGACCAGCTTGATCGGCGCATCGGGATTGCCCATGACAATGCCGCCGGCTTCGCTTTTCGCAACCGTTTCGGACCATTTCTGTCCGGCAGGCGCTTCTACTGCTTCGACCGCTCCGGAAGAGCTTGCTCCGGTTTCGGTTTCGGTGGCTTCGCCACAAGCGCTCAGCGCCAGAGCGAAAGCCAGAGGTGCAATATAGTTGAATGTGCGCATAGTCTGTTCCTGTTTCCTGAAAATATCGAATGTCTATTGCGGAAGAGCCGTCAATTTGGGTTTGAGCGCCGTCCAGCTATGGACGTCGGCGAGCGGCTGATCGCCGAGCGTAAAGCTTGGCGTTCCGCTTAGTTTGAGCGTGTCCGTGGCATATTTTGTCATCGCCAATATCTTGTCCTGCTCGGTCTGATTCGACAGGCAGGCGTCGATCTGTGCTGTGGTGAAGCCACGAGCTTTCATCAATATGTCGAGACCGGCTGCCTTGACAATTTTCTTGAGCCGCTGCGGAACCGTGCCGTCGTTCATCGTTTTCATCACTTCCGGGGGAGTGGCCTGGAATTTCGCGAGCCATGTCGATTGCTTCAGCAGCAAAGCGCGGTGATTGCCGAAAAATTTGGTCCGTCCGCCGCAGCGTGCGAGCATGGCAGCGGAGAGGTCGATCGGGTTGAGAACAAGATTGCGGACTTCGAAGCTGACCCGGCTCTTGTTGACAAAATCGGTGGTCAGGGCGGCATGGGAATCTTTTTCAAATGCCGCGCAGTGGCTGCAGGTGTAGCTCATATATTCGGTCAGCTTGTGCCTGGCGAGCGGGTTGCCCATGACATGACCGCCCATGGCCGACAGGGTGACCCGGTCGGCCTGCTGTGCGGATGCCGGTACTGCGATTACGGTTGCGGCCACCAAAGCCGAAGCAAGATACGCGCTTCTCAAGTTCATGTCTGGTCCTTCTTCTTGTCACCGCCACCGATCTTGCCGACGACCTTTATACTCAATTGCGCATCTTTCTTAGGGTCCGCTTCCGCCTTTGCAACTGCCGATGCGAGCGATTCGAGTACCCGGTTCAACTCCGCATCGCCGATATCGCGCAAATTTTCGCCCAGCTGGATCGGCGCGGGTCTGAGCGAATGTGGCAGCGGAGTGCGCTTTCCCTTGTCTTCCTTGGGAGTTACGGTGCCTTGTCTGAATCTTATATGACTGACCGCACCATAGCCGAAGAAGCGGTTGACCCGTTCGATGATATCCGGAGCAATATGCTGCATCAGCGTCGCATAAGCGCCGGTAACGAGCAGATGCAATGTCCCGCCCTCTTTCTCGCCGCGCGGAAAGCGGATCGATTCGGGCAGGGACACGGCAGCATAGCGGTCGCCGACTATCTCCGCCCAGCGGCTGACCACCGAGCTCTGGATGAAACCATAGCGGCGAAAGGCGGCGCGGCCGATTTCCGGCACCAGATCGGAGATGCTTTTAGCCGGACCGCCGCGGGGACGCTGGTATTTCTGATATTTTCTGGCGGCTGGTTTTCTGGCGGCTTTTTTGGACGCGGGCGCGCCGGTTGCGACGGTTATCGCCTTTTCGTTGCCCTTTTCATCGCCAGTGGTGCCAATTTTCTTCGCCATTATATCCTTTTATGGCATGGCGCGGCCATGGCCGTCGATAGTATACCCGCCAGAGCGCGTAAAATTTCTGCCAATATCGGTGCACATTATGTGGATAACGCGCGAAAATTGCCCTGGCGGTCACCGCCGGGTAGCAATTTGCCCGATCCCTATCATGTCTGGTTGTCGGAAGTCATGCTGCAGCAGACGACCGTCGGTGCGGTCAAAAGCTATTTCGAGAAATTCACGCGGCGCTGGCCGACGGTTCAGGACTTGGCGGGTGCCGAGGAAGCAGACGTCATGGCCGCCTGGGCCGGTCTCGGCTATTATGCGCGGGCGCGTAATCTTCGTAAATGCGCCGTGCATATCACTGAGAAGATGGATGGAATCTTTCCTCAGAAAGAGTCTGAGCTTTTAAAATTACCTGGCGTGGGCGCCTATACTGCGGCTGCAATCGCCGCCATTGCCTTTGCCGAGCGAGCGGTGGTGGTGGATGCGAATATCGAGCGGCTGGTGGCGCGGCTCTTCGCCATCGATACACCGCTACCCAAAGGCAAGGCTGAAATCCGGGCGGCGATGGATGTGATCACGCCGCGTGATGGTGCCGGGGATTTTGCCCAGGCCTGCATGGATATCGGCGCGACTATCTGCACATCGAAAAATCCGAAATGCGACATCTGTCCGGTGCAGAAACAATGTGCGGCGTTCAAGGCAGGCGGCATGGAACGCTATCCCGTCAAGGCACCGAAAAAAGCCAAGCCGGTTCGTCGCGCGCGTTTCTTCTGGATCGAGCAGCAGGACCGAATAATGCTCGCGACGCGGCCGCCGAAAGGCATGCTCGGCGGTATGCGGTCGCTGCCCGACGACGGCTGGGCGGCCGGCCAGGATGGTCATGCGACACCGCCGATGGCCGGCGAATGGCGCGTGCACGACAATATCGTTCAGCACAGCTTCACCCATTTTTCGCTCGAAGTCGATTTGGCTGTTTATCAGGACGGAAAAATGGTTACTAACAAGGATGATAATATCTGGTGGCCGCTGGACAACATAGCGGAAGCCGGACTGCCGACGCTTTATGCGAAGGCCGTGGATTGGAAACTGAAGGAAGAAAAATGACATCTGAACAACTTTCAACAACGTCGCTTGGGTCTCCATTTTCACGGCGTTCCGTACTCGGTGGTATGGGCATCGGCGCGTTTCTTGCCAGCATGCCAAGCGTTGCATTTGCCAAGGAAATGGCGGCGAGCTTTCCCGGATTGACCAAGGTCATCAATCAATATGTTGCGGAAAAGAAGGTTGCAGGCATGCTGGCGATGATCGGCTTCGATCAGGCGGCTCCACAGGTGATTTCGGCAGGTTCGCTGACACTCGGCGGTGAAAAACGGGTCGACGGCAACACCTTGTGGCGGATGTATTCGCAGACCAAACCGGTTACCGGCATGGCGACGATGATGCTGATCGAAGACGGTCTGATCACAATGGACCAGCCGCTGTCGGATATCTTCCCCGATTTTGCAGATATGCAGGTGTTGACGGAGCCAGAAGGGCCGATCGAAAATACCGTGGCTGCAAAAGGACCGATCACGATCCGCCAGTTGCTGACCCATACGGCTGGTCTGGGCTATACGATCATCTCCAAGGGCCCGATTCAGAAAGCCTATCTGGACGCCGGCTTGACGCCTGGCCGGGTCAGCCGCAGCCCGCTCCCCGGTTTCGACCGGAGTGCGCCCACGCCGGACATCATGACCTTTATGAAGCGCCTCGCGACAATGCCTCTGGTCTATCAACCCGGCACCAAGTGGAGCTATTCGCTTAGCCATGATGTGTTGAGCGCGGTGATCGAGAAGGTTTCCGGCAAGCCGCTTGATGAATTTCTGCATGAGCGGATGTTCGGCCCCTTGGGCATGAACAATATGTTCTATCATGTTCCGGCTGACCGGGCGGTCGATCTCGCGGATAATTATGCGCCATTCGCCGGATCGCTGATCCCGATCGATCCCGGTGCAACCAGCATTTTTCTTGATAAGCCTCCCTTCGCCTTCGGCAGCACCGGCCTTGTCGGGTCGGCTGCCGATTATGACAAATTCCTGCAAATGCTGCTGGGGTTCGGAAAAATGGGCAATGTCCAGGTGATGGAGCCGGAGACAGCGAAGCTCGGCATGTCCAACCTCTTGCCTGATACGGCGGACACATCGGGCACCTGGGTTGCGAAACAGGGCTTTGGTGCTGGCGGACGTTCCGGTCTGGGCACGATTGACAGTCCCGCGGGTACGTTCGGTTGGGGTGGCGCTGCAGGAACGGCGGCATTTGTAGATACCTCGCGCGGTCTCCGCGCAGGGGGTTATACGCAATATATCCCATCGAACAGCTATCCGTTCCAGTCGGATTTTCCGAAATATGTCTACGCGGATCTTGACGGCTCGGCACCGGTCGACACCGGTAAGACCAGCCCCTGAACCGGACTGAACCGTTCCCTGTCCGGGGAGCGACCGAAAGCGAAATTGAGACGGAGTAAAGATACTGACAGCCAGAGAAACCATAGTGCCGACCTTTGCCGGCGGAACGCTCGACCGCGTTGATCAAGTGCGGGTCAATCCGGACAAGTTGCGCGCCGCGATGATGAACCCGCGGGCGAAGCTGCTCAAACTGGATGGTCTGAACCCGGTGTTTGACGATTACGGCGATCTCGCGTGGGGCGCCGCCTACGAAGCCTCGCCGGACAATGATCTGCTGTTGCTGGGGATTGAAGACGACACGCCCTTTTTCGCCGAACTGAACGGGGCAGGGGATGCCGGTCCCCTGGCCAACCGGGCACTGTGGCAGACGCTGGGCAATCTGCCGGCTGACCAGGCGGCAATCTATGCGACCGCTCGGAGCCTGGTCGACTGGCACGCACGCCACAAATTCTGCGCGCAATGCGGCAAGCCGACCGAGTCCCGCAAGGGCGGCTGGGCGCGTCTGTGCGACCGCGAGAAAGACGGCTGCGGCGCGGAACATTTCCCGCGCACCGATCCGGTGGCGATCATGTTGTCGGAATGCGAGGGCAAGGTGCTGCTCGGTCGACAACCGCGCTTCCCGCCAAAAAGCTTTTCCGCTCTGGCCGGATTTCTGGAACCCGGCGAGAGTATCGAAGGCTGCGTTAAGCGCGAGCTGTTCGAGGAGGCCGGAATCAAGGTACGCGACGTCCGCTATGTCGCGAGCCAGCCATGGCCTTTCCCTTCATCACTGATGATCGCCTGCACCAGCGTCACCGACGATCCGACGCTGACGCTCGATGAGGAAGAGATTGAAGAAGCGGCATGGTTCTCGCTCGACGAGGTCAAAGCGGCGATGAACGGCGAACCGGGCGCGCTGTTTGTCGCTCCGCCGCCATTTGCGATTGCTCATGATCTGCTCAAGCACTGGGTGGATAGCAAGGGCTGACCGGAACGGGCTGCGCCGCCCTGTTTGAGAAGGCCTAGACCAGCCCCAGGCTCGCCAGCTCGCCGAGCATTTCGGCAGGCATCTCTTCGGCTCCTTCCGCGCCATCGCCGAGATCGGCCGGGGCATCCTTTTCCTCGAGATAGCGCCAGCCCTGATGGGCGCGTTTGGGAATCGGCTGGACGGCGATAAGCCGGGGCTCCAGTCGGATCCACTGCCTCCCCTCGCCATTGTCCATGAAGCCGATGATCGGCGAGCGGCCGACAATTTTCTTCGCGTGGATCCAGTAGAGCGAACCGCCGACCATTTCGGCGTGACGCTTTGGGAGATAGCGGGTGGTGAGCCGCGCTTCGCCGCTTGTGGCGCTATTGTCCTTGTGAGATTCGAGCCAGTTCCGCAGTGTCGCGGGGCTTTCGCTGCGATAGGCAATTTTCGTCATATTGAGTGGCATGACCAACATCTGTGGGCGACGACCGTTTTAGTCAAGCACCTTCCGGTCAGCCTATATCAAACCAGCCGGACCGGACCAAATATCCTCAAGTTTATTATTGCAAATGATTATCAATATCATATTAAGGGAAGAATCAAATTTGCAGGAGACGGATATTGGGCGAGATTTTAGAGAAGCTGGCGATGCCATTACCGGACATCCGGACTTTGCCATCGGTCGAGGCAAGGCTGATTATCGCATTCCGGGTGGCGGTGATGGCGAGCCGGAACAATTATGACTGCTGGGACCAATTGTCCGCACGGCTGGGTGGAGACCGGGCAGCGACGCGCATATTGATTGTCGCCGAGACGATCGGATTTGCCTGGCCGGAGCCGTTCCAGATCGGACGCCCCTGCTGCTCGCTGACCACCCCGGACGAGATATGGCTGCTCGCCGCAATCCGTCTGGCAGCGTGCGAAAACCGGCCCGGTTTCGATGCGCTCAGTTGCGAAATGATCGGCGATGGCGCGCGGGAACGGATATATAACGACCTGCGCAATTTTGTCGGGGTCTATACCGATACTAGAGGCTGACCATTCCGCTGCCGACGGCGAGGCTGAGGAAGGCGAGAAAGGCCATCGTGTCGGAGTGCGTGATTCCGAGCTATCCTCTTCATTCTGGCCTTAGACGTTCAAACAGCCTGACTGTCTTTTCGTTATAAATGGATTCTCTGGTTGGAAGAAAGCCAAGCCTCTCGGCCAGATTGATCGACGGGATATTTTCGGGACTGATAATGCAAACAGTCTGGGCGGGACTGAACTCTTCATCGAGCCAGCTTTGCGCGGCCACCATGGCTTCCTGCGCATAGCCTTTGCCATGGGCCGCCGTTGCCAATACCCAGGCGGCTTCGTGGAAGGGATCGAAATCGGGTCCCAATCCGCGCCGGAAGTCGCTAAACCCCACATTTCCCATGAATTGACCGGATGATTTTTCTATCAGCACGAACAAGCCATAACGCATGATTTTCCAGTGCCCTAAATATCCTAGAAATCGCGTCCATGCTTCCGCCTCGGTGGCGGGTTTGCCGCTGATATATTTCACAACTGCCGGATCTTGCCACATGGCGAGGCAGTCTTCAAAATCGTCTGCGATATGCGGACGGAGGAGCAGGCGTTCGGTTTCAATCACCCGGCGCTCTAGAGGCTGACCATCCCGCTGCCGACGGCGAGGCTGAGGAAGGCGAGAAAGCCCATAGTGTCGGTGATCATGGTGACGAAAACCGACGAGGCGAGGGCCGGATCCTGATCGAGCCGGTCCAGCATCACCGGAACGAAAATGCCGGCAAATCCGGCGATCACGATATTGATCAGCATGGCGACCGCGATGACCCCGCCGAGCATAGGATTGGCGAAGACCAGTCCGGTGCCGAGCCCGACCAGAACGGCGATCGTGGCGCCGTTGAGCAGGGCTATCCGGAATTCCCTGCCGATGATCCGGCGGGTGTTGGAGCGGGTCAGTTCGTTCATTGCCAGCGCGCGGACCGAGACGGCCATGGTCTGGGTGCCGGCATTACCGCCGATCGACGCCACGATCGGCATCAATACTGCCAGCGCGACCATCTGCTCGATTGCCGCGCCAAAGATTGCGATGACAAAACTGGCGATCAGCGCCGTCGCCAGATTGGCAATCAGCCAGCGGACGCGGGCGACGTAGGAATCGCGGATCGGCTCGTTGATATCGCCGTCGCCGGCGCCGGAGAGCAGCAGCACGTCTTCGCTGGCCTCGTCCTCGACAATATGGAGAATGTCATCAACGGTAATCATCCCGATCAGGCGGCCGTCATCGTTGATGACCGCAGCCGAGATCAGATTATATTTCTGGAAGCGTAATGCGACTTCTTCCTGGTCCATATTGACCGGGATCAGCGACTGTTCGCGCTTCATCACATCGGCGATCGCTATATCGCGGGGGGTCCTGAGGATCCAGCTGAGCTGGCAGGTGCCGATCGGACGGAAAGTCGGATCGACTACATAGATTTCCCAGAATTCCGTGGTCAGATCGTCATTCTTGCGGAGATAGTCGATCAGATCGCCGACCATCATATGTTCGGGCACCGCGACAAATTCGCGCTGCATGATACGACCGGCGGTTTCTTCCTCATAGGTGAGGGCGCTCTCGATCGCGGCGCGGTCTTCGGCGTCGAGCTCGGCAAGGACCGCCTGCTGCTCGCCCTTTTCAAGATCCTCGATGATCGCGACAGCGTCATCGGTGTCGAGCTGCTCGGTGAGGTCAGCAATCTGGCTCGCGTCCAGCGCTTCCATCAGATCTTCGCGAACATGCTCGTTCATCTCGGCGAGCACATCGGCGCTCACCAGATCGCCGAGAGCGGCGGCTAGAGGCGCACGCTCATCCGAATCGACCAGCTCGAACAGATCGGCAATGTCGGCATTGTGCAGCGGGTTGACCAGTTCCTGCGCCAGCGTGGAATCATTATCCGACACCGCGTCGGAAACCGAGCGCACAAATTCGTCGGTCAGCCGGTTGTCGTCGTCGAGAACATCCTCGCGTATGATCTCGTCATGCGGGGCGTCGTTGATCTCGGTCATCGCGAAGCTCCCCTTCTGTGCGCGTTTGGCTGCTTACTAGTCGTGGCGACCGTATAATTGCAATCTTTTGTGACATTTTACCCAAGGCAGGGTGATTTTTTCAATCACGCTAGCTATATGCGCCCCAAGATCGATTCAATGAACGAAAAGGAATAGACAAGATGGCGCACGAAAAAATGACTTTCCACCTCGATACAGGCGATGTTGAAATCAAGCTCCGGCCTGACCTGGCCCCGAACCATGTAGAGCGGATTACCGAACTGGCAGCCGAAGGCTTTTATGACGGCGTTGTTTTCCACCGCGTCATCAACGGCTTTATGGCACAGGGCGGCGACCCGACCGGTACCGGCATGTCCGGCAGCGACAAGCCCGATATCGCGCAAGAATTTTCCAAAGAGCCGCATGTCGAAGGCACTTGCTCGATGGCCCGCACGATGGACCCGAACAGCGCCAACAGCCAGTTCTTCATCTGCCTCGACGATGCGGGCTTCCTCGACGGCCAGTATACGGTCTGGGGTGAAGTGACCTCCGGCATGGAAGCGGTTCACGCACTGCCAAAGGGCGAACCACCAGCAAAGCCAGGCGCGATCAAGTCGGTCACACTGGCCTAATAAATAGGAATGCGTCTCGATAAACCCAGGATCGCCCCGCTCGCCGAGTCAGAACTCGGTCCCGAGCATCGGGCGATGCTGGGCGAGCGCTTTCGCTCCGGGAAAATTCTCAACATTTTCCGGACGCTGATCAAGGCGCCGAAAGCCTATAAAGCGTTCATGTGGTGGGGCGGCTATATCCTCTCCGGCCATAATGATCTGGCCGCTCGCGAGCGCGAGATCATCATATTGCGCACCGGCTTCAACTGGAAGGCCGGCTATGAATGGGCACAACATGTCCGCATCGGCAAGGATTGCGGCCTGACCGACGAAGAGATCGAGCGGATCAAGGCCGGTCCCGACGCGCCGGGCTGGACCCCTGTCGAACGCGCCATGCTAAAAGCAACTGACGAACTGACCGGCGACGGCCATGTGTCGGACGCCACTTGGGAGGCTCTTTCGGAGCTCACCGAAAAGCAGCGGATGGATCTGGTTCTGACCGTGGGTCAATATAGTCAGGTATCGATGCTGCTGAACAGCTTTGGCGTGCAGCTCGACGACGATCTGGTGCTGGACCCCGATCTCACCGCCTAGATCCCGACCCTACAGATTCGCTTGCACTACCCAGTCATGGAAAATCCGGACAGCCCGGTTCTTCATGTCGCGTTTGCGGCATACGAACCAGTAGCTGTAAGGACTGTCGACCTGATGGTCGAACAGCCGGACCAGCCGCGGATCATTCGCGTCGGAGAAATGGCCACCGTGCATGATCGCGATGCCAAGCCCTTGAGCCGCTGCCTCCAGCATCAGGGGGCCGCTGTCGAGATGGTCGATACCGGCCGGATGCAAATCCGGTAGCCCGACCGCTTTTTTCCACTGGTCAAAGGCCCGGGTCATGTTGCTGTGGATCAGGATATTGTGATTCTGCAAATCTTCCGGACGTTTTACAGCATTTGGTCCCTGCGTCAGCTCCACAGATCCGATTGCGTAAACCTTGTTACTGTCCAGCTTCACCGAATAAAGATTGGGATCGACATCATCGCTAATGATGATCGCCGCATCGACGGCATCGCCCAGCATATTCTCGGCGTGGGAGGATGTATCGACATCGATATTCAGCTTGGGATATAGTTTTTTCAGCTCGGGCAGCTTCGGAAACAGACGCGTCGCTCCGAACAGCGGCAGAACGCCGAGGCGCAGACGCATGTCGCCTCCGGTCACGGTCATCTGGTCGACCGCTTCGCCGATGGTTTCCATCGCCGGAGCAACGGCTTTCAGCAGTGTCTGCCCGTCCCCGTTGAGGACCATCGACTGGTTGCGCCGTTCGAACAGCGGTTTGCCGATATGGTCTTCGAGCGATTTGATTCGGCGGCTGAGGGCAGGGGCTGACAGAGCCAGTTCCGCTGCTGCAGCCTTGGAAGAGCCCAGACGGGCGACACGAATGAAGGCCTCGAGGGCGCGGAGGGGAGGAAGACGGCGCATAGAATGACCAATATTGTTGTTAAATCAGCTTTGTGCAACGCAAAATGAATTAAGAATCGGGACAATGGCGGAAAACTGTCACTAGCAATAATGATAAGTTGCAAGTTGTGCAACCCGCAATGTTCTTTTCGCACTTGCACAATAATCGGTTTCGCTGCATCTAGGATGAGCCTTTCAGGCATCCTCTCCTAAAAACTTTTCAGGCCAGTTCTTCGGAACTGGCCTTTTTTTTGGCCGAATTCCGCCGCAAGACCCGGCAATTGAAAATCAGAGTCGCATATCGGTACCGCGATCCCTATCTTATTGGAAACAACCAAAACGATATTGAGGAGATACGCCCCCGTGTCCGATCCAGCACCGAATAAAGACAAGCCGGAAGATGATGGCAAGCAGTTGAAACTGCAAGTTGCCAACGCCCGACCCGAGGATAGCGGTCGTGGCCTGGCCCGGCTATCCCGTGATAATCTAGGGAAACTGGGGCTGATCGAGGGCGATGTTGTCGAAATTGTCGGCAAGCAGGCCACGCCGGCGCGCGCCGTCCTGCCTTATCCGGAAGACGAAGGTCTGGATTTTGTCCGGCTCGACGGCCTGCAGCGTGCCAATGCCGGCGTCGGAGCGGGTGACTTTGTCGAAATCCGCAAGGTCGAATCGAAGCCGGCGAAGAAAGTCGTTTTCGCTCCGGCCCAGAAGGATCTCCGCCTGCAGGGCAATGGTGGCGGCCTGAAGCGCAGTTTCATGGGGCGTCCGCTAAAGGCGGGTGACTTTGTTGCAACCCACGGCCAGCAACAGGTTGATCGTGGTGATATGCCGCCGCAATTGCGGCAAATGCTGGCTGCTCCGGCTTTTTCCCTCACTCAAATCCGGCTCAACGTCGTTTCGACCGTGCCCAAGGGCATTGTCCATATTGACGAAGAGACCGAGGTCGAGCTGCGGCCGGAATATGAAGAATCGACCGAGCACCGCCGTGCCGACGTCACTTATGACGATATTGGCGGCTTGCATGAAACGATCGACCAGCTGCGGGAAATGGTCGAATTGCCGTTGCGCTATCCGCAATTATTCACCCGGCTAGGCGTCGATCCACCACGCGGCGTGTTGTTGCATGGCCCTCCGGGTACCGGCAAGACACGGCTCGCCCGGGCTGTCGCCAATGAAAGCGAAGCGGAATTTTTCCTGATCAACGGTCCGGAAATCATGGGCTCCGCATATGGCGAGTCGGAGAAAAAGCTCCGCGAGATATTTGATGCCGCAACCAAGGCGGCACCCTCCATCCTGTTCATCGACGAGATCGATTCGATCGCGCCGAAACGCGGACAGGTGCAAGGCGAAGCCGAGAAACGCCTGGTAGCCCAGCTGCTCACTTTGATGGATGGTCTTGAGTCACGACTCAATCTGGTGGTTATCGCGGCAACCAATCGTCCGGAAGCAATTGATGAAGCATTGCGTCGCCCCGGGCGTTTCGACCGGGAAATTATTGTCGGCGTGCCCGATGTTGCGGGTCGCCGCGAAATTCTGGGCATCCATACACGCGGAATGCCGCTCGACAAGGCGGTCAATCTGCAAGAACTGGCGCGTACCACTTATGGTTTTGTTGGCGCCGATCTGGCGGCATTGACGCGGGAAGCGGCGATCGAGGCCGTGCGCCGGATCATGCCGAAGCTCGATCTGGAATCGGAAACGGTGCCGCCGGAGGTGCTTGAAGAACTGGTTGTGCAACGGCATGATTTTGTCGAAGCACTGAAACGGGTCCAGCCATCAGCCATGCGCGAAGTCATGGTGCAGGTTCCCGACGTTCGCTGGGAAGATATCGGCGGCCTCGACGAGGCGCAGATGCGGCTGAAAGAGGGAATCGAGCTTCCGCTCAAGAATCCGGAAGCGTTCACGCGACTGGGCATCCGTCCGGCCAAGGGATTTCTGCTGTACGGTCCTCCGGGAACCGGCAAGACCCTGCTGGCAAAAGCAGTCGCCCGCGAAGCCGTAGCCAATTTCATCGCCACGAAATCGAGCGACCTGCTGTCGAAATGGCACGGCGAGAGCGAGCAACAGATTGCCCGTCTCTTTGCCCGGGCAAGGCAAGTCGCGCCGACGATCCTGTTCATCGACGAGATTGACAGTCTGGTACCGGCGCGCGGGCGGGGCATGGGAGATTCCCAGGTTACCGAACGCGTGGTCAATACGATTCTCGCCGAAATGGACGGTCTGGAAGAAATGCAGTCGGTCATTCTGATCGGCGCAACCAACCGCCCCGGTCTGGTCGATCCGGCATTGCTGCGGCCGGGCCGGTTCGATGAACTGGTCTATGTTGCGGTTCCGGGCAAGGCTGGACGCCGCCGCATATTGGCTATCCATACGTCGAAGATGCCGCTGGCCAAGGATGTCGATCTTGACGAGATGGCAGAGCGCACCGATCGTTATTCCGGTGCCGATCTGGAAGATCTTGTCCGTCGTGCCGGGCTTCACGCGCTGCGCGAATTTGGCGGACTGGTCGAGACCGTGCAGATGAAGCATTTCGAAAAGGCGCTGGAAGACAGTCGCGCTTCGGTGACGCCGGAAATGGAGGAAGAATATTCCAAGATGGAGTCCCAGCTGAAGCAAAATGCCATGCGGGTAGAGCCGATCGGCTTTGTGTCACCGGGAATGTTGACGCCGATCAAGGACAGCAAACACTAAAGGCAGGGCCCTATTGCTCGGCGGTCATCCGGTCGTCGAGCTCTAGGGCCTTGAAGCCCCAACCGAACAGGAAAACGCAAACCGTAATCGCCAGCCAGAACGGCAGCGGTCCGGCATAGGTGTAGAGCAATACTCCCAGCGCCGGCGAGGCGATGAACGCCATGCCATTGACCGATGCAACAATGCCGGCAACACCATTCTGCTCCGACCGTTTGACGGCGAGCGATGCTCCGGCTGTGAAGCCCGGACGGAACAGGCCAAAGCCCAGCGACGCCACGGCGAAACCGATGATGATGCCGTGCAGATCATGGGACAGGCCGATGATCAGGCAGCCCACTGCTCCCAGGACCATGCCCCATAATATCGAGGTCCGCGGTCCCATTTGCAGCAGCGGGATCAGGCCCCATTGGGCCAGCAGGGTCGCTGCTGCGCCGGACATAAGAACGATGCCGGTCATCTGGATTCCCGTTTCCGGGTCACCGCGCAAGCCGAGCCGGTCGAGAATTAGAAAGCCGACCACGCCCAATATCAGAGCGTGGGCATTGCCGCCTAATATGCCGGTGATCAGCCATGGCTTGATCCGCTCGTCACCCCAGCGCAAGCGCGGCGGCAGACTGGCTTCCTCTTCGGTGGAATCATCCTCTTCCTTCAAACTGCCGGAGGAAGGTGCGCTGCTATAAGGCTCGGACGTCACCACGCCGCGCGCATGAAAACCCGGATTGTCATTGGGCAGTTTCAGCGCTAGCGCCACCATCACCACTATGCCGATTGCGGCAAAGGCGAACATCGGGCTGGAAAGACCCAGAACCGGAAGGATCAGCAAAGGCGCAATGGCCGGCCCGACGATGGTGCCGAGCCCGAAGGAGGACGATATCAGGGACAGCGCCTTGGTCCGGTCGGCGCGCGCGGTTCGGGCTGCGACATAGGCCTGTACCGCAGGCGGAGCAGCCGACCCCAGACCGCCATAAAGGCTGCGGAAAAAAGCGAACAGGACAAAGGTCCATACCGCGCTATACCAGCCGAGCAGTCCCAGAAACAGCGCCAGACCCGCTAGCGCGAACGAGGTCGTAAAGCCGATCATGCCGAGGCGCATAAGCGCTTTCCGGCCACGGTGATCGGACTGGCGCGCCCATTTTGGAGCGGTATAGACCCAGAGCAGGGCTGACCAGCTGAACGCCGCGCTGACCCAGAAGTCGGGGATATTGAGCTGTGTCCCGATCGTCGGCAATATCGATTGCATGGCCGTGTTGCCGGACGCTGTCACCAGCATGACCGAGAACAGCACGGCCATCCGGGTGCTGTCGATCGGTTTCGCATCGGGAACGGAAGAAGCTATCCGCTCGAGCGGTTCAATATCGGGTGAATCGGCCATAGATTTCCTATGCCACGCTATTTCTGCCAGTCATAGGCTCGTTCGATGCGGGCGACATGAAGACTATATTCGCTATACCATTCCCCGCGACCCCGTTCGCGGATGACAATATGATCCGGGTGGTCGCGCCATGCTTTCGCGCTGCCGTCGTCGCGCCAATAGCTGACGGTAATCCCCAGGCCATCCGCAGACCGCGCATGGTCTTCTCCGAGATAGCCGGGTTGCTGTGCTGCCAGTTCACCCATTGCCGCCGCTGCGCTTTGATAAGCCTCGTCACCGGTGCCGGTGCGCTGTGCGCAAAATATGACCGCGATCGAGTCTTTTGGATGAAGCTTCATCGCTCTCTTTTAGCCGGTCGATTGTAACGGGCAACCCGTATTATATTTGTCACCGGTGCTGTAACGCCCTAGTAAGACGGTTTGATCTGGTACCGGAGGACCGAGTTGACTAATAGTATCGCCAAAATGAAATTTATCGATCGCATCAAGTCGCGGGTGGAGCGGCGTCTCGGGCCCTGGGGTGTATTCTTCAAGGGCTTTCTGAAGCATCCGGTGATGGTCGGTTCGATCATGCCGTCGTCCGACATCACGATCAAGAAGATGCTTGCGCCCGTCAAATGGGACGAATGCGATCTGTTCGTCGAATATGGTCCGGGTGTGGGCACATTCTGTCGCCCCGTACTCGAACGGCTGAAGCCCGGCGCGATGCTTGTCGTGATCGACCTGAATCCCGATTTCATCGATTATCTCGGCAAGACCATCCACGACAGCCGTTTCTATCCGATCCACGGCTCTGCTGCCGATGTGCAGAAGATCATCAGCGAGCTCGGTCACGAGAAAGCCGACTATGTCCTGTCCGGCCTGCCTTTTTCGACATTGCCTGATCAGCTCGGGCCCAAAATCGCCAAAGAAACCTATGAGGCAATCCGGCCCGGCGGAGCGTTTCTCGTCTACCAGTTTGTCAAAAAGGCGCGCGCCTTCATGGAACCACATTTTGACCATATCGACAGCGGCTATTCCTTCTGGAATATCCTGCCCTGTCACCTGTTCTGGGGCTGGAAGACAAAATAGGCGTTTGTCGATGATCGAATGCCGTTTGTCGAAGCCAATGCGCCGCAAGGCCCTGTTTACCGGCATGTCCAAATCCATGTCACTCGCATTATGATTGAGAGGAAAGTTTTGATGTCCCGTTTGTCCCGTTCCCTGTTTCTGGCTTTATCCACCACGGCGTTGACGGTTGCCGCTCCGGCTCTGGCCAAACATCATGAATCGGCCAAGCCGGCGCCGGTCAGCGAACTGGTCGACGCGGTCGATATCCCTTATGAAGAATTCACGCTCGACAACGGGTTGAAGGTGCTGGTGCATACCGACCGCAAGGCACCGGTTGTGGCGGTCTCGATCTGGTATGGCGTCGGCTCGGCCAACGAACCGAAGGGCAAGACCGGCTATGCCCATCTGTTCGAACATATCATGTTCAACGGATCGGAAAATGCGCCGGGTGATTTTTTCGAACCGCTGCGGCAGATTGGCGCGACCGATCTCAACGGCACGACCTGGCTCGACCGGACCAATTATTTCCAGACCGTCCCGACCTCCGCGCTGGATGTTGCTCTGTTTCTCGAAAGCGACCGGATGGGCCATCTGCTCGGCGCGGTGACGCAGGAGAAGCTCGACAACCAGATCAGCGTGGTCTCGAACGAAAAGCGTCAGGGCGACAATCGTCCCTATGGGCTGGTCGGCTATCGCCAGACCGAATTGCTGTTTCCGTCCGACCATCCTTACGGGCATGACACGATCGGTTCGCTGGAGGATCTCGAAGCCGCGTCGCTCGACGATATGAAACTCTGGTTCACCGACCATTACGGCCCGAATAATTCGATCCTCGTTCTGGCCGGCGATATTGATGCGGCGACCGCGAAAGCGAAGGTCAACAAATGGTTTGGCGCGATTCCCCGTGGCAAGCCGATCCCGCAGCTCAACCCTGAATTGCCGACGCTTGATGCCCCGATCTACGAGGTGATGAAGGACAAGGTCGCGACCACGCGCATCTATCGCAACTGGGTGGTGCCGGGTCTGAACGATCCCGACTATACGCCGCTCGATGTCGGCATGACCGTGCTTGGCGGTCTCGCCAGTTCGCGGCTCGACAATATCATGGTGCGGGAAGAGAAAAATGCGGTGAGCGTTACCGCTTATGTGTTGCCGTTCGTGCATGGCAGCCTGGTCGAGATCACGGCCGACGTGAAGCCGGGTGAAGATGCTGATGTCGTCGCCAAACGGCTCGATCAGATCATTGCCGATTTCATCGTCAACGGTCCGACAGCAGATGAAGTGCAGCGGGTCGCGACCCGCGATGCGGCGGCACGGATCGCCGGTCTTGAACAGGTCGGCGGCTTCAGTGGTAAAGCGGTCGCTCTGGCACAGGGCAAACTCTATTCCGACGATCCGGAATATTATAAAAAGGAACTCGCCCGACTGGCATCGACGACACCGGAAGCCGTCAAGGCCGCGATGCAGAAATGGCTGACCCGTCCGGTGCTTGGTATCACGGTTGTCCCGGGAGAGCGGGACGAATATCAGGAAGTGGGCGCTGGCATAGGCGCGCGGACCGGCGTTTTGACCGCTCCGGCTTTCTATACGCAGGATGGCGAAACAGGGACGGTCACCGCTCCCGACCGGTCTCACCTGCCGCCGGTAGGTGAAATTCCGAATGTCGATTTCCCCGATGTCGAAACCGCGACGCTGTCGAACGGCATCAAGGTCTATTTCGCCCATCGTGATACGGTGCCGATGACCCGGGTGACCCTGTCTTTCAACGCCGGTACCAGCGCGGATTCGTCCGAGAAGCTCGGGCTGCAGAATTTCGTGACATCGATATTGGAAGAAGGCACGACCAGCCTGACATCGATCGAAATCGCAGAACAGCAGGAACGGCTGGGTGCCAATATCAGCACCGGTGGCGGTCGTGACCGTACCGATGTCGACCTGAGCGCGGTCAATCCCAATCTCGATGCTTCGCTCGACCTGATGGCGGACATCGTCAAAAACCCGGCGTTCAACGCGGATGATATCGAACGCATCCGGGTGCAGCAGCTGACCGCGATCGATCGCGAGGAAAGCGATCCTCTGAGCATCGCCAGCAATACGCTGCCGCCGCTGCTCTTCGGTTCCGAACATCCCTATGGCCGCGGGCTGTCCGGTAATGGTACCAAAGAAACGGTCTCGGCTATCACCCGCGACGATTTGTCCGCTTTCCATCATCAATGGATGCATCCGGCGAAGGCAACGATCTTTGCAGCGGGCAAGATCGACAAGCAGGAGCTGGTCAGCAAGCTGGAGATGCGTTTCGGCAAGTGGAAAGGCACCGGAAAAGCGGCGCCGGCGAAGAATTTCGACGCACCCATTCCCGAAGGGCAGGGACGGATCATTGCCATCCACCGCCCCAATTCTCCGCAGTCGATGATCTTGGCCGGACAGGTATTGCCCTATAAAGGCTCTGACGATTTGCTGACGCTCAACGCCGCAAACGAGATCCTGGGGGGCAATTTCCTTTCGCGGATCAATATGGATTTGCGCGAAACCAAGGGCTGGAGCTACGGCACCCGCAACACCGTGCTGCGCGGCGAAGACCGGGTGCTCTACACCATGCGTGCACCGGTCCAGACCAATCAGACCGGTCCCGCCGTCGCCGCAATTGATGCGCAGGTCCGGGACTTTCTGGGAGGAAATGGCGTTACGCCAGCCGAACTGGAACGCACGGTCAACGGCAATGTTCGCGAATTGCCCGGCCAGTTCGAACGTACGCCGAGCATTTTGAGCCAGATGCAGGGTGACGTGATGTTGGGCAGGCCGTCCAACTATGCGGAAACCGTCGCGGATCGCTATAAAGCGTTGACGACTGATGATCTGAACAAGGCGATGGCCGATGCAATCGACCCGGATAAATTCACCTGGGTCATTGTCGGTGACGTGTCCAAGATCAAATCCCAGCTGGATGCCCTTGATATGCCGATCGAATATCGCGGCTATGAAGCTAGTGACACTGCTGTTAATAGTGAGAGTGGTTCGAACGATTCGGCAGAGGGTGACGAGTAATCGCCAGTCCGGGCCGGATCACGGCTTTGACATAAAAAGGAGAATGGAATGTCTATTGATGGAACTTATGCTTGTGTGACGAAATCCCCGATGGGAGACCAGACTTCGGAATTCACCATCGTAACCGACGGTGACACGTTCACCGGCAACAACGCCGGCGCAATGGGCGCTATGGATGTTGAAAATGGCAAGGTCGACGGTAATCATATTACCTGGGAAATGAACATGACCGTTCCCATGCCGATGAAGCTCGAAGGCGATGCAGTGATTACCGACGGCGAACTCGTCGGTTCGGTAAAAGCGGGCGCTTTTGGTGAAATGGCGATGACCGGCACCAAGAAATAGTCGGATTTTTCCGGATCAAAAAAAGGGCCGCTACCTGCAGAGGTAGCGGCCCTTTTTATATGTCAGTCCAGATCGGTCTAGCGGACGACGACGCTGACCGCGCGGCGGTTCTGTGCCCAGGCGCTTTCGTTGGAGCCGAGCGCGTCGGGGCGTTCCTTGCCATAGCTGACCGTGGTCATGCGCGCCGGGCTGACACCCAGCGAGGCGAGATAGTTTTTCGCCGCATTGGCACGGCGTTCGCCCAGCGCCAGATTATAGTCGCGGGTGCCGCGTTCGTCGGCATGGCCTTCGATGGTAATCCGCGCATTTGGATTTTGTGCCAGCCATTGTGCCTGGCTTTGCAATATAAGCTGATCCTGGGAATCGACATTGAAGCGATCGGTATCGAACAAGATTTTGTCGGACATTGTATTGGCGAGGAAATCACCCTGCGAACCGGGTGCATAGCCCGGGCCAGAAGGTCCGGTCGGCGCAGGTGTCGGGGCCGTACCAATTGGTGCCGGCGGCAGTTCTTCTGGTGGTTTCTTTGAACAACCGGCCAGTACGAGGCTGGCGGTAATCAGGAGGGGGGTCGCATATTTGATCATCATATTGCTCCTATTTGAGTTAGCCCTTCGGATATATATAGCCTTTTTCCAAAGGCTTGTCGCGTTTCTAATTTATGGCAGCAAGGGACCCCATGCCGGATCGGAACCATTGACCGGAGTCGGCAACTGTCGTTCGTTGCTGCCGGTCAGGTCGACCTGCCAGATTCCGGTGGCGCCATTTCCCCTTGTCGTCCGGAAAAACTGGATGACGCGACCATTGGGCGCCCATGTCGGCGCTTCGTCCTGCCAGCTGTTGGTGAGCAGCCGTTCGCCGCCGCCGCTTGGCGTCATGACGCCAATGCGGAAATTGCCGGCCATTTTGGTGAAGGCGATCAGATCGCCACGCGGGCTCCATTCCGGTGTCGCAAAGCGGCCGCCGCCAAAGCTGATCCGTCGTTCATTGCCGCCATTTGCGTCCATCACATAAAGCTGCTGGCTGCCGGAGCGGTCGCTTTCAAAGACAATCCGTCCGCCATCGGGCGAAAAGCTGCCGCCGATATCGATACCGGGGGAAAAGGTAAGGCGTTGCGGGTTGGCTCCGCCTGCAGACGACACTTTATAGATGTCGGTGTTACCGGCTATCGCCATGGAATAGAGGATCCATTTGCCATCCGGCGACCAGCGCGGGGCGAAAGTCGGGTTGGTGCTCTGGGTGATCAGCCGCTGACGACCGGTCCCGATATCGTAAATATAGATGCGCGGGTTGCCGTCGAGAAAGCTGAGATAGACGATGCTCTTGTAATCGGGAGAGAAACGCGGTGTCAGAGCGGTGGCCTGGCCGTTGGTGATGAACCGGTGATTGGCACCGTCGCTGTCCATGATGGCCAGCCGCTTGACCCGGTTACCCTTGGGACCGGTCTCGGCGATATAGGCGATACGGCTGTCGAAAAACGGCGATTCGCCGCTCAGCCGGGAATAGATGGCATCGGCACATTTATGCGCGGCCCTGCGCCAGTCGCGGGGTTCGACGACAAAACCCTGGCGGGTGAGTTCGGTTTCCAGCGCGACATCATAAAGATAGCAGCCGACCGTCAGCTTGCCGTCGGGATTGGTCTTGATGAAGCCCTGAATCAGCGCCGAAGCGTTGGTGCCGCTCCAGTACGGAAATTGCGGAGCGGTCACTTCAGAAAAGCTGATCCCGCGAACCTGATTGCGGCCGACAGGCTTGAACAATCCGCTGGACCGCAGATCGGTGACGATAACATCGCTGATCTTCGCGCCCAGTTCAGCGGTATTGCCGGCGGGCGTGTCGACATTTTGCGGGGTCGGCAGTCCCGGAACCGCAATCACCAGTTCCTCCGATCCGCTATTGTCGACATCGACCGTCAACTGCGCGTGCGCGGTTGCGGTCAGTCCAACGCTGGCGATGATGCCAAGGATGAAGGTTCGGATATAGGGGGCGGGCGATTGCATGTCTGGTCTCCTAGACGCCAAGATACAGGACAGGTTCGATAACCTTCCATTCGTCGTAAAATTTTTCCGGGAATGTCGTGAAAGGCGCAGCGAGCTGCACCGCGGCAATGGCGCGTTCCTGATGGATGTCGACCTGAGAGCGGTTGCTTGGTGTGATGCCGGTGGTTGTCGCCGTCGGTGTGCCGATGATCCGGCCATTGCTATCAAGCCGTGCGGTTACCTTGGTACGCAAAAGTTCTGCGTCCGCGCCGGAGGGTGGACGCCATTTCTGTTTGACCAGCCGGTAAAGTTCGCGCTCCAATGAGGCGACGGCAGCAGGCGAAGCCTTCTCTGCCGCGATATTCTGGTTGCGGCTGACGGACGTCGCGTCGGTGACGCCTTTCAGGAAATCATCCCCCAGTCGCGACCCGCGCGGCTTGGGGGTCGGCTTTGGCGCGGCTTTCGCGGTGCTGCTGGCCGGTTTGTCCGGTCGCCGTCGGGGTTCGCGGGATATCGGGGCAGGAGCCGCCGCCGGCTTTGGCTTCGCTTCAGCTTTCGGCGGTTCGGGTAGCGGTTCCGGCGCGACAAAACTGCTTTCCTCGGGCGCACCCAGTTCGGGCGCTACGCTGGTCGCCGGGGTGACTTTTGCGGGATCGGGAGCGGCGCTTACCAGGCCGACCTCATCGGCGATCATCACCTCGATCGGCTTGTTGCGGAAAGCATCGTTGGTTGTGCTGAGGATGCTCAATGACAGCACGCCAAAAAGCGCCACATGACCCGCGGCTGCTATTCCCAAGCCAATTTTTTCAGCTTTCTCCATATCAGCCGATGACCATTATTGAGTCTCAGATGAACCTGTAGTGACCAGCGAAACCCGGTTCAGTCCAGCCCGGTTCAGTTCGCCCATCACGCCCATGATCAGGCCATAATCCAGCGTCTTGTCGCCGCGCAGCATGATCTGCCGCGGATCTTCGGGATTCTGGTCCGCGGCAATATCGCGCAATCGTGTCTCGAGAGCGCCGCGGCTGAGTTCTTCTTCCTCGATAAACACACGACCTTCATTGTCGATCGAAATCTGTACCGGTTCCTGCTCCTGTTCCAGCGCATTGGCGCGGCTTTCCGGCAGGTCGACAGGGACGCCAGCCACCAGCAATGGCGCCGTCACCATGAAAATGATCAATAGCACCAGCATCACGTCGACAAAAGGCGTGACGTTTATTTCTGCCATCGGAGCACGTCCGCGGCCACCGCCACGCCTGCCTATCCCGGATCCCATGTTCATGCCCATATCTAGTTCCCGATCTCCAGTTCGCGACTGAGCGTTGCGTGGAAACTGTCGGCAAAGCGACCCATCCGCGCCTCCAGCTTGTTCAGCCGGTGGGAAAAACGGTTATAGGCGATCACGGCAGGAATAGCGGCAAACAGACCAATGGCTGTCGCGAACAGGGCTTCGGCTATGCCGGGGGCGACCACGGCGAGCGAGCTATTCTGTTCTGCGGCAATCGCCGAGAAGCTGCGCATGATACCCCAGACGGTACCAAAGAGACCGACGAAAGGGGCGACGCTGCCAACCGTTGCGAGGAAGTTGAGCCGGTCGGCGATGCGATCCACTTCCTGGGCAATGGTCGAGTTCATTGCTGATGCCAGCCGTTGGCGGGTGCCCTCGCGGTCAACGGGGCCCTTGGCGGTCGAACGACGCCATTCCCTGACTCCGGCCGCCAGCACTTTCGCACTGGGCAGGCTGGACTGGCCGTGGGCATCAAAAAACCTGTCGATATTGTCGGTCGAGGAAAATGCCTGTTCGAATTTGTCCGATTTTCGAGCAATTTGCGCAATGTTCATGCCAAAGCTGACGATGATCGTCCATGTCCAGATGCTGGCCAGCAGCAACCCGATCATCACTGTTTTGACGACAATATCGGCTTCCATGAACAGCAGGAATGGCGAAAAATTACCGGTTGTCGCTCCCAGGGAAAGTTGGTCTAGCAAGTTTTGATATCCTTCATTTCATATTCGCTTGATCCATGACGCTGGCGAATGCCTTTGTCCACGATTTCGGTTGCCGCCTCGGACGTCCAGCAGGGGTAAGGAAGGCTGCGTGAACGGAGGCTGACGTAATCTGGTCTGGTCCGCGGAAAATCTTCTGGTCGATAATCACGCTGGCGGCGCGCAATTTCTCGACCGTGCTGATCACGACAAGATCATCATTGAGCTTGGCCGGCAGCAGATATTTCATCGTCAGATCAACCACCGCATAAACGCCTTCGCCGTTGTCATAGGCCGCTCCTTGGTCCATATCGAGCAGACGGAGCATGTCCGAGCGGGCCCGTTCCATGTAGCGGAGATAATTGGCGTGATAGACGATACCGGAAAAGTCGGTGTCCTCGAAATAGACGCGGCAGGCGAAATAATGCTTCCCGCTGATGAAACGACCATCATGCGGTTTGATGTCGTCCAGAATGAAGGATTGATCGTTCATGGAACGACTTTAGGCGGTTGGATTCACGGGCGGAAGAGGGAATATGCAATGTCAGTGCGACTGAGCGTGATTTCGAGTCCCTTTGGCTGTCTGCTGATATCTGGCTGAAACCTTATTCCCTCACCCTTGGTCAAATGATTGCCCGCTGGATCATGCCTTTTTGGCCAACGTCTTTCCGGTTTCCAAAAAGGATTTCAGATTGCTGAGAACCATCGGCCAGCCGTTTCGTATATCGACATTCATCGCCGATTCCGGCTCGAGTTCGCTATGGATGACGGTCAGCTTGGTATCAGGCCCCAGATTGACCAGTTCATAGGTCACACGTGACAATTTCTCGGGTTGATCGGCGTTCTCGTCAGAACCCCAGCTCCAGACCATTTTATGCGGCGGGGTCATTTCGATGATGCGACCGCGTATATCGATCTTGCCGCTGCCGTCACTGCGCACATGTTCCCAGCGCGAACCCGGCTTCCAGTCGGATTCATTATAATGGCCCCAATAGGACTTGGTCAGCTCGCGCTCGATCAGGCCGTTCCAGACCTGTTCGGCGGTAGCTTTGATGAAGATCGTATAGACAAAATCGGCAGCGCATTTCTCTCCGGTAGAATTGCGGGTTTCGATTGCGGTAATCCTGGTATCAGGCACGGCGTTTCTCCTGGGTTTTTGGATCTGGCTTTTCAATCTGTTCCTTGAAGTCGATCAGCGCCTCGATGCGGGCATCTTCAAACTTGCCGACCCAGCGATGGACGATATCGCCGAGCGGCACGGGATTGAGATAGTGCAGCTTTTCCCGCCCTTGCCAGTGAACGGACACGAGATTGGCTTTTTCCAGAATCCCGAGATGTTTGGCGACGGCCTGGCGTGACATATCCAGATTGGCGCAAAGCGCGCTAAGGCTTTGGCCGCCGTCGTTAAACAGCCGGTCCAGCAATAGGCGCCGGGTTTCATCGGCGAGAGCGGAAAATACATCGGACATGTCTTCTTATATGCAACTATTTGGTTGCATGTCAAGCGTTCCGATGTGAACCCGACACAATTTTATGGTTTTGGGTAGAACCTAACGCGCGCAATCAATGCACAAGGCTGCTGCGGGATCGATCTCCAGACGGCGAAAGGCGATCGGCTCTCCGCATTCGGCGCACCAGCCAAATTCACCCTGCTCGATGCGTTTCAAAGCCATTTCGATCCGGGCGATATCGCTGGTCCGCCGCCTTGCTTCGGCCTGGGCCATTTCCTGCTGCTGCATGGCGTCCATGCGGGAGAGCCGGCCTACGCTCTGCTGGTCCAGTTCCACCGTATTGCGCCAGCTTGCCGCTTCCAGATCAAGCGCCTTCAACTCCGCTTGCTTCTCGACCAGGCTTGCCTGCAGCGCCTCGATCTGCGCCGGTGACAGTTCGTCCGCCACAATGATTATTTCTGCGGCGTCAGATAGTCCAGCGCCGCTGCCGTCATCGCTTCGGTTCCCAATGTGACGGATGCGCGCGGAGAAATTTTGAAAAAGGGCGAGTGATGCGAAGGCACCGGTGCGCCGCCGGCTTTCTCGCGATCAAAATCGGCCTGCGGGGTCCCGCCTACGGCAAAATATACGCCCGGGACATCGGTATTGGGTGCAACAAAATAGGCAAAATCCTCTGCGCCCATGCCTTCGCGAGGTTGGTTGTCGAACACCTGCTCGCCGAAGCGAGCGGCGAATACGCCCTTCACTCGCTGGGTCATCGCCGCATCGTTATAATTGGCCGGAGTCGATTCATGCGACACCAGAACTTCGGGCAACCTGTCTTCGGGCAGGCCGTTCATCCGGCCGACATTGGTCGCGATGCGCTTGATCCCTTCGAGTAATTTTGCGCGCGTGTCCTCGTCATCCGATCGGACCGTGAGTTGCATGGTCGCCTTGTCGGAAATGATATTATGCTTGAACCCGCTGTGGAACGAACCGACGGTTATGACCGCCGGCTTGAGTGGTGCGATTTCGCGGCTGACGATGGTCTGCAGCGCCATGATGATTTCCGCGCCCATCACGATCGGATCCTTGCCGCGATGCGGAGAAGCGCCATGGGCCCCGACGCCGTGGACAATGATATCGACGCTGTCGGACGAGCTGCTTTCGATGCCTTCGCCGATCGCCAGCTTGCCGGTCGGCGTGTCGGCAGAAACGTGAAAGGCCATGGCAAAATCGGGCTTGGGGAAACGGGTGTATAGCCCGTCGTCCATCATCAGCTTGGCTCCGCCAATCCGCTCTTCGGCCGGCTGCGCGATCAGCACCAAAGTGCCGGACCATTGGCCCTTCATCGCAGACATTTGCCGCGCTGTGCCGATGAGCGAAGTGATATGCACGTCATGGCCGCAGGCGTGCATGACCGGCTTTTCCTCACCATCGATGCTGACCTGTTTCGCGGTCGACATATAGTCCAGTCCGCTATCCTCGACCAACGGCAGGCCGTCCATATCCGCGCGCAGCATCAGGGTCGGGCCCGTACCGTTTTTCATCACCGCAACGACACCGGTGCCGCCGACTTTTTCGGTGACGGTGAAGCCTGCAGCGCGCCATTGCTTAGCGATAATCGCGGCGGTGCGGGTTTCCTTGTAGGATAGTTCGGGGTTTTTATGAAAATCGAGAAACAGGGCTTCCAGATCCTTGTCATAATCTGCGGCGATAGCCGCTGCCAGATCGGGTGATGTCGAACTGGTCTGTGCCAACACCGGTGCGGTCCAGATCAAGGCGGTTGTCGCCGCCAAAGCCAAAAGATGTTTCATATTTCTCTCCCCTTGTTTTTCTGCCTTATGCAGGACCCATCCGAAATGCACAAAGCTTGTTGCCTTCCGGATCGCGAAAATAGGCGGCGTAAAATGCCATCGGGCCTTCATCGCCCCGAACGCCGGGCTTGCCTTCATCGCTACCGCCAAGCTCGAGACCCTTATTGTAGAAGCTGTCGACCTGTCCGCGCTCCTGCATCTGCAGCGCAATCATATTGCCGTTGCCCGGCTGCGCCGCCTGTCCGTTAAAAGGCGTGGTAAGCGCAATCGATGGCGTGGTCATATCAACGCCATAAAGCGTGAAGCCGTTCTCCTCGAGTTCCATCAGGCGTTTCGCGCCCAGTTCGCCGAGCAGCGCGTCATAATAAGCGCGGGCCTTGTCGATATCATTGGTGCCGAGCGTTACATATCCAATCATGGTTCTTCTCCTGATCATCAATCGGGGGTGATCGATTCGGTCTCGAAACAAAATCTATCAGCCGGAGGCGCAGATGCAATGACGCAAAAAAAAGGCAGAAGCGAAACGCTCCTGCCTTGATTTTGCTCATTTCGATAATGTCGGGACTAGCCGGCCGGGCAGTTGCCGATCCGCTTGCCGTTGCTCTTGGCAGAAATATTCATTTTCATACCCGCTGCTCCGCCAACCATATTCATCGTCATCTCGTAGTTGCTCGGTCCATATTGGCCATCCATGGTCATGGTCATATTGCCAGGGCCGCCACCCATGTTGTTGCAGGCCATTTCCGAAGATACCGCGCCGCCGCTCATGTTGAATTTCTTGACTTCGCAATTGGTTTCTTCTTGCGCGGCAAAAAACTGGGCACCGGGGTTTTTGGCTTGTTCCTCGGTGATGCAGGATTTCGAGGTCGTGACCTTGCCCTTCATGCTGTCCAGAGCGCCAGCGGGCATGCCGTCGGGCAATCCGTCGATTTTCACATCGACTATTTCTACGTTATTTTCCCATTCGCCGGGCTCAAGCGTGACTTTGTTCATTTCCTTGGCGACTTCGTCAGCGGTGATCTTGCCGTCACCGTCCTGGTCAGCGCCCTTGTCGGAACAGCCGCCTATCAGGCTGAGTACAGCCACCGAAACAAGTAATTTTTTCACAAGAATATTCCCTCAATGTTAACGCCCCCGGTTCCTAACATAAACCGAAGTATTGCAGATGTAAATTTGCGTTGATCGTCCTGACCGGAAAAGGCCATAACAGGGATGACATTGGACCCTTTTTGTTCCATATCAAGCCGATGACAGAATTGGTAATCAGAAGAAGCCTTGCAGAGCCGGAGACCGGCGAAGATTTCGTACCGCACAAGCCCAATCGTCCCGAAAAATCGGAAGGCGGCAGACCGTTCAAGCTGGTCAGCGATTTTGAGCCGGCCGGCGACCAGCCGGCGGCGATCAAGGAACTGGTTGCCGGGATGCGCGACGAGGAGCGTGATCAGGTGCTACTCGGCGTGACCGGATCGGGCAAGACCTTCACGATGGCCAAGATGATTGAAGAGCTGCAGCGGCCGGCATTGATCCTGGCGCCCAACAAGATATTGGCGGCGCAGCTTTACGGCGAGTTCAAGAATTTCTTTCCGGACAATGCCGTCGAATATTTTGTCTCTTATTATGACTATTACCAGCCCGAGGCCTATGTCGCGCGGTCGGACACCTATATCGAGAAAGAAAGCTCGGTAAACGAGGCGATCGACCGGATGCGGCACAGCGCGACGCGTTCGCTGCTCGAACGGGACGATGTGATCATCGTCGCGTCGGTGTCCTGTCTTTACGGTATCGGCTCGGTCGAGACCTATTCGGCGATGATCTTTGACCTTACCAAGGAACAGGCGGTCGACCAGCGGGATATCATCCGCAAGCTGGTGGCGCTGCAGTACAAGCGCAATGACATGGCCTTCGCTCGCGGCAATTTCCGCGTGCGCGGCGATAATCTCGAGATATTTCCGTCGCATTACGAAGACATGGCCTGGCGGATCAGTTTCTTCGGCGACGAGATTGAGGAGATTGTCGAATTTGACCCGCTGACCGGCAAGAAGGGCGCGACCCTCAACAAGGTGCGGGTCTATGCCAATTCGCACCATGTCACGCCGGGTCCGACGATGAAACAGGCGATGGAAGCGATCAAGTTCGAGCTTGCGGAGCGACTGAAGGAGCTGGAAGCCGAGGGAAAACTGATCGAGCATCAGCGGCTGGAGCAAAGAACCAATTTCGACCTCGAGATGATCGCCGCCACCGGCAGCTGCGCCGGTATCGAAAATTATTCGCGCTTCCTGACCGGGCGCTTGCCGGGCGAGCCGCCACCGACTTTGTTCGAATATCTGCCGGACAATGCGCTGCTGTTTGTCGATGAAAGCCATCAGACTGTTCCGCAAATCGGCGCCATGTCGAAGGGCGATCACCGCCGCAAGATCAATCTGGCGGAATATGGCTTCCGCTTGCCCAGCTGTATCGACAACCGGCCGCTGCGTTTCAACGAATGGGACGCGATGCGGCCGCAGACCGTCAGCGTGTCGGCGACGCCGGGCAAATGGGAGATGGAACAGACTGGTGGCGTGTTCAGTGAACAGGTTATTCGTCCCACCGGGCTGATCGATCCACCGGTCGAGATCAGGCCGGTCGAGGACCAGGTCGACGATGTGATCAACGAATGTCGCAAGGTGGCTGAGCAGGGCTATCGCACCCTGATTACCACGCTGACCAAGCGGATGGCGGAAGATCTCACCGAGTTCATGCACGAGGCCGGGATCAAGGTCCGCTATATGCACAGCGATGTCGAGACGCTGGAACGGATCGAGCTGATCCGGGATCTGCGACTGGGCGTCTATGACGTGCTGGTCGGCATCAACCTGCTGCGCGAAGGTCTTGATATTCCGGAATGCGGTCTGGTCGCGATACTCGACGCCGACAAGGAAGGCTTCCTGCGCAGCGAAACATCGCTGATCCAGACCATCGGCCGTGCCGCGCGTAATGTCGACGGGCGGGTGATACTCTATGCCGACCGGATGACCGGATCGATGGAACGCGCGATCAGCGAGACCGATCGCCGCCGCGAGAAGCAGGTCGAATATAATCTCGAGCACGGCATCACCCCGCAATCGATCAAGAAAAATATCGGTGACATTGTCGCCCACGCCACAGCCAAGGATATGGTCACCGGTGCAGTCCGGGACGACGGCAAACCTCTCGTCGGCCATAATCTGCGTGCGCATATCGAAAGTCTGGAGAAACAGATGCGCGATGCAGCGGCTGATCTTGAATTCGAAACCGCAGGCCGCCTGCGTGACGAGATCCGCAAGCTGGAAGCCGAAGAGCTTGGGCTGCCTGCCGACTTGCAGGTCGCGCAACCGAAAGGCAGGTCGACCGAAGGACGACCGGGGACGCGGAAAATGGGTTATGGCAAGACGCAGCGGAAGATGTAGTTGCGCTACTGTTTCGATAAACGACATTCTCAAGTAGACTAACGGACTGGCTATAGCTTGTGCGCAAGTGCCGGCCGGTTCATGTTGCTCCCAATATTCTGGGGAGAGACAATCATGCGTGCTTCGATATTTTTGACATTGGCGACTTCCGTATTGGCGATTGCGGCTCCGGTCGATGCGGGAGAAATGGCGCCCCAATCGACGACTGATGCAGCGGAAACGGCACCCGATTTTGCTTCCGCGGTGACCGCTCCGGGGCGGGATGAGGCGGATGTCGCGCTCGACGAGAGCCGCAGTCCGGCAGAGGTGCTTGCCTTCATGGGCCTCGAAACCGGCGATGCCGTTCTCGATATTTTTGCTGGCGGCGGCTATTATAGCGAAATTCTGGGGCGTGCCGTTGGGCCCGACGGAACGGTTGTGGCGGTTAATCCGCCGCAATTTGTTTCCAGTGACCAGTCTAAGCAAAAATGGGCGGACGTCGCTGCCCGGCAACCCAATGTGACGATGGTGGCTTCGCAATTGCCGGATTACAAACCGGCAGCGGACAGCATCGACTTTGCCATGCTCCACCTGATCTACCATGATTTTTACTGGGAAAGCGAACAGTTCAAAATGGAAAGAATGGACCCGGCTGCGATACTGGCAAATCTATATGCAGGTATGAAACCGGGCGGCGTTGTCGCTGTGATTGATCACGTCGGCTCTGCGGGCGATACCCGCGCAGTGGTAGAGAAGACCCACAGGATCGATCCGGCAACCGCGCGCTCAGATTTCCTGAAGGCCGGTTTCGTGCTGGACGGGGAAAACGAGATGTTCGCCAATCCCGACGACGATCTGGAAAAAAATGTCTTCGATCCGGCGGTTCGTGGCAAAACCGACAGGTTCGTGATGCGGTTTCGCAAGCCCGGCTAGGGCTTTCGCGAGCGCCCAAACAGCGCGCGAATCGGTAACGGCCGCAACTATCTGTAAAATCATGCATTTCCTGACGGGGCGTGAAACCCTCGCCAGAGCCGGAAGAATATAGGCCGCCTGCGGGCTACGGCGCTTAATAATAAAATAGGGCTAATTCAGCACCTTGCGTTAAGATACATCTCTTTACACCCTTGTTCATAGCAGGTTGTCTACAAGGCCAGTATACAGACCACAGTGACAAGAAGTGGCCCAAGCAGCATGTTCCTGAGTACCGGAATAGAGCGGGGCTAGCATCGAGACGCTAGAAAAATTACCTCCACCGCCGGTGATAACCGGCGGGCGGGACGGAGAAGTTTGACCGCCGGCGCCTTTAGATAGGGTCGCACGCTGTCGGAACAAAGGAGGGGACAGATTCCGGTTGTGTATCGAATCTGTCCCCGACCCTCCGGTTGAGCGACGAGTTGCAACTGTTTTCGCATTGGGTCCGGAGACCTGTCGATGGCGACTTTCGGGGGTTCGTACGCCGTCATCATATCCGGAGACCCTGGGGCGCAGGGCTGGCGCGCGCGTAGAGTTTGCGTGCCGGTCCTGCAACTTGCAGACGGTTCAGGAAGCGTATTTGACCGAGCAGCCGTAGGGCCGCGAATAGGCGACGCTGACCTTGTCGCCGGATTTCATCTCGGACAGAGCCGCCAGCACATGATTGCGCGCCAATTTGATATCTGCCGGATTGGCGGTCGGCTTGTCATCGATCCCGCCTTGATAGACCAATATGCCCGCGCCATCGATAATATACATGTGGGGCGTCGTCTTGGCGTCATAGGCCTTGCCGACCAGACCTTTGGTGTCGAACAGATAGTTGGTCGACTGGATATTCTGCTTGGCAATAAGCGCTTTCGCTTCGGCACCAGTCATATGACCCTGTTTGCCCTTGGCGCCGCTGTTGATCGTCAACCAGACAGCGCCCTGTTGCCGCGCCGCTTTCTGGGTCGCCTGCATATTGCCGCTGTCATAATGTTTGCTGACAAAAGGGCAGCCGGGATTATGCCATTCGAGCACAACGGTCTTGCCGCGAAATTGTGACAGCTGAACGGTTTTACCGTTTACATCAGTGAGTTTGAAATCCTGGGCGATGGCGCCGGTTTTTTGCGCTGCCGCCACAGGGCTGGCTAGTGCGATGGTGGCGATGGCCGTCACGGCTATGGATGCAGGGTTCCTCATGAATTGTCTCCGTTCATCGGGGGTGGAAGCAAGGGGGCAGTTTATACCGATTTATCGACCAAATCCACCAATGTTGCTACGGTCAGAATCTGCGGGAGGATGACGGGTTCCTCGCCGGGCGCATAATAGAGATAGAGCGGCACGCCGGCCCGGCCATGCTGCTCCAGAAACCGGCTGATCACGGGATCGGGCCGTGTCCAGTCTCCCATCAACACGGCAACTTTGGCGGCTTCGAATGCATCGGCGGTTTCGGTGCGCTGGATGGCGGTGGCCTCATTGGCCTTGCAGGTGATGCACCAGTCAGCGGTGAAATAGGCAAAAACCGGCTGGCCGGACGCGCGCAGTTCAGAAAGGCGCGCTTCGCTAAACGGTTCGCTGGGCAATGTCGCGGCGGACGAGTGCGCAAGCTTCTGGCTGTTCATCGCCTCGTCCCCCGGGAGGGCGATGATACCGCCCAGAACTGCAGCGACCATGGCCGCGCTGGTCAGCGCGCCGCGGGACAGACCTTTCATCTGTCCCCCGCCGAACCACCACAGGATCAGGCTGACCGTGAGCAGGAAGATTAGCGACAGACCGAGCGCATCGGTGCCAATCTGGCGGCCGAGCAACCAGATCAGGCCGATGCTGGTGAGGAACATCGGGATGGCCATGATCTTGCGGAAGCTGTCCAGCCAGGGCCCGGGCTTGGGCAGGCGGCTGCGTATAGCCGGGACAAAGGCGATAAGCAGAAAGGGCAGGGCCAGGCCGATGCCGAGACCGGCAAAGATCACCAGCGCAGCCACCGGCGGCAGGACGATTGTCGCACCGAGAGCGGCTGCCATGAACGGGCCGGTGCAGGGCGTGGCTACAAAGGCGGCGAGCGCACCGGTCCAGAAGGAACCGGCTGCGCCGTCTTTCCGGGTCAGCTTGTTGCCGAAATTGACATTGGGCAGTTCGAACAGGCCGGCCAGATTAAGCCCGATGGCCGTTACCAGCGCGAGCAGGACAAAGATGATCCGCGGATCCTGCAGCTGGAACGCCCAGCCGACGGCCGCTCCGCTGGCCCGCAGGCCGAGCAGAACCGCGCCAAGGGCGGTGGCGACCAGCACAACGCCAGCGGTATAAGCCAGAGCGTCGCGGCGGACGACGGCTTCACTGCCGCCAGCCTTGGCCAGACTGATCGCTTTCAGGCTGAGTATCGGAAAGACGCAGGGCATCAGGTTGAGCAGCAGGCCGCCCAATAATGCGCCGCCCAGCGCCAAAAAAAGCAGTGACCCATTGCTCTCGCTCTTCGGATCGTCTCCTGCCAGTGGCAGGCCGGTCATGGCGACATCGCCTTTGACTGCGGATATCAGGAAACCCGTGTGATCGCCGATTTTCAAAATGCCGTTGATCGCGTCAAACCCGTCGCCGCGCGCATCGGTCTCGAGGATCAGGCGATCGCCGTCGCGCGTGAATTTCTGTGGTGCGGCATAGTCGACAACGCCGTCTTCAAGGATGAAGAAATAGGGACTGTCAATCTCGACACTGGCCGGCAGGGGAACCGACAGGCGGAAGAGATTGTCGGTGACGGCAAAGCTCGCTTCGCTGCCCAGAGGCCGGGGCAGGGCCGCGCGGAACCCGTTGAATCTTTTGTCGAGCACAAGCGGAGCGTCTTTGCCGGCGACCTGCAGCGTGATTGACAGATCATCCTGTTCGGGTACGCAAATCTCGTCGGTGCAGGACAGCCATTCCGATTTTACCGAAATCGGCAAGGGACCGGGCCGGACATCATCGGACAGGACGAGATCGACCAGCACCGCATAATCGCCCTTGTAAACATAGTTCATGATGCCCGAGATCAGCAGCGTATCGGGGACCTGAAATTTCGGTTTCCCGGCGATCACGCCTGCGGGCAGGGTCCAGTTGAAGCTCATGCCGATGCCGGCATCGCCTGGATTTTCCCAATAGCCGTGCCAGGTTGGCTTGGGTTCCATGACAAAGGCCAGGGTTACGCTTTGCCCGGCTTTGACCTGTTGCGTTTCGGCGATGAGCGTGGCCGGTACATTCAATTCGCTATTGCCGAGCCGGTTCTGCGCTTCGGCCGCCGGAGCAATGACCAGCGCAACCAACGCCAGCATTACCGAGAAAATGCGAAAATCAAATGTCATAAAAACTCACTATTTCCTGTTTATCCGCATCTAGTCTATTGCTAGATCACTTTCCATAGGCGCTTTCATTCAGTGGGGACAATTCGTGCGAAAACCGACCATAGTTACAGCTCTGGCTGCGCTTATCACAATTTCGGGAACGGCAAATGCCGAAGATCACAATAGCGCGGAGCCAGCCCAGCCGAAATTGGTCGTTGCCATTTCGGTGGACCAGTTCTCCGCCGATCTGTTCGCCGAATATCGCAGCAGTTTTACCGATGGCCTGAAACGGCTGGCAAATGGTGTGGTGTTCCCGTCCGGCTATCAGTCCCATGCTGCAACCGAAACCTGCCCGGGCCATTCGACGATCATGACCGGTGTGCATTCCGGGCGCGCCGGGATCATCGCCAATAACTGGATCGACCAGTCGATCGAACGCGAAGACAAGACCGTCTATTGCGCCGAAGACGAACGGATCGCGGGCACCAGCTTTGGCGATATCACGGCTGCAACGCAGGGTGATTTTGTCGCTTCCGCCTGGCATCTTCTGGTGCCCACATTGGGCGAGCGGCTGAAGAAAATATCGCCAAAATCGCGCAATGTCGCGGTGGCGGGCAAGGACCGGGCAGCCCTGATGATGGGCGGCCACGATGTTGACGAGATTTACTGGTGGCAAGGCAAGGGATTTTCCACCCTGAAGGGCCGCAAGATCATGCCTGCGGTGGCGAGGTTGAACGAGGTTATCGGCGCGAAAATTGACAAGGCCCGTCCGGCATTCGAGATACCGGCCAGCTGTTCCGCGCATAGCGCGAAGATCATGCACGGAGAGGGCAAATCTGTCGGCGAATATGCTTTCGAGCGTCCCGACGGCGCCGCCAGTATATACCGCGGCTCGCCTGATTTCGACAGGTCGATAATCGCGGCGGCAACCGCGGTGATTAATGACATGAAACTGGGGCAGGGCGAGGCGACGGACGTGATATCCGTGGGACTGTCCGCGACCGACTATATCGGCCATGCCTTTGGCACCGAGGGTCTCGAAATGTGCATCCAGATGGGTGAACTGGACCGGTCACTTGGCGACTTTTTCGACATATTGGACGCGCAAGAGATTGACTATGTCGTGATGCTGACGGCCGATCATGGCGGTCTGGACCTGCCGGAACGGATGAGCCAGCAGGGCGTGCCGACGGCCCAGCGTATCGACCCCGATCTCAATGCAAAGACGATCGGCAAGAAGGTTGCGGCGGGGCTGAACATTCCGGGCGACAAGCCCGTGCTCTACGCGGACGGACCATTTGGCGACTATTATGTCAGTCTCGAGTTGTCAGAAGAGCAGCGGGAACAGGTCAAGGATAGCGCCATCGCGCTGATCGCGGCCCATGATCAGGTCGAGATGGTGCTGGACCGTGACGACATCGCGTCGATCGAGATTCCGCGCGGATCGCCCGAAGGATGGACGCTGGCCGAGCGTGCGCGCGCGTCTTTCAACCCCGACCGGTCCGGCGATTTTATCGTCCTGCTCAAAAAGGGGATCACACCGATTGCCACGACCCAGCGCGGCTATGTTTCAACCCACGGCAGTCCCTGGGATTATGACCGCCGGGTACCGATCCTGTTCTGGCGCGAGGGCATCCAGCATTTTGAACAGCCTCTGTCGGTAATGACCGTCGATATCGCTCCGACTCTGGGCGCGCTGATCGGCGTGGAAATCACTGCGGATCAAACAGACGGACAATGTCTGGATATCGACGGCGGCCCTGCAAACAGCTGCGAATGAACCGGTTGGCGGCGAGACCCTAGCGCCGCTGGTAGCGGGTCAGGCCTTGTCCGAGACTGTTGTTAGCGATCCGCAATTCGTCGCCGCTCCAGTCGGCGACGAACCAGGTGTTCCGTTTTACACCCTTGGCGAGTGACGCGTTGTTCGAATGAATATTCAGTCCCGCTGAACTATGGTCCCTGTCTTCGGCCGCGATGGCGATAAAGGCGCTATAGTTTTCCTTGTTCTGGCCCTGGACAAAGACATTACCGCTGATCACGCCGGTCGCGCCGGCCGGCAGGTCGATCATGTAATTGGTGGCGCGGCCCTGTGTATCGTCAAAACTATTGTTGGTGATCGTCGCCCGTGGGGCGCGGCTTTTGACATAATGTCCGCCATTGCCCTTCTCGAACCGGCTGTTGGTCACCTTCAGCGAACCGAAATCGCCGATATAGATGCTGTGCGCGCAGGACAGGCCGCGATCGCAGCGTCCGAGCCGCTGGAAGGTGGACCGGTCGATGACAATCTCGGCGCTCGGATCGTCGGCGCTCAATATGCCTTCTTCGGCATTGCGGAACATCGCGTTGTAAACATAGAGGTCGCCGCGTTCGATCCGGATGCCGGCGCCGTTGCCATCGGGAACGCGCTGGTTCTGGAAGATGATTCCGTCAATAGTTGCTGCTTTGCCGCGCAGGACAAGCGATGCCTTGCCCTCGCAGACACCGCCATCGAGGATGGTTTGACCCGGGACGGAAGCTTTGTAGGTGATCCGGCCCGCTGTCTGCACCGCACAATCGCCATAGGAGCCGGGTGCGATGACGATGGTCGCATTATTGCCGCCAATGGCAGCAACCGCGTCCGCCAGCCTTTGATAGGCCTGGCCGGTTTCCATGACCGTAAAGGGAGCGACGCGCTGCGCCTGTGCAGTGGTTCCGGCAAGCGTGGCGAAGATAGCGGCGGCAATCAAAGGGGTCTTGAAGTTCATTTCGGCCATCCTGAATCGGAAGAATAGGGCAGTCTCATTATCGTCTGCCGCAACGGCAAACAATAGCTATGCTTATGCCGTCCCAAATGAATTCAGGCTGAGCGACAGAGGTTAACCGGTTAATGAGGTGGACTATTCGTTCAGATTGGGCCGCAACCATCGCTGCGCCTGTTCGACAGACACACCGCGCCTTGTGGCATATTCTTCAACCTGGTCTTCACTGATCCGCGCGACCCCGAAATAATCGGCTTGCGGATGGGCGAAATAGAAGCCCGAAACCGCAGCCGTCGGCGTCATCGCGAAGCCGCTGGTGAGCTCGATACCGGTGTTCGCCGTCGCATCCAGCATCTCGAACAGGATCGGTTTCAGACTATGGTCCGGACAGGCGGGATAGCCCGGGGCAGGGCGGATGCCCTGATATTTTTCCCGGATCAGGTCCTTGTTGTTCAAATTTTCATCCGCCGCATAGCCCCACAGATACTTGCGGACATGTTCGTGCATGCGTTCGGCGAAGGCTTCGGCAAACCGGTCGGCAAGAGCCTTTAGCAGGATGCTGTTATAATCATCCTTGTCCATCTCGAACCGCTGGACATGTTCGTCAATGCCATGGCCGGCGGTAACCGCAAAGCCGCCGATCCAGTCGTCGCTGGTATCGATGAAATCGGCGAGACAATTATTCGGTTTGCCGCCGCGTTTGACGACCTGCTGCCGCAGCATCGGCAGATTATATTCCTCATTGTCCAGTGAAACCAATATGTCATCGCCGTCGCGCCGCGCCCGCCACAGGCCAGCGACGCCTTTAGCGGTCAGCCACTTTTCCTCGATAATCTGGTCGAGCATCACCTGCGCATCGCGGAACAGGTCACTCGCGCTTTCGCCGACAATCTTGTCGGTCAGGATTGCGGGATAATTGCCGGCCAGTTCCCATGCCCTGAAAAAGGGAGTCCAGTCGATATAGTCGCGCAGCTCTGCGAGGTCCCAGTCTTCATAGACGTGCAGTCCCGGCTTGGCCGGGGCCGCAGCCTTGAGACTCATGTCGACCACAGCGGCATTGGCGCGCGCTTCTTCGAGCGTCGCCAGTTTCTTTCCGGTCTTGCCCGCCCGCGCGATGCGGACCTGCTCATAATCTTCCCGGGTTTTTGCGATAAAGGGTTCGGCCTGCGTGTCGCTGACCAGCTGTGACGCGACACCGACGGCGCGGCTGGCGTCGAGCACATAGATGGTCGGGCCGCTATAGGCGGGTTCGATACGCAACGCGGTATGGGTTTTGGATGTGGTCGCACCGCCGATGAGCAGCGGCATGGTCATTTTTGCCCGTTCCATTTCTTCGGCAACGGTTACCATTTCATCGAGCGAGGGTGTGATCAGTCCCGACAGGCCGATGATATCCGCGTCATTTTCATTGGCGGCTTTCAATATATCGGTCCACGACACCATGACGCCAAGATCGATGACTTCAAAGCCGTTACACTGCAACACAACACCGACAATATTCTTGCCGATATCATGCACATCGCCCTTGACCGTGGCCATGATGATCTTGCCCTTGCCTTTGGCATTCTCGTCTTTTTCCGCTTCGATATAGGGGAAAAGGTGGGCGACGGCCTTTTTCATGACGCGCGCGGATTTGACCACTTGCGGCAGGAACATCTTGCCGGACCCGAACAGGTCGCCGACGACATTCATGCCGTCCATCAACGGTCCTTCGATCACTTCGATCGGGCGACCCTCGCGCGCTTTGACGGCGAGACGCATTTCCTCGGTATCTTCGATGATATGGGCGTCGATGCCCTTGACCAGCGCATGTTCCAGACGCTTGTGCACTTCATAGCCGCGCCATTCCGCCGCCGCCTTTTCCGCCACTTCATCGGTGCCGCGGAATTTTTCCGCGAGCGTGATCAGCCGGTCGGTCGCGTCGTCGCGCCGGTCGAATATGACATCTTCGCAAAGCTCGCGCAGTTCCGGATCGATGTCGTCGTAAATATCAAGCTGGCCGGCGTTGACGATCGCCATGTCCATGCCGGCAGGAATTGCGTGGTAGAGAAAGACGCTGTGCATCGCCTTGCGCACCGGTTCATTGCCTCGGAAGCTGAACGACAGATTGGAAAGGCCGCCGGAAATATGGACATGCGGGCAGCGCTTCCTGATCTCGCGGGTCGCCTCGATAAAATCGAGCCCGTAGCGGCGGTGCTCATCAATGCCGGTGGCGATGGCAAAAACATTGGGATCGAAAATAATATCTTCCGGCGGGAAGCCGATGCCGGTGAGCAGCTTGTAGGCGCGCTCGCAAATTTCGATCTTGCGCTCTTTGGTATCCGCCTGACCGGTCTCGTCAAAGGCCATGACCACTACTGCCGCACCATAAGCCATGCATTTGCGGGCGTGGTTGAGAAATTCCTCCTCGCCTTCCTTCATCGAGATCGAATTGACGATCGGTTTGCCGGACACGCATTTCAGCCCGGCCTCGATCACCGACCATTTGCTGCTGTCGATCATCACGGGAACGCGCGCGATATCGGGTTCGGCAGAGATCAGCTTGAGAAAGGTCGTCATCGCATGATGCGCGTCGAGCAGGCCTTCGTCCATGTTGATATCGATCACCTGCGCGCCGTTCTCGACCTGCTGGCGAGCGACCTCGACCGCTGCTTCATAGTCATCGTTGAGGATGAGCTTCTTGAAGCGGGCGGAGCCGGTGACATTGGTGCGTTCGCCGATATTGACGAAATTGGTGGAAGAGGATTGGTTCATAATTCGTGATATCATCCGTTGGTCTCGACCGAAGCCGAAGGGCGATTAATAGTCTATCCAGTCATGGCGGGAGCGCCACGAACCTGATTACGCTCGGCTCATGCCGCCATCGTGAACGGTTCGAGACCCGACAGACGTGTCCTGACAGTAATCTTCGGTATCTTGCGCGGTTCCTGGTCAGCCACGGCACCGGCAATGGCGGCAATATGCTCCGGTGTGGTGCCACAGCAACCGCCGACGATATTGACCAGACCGTCTTTCAACCAATCGCCGATTAATTCCGCCGTCTCTTGCGGCATTTCGTCATATTCGCCTAGATCATTGGGCAGGCCAGCGTTGGGATAGGCCATGATCAGCGCGTTCGCCTCTTTCGACAGCATCGCCAGATGCGGCCTGAGCTGGTCCGCTCCGAAAGAACAGTTGAGCCCGATGGTCAGCGGCTTGAGATGCCGGACCGCGTGCCAGAAAGCCTCGACCGTATGGCCGGAGAGATTGCGACCCGACAGGTCGGTCAGGGTCATCGATATCATTAACGGCACGTCCCGCCCGCTTGCTTCTGCCGCTTCCATCGCCGCCATGCCAGCGCATTTGGCGTTGAGCGTATCAAAGATCGTCTCGATCAACAGGAAGTCGACACCACCGTCGATCAGGGCATCGCATTGCGCCCGGTAAACGCCTTTCAGATAATCATATTCAATTTCGCGGAAACCGGGATCGTTCACGTCGGGCGACAGCGACAGGGTCTTGTTGGTCGGGCCGACGGATCCGGCGACAAAGCGCGGGCGGCCATCCCTGGCTTCGGCCTTGTCGCAGGCCGCACGGGCGATTTCTGCGGACTTGACGTTGAGATCGCGAACCAGATGCTCGCAGCCATAATCGGCCTGGCTGATCTCGGTAGAGCTGAACGTGTTGGTTTCGATAATGTCGGCGCCCGCTTCGAGATAGGATGTGTGAATGGCCTCGATAATATCCGGACGGGTCAGGCTGAGCAGATCATTATTGCCCTTCTGGTCATCGGTGAGGTCGAGACTGCCGCGATAATCCTCTTCGCCAAGCCGGTAATTCTGGATCGCGGTGCCATAGCCGCCATCAAATACGAGGATGCGTTCCGCAGCCAGTTTCTGCAATTGTTCGCGCGCGCTGGTCATGCTGCTTTCTCCTGGCGGGCCCCATTCGGGCGCTTGCCGAGCAAGTGGCAAATCGCGTAGCTGAGTTCGGCCCGGTTGAGCGTATAAAAATGAAACTGGCGAACGCCACCGGCATAAAGCTTGCGGCACAATTCCGCTGCCACCGTGGCGGCGATCAATTGCCGCGCCGAAGGATGGTCATCCAGACCCTCGAACAGGTCATTCATCCAGCCGGGAATTTCGGCGCCGCACATGCCGGCAAATTTGCGGGTCTGGGCGACGTTGGAAACCGGCAGAATGCCGGGAACCAGCTCGGCGTCGATACCGGCTGCGGCCGCAGCATCGCGAAAGCGGAAAAAGGCCTCTGCGGTAAAGAAGAACTGCGTGATCGCCCGGCTTGCCCCGGCATCCAGCTTGCGCTTCAGATTGTCGAGGTCGGTTTGCGGGCAGTCGGCTTCCGGATGGGTCTCCGGATAGGCGGCGACCGATATTTCGAACGGCGCAATGTCGCTCAGGCCTTTTACCAGTTCCGCAGCGCTGGCATAGCCTTGCGGATGCGGTTCGAAGGCCTGACCCTCCGACGGCGGATCGCCGCGCAAAGCGACTATATGGCGAACGCCCGCCTCCCAATAGGATTTCGCAACCTCGGCGATTTCCGCTTTGCTTGCGCCGACGCAGGTCAGATGGGCCGCTGCAGGAATATTGGTTTCTTTGGCGATCCTGGCGACCGTAGCATGGGTGCGTTCGCGCGTGGTGCCGCCGGCTCCATAAGTGACCGAAACAAATCGCGGATTGAGCGGCTCCAGAGTGACCACGCTATCCCACAGGGTTTTTTCCATTTTTTCCGATTTTGGCGGGAAAAATTCGAACGAGACATCGGCGTCCCCGCTCAGTCCCGCGAACAGCGGCACATCCAGCGCCCGTTTGGCTTCTTCCAGCTCGTTGAAGCCCATTGGCCGTGTGGTGTTGTTCATGCTGTTGCTCTTTTCAAATTTTCAGACCGAGAGGCCGCTTTGTCGGCGTCGGGATGCAGGCTGGTTATGGCCGGCTTTCTGGCGACCCAGATCTTTACCGTCAGTTCACCCCCATCAAGGGTTCTGGTTTGCACCAGTTCAAGCTTCGAGGCGGTGAGCCAGCGTTTCATGCTGTCATCGCTAAAGCCCAGACGTGCGTGCGCATGTTCGGTGCGCAAATCCTCCCGGTCATGGGCGGCAAAATCTGCGATCAGGACGAAACCGTTGGATTTCAATACCCGCGACACTTCGACAAGCACCGCTTCGGGATGCTGGGCATAATGCAGGACCTGATGGAGAATGACGCTATCGACCGCGCAATTTTCCACCGGCAGCTGGTTGAAGTCGCCCTGTTTCAATTCCGTTTTCTGTACCAGAGCCGATCCGTTGGCGGCTTCGCTTTCGAGCAATTTTGCCCGGGCCAGCCGCAACATCTCCGGACTTTTGTCGAGCGCGATGACCGATTGGGCTGACGGCCCGAACAGTTCGACCATCCGCCCCGTCCCGGTCCCGATATCCAGCATCTTGCCGAGCTGCGCATCTTTCAGCAAGACGAGCATCGCCCGTTCGACTTCTGCTTCGGGCAGGTGCAGCGAGCGGATCGCATCCCATTCCTCGGCATGCGCGGAAAAATAGCGTTCCGCCATCTCGGCGCGGGCTTTGCGGACCAATGAAAGCTGCGCCTGGTCCTGCATCGCCTGTTCCGACTTGGCCACCTTGTCAGACCGGAAAATGCGGCCCAGTATCTCCAGCTCGGATGCGGGGCCGGGTTTCAGGAAAACCCAGCTCCCTTCCTTTCGCCGCTCAGCCAGTCCGGCTTCATCCAATATTCTGATGTGGCGTGAAATCCGTGGCTGACTCTGGTTCAGTATCTGTGCAAGTTCACCGACAGCCAGTTCCATTTTTTGCAGCAACAGCACGATTCGCAACCGCGTAGGGTCGGCAAGTGCTCTGAAAATGTTTAAGATATGATCCATGTCGAATTACTATATAAAGAAATCTTTATATCTGGTCAATCGACTTGATTTTCCGCGTTTAATATTTGTCGGAGATCGCGATGACAGTAGAATTTACAGGTCATGAAAATGTCACATCAGGTTCTTCATTGCGTTCGTTCGGCCAAAACGCTAGATACGTCCACCGTAGGACATTGGCGGTAGAACGCCTCTCGCCCTGCTTGGTTTTTTGAGGAATATAACAAAGGTTTACCCCAATGAAAAAAGTTACAACATCAATCGTTTTGGCCGCTGCACTTGGCTTGGCTGCTTGCTCCGGCGCTGACAATGCTGAAACCGGTGTAGAAGAAGCCGTAGAAGGCACAGAAGCAACCGCTGAAGAAGCTGCTGATGATGCAATGGATGCCGCTGAAGGCGCAACCGACGCCATGGGCGAAGCTGCTGCTGACGCGACTGCTGAAGCCGGTGCTGCTGCTGATGCCGCTGGTGAAGCTGCTGTAGCCGCTGGTGAAGCTGCATCAGCAGCCGGTTCAGCTGCTAAAGATGCTGCGAATGCTGCAGTAGACAAAGCCGCTGCCGCTGCGAAAAAAGAACTCAACTAAATTTTTAGCGAGATTTAGAAAAAAGGGCTGCCCCCGGGTGGCCCTTTTTTTTGTCTTTGGCTCAGTCCGGATTGGCATTATGGAGACGGCATGAAAAATATAGTCAGCATCATGATATTGACCGGACTGGCTGCTTGCGGTCCTGCCGAGAATGATCCCGGCCCCGGTGGCGTTACCATCGGCGAGGCAAAGGCACTGGATGAAGCGGCAAAGATGCTCGACGAGCGCAATAGTCCGCCTGAAGCAATCGATACACCGGAGACGGCCACACCGGCACCGGCCGCCGATAGCGAATAGCGATCAGCCCGGGTGGTAACGGGCAACGGCCCGGGTCACCGACTGCATCAGCCGCATCCGTTCCGGGATGGATGCGGTCGTATCGCCCAGCATCACGACCACGGCATAGCGGGTGCCGTCCGGCGCCGTCATGATACCGATATCATTATATCCGGTTGCGACCGGGCCAAGCACCTGACCGGTGCCGGTTTTGTGCAAAAATTCCCAACCGGCAGGAACGCCTGCCTTAAGCCGGTTCGGCCCGCTTCTCGTCCGTTTCAATATCGATTGCAGCAAATTGGTCGAATTTTCCGACAGCAGCTTGCCGCGGGCCAGTTTGTCGAGCGCGCGAACAATCGCTTGCGGACTTGCCCCGTCGACCGGATCGGCGAGATAGGCGTCGAGCGACTGGCGTCGTTGCTCGACCGGTATTTTTGCCCGGGCTGCATAGAATGTACGCCCGTAGGACAGATTCTGCCGCCATTCCATTCCGGCGATGCCGCTCTGCAACAAGCGTTCACCAGGGCCGAAGCGGATTTTCCCGAGATCGTTTTTTGCGATGAACTTGCGCACGGCTTCCGGCCCGCCTGCATGATTGAGCAGAGCGTCATTTGCCGTATTGTCGCTGCTCGCCAATGCTTGCTCAAGCAAGGTGTAGACAGACTTTACGACGGCACCGTTCTTTTCGACTTCCGCCGCCATGGGCTGGTGGAATAGCGTCAAATCTTCTTTGCCGATGCGGATGGAATCCGACAAGGAGGCGCGGCCCTGATCGATTTTGTCGAGCAGGGTCAGCGCGACCCAGAGTTTGGAGACGCTCTGCTGCGGGAAATATTGATCCATCCTGTGACCGATTTCCCAGTCACCGTCGATCCGCTTGACTGCAATCCCCGTTGTGCCCGGGAAGCTCCGCCAAAGATCGGCAATTTCGCGGACCAGCGCCGGATCGGGGCGGTCACGCGACGCAGTGGCGCGCGGCGTTTCCGTTGGCGCGGGATTTTTATATGTCGGGGGCGGGGGTGTGTCCCGTTGAACCGATGGCCGGTCGGGAGCGGACACGCATGCGGCCAATATGGTGGTTAGCAGCAATGTGAAAATATACCGAAACTGGGTCATATGCACTGCCGATCATCTGATATTGGAATACTCATCGCTCCTCCTAGCTACGTGGCTCTGTCTTAACAGAGTCATAACCGCGAATTGCGATGAACGATTCTTGTCCTGCGACAGAATGGTGAAGTTGGTCCGGAAATTGGCCCGAATGCGAAAAAGGCGGAGCTATTTCTTGATTCCGAAATTGAGTCGGCGGGTAACACTATAGTCGAGCGTATTCACGACAAAGTAGGATATGGTCCAGCGCAGCCGGTTCAGAAAGGACCGGCGCGACTTGTGCAGTTCCGGTGTGATCGCCTCTGTCTGCTCGTGAATGATGTCGATCACGCTGCGCGCATGACCGGCAAATGCGGCATCTTCGACCCGCAACATCATCTCGACATTGATATACAGGCTGCGCAAATCGAAATTTGCGGAGCCGATATAGACCGCATCGTCGACAACCACCAATTTGGTGTGCAGCCGCTTGGGGTGATATTCGAACAGACGGGCATGGCGCTTCAGCAGATATCCGTACAATAATCTGCTGGCACCGATCGTCGCCGCATTATCGGTTTTTCCGGGCAAGATGATCCGGCTCTCCCCGCCACGTTTCGATATTCTGCCAATGCGGCGCAAAAGGCCTTGTCCCGGCGAAAAATAGGCGGAGACGAGATCGAGCCTGCTGCCATTCTCGAGATCTTTCTTGATCGCCCACGCCCAGCGGCTCAGACGATTGCTCGGTCCGCCGAGCAGCCAGCGAAACTGGCCGTCACCGGCCTTCCAGTGCCGCACCATTTTTTGCAGCGAACGGATATTGCCATTGTCGCGATAGACCCAGTCGGACAACAGCCGGTAATAGTTGGCGAGATTTCTGACTTCGGGCCCTTCGATTTCGAGGCCGAGATCTTCCCAGCTATCGCCGACCGGGAGGCTCTCTCCGTTTTGCTGGGCCATGTCAAAATAGGCGTCGGCAATGTTGAATCCGCCGATCAGCGCGCAGCAATCATCGGCGATGATCATTTTCTGGTGGTTGCGGACAAAATAGCTGGTCGAAAAGCGCGGGCTGAAAATCTTGAATTTTCCGCCCGCTTCGATCAGCGGATCAAAAAAACTTCGCGATGTACCGTTTGAACCGAAGCTGTCGACCATCATTTCGACGGCCAGGCCGCGTTCGCAGGCGGCGATCAATATATCCAGAATTCTCCGGCCGGTGCGGTCATCCTCGAACATGTAGAAGAAAAGCTTGAGGCTTTTTTCCGCTCTTTCGATCATGTTCACCAGCGCGGCGAGACGTTCCGCGGCGGCGCGGACCAGTCGCAAGCGATTCTCGCCGACGCCAAGCCATATTGGCGGATCGGATGGCAATATCGGGTTGTTGGCGGTGACGCTTTCCATGGCTGGGAGGCATAGATTATCACCGGCGTACCGACAAACCATTAGATTGTTTATGAATGTTCACAGCACACCGGATTTGTTGACAAATCCAGCTGATATCCCTAGATGCAGGCTTCTTTTCCAATATTTTGCAGAATCAGGAGCGGCTTATGGCTCGCGTTACCGTTGAAGATTGCGTCGATAAAGTAACAAACCGGTTTGATCTGGTGTTGTTCGCTGCCCAGCGCGCACGTGAGATTTCAGGCGGCGAAGAGCTGACTGTTGACCGCGATCGTGATAAAAACCCGGTTGTGGCGCTGCGCGAAATCGCAGAAGAAACCGTCAAGCCGAAGGATCTGGAAGAAAGCCTGATCCAGTCGCTGCAGAAGGTTCTCATCGACGATGATGATACGCCGGATGAAATCGGTTCGATCAGCCAGTCGGCTGAAGCGCTTCGCTTGACCGCCGCTGCACCACCACGCAGCGCCGGTGTTTCCGGAGACTATGGTCGCCGGTAAGCAAGCCGCGTCACCGCGCAAGATTATTCGAGACAAAAGAAAAGGCCGCCGGAAATATTCCGGGCGGCCTTTTCTTATTCTGTCATTGGCAGGCGGGGGTTAAGCGCCTTGCGGTTTGGGATCGCCAAACGGGCCTTTTTTCTTCCGTCCCGCCTTCGGGATGCTCGCGCCGGCAGAAGGAACGGCAGCCGGCTTGACAACCTCTCCATTCGGGCGCGACAGCTTGCCGGTTTCGACCAGCTCGTCGATATCTTCGCCGGACAGCGTCTCATATTCGAGCAACGCATTGGCGAGGGCATGGAGTTGCTTCTCGTTCGTGGTCAGCACATGCTTCGCACGGTCATAGCTGTCGTCGATCAGCTTGCGGATTTCCAGATCGATCTTCTTAGCGGTTTCGTCCGACATATGGACGCGCTGGGACTGAGAATAGCCGAGGAAGGTTTCACCCTGTTCCTCTTCATATTGCAACGGCCCCATCAGGTCCGACATGCCCCACTGGGTGACCATGTCGCGAGCGAGTTTGGTCGCGTACTGGATATCGCCGGATGCGCCGGACGAGACCTTGTCATAGCCGAAGATGATTTCCTCGGCGACGCGGCCGCCCATCGACACCGCCAGATTGGCGTGCATCTTGTCGCGGTGGTAGCTGTAATTGTCGCGTTCGGGCAGGCGCATGACCATACCAAGCGCACGGCCACGGGGGATGATCGTCGCCTTGTGGATCGGATCAGAGGCCGGTTCGTGCACGGAGACCAGAGCATGACCGGCTTCGTGATAGGCGGTCATTTTCTTCTCGTCTTCGGTCATCACCATCGACTTGCGCTCGGTGCCCATCATGACCTTGTCCTTGGCATCCTCGAACTCGCTCATCGCGACCATCCGTTTGCCGCGGCGAGCCGCCATCAGGGCAGCCTCGTTGACCAGATTGGCCAGATCAGCGCCAGAGAAACCGGGCGTGCCGCGTGCAATGGTGCGCGGGTCGACGTCGGGCGCCAGCGGCACCTTCTTCATATGGACTGCCAGAATCTTTTCGCGTCCTTCGATATCGGGGCGTGGGACGACAACCTGACGGTCAAAACGGCCGGGACGCAGCAGAGCAGGATCCAGCACGTCGGGACGGTTGGTTGCAGCGATGATGATGATACCTTCATTGGCTTCAAAACCATCCATCTCGACCAGTAGCTGGTTCAGCGTCTGTTCGCGTTCGTCATTGCCGTTGCCGAGACCGGCGCCACGATGACGACCGACGGCATCGATTTCGTCTATGAAGACGATGCACGGCGCGTTTTTCTTCGCTTGCTCGAACATGTCACGGACACGGCTGGCGCCGACGCCCACAAACATTTCGACAAAATCGGAACCGGAGATGGAGAAAAACGGTACGCCGGCTTCGCCCGCAATGGCGCGAGCCAGCAGGGTTTTACCGGTACCAGGCGAACCGACAAGCAGCGCGCCTTTCGGTATCTGGCCGCCAAGCTTGGCGAAACGGCCGGGATTCTTCAGAAATTCGACGATCTCTTCCAGCTCTTCGCGGGCTTCATCAATCCCGGCGACGTCCTGAAAGGTTACCTTGCCCTGTTTTTCGGTCAGAAGCTTCGCCTTGGACTTGCCAAAGCCCATGGCTCCGGAGCCGCTGCCTTTTTGCATCTGGCGCAGCACAAAAAAGGCGATGCCGAGGATCAGCAGGAAGGGCAGGGATTGGACCAGAATGATCTGCCAGATACTCGCCTGTTCCTGAGCCTTGCCGCTATATTCGACGCCCTTTTCATCGAGCAGGTTTACCAGCGACGGATCGTTGCCGACCGGTGTGGTCGAGAATTTGTCGCCATTGGTAAGTTCGCCGGTGATCTGGTCCGGCGCGATGGCAACGCTTTTGACGCTGCCTTCTTCAACCTTGTTGCGGAAAGAGGAATAGCTGATACCTGTTCCCGCGTCACTTGCGGCACCTGCACCAAACATTGAAACAGTGAGCAGAAGCGCGATGATGACGCCAGCCCAGATGAACATGCTCTTCATCCACGGGTTTTCTTTCGGATCCTGTTCGTCATTCATTGCGCATCTTGTCCTGTAATCATTGTTGTCGCGGATGATGGGCATCATACGCAATATTCTCATTTACCTAAAGATAGTCCTTTTCCCGAGGATGACAATATGGACGCCAATGTTTTTACCGATCAGTGTAATCGGAGCTGGGCGGGCAAGCGTCGGGGAATTTAGCTGTTCCGGCGCTGCGGAGCGGTCTGGAAGGCCCAATTCTCTCCGCCGCGGCATAAAATATTGCCGAGAGTGACGGTTTCACCCCGTTCCAGAGCGATGATTGTCTGGTCAATCTGGCTGCCGCGAGGGGACAGGGAAACATCGCAAATATGCAGGCATTTGAGCAGCAGACGCCGCTGAATCTCGTGCGGGAAAGCGGTTTTTTCGAGCGAACACCCGCTATCTGCGGTTTTGATATGCTCCGCGGCAAGCTGCTCGACGTGCCACTCGATAGCCTCACGGGCCGAGCCCAATGCGCTCGCGCTCTGACTGGCGAGACTGGTATCAAATCCTTCCAGATCCTTTAGCGCCTGTCGCACCCGCACCCGGTCGAAACCCTGATCGCGATTGGAGGGATCATCGACCGCTTCGATGCCCTGGCTGGCGACATAGGCAATCAGGGCCGATTTCCGGAAATGAAGCAGCGGGCGGATAATATTGGCCCGTTTCTCCCTTATACCCGACATCCCGTCGATCCCGCTGCCGCGCAATATCCGCATGATCATGGTTTCCAGCTGATCATCCGCATGATGGGCGGTTGCCAGCCAATGGATGTCATTTTCCTTCATCCAGTCGTGCAGCAGTCCGTAGCGTGCGTGCCGGGCCGCGCTCTGGATGCTGCCGCGGATCGGCACAACGGGTCGCAATATGTCGTGGGCTATGCCTCGTTCGCGGCATAGCGAGGCGACAAATTCGGCTTCGGTCGTTGCCGCAGGGCGCAAGCCATGATCGACGGTCGCTGCGGCAATCCTGCCCGGAAAGACGTCAAATGCCAGCAATAGCAGAGCCAGACTGTCGGGCCCGCCGGAAACGGCCAGCCCCAGCTTCTCGCCATTCGATTCAAATGCCGGAATCAGCCGATAAAATGCCTCTGCAAAATCTTCTTTTAGCGAGGCGGTTTCGTTGTCCATCAGCTACTTGCAGTTGGCGGCGGCCTTGCCCGATGCGACCCGGTCAGCAAGCCGGCCACTGGCCACATCCGGATAGACATCCTGCATTTCTGCCAGAACCCGGCAGGCATCGGCTTTCTTGCCCAGTTGCACCAGCGCCGTGCTCAGAAAATAGAGACTGTCCGGTGCCCGTTCGCCGCGGGGGCGCTTCTGGTAATTTTCATAGAGGGCAACCGAAGCCAGCGCCGGCTTGCCATCATCGAGATAGGCGCGGCCCAGCAGATTTTGAGCGTAGCTGGCCCGCCGATGGCCGGAATGTTCATCGGCCATTTTCTTCAGCTGGGTTTGGGCTTCGGGATAGAATTTTGCGTCCCACAACCGATAGCCATAAATATAGGCATCTTCGGCAGCGTCCCCGGTGTCGGGCATGACGATCGCAGCGACGCCGACAACCCGCTGGGGATCGGGTGCAGCCTCCGGTGCGGCTACCGTGGGTGTAGATCCGTTCGTACCCGTGGTCGTCGCGCTAACCGCCGGCGCTTCCGTCGCGGCCAAACGATCCTCGATTTTCTTCAGCCGGTATCCGTTTTCCTCGACCTGGCCGGTAAGGTTCGCCAGACTGCGCTCGAGCGCGTCAACGCGGGCGATAAGGTCGGTGACAGCCGACGTCGTATTCGTTGTCCCGGATGACGCGGGGCCGGTCTCGGCCGTGATCTGGGGTTCGAAATAGCGGCCTGTGCCACCGGGGAATATCTTGCGCTGGACCGCGCGCATTTCTTGTTCGAGGCGATCGACGCGCTTACCTGTATTTGCATCTTGTGCCGCCACCGGTGTGCTGACGAGCAAGCTGGTGAGCAGGATTGTGATACCCAATGTCTTCATCGAAGCCTCCGCTGAATTTGGCGTATATTAACCATATACTAGCCTGAAAAGTAAAGAAAATTATAACCGGAAACCGGCGGTTTTCCACCCATTCCCGTCAACATGTCGGCTTGTGCGATTCTCAATCAGTCGATAAATCGACAGCCGGACCGCTGGCTTCTCCCCGGGCAAGCAACGCCGCCGCGCTGACCCCGACATCCTTGATTGTCCGCTCCGCCGTGCCCAGTTGCGGGACAACCTGGCCATCGATCGTGACGGTCAGCGCATCGGGGCGCCCGGTCAGAATCTGGGGATCGTCGGCATCAGCCGGAACAGTGAATGTCTCGCCGGCGGCCATTTCGTTTTCGTACAGGCGCTTGCCCTCACCGTCATAGATTTTCAACCAGACATTCTGGGTCGCGGTCAAGACAACCGTTCCCTGGCTGGAGGGTGTCGGGCCACCCGTTTCGAGATTCTGCGCATTGGGATTTCCCGTAGCGCTTGCTATTTCGGTTGCGGTTTCATTTTCCGCGATCTCGGTAATCTCGCCGGGATTGAGGATCAAAGTGCGCCAGACCAGATAACCGACGAGCACCAGGGCACCAATGCCGGCTGCGGTCCATGCCAGATAGCGAGGCGGAATACTGGAGGGGTTGGCGGGATCATATTCGCTCAGCTCCGGCTGGTAGGTCCCGTGTCCCTGTTCTTCCATTTCCTCGCGCAACTGGCTGCCGATGGATGCGTCGCTCAGTCCGACCGTTCGGGCGAAGGATTTGGCAAAGCCGATTGCATAAGTTCGTCCGGGAAGCGCTTCAAAATCACCGCTTTCCAGCGACGCCAGATGGCGTTGCGGAATTCTGGTTTTTTTTGCGATCTCTTCCAGCGACATGTTTTTCTGCTCGCGCGCCTGGCGTAATAATGCGCCTGTGGCGTGCAAAGTCAGCTCGACATTCTCGTCATCTTTGGTTTCTTCGGCCACTTCATACTCCTTTGGCCGGATCATTCTGCGACCCTTTTCGCACACCCCCGGATAATTTACAAAAAAAGCCAGTTTGGGCGACAAAAGTCAATGACTATCGTGGTATATGTACCGCATTTTACGATTTTGATCTCTTCCGTCACCGATTTGCCGCTAATTGCCGGAACAGGGATCAATCCAGGTCGACGTTGCGCTCAATTGCCCATTGTTCGAGCCGCGCTCGCGGTTGGGCTGGCGCTTCTTTCAAAATCGCTTCGATCTCGATTTTTGCCTGGCCGAGGTCGAGTGAACGAACCATCGCCTTGATCGGTCCAACCGACGCCGGTGTGATCGACAGGCTGCGAATGCCCAGCCCGAGAAGCGCCAGTGCATCCAGAGGACGACCACCCATTTCTCCGCAAATGCCGAGAGGAATAGCGTAGCGTTCTGCATTTTCCGAGGCGCGCCGTATGAATCTGAGAATTGCCGGACTCATCCAGTCAAACCGCTCGGCAAGTTTCGGATTGCTCCGGTCTGCAGCAAAAAGAAACTGGGTCAGATCATTGGTGCCAATCGAAAGGAAATCGAGCCGGTCTGCCATCAGATCCAGACATTCTGCCAGGGCAGGGACCTCGAGCATGGCACCATAGCGGATTTGCGACGGCAGGCGTTTTTTCTGACCTTGCAGATAGGCGCGCTGATGTTCGAATACCGCCTTGGCTTCATCAAATTCCCATGGCTCCGCGATCATCGGGAACATGATATTCAGCTTCCGCCCAGCCGCCGCCTCTATCAAGGCCCGCGCCTGAACTTTCATCAGCGCATCCCGTTCAAGACCGATCCGGATCGCGCGCCAGCCCATGGCTGGATTATCTTCTTTGGATTCGCTGGCCTGAAAATAAGGGAGCGGTTTGTCGCCGCCGATATCGACGGTGCGAAATATGACCGGTTTGTCGCCTGCGGCGTCCAGCACATCGCGGTAGAAGCGGGTCTGCGCGGTTCGGCCGGGCATGGTCGCGGCGACGAGAAACTGGAATTCGGTCCGGAACAGTCCGATGCCGTCGGCACCGGTCAGATTGAGCAGCGCCAGGTCATCCCGCAGGCCGGCGTTGACATTGACGGTGATCCGGACGCCGTCTTTGGTAATGGCTTCCTTGTCGCGCAATTCGGAATATGCGGCACGTTTCTTCTGGCTTAGCTCCAGCTGTGCTTCAAACGCCTCCTCGACCGACGGGCCAGGTCTTACAAACACGACATTATCATCGACGTTGAGCAAAAGATGATCGTCCTCGCGGACGACTTGCCGGATGTTCTTTACCTGGCCGAGTATGGGGATGCCCATCGCGCGGGCAATGATCGTGACATGGGCGGTTAGCGAACCTTCCTCGAGGACCACGCCCTTCAGCCTGCGCCGGTCATATTCGAGCAGCTCTGCCGGACCCAGATTGCGGGCAATCAGGATCGTGTCCTGCCGCAAACCCATTTTTGCCGCAGTGCCCATTTGGCCGGAAACGGTGCGCAGCAGCCGGTTGGCCAGATCTTCCAGATCATGCATGCGCTCGGCCAGAAGCGGATCATCAATCTGCCGCATCCGCATCCTTGTATGCTGCTGCACTCTTTCGATCGCCGCTTCGGCGGTCAGGCCGCTGTCGATCGCTTCATTGATGCGCCGGCTCCAGCCTTCGTCATAAGCAAACATCTTGTAGGTCTGGAGCACTTCCTCATGCTCGCCGCCGACACCGAATTCCGCCTGACTGGTCATCAGGTCGATCTGGGCCCGCATCTTGTCGAACGCGGAATAGACCCGATGGCGTTCCGCCTCGGTATCTTCCGCGACCGTATGTTCGATTTTGACCCGTGGCTGATGGAAAACCGCGTGACCGCTGGCCTTGCCCTTGACCAGTTGCAACCCGCTGAGGCGATTGGCGGCATTGTCGAGCGTCGCGGTTTCGTCAGCGAAATTGTCGTCGACAAATTCGGCGCTGGTGATCAGTTCCGACAAGACCATTGCGGCGGTCTGGAACGCTTCGATTTCTACTTCGGAATAGCGGCGCGGTTCGGCATGCTGGGCGCATAGAACACCGATGGCCTGCTGGTTGCGGATGATCGGCACGCCGGCAAAGCTGTGGAATTTTTCTTCGCCGGTTTCCGGACGATATTGGAAATCGGGATGGCTGGCCGCCTCGTCAAGATTCAGCGTTTCGACATTTTTGGCAATATAGCCGGTAAGGCCTTCGCCCATCGCGAGCTTGGTCACGTGAACCGCTTTGGGGTTGAGTCCGTGGGTGGCAAACAGTTCCAGAACGCCTTCCCGGCGCAGGTAGATCGAGCAGACTTCGCTGCTCACCGCGTCGGCGATCGTTTCGACCACCTGGTTCAGTTTGGCTTCGGGATGGCTGCGCGACGCCATGATCGCCCGCAGGCCGGTCAGGATGCTGCGGGCGGTCTTGGTACTGGCGGGATCTGTTGCGGGCATGACGTTCGCCTAGCAGAAAGGCTAAGTAAGTGCGATATCGAAAAACGGCCCGGCGACAAAACAGATATACGCTATCTGGTCAGTTTGAGCGGCCTTGCCGATACCCGCTCAATTCAGCAGTTCTTCTTTCAATCGGAGTTTTTCTTTCTTGAGATTGTGGATTCGAATCGTGTCGGGAAGGGGGCGGGTTTCTTCTTCATTGATCTGGCGTTCGAGCGCTTCATGCTTGTCGCGCAGTGCTGACATGTGATTCTGAATCATTAAAGTCTCCTCAAAAATGTTGAACTTGGAATTGAAAGAGGACGAAAGCTTCCTTTCCTGCTGCTGTTGCCAAATTCCGGTGCGGATTTGGCTTCATGATTTTATTGTCTTGGTTTCGACATGAACCATGAATAGGGGTAAGATTACAAAATTGGTGGAACTACGCAAGGGGTGAGATTGAACCGGAATGGGGATGAGCGATGAAGAGTTGCAAATGCGGCTTGAACTGCTGAAGATTGAACATCGCGATCTCGACGAGGCCATTACCGCGCTGGTCGAGGCAGGCAATGCCGATCAGCTCCGGGCGGCCCGTCTCAAGAAGAGAAAATTGCAATTGCGCGACCGCATTATATTGATTGAAAATCAGCTCATTCCCGACATTATTGCCTGAGGCTCAAGCTGTTGGCGGGTTGTAGATTTGTTAACTATAACTATCCACCAGTTAACTCCATCAGCGCCCGCGTATCAGTTTGGAACAGCACTCTCCGGGGCCAGTCTGATGCTCGAAATCATCTGTCCATAAAGGGTAATATTTTGCTACGTAGCAAAAATGGCAGATCGTGAATCACTATTGACCGTGAAATTGATGGACGCGCTTTACACCGAAGCAATGGTGTTGGCAGATGAAGCCCGGTCCTATTTTGAATCGGGCCGATTCAGCGACGAATGCAGCGATGACACCAATCTTGCCGTTGCCTTTTCCTGTGAGTCGCTGAAAGTGACCACACGGCTGATGCACTGCATCGCGTGGTTGCTGAACCAGAAAGCCTTGCACAGCGGAGAATTGACCGAAGGCGAAATGTGGAATCACGATCGCGCGCTCGGCTATGCGCCGGCGACCGACCAGCCGATGGTCGATCGCTTTCCGGAGGAAGCCCGTCAGATCATTGTGGCGAGCGAGGAACTGTTCCAGCGCCTGCAACGCCTTTCGGCGCGCCTGCAGCAGGAAATGGAAGCCGAGTCAGCGGTTCAGGACATGTTCCGCCGTCTGGAAAACAGCTTCTAGCCGAACGATATTCGTTCAGGCAGACGCCGTCTCTTTTTCTTCCATCGTCGGATAGTCGGTATATCCCTCGGGACCCTGGCTATACCATGTCGGCGTAAAGTCGATCGGGTTGAGTTCGGCACCCTTGCGGAACCGTTCGGGCAGATCGGGATTGGTCATGAACGTCCGGCCAAAGCTGATCGCATCGGCCTTGTTCTCGGCCAGCGCTGCCGTCGCATTGTCATAAAAATAGTCGCTGTTGAGCACAAGCGGGCCCTTGAACACCGGACGGATATTCGGGCTGACTGGTGGCACATCGGTATTGCCATAAGTGCCGTGGGCAGGTGGCTCGCGCAGCTCGAGAAAGGCAATGCCGATCGAGTCGAGCAGTTTGGCCGCAGCGGTGAAGGTTTCGATCGGGGTTGCATCATCCGCACCCTGGGAATCGCCATTAGGAGACAGGCGCACGGCAACCCGGTCGCTGCCCCAGACATCGACCAGTCGCTGGGTCACTTCGCCGAGCAGGCGGATACGGTTTTCGATCGGTCCGCCATATTCGTCGGTCCGCAAATTGGTGCCGGAACGGATGAACTGGTCGATCAGATAGCCGTTCGCGGCGTGCAGCTGCACCCCGTCAAATCCGGCCTTTTTGGCGTTCTCTGCGGCATTCTGATAATCATCGAGAAGAGCGGGGATTTCGGAGATTTCCAATGGCCGCGCTTCGGCATAGTCTTTCTTGCCCTGATAGGTCCGGACGCTGCCCGGTGCGGTCGTCGCGGAAGCGGAGACGGGTTTCTCACCACCGAGGAAATCGGGATGGACGATCCGGCCCATGTGCCAGAGCTGACAGATGATCTTGCCACCGGCCTTGTGAACCCGCTCGATAACCGGTTTCCACGCTTCGGTCTGCGCCTCATTCCAGATGCCCGGCGCAAATGGTGTGCCCAGGCCCTGCTGGCTGATTCCGGTGGCTTCTGAAATGATGATGCCGGCGCCGGAGCGCTGGGTATAATAGTCACCCATGATCGGCGTGGGGACAAATTCCATTGTCGAGCGACAGCGGGTAAGCGGAGCCATGAACATGCGGTTCTGGGCCTCGATGGCGCCAATGGTGATCGGATCGAACAATGTGGTCAAGATGGAATTCCCTGAAACTGAAGGCCTGAATTGTTAATCAGACAGTTAAGAGACCATGCATCCGAATGCAATGGTTTGAACCGAAGCAATTTCTGTCTATATTGATAGCTCTGATTTCAAAGGAACACCCATGTCCGTATCGCTTCCCGAAGATCCTACCCTGGATGAAGTGCGCGCCTTTCTGGCGCCGGGATTGGCCGCACAGGCGGCGTTTGACGGCTGGAACGAGAAGGCGGTCTTGTCCGCCGCGGAACTGGCTGGCGTCGATAAAGATCTTGCAAGACTCGCGTTTAATGACGGACCGGTCGATATGATCGACGCGTGGTTTCAGGCAGTTGATGCGCAAATGGCGGCGAAATATAGCGCCGACGAACTTGGCGCGATGAAAATACGGCAACGGATCAAGGCGCTGGTCGAAGCCCGTCTGGAAGCGCTCGAGGCAGATCGCGAAGGATTACGGCGTGCCCTCGCGATTTTGGCGGCTCCGCCCCATTTGCGCAGGGCGGCAAAAATGGGCTGGCGCGCGGCCGACAAGATGTGGCGGCTCGCCGGCGATACCGCGACCGACTATAATCATTATACCAAGCGGACTCTATTGTCCGGGGTTTACGGCAGCACGATCAGCGTCTTTCTGGATGATGAAAGCGAAGGCTATTCCGAAACCCGCGCGTTTCTGGATCGCCGGATCGAAAATGTCATGCAGTTCGAGAAGGTCAAAGCCAAGGTCACAGGCCGGGGCGGTGACCGGTTCAGCATGGCGCGCTTCGTCGGCCGGCTACGCTATCGCGGCGCCTGATACGACATAGTGTGGCTTCCTGCCCCGACTTGGCATTAGCAACCCGGCATAATCTGACAAAAAGACTCGCCAAGCGTAATCAATATTGATAATCAATCGCAATTAGAAAGGCCTCGTTGCGAGATATGCAAATACCGACAACCCTCGACCAGCTGTCACTCAAGCAAAATGCTGAAATAGTGGCGATTGACTGGGCAGCCATCTCCGATAGCGAGGGCCGCCGCTTGCGGGCGCTCGGCATTGACGAAGGCGTGTCGGTCGAGAAATTGCACAAGGGCATGTTCGGTCTGAATGATCCGATTGCGCTGAAAGTCGGGCGGATGATGATAGCAATCCGCAAAGCGCACGCGCAGGCGATATCGGTGCAGCCGGTCGCGGTAACGATCGCCGCCTGATTGATGTCTGAAATCGCTCCTCTCATTGTCCTCGCGGGCAACCCCAATTCTGGCAAAAGCGCCTTGTTCAACGCGCTGACCGGTGCCCGGCAGAAGATCGCCAATTATCCCGGCGTCACCGTCGAGCGCAAATCCGGTCATTTTGCCTTTGCCGATGGCCGACCTGCCGAACTGGTCGACCTGCCCGGCAGCTACAGTCTCGATCCGACCAGTCCCGACGAAGAGGTGACGCGCGGCGTCATCATGGGATTGCAAAAGGGCGAGCGCAGGCCCGACATGATCATATTGGTGCTCGACGCCGCCAACCTCGACAATCATTTGCGCTTCGCACTCGAGGTGATCGCGCTCGGCCATCCGGTCGTGGTGGCGCTGAACATGATGGATCTGGCGGAACGGGACGGTTTGACGCTCGACCCGGCGAAGCTGGAGAAAGCCCTCGGCGTTCCCGTGGTTCCGACCGTCGCGGTACGCCGGCGCGGTCTGGATGATTTATCTGCTGCCGTGGACAACCGTCTCAAGCTCAAGCAGGACGGTTTCAAACCGATCGTCGCGCAGGAACGCGATCACGGTTTGCGCCAGCAGGCCAAGCTGATTGCCAACCAAGCGATTATTTCCGAAACCGCTGGCCGCCGCTGGTCAGAGCGAGCCGACAGTCTGTTTCTCCATCCCTTTGTCGGACCGTTGATTCTGCTGTCGGTGCTTTTCATCATGTTTCAGGCGGTGTTCGCCTGGTCAGAGGCGCCGATTGGCTGGATCGAAAGCGCCAGCGAATGGGTCGCTGCAGCCGTCGAATCGAATATGATGCCTGGCTTCGTGCGTGACTTCATCATCGAAGGCGCCATTGCCGGTGTCGGTTCGGTTGTGGTGTTCCTGCCGCAGATTCTGATCCTGTTTCTGTTCATCCTGCTGCTCGAAGCCAGCGGCTATATGACCCGCGCCGCCTTCATTATGGATCGGCTGATGGCCAGCGTCGGCCTGTCGGGCCGCAGCTTCATTCCGCTGTTGTCCTCCTTCGCCTGCGCCATTCCCGGCATCATGGCGACACGTAGCATTTCCGATCCCAGGGACCGTTTGACCACCATATTGGTCGCTCCCTTGATGACCTGCGCGGCGCGTCTGCCCGTTTATGCGATTATTATCGGCGCATTCATTCCGCCAACCACCGTCGGCCCGGGTATCGGGTTGCAAGGACTGGTGCTGTTCGGGCTTTATATTCTGGGAATCGTCGGCGCGATGATCGTGGCGCTGGTGCTGCGGTCGACGGTGACCAAGGGGCCGAACAGCGGTTTCCTGATGGAGATGCCGAAATATCAGCTGCCGAACCTGCGCGACATATTGATCGGCCTGTGGCAGCGCGCCTGGATCTTCCTGCGCCGCGCCGGTACGATCATCTTCGCCGCCACCGTGGTTCTCTGGCTCCTGCTCACATTTCCGAAAGTGCCGGAAGACAGCGCAATGAGCCAGGTCGACTATAGCGTCGCCGGGCGGATCGCCAACGTCATTGCCCCTGTGGTCGAACCGATCGGTTTCAATCGCGATATCGCGCTTGCCCTGATCCCGGCGATGGCCGCTCGCGAAGTCGCGGTCGCCGCGCTGGCCACCACTTATGCGATTGATGCGCCGGATGAGGAAGCAGAAGCCAAATCCCTGACCGAGCGTCTGCAAAGCCGCTGGTCGTTGCCGACCGCTTTGGCCTTTCTCGCCTGGTTCGTCTTTGCCCCGCAATGTATCTCGACCATTGCCGTGACCAAGCGCGAGACCAACGGCTGGCGCTGGCCGATCTTCATGCTCGCCTATCTTTTTGCGCTCGCTTACGTTGCGGCCGGTATTACATATTGGAGTGCCGTCGCCCTCGGTCTATAGAGTCCTCAAGAATCGATAATCACGTAATATTTTTGGGGAATTTGAAATGGCCGGCGGCATCAACAAAGTCATCATCGTAGGCAATCTGGGCAAGGATCCGGAAGTGCGTACCTTCGCCAATGGCGGAAAAGTCTGCAATTTCAGCGTCGCGACATCGGAAAGCTGGAAAGACAAGTCCACCGGCGAACGCAAGGAAAAGACCGAGTGGCACAATATCTCGATCTATAACGAAGGCCTGGCCGGCGTTGCCGAAAAATATCTGCGCAAGGGCAGCAAGGTCTATCTCGAAGGCAAGCTGCAGACCCGCAAATGGCAGGACCAGTCCGGCAATGACCGCTATTCGACCGATGTCGTGCTGCAGGGCTTTGACGCGAAAATGGAAATGCTCGACAGCAAGCCGGGCGGCGGCGGTCAGGGTGGCGGCTCCAACGACGGCTGGGGTGGCGGCCAAGGCGGCGGCGCACCGTCCGGCGGCGGTGGCGGCGGAAACGACAGCTGGGGCCAGACCGGCGGCGGTTCCGGCGGCGGTCAGGGCGGTGGCGCTTTTGACAGCGATCTGGACGACGACGTTCCGTTCTAGGGCGCGCGAAGAAGCATTCCTAAAGTGCCAACCCAATCTGTTTGGTAGCCGGTCAGGGATTGCTAGCCGAACGCGCCAGTTCACGCGCGAGATCGACAAACAACCGGAAGGCCGCAGGCGGATTGCGACGGCTCGGATAGTAGAGACAGAGAGGCGAGAGAGGGGGCGTCCATTCGTCAAGAAGGCGCACAAGTCGACCTTCCTCGATATCGCTGCGCACGTCGGACTCCATCAAAAAGCCTATGCCGACGGATTCGAGCACGGCCATTCGTGCGAGGCTGGCTTCGTCCAGGGTGACAGGGCCGTCGATGTCGATCTGGACAGGCTGCCCTTCGGCCTCAAACAGCCAGCGAAACAGCGCGCCATTCGGCAACCGTACCCGCACGCAGGGATGTGCAAGGAGGTCGGCTGGCGAGCGAGGCCTGTCCCGCATTTCGAGATATGCTGGCGAGGCTACCACGGCGTATCGTCTCGGTGGGCCTAGGGGGATCGCAATCATGTCTGTGGGGACGAGTTCCTCGCTTCGCACGCCGAAATCGAAGCCATCCGCCACGATGTCCACCAGCTTTCCCTCGGTGACCACGTCGATATGAACCTCGGGAAAGCGCCGCAGAAACTCGATCACCAGTGGGGAGAAGATTTCGCGCCCGGCCGTAGGGAATGTGTTGATGCGGAGCGTGCCTGACGGTGTCGTCTGCTGCGAACGCACAGCGTCGAGGGCCTGATGGATGTTTTTCAGGGCAGGGGTCACCTGCTCGACGAATCGTCTTCCCGCTTCGGTTAACGCCACGCTTCGCGTCGTGCGGTTGAAAAGGCGCACACCCAGCGTGCCTTCCAGCTTGGCAATCGCATTGCTGAGGGCGCTTGTCGACATTCCCAGATCAAGCGCGGCCGCCCGAAAAGAGCCCCGGCGGCTTATCGCAAGCACAGCATCGAAGTCGGTGAGATTATGGCTCATCATTATCCTTAAATTTGCAATTGTTCATCCCGTTTTATCCCACTTATCCGGACGACGTCAACGCGCTAAATCGAGTTTGTACGACAAACAATGCAAGAGGAACCGCATCATGACCATCGAACTACCAGACGCGATCGCGCGATATTTTGCAGCAGACAAGAAATCCGATCCGAAGGGAATATCCGAATGTTTCACCAAGGACGCAGTCGTCGTGGACGAGGGCAATACCTATGCCGGACGCGATGCAATCGAGCAGTGGATGGCGAATGCGTCGACGCAATATAGCTATACGGTCGAGCCATTTTCGATTGCCGAGGAGGGCGGCCGAGTGGTCGTCTCCAGTCATCTAGTCGGCAACTTTCCCGGAAGCCCGGTGGACCTGCGCTACGTCTTCATGCTCCGGGATGACAAGATCGCCGAACTGCAGATCGTGCCATGACAGAATTCTTGACCCTGGACGGTAAAAGGGCTCTCATTACTTCCGGCACGCGTGGTGCCGGAGGTGCAACTGTGACCCTGTTCGAAGAACTTGGCGCGCGCGTGCTCACAACAGCCCGCAGCAAGCCGGCCGGAATGCCGGAAAAACAGTTCGTTGCAGCCGATCTTACGCAGGCAGACGGCTGCGCCACCGTGGCTGCTGCCGTCCGCGAGCGACTCGGAGGAGTCGATATCATCGTTCACATGCTTGGCGGCTCGTCGGCGCAGGCCGGGGGCTATGCCGCTCTCGACGACCAGCAATGGTCAAAGGAACTCGATCTGAATCTTATGCCAGCGGTCCGGCTCGATCGCAAACTCGTGCCGGACATGGTGACGCGCGGCTCGGGAGTGGTAATTCATGTCACTTCGATCCAACGGCAAATGCCCCTGCCGGAGGCGACGACGGCATACGCCGCGGCAAAGGCGGCTTTGTCCACCTATAGCAAGAGCCTTTCAAAGGAAGTGTCACCCCGGGGAGTTCGTGTGGTGCGTGTCTCTCCCGGCTGGATCGAAACCGAATCGTCTGTCGATTTGGCCAGACGGCTCGCTGCCGAGCATCATGTGGACGTCGATCAGGGCAAGCAGATGATCATGGATTCGCTTGGCGGCGTGCCGATCGGCCGGCCATCGACGCCGGAAGAAATAGCCAGCCTTGTCGCCTTCCTTTCCTCGGACCGTGCCGCCACCATTACCGGCACGGAATATGTCATCGACGGTGGAACGATACCGACAAGCTAGAAATCACTCCCAAATTAACTCGTGCAAAAAGGACCAACACTATGACTTACATTACTACCAAGGACGGCGTGGAAATCTTTTTCAAGGACTGGGGCCCCAGGGACGCCCGGCCAATCATGTTTCATCACGGATGGCCGCTGAGCTCGGATGATTGGGATGCGCAGCTGCTTTTCTTTGTGAACAAGGGCTATCGCGTCGTCGCGCACGATCGCCGCGGTCATGGCCGCTCGCTGCAGGTCGCCGATGGCCATGACATGGACCATTATGCGGCGGACGTCGCGGCTGTCGTTGCAGCGCTTGACCTTCGCGACGTGGTCCATATCGGCCACTCAACCGGCGGCGGCGAGGTCGCCCGCTATGTTGCACAGGCAGAACCCGGACGAGTGGCCAAGGCGGTTCTCATCGGGGCGGTGCCGCCGATCATGCTCAAGACGGAGAGCTATCCCAATGGTTTGCCGATGGAGGTTTTCGATGGCTTTCGCGCCTCGCTCGCCGCCGATCGCGCCAGCTTCTACCGCGACCTTGCCGCGGGGCCGTTCTACGGCTTCAATCGCCCGGATGTGGAACCGCTTCCGGCGGTGATCGACAATTGGTGGCGACAGGGGATGATGGGCGGTGCCAAGGCCCATTATGACGGCATCAAGGCCTTTTCCGAGACCGATTTTACAGACGATCTCAAGGCCATGAACGTGCCGACATTGATCATGCACGGCGACGACGACCAGATCGTCCCCATCGACAATAGCGCAAGGCTCGCCATCGACCTCCTCAGCCAGGGCGAGCTCAAGGTCTATCCGGATTTGTCACACGGGATGGCGACCGTGAACGCAGACACGATCAACGCCGATTTGCTGGCTTTCATAGAAGGCTGACCAAGCGGGCATTGGTGAGGTAAACTCAATGTGAGGAAAAGTAACGGGCGAGCCGGCTTGCTGAGCAAGACCGGCAGTCCGTGTTGATCGCTCAATTCGGCACCCTCCAGGCAGCTTTTGGACCATTATGCCGCGACCGCTGATGGTCAGCCTTGCCCGCGTTGTCCGTCCACAGCAGGCGTTAGAATGTCACAACTGGTGCCCGGTCCGGTCGCGCTTGGTGTCGAGATAAAATTCATTGTGGGGATTGGCGGCGATCTTGACCGGCAGGCGCTCTTCGACCGTCACGCCGCATGCTTCCAACCCTTCCACTTTTTCCGGATTGTTGGTCAGCAATTTGACTTTGGGCACGTTGAGCAAATCCAGCATCCGCGCCGCGATCGAAAAATCCCGCGCATCAATCGCAAAGCCCAGCCGCTGGTTGGCATCGACCGTATCAAAGCCCTGATCCTGCAGCGCATAAGCGCGCAGCTTGTTGATCAGGCCGATCCCGCGTCCTTCCTGCCGCAGATAGAGCAGGACACCCCAGTTTGCCTCGGTCATCTGGCCGAGCGCAGCGTGGAGTTGCGGGCCGCAGTCGCATTTCAGGCTGCCGAGGACATCGCCAGTCAGGCATTCGCTGTGCAGGCGGACGACCGGCGTGCTGTTGTCGCGCTTGCCGACGACCAGCGCGATATGGTCGGTGGCGTCGGCATCGCTGCGGAAGCCGTAGATATGGGCTTCGCTATTGGCGGCGACGGGAAGTCTTGCATGGGCGCTGATCGTCAGCGCGGTGGAATCGGCATAGGCGTCGGCATCCTCTGCCTGCGCGATATCTTCCGCATCTTCGACAATGACGAACGCAGGCAGAAGACCGCCGTGGCGGGCCAGTTCCATCGCTGCGCTGGCGGCTGGCGCATTGGTCAATGTTTCGCTGCGGAAAGGACCCTTCATCGGATATTGCATGTCGAGCACCGGATCGACGATGGCGATAATCTCGGCCGCCGTTACCGGCGCGGGCAGGCTGATCTGGATCGGCAGATTGGGGTCGGCGGCGGCAAACTGGTTGAGCAGTTTCAGCGTCGCCGCGCGGCTGGCGGAGATGAGCAGGGATATCGTACCGGAAGAGGGCAAGGCCGCTTCCAGATTGCCGGTTTCGACCGGCAGCAGGTTGAGGCGTTCACGCCCCGCTTCCACGCCGATGGGCCAGCCGCGTCGCAGCGCGTCAATCGCGCGTGCCGCCCGGCGGGCTGCAGCCTTGTCGGCCTCGTCCAGAGGCGCTGCGTTCAAAATTTGAATTCCGTGATCAATGGCGCGTGATCCGATGGCTTGCCCCAGCTGCGCGCGTCTTCGAGGACCGAATGGCTGACCGCCTTGTCGCCGAGTTCGGGGCTGACCCAGACATGGTCGAGGCGGCGGCCCTTGTCCGATGCCCGCCAGTCCTTGGCGCGGTAGCTCCACCAGGTGAACAGCCGCTCGGGATCCGGGATCAGCTTGCGACCGACGTCGACCCAGCCATGGGCATCGCGCATTGCGTATAGATGGTCGATCTCGATCTGGGTGTGGCTGACAACCTTGAGCAGCGCCTTGTGGCTCCACACATCCGACTCGAGCGGCGCGACGTTAAAGTCACCCATCAGGATCGTCGGCTCCTTGAGATTGGCCGACCATTCGGTCATCCGCCCGAAGAAATCGAGTTTCTGGCCAAATTTGGGATTGATCTCGCGATCAGCGATTTCGCCGCCCGCAGGAATATAGACATTCTCGATTCTTATGCCATTTTGCAGCACCGCGCCGACATGACGGGCTTCGCCGTTATTCTGCCAGTCAAAGCGTTCGTCCTTGTGCAGCGGCACGCGGCTGATGATCGCAACGCCATGGTGCATTGGCTGGCCGTGCAGGATCATATGATTATAGCCGAGGCGACGGAACATTCCTTCGGGGAACTGGTCATCGCGAACCTTGGTTTCCTGCAGGCACAGAACATCGGGTGCTTCCTCGGTCAGGAAGCGCTCGACGATGTCGAGACGGGCACGGATGCTGTTAATATTCCAGCTGACGATTTTCAGACTATCACTCATGCCGAGCCTGATAGCCACGCTCGCCGAGAAACCCAAGCCTAAAGGCAATCATGCTGTGTAGTAATTTTGCTGGTCGGGGAAAAGTAAAACCCCCACCTCCGGGGGCATTAAGGAGGTGGGGGCTAACTCGCGTTCGTCACGCAGTAGGATGGGTTGAGACATTTTACGTCAGGTAACAGGGGGGAAGACCTGACCGTCTCTTCTCATCCTGTGTTCGGTTATAGCTCTGTATTTCTGTCGCGAATATGAACGGATGAAAGATCATGTTCTGCTGATCGGTAGTCCGTCTCGGTTCATCGCTTGCTGCGGCTTTTTCGCCGCGGATCGGTCCAGTTAAAACTGCTATTGGCCACCGGAACACCGAATTTCTGGTTTGAAAGGCGGATCGATGTGCGATTATTCTTCGAATCCAGCGATACCCAGCCGTCGAGACTCAATCCACCCGGTGCACCGGCTTTTTTGGTGAAAACCATTGTTATTACGCCATATTCCGGACGTTTGGGGTCGCTGACCTCGACGCTCAGCACGTTGGGATTGCGAGTCGGAACGATTTTCCCATATTTCGACAGGTCGCGTTCCGGGTTGAGCAGCGCCGCGAGCGGGCTGTTGCTGATCGGCCAGCGCTGGACCTGGTTCACTTCATAGTCGATCAGCGTCAGGGCTTTTCCGTCTCCGACGATCAGCAGATTGGCATCTTTCTGATATTGAAAGCGAATCTTTCCGGGCTGTTTGATTGTCAGCGTTCCGTTCATAGATCGGCCGCTGCGGTCGGTCTGGCTGAAATTTGCGGTCATCGTCGACATGGCACGCAAATGGCCGGAAATTTTGGACAGACTGTCGGCAGGGCTTTGCTGTGCTGTGGCGGGCAGGCTTGCTGTCAGGGCCAGAGGCGCAGCGATCAAGGCGAAACCATATTTCAACATTAAGAAAACTCCAGATAATCCAGATATCCGCCTAGCCAGTGGCGATTGAACGATGGCTTAATCACTTCGTCAGCAAAAAGGCCAGATCTCTCTAGAGCGGCTGGCCATGTTGGTCGCGCAGCACTTCGCGGCGACCGATATGGTTGGGCGCGGTGATAAATTCATCTTCCTCCATCCGGTCGATGATCCGGGCGGCGGTATTATAGCCGATCCGCAATTGCCGCTGCAGCCAGCTGGTCGATACTTTCTGGCTTTCGAAGACAATCTGGCAGGCCTGCGTATATTGCCGGTCTTCCTTATTGTCGCTCAGGTCTGCACCATCGAGGGCAAAGCTGCCATCTTCGGGTTCTTCGGTCACCGCCTGGATATAGGCCGGCGCTCCCTGCGAGCGCCAGTGGTCGGCGACCCTCCGGACTTCGTCATCGGAGACGAACGGACCGTGGACGCGGGTCAGTTGCTTGCCGCCGGGCATATAGAGCATATCGCCCTTGCCGAGCAGCTGTTCTGCGCCCTGTTCGCCAAGAATGGTGCGTGAGTCGATTTTCGAGGTGACGTGAAAGCTGATCCGTGTCGGCAGGTTGGCCTTGATCACGCCGGTGATGACGTCGACCGAAGGTCGCTGGGTGGCCATGATCAGGTGGATACCGGCGGCACGCGCTTTTTGCGCCAGCCGCTGGATCAGGAATTCGACTTCCTTGCCGGCGGTCATCATCAGGTCGGCAAGCTCGTCGACGATGATCACGATCTGCGGTAGCACTTCGAAATCGAGCTGCTCTTCCTCGTAAATCGGACGTGATGTCTCGGGATCATAGCCGGTCTGGACGCGGCGGCCGAGCGGTTGCCCCTTCGCCTTGGCGCCCTTTACCTTCTCGTTATAATTGGCGAGATTTCGCACCGATATCGACGACATCATCCGGTAGCGTTCTTCCATCTGCTCGACCGCCCATTTCAGCGCGCGGATCGCCTTGGCCGGTTCGGTGACGACGGGAGACAAGAGATGCGGAATATCGTCATAGGTGCTGAGTTCCAGCATCTTCGGATCGATCATGATCATTTTGCACTCGTCGGGGGTGAGCCGGTAGAGCAGCGACAATATCATGCAGTTGAGGCCGACCGATTTACCCGAGCCTGTGGTACCGGCGACGAGCAGATGCGGCATCGGCGCCAGATCGGCGATGACCGGATCGCCGGAGATATTCTTGCCCAAAATGATCGGCAGCTTGCCGGTCTGTTCGGCGAAGCTGTCGCTGCCGACCATCTCGTGCAACACCACCATCTCGCGGGTCGCATTGGGCAATTCTATGCCCATGACCGTGCGTCCGGGTATGGCGGCGACACGCGCCGACAGGGCCGACATGTTGCGGGCAATATCCTCGGCCAGCTGGATGACGCGGCTGGCCTTGATGCCCGGTGCCGGTTCCAGCTCGTACATGGTGACGACCGGACCGGGACGGACCGCGTTGATCGTACCCTTGACGTGGAAATCGTCGAGTACGGATTCGAGCAGCCGTGCGTTGCGTTCGAGCCCGGCCTTGTCGATGACATTGTTATTCTGCTCTGGAGCAGGGGTGAGAAGATCCAGCGAGGGCAGCACATAAGGTCCGAAGAAATCGCCTTGCTTGGCCTTGTTGGTGCCGGCTTTCTTGGGCGGCAGGGCGCGGTCGCTGATTTCCGGTGGTGGCCGGTTGTCGGGCTTGACCTCTTTGCGTGGGGCTGGATCTTTCTTGGGTTTGACGGTGCCGGAACGATCGGGCTCGATCACCAGGCCCTCGTCTTTCTGGACGAAAGGATTCTTGACCGCAGGGATTTTCAGGGATTTTCCGGCAAACAGAGGCCCTTCGAGCCGTAAGCTCAAATAGCTGAGGACCAGTCCGGCAGACAGGGTGAGGGCGATCAGGACGCCGGAGACCAGACCGCTCCAGCTGGTCGAGATTGCGTTGAGGCCGGCGCTGGTTCCGTTGGCCAGAAGCATGCTGGCGAGTCCGCCGAGACCGGAGGGCAATTCCATTTCCGGTTCCGGGACCCATAATGCGAGACTGGTACCGACCAGCAAGGTCGCGAGCAGGCACCAGAGCAATTGTTTTTTCCAGCCGGGCTGGGGAATATCGCGCCACAGGCGACTGGCAAACACCAGCAGCAGTGGCAGGAACAGGAGGACGGGCAGGCCGATCAGCGACAAGGACAGATCGGACAGATAGGCACCGAAAATCCCCATCCAGTTATGTTCGACACTGCCGGCAGCCGTATTGAACGAAGGATCACTGGGCGAATAGCTGACCAGCGCCAGAAACAGGAACAGGGTCGACAGCACAATCGTCACGGCCCCGATCAGGGCACCGCTGCGCAACAGGCTGAGGCGCATGATCTCGCGCCAGTTTGCTTCATTGGCTTTTTCCGCCATCATATACTCCCGTGCGTCACCCCAGCCGAAGGCGCGCATTCACTACAGGCTCCTTTGCGCGAATCGGGGACTCTCCGTCAAGTTTCTTGGCTTTATTTTACCGGATTTGCCTTTCTTTCCAGACCATCGATGCCTAACTATATCCCATATCTGGGCTCGGAAAGGCGTATCCATGGGATCTGATTCTCGAAATAGCGATATCATCATATTGGGAGCAGGCATGATCGGCCTGACCCAGGCGCTGACTCTTGCTGCCCATGGATTGCGCGTCGCAATCATCGACCGCGCCGAACCGGAGGATCTGACCAATCCGCAAAATGACTCGCGGGTTTCGGCGATAAACAGCGCCAGCTGGAATATGTTCGATGCGATCGGGCTGGCCGGGAAATTGCGGCCGCACGGTTGTGACATCGACAAGATACTCGTGAACGACGGGCTGAAACCCGGTACCCTCGACTTTGTTCCCGGCGAGGACGAAGGCCCGATGGGGATCATGGTCGAAAACGCCGTGCTGCGGCGGCTGTTGTACGAAGCCGTCAGCGCCAGCGAGAATATTAGGCTGCATCTGTCGACGCAGGTCGCAACCTGTGATCGCGAGGGTCATCTTGTCGATATCCTGCTCGCCAATGGCGAACAGCTTTCCGCTCCGCTGCTGATCGCCGCCGATGGCCGCGGCAGCCGGATGCGCGAGGAAGCCGGCATCATCATGGCGCACTGGCAATATGATCACAGCGCGATTGTCTGCAAAATTGCGCATGAAAAGCCGCATGGCAACACCGCCTATGAACTGTTCTTCCCTGCCGGTCCCTTCGCTATATTGCCGATGCTCGACGATACCGACGGCAAGCACCGTTCGGCGGTTGTGTGGACGGTATCAAGAAAAGACGGTCCCGCCTTTGCCAAGATCAACAAGCGCGCCTTTGTTGCCGAAATGATGAAGAAGACCGGCGGTTTTCTCGGCGAGCTGGAACTGCTCACCGACCGCCAGACCTATCCTCTGGGTTTCCACCACAGTTCCCATCTGACCGCCGACCGGCTGGTGCTGATCGGCGATGCCGGGCATGGTATCCATCCGATTGCGGGGCAGGGGCTCAACCTCGGCTTGCGCGACGTTGCCGCGCTGACAGAATGTCTGGTCGAGGGCGCCCGCACCGGTCTCGATCTTGGCGATAGCCAAATTCTCGCGCGCTATGACCGCTGGCGCAGCCTCGACAATATGATGGTATCGGCTGCCACCGACCTGCTGACCCGTCTGTTCGGCCTGCCGGGAGAAACCTCCTCGAAAATCCGGCGTATGGGTATCGGACTGGTCCAGCGCATCGCGCCGCTCAAGGCGCAATTCATGGCGGAAGCCAAAGGCGAGACCGGCGATCTGCCGAAATTGCTCAAGGGTGAACTGGTCTAGCGCGAACCCTGGCCGTCATCGATCTTGATCACGGTGCCGGTAACCGCATCCGAAGACGGGGACACCAGAAACAGCAGGGTGCTGTCCATCTGCTCCGGCTGAGCTACTCGCTTGCGCGGGAAATGGACCGAAAAATCGCCCGCGCGCTCGATCATGCCATCGGCCATGTCGGTGGCGAACAGACCCGGCGCAATGCCATTTACATTGATGTGAAATTTCGACCATTCGACTGCCAGGGTTTCGGTGACACGAACCACACCGGCCTTGGTTATTGAATAGAGAGCTGCCCCGCCACCACTATAGCTGGTCGCTGCGATAGACGCGACATTGACGATCCGTCCCGGCGTTTTTTTGGCGATCAGCGGACGGGCAAACTCGTTCGACAAGATGAACAGGCTGCGCAGATTCGTATCCAGAACATCGTCGATCAGGTCGACCGACATCCGGGTGGCGTGTTCGGCATCGACGATCCCGGCATTGTTGACCAAAATGTCGGGCTGGCCGAGCGCCTCGGTAACTGCGGGAATGATTGCCTGAAGTTGTGCAGCATCGCGAACATCTAGCGCAAAGGCTTTGGCCGTACCGCCCTCGGCGGTGATCTCGTCAACCAGTGCGTCAAGCTTGTCCTTGCGGCGGGCCGTGCAGGCGACCTTTGCCCCGCAAGCTGCCAGCACCTTGGCAAAGCGTCGGCCCAGTCCGGCGGAGGCGCCGGTCACAATGGCGGTATGTCCTGTCAGGTCGATAGAAAAATTGGGTGTAGTCATGAACGGGCATCCTCTTCTGATTTTTGAAGAGGATGCCCGTAATCAATGGTTTAGCGCAAGCGCTATATTGGTTCTACAGATCGGCCTGTTCGATCGGAACAATCTTGATTTCGACCCGGCGATTGGCTGCCCGGCCTTCTTCGGTGCTGTTCGAAGCGATCGGCTGGCTTTCACCATAGCCTCTTGTCGCCAGACGCGCGCGCTGCACGCCGCTGTTGGCAAGGAAGTTGGCAACCGATTCCGCCCGCCGTTCGGACAGGGACTGGTTGTAGGCATCGCTGCCGGTGCTGTCGGTGTGGCCGAGCACGTCGACATAGCTTTTTTCGTAGCTTGAAAGCGTATTGGCGACATTGCCCAATGTGCTTTGGAATGCGGGACTGATCGCGCTGCTGTCGACGCCAAATGTCACGTTGGATGGCATGTTGAGGATCAGGTTATCACCTTCGCGGGTGACATCGATACCGGTGCCGGCTGTCTGTTCGCGCAATTTCTTTTCCTGCTCGTCCATATAATAGCCGATGCCTGCACCAGCGAGGCCACCGAGGCCGGCGCCGACGATCTTGGCGGTACGGTCATTCTTGCCGCCGAGCACGTCACCGAGCAGATAGCCGCCGACAACGCCGCCGAGGCCACCAATGGCTGCCTTGGAGATGGTCCGATTTCCGGTTTCCGGATTGGTCACGCAGCCGCTGGTTAGCGCCAAAGCACCGAGCGAAGCTGCCGTAATTATTGATCTGTTTATCCGCATTTTCATTCCCCTTTGAGATATTCCTGTTCGATCAAGATAACGCTCCGCCGACCAGAAGGTTCCACTTAACGCACGATAAATGAACGACAACTGACAGCAAACTTGAGATTGTGTAAAACATGCTGCTAAAGGGGGTATGGCATTTCGCCCTTTCAATGGACAATATGACACCCTTTCCCTGGTTTGACGTCGCGATCATAATAATGCTGGTGCTGATCAATGGTGTATTTGCCATGTCGGAACTAGCAATAGTTTCTGCTCGCAAGGCGAACCTGCACAGCCTCGCTGATCAGGGGAATCGTGGCGCCAAGACCGCGCTGCTTCTCGCCAGCGATCCCGGCAAGTTTCTCTCCACCGTGCAAATCGGCATCACCCTGATCGGTATCGTTGCCGGTGCGTTCTCCGGCGCCAGTCTTGGCGGACCGGTGGCGGAGCGGTTGCAGGCGCTGGGGATGGGGAAAGATCTTTCGGGCACCGTCGGCTTCGTATTGGTCATCGGCCTGACCACTTATGCCTCGCTGGTCGTCGGTGAGCTGGTGCCGAAGCAGATTGCGCTGCGTTCGGCAGAGCGGATCGCGATAGTCATGGCCCAGCCCATGGCCTTTCTGGCGCGCGTATCAGCGCCTCTCGTCTGGTTGCTCGACAATAGCAGCGCCCTGATCTTCCGGATGATGGGGATGAAGCGGGACGAGAAAAGCCATGTGACCGCGGACGAGTTGCAGATGGTCTTTGCGGAAGCGACGCGTTCCGGTGTGATCGAGGAACATGAACGGGCGGTCATCGCCGGGGTGGTCCGGATGGCAGACCGGCCGATCCGCGAGGTGATGACTCCGCGGACCGAAGTCGACTGGCTCGATATCGATGCGACAACCGAGGAAATACACAGACTGCTGATCGCGTCGCCGCACAGCCGCTTTCCGGTGGCGGAGGAATCTGTCGACGATATCTGCGGTGTTGTTCAGGCGCGCGATATTGTCGCGGCACAATTGAGCGGCGAGCTTCTGGATCTGCGCAAATTGATGCGCGCGCTCGAGAAAGTGCCTGACCAGCTCGATGCCCTCGACGCGCTGGATATCTTGCGCGAAGCCGAAGTGCCGATGGTGCTGGTGCACGATGAATATGGCCATTTCGAAGGCATCGTCACGCCCAACGACCTGCTGAGTTCCATCGCCGGTGAATTTGTGTCGGACCAGGACGAGAGAACCCAGCGTAGCCTGATCGAGCGGGCCGATGGCAGCTATCTGGTGTCCGGCGCGATGGCGATTGATGCGCTGGCCGAACGGCTGGGGATCAGGCTATCGGAAGACCGTGACTATGCGACCGTTGCCGGCCATGCATTGGCGCAATTGCGCCACCTGCCGGAAGAAGGCGAGACCTTTGAAGATCAGGACTGGATATTCGAGATTGTCGATATGGACGGCCGGAAGATCGACAAGCTGATCGTCAGGGCCGGCAATCCCGAAGTGGATTGACCGGCTTCAGGCGCTAGAGCTTGCCGTATTTCTTTTCAAATCCGGCGATATCGTCCTTGGCGAGAAACTTGGCCTGATCGATCCATGCGTCTCTCGTGATCCGTCCGCTGAACGTATCGAGATACTGGTCAATTTCGGTGATTTCGGCTTCTTTCCATTCGGCGATCTGATCGAACCGGGTAACGCCAAGGCTGATCAGCAGCGTATTCAGTTTCGGACCGACACCCTTGATCAGGCGCAGGTTGTCCGGTTCACCGACTGCCGGTGGTATGTTCGGTTTGCCCGCGGGTGGCGGTGCAGCCTCTACCGGCTTTTTCGCTGGTTTCGGTGCGATTGCCGCGGCGACCGGTTTGACGACGGGCTTCTGGACAGGCGGCGCGGGTGGCGTCGCCGGGGCAGGGGCAGCTACCACCGGGGGCGGTGCTTTCGGTTCTGCCGGCGGCACCGGTTCTCCCGCTTTCGCTAGCAGTCCGTCATCGGCATTGAAATCGTCGAGGGCAGAAGCATCGCGGCCGGTTGCAGCCCAGATCCAGAAAGCCGTGACCACACCAATCAAGAGTGCAATCAGGTATAACAGCCAATTGGCGGTAATCAGCGTAATCATCTTATCAAAACCCCGTTTTGAATCCTGTTTGTTGCCGGTCTGGCCTAATATTCTTCTGTGTTCCGGCCCCAGATAAACCAGCCGATAGTGAGGCCAATCGCAAAAGTCACCAGAAGGAGCAACAGATTTTCAAGCAAAAGTGGCATAGTTCATTCTCCCTGTGGCGCTTTGGCATCAGCTTGTGATGCGCCATTGGCAGCGCCGATCCGGAATTCAATCCGGCGATTTTTTGCGTCAGCCGCAGCGTCCGATCCCGTTGCGCGCGGTCGCGCTGATCCATATCCTTTAGCGGTGATCAGGCTTGCAGGAATTCCGCGCTCGACCAGACCGGCCTTGATGCGATCAGCCCGCTCCTGCGACATGATCCGGTTGACGGCGCTGTCACCATTGTCATCGGTATGGCCTTCGACCGCTATCGACAGGCCCGCACAGTTTTTCAAAGCACTGGCGAGTTCATCGAGAATCTTGTTGGATTGCGGCGACACATAAGCGCTACCGGAACGGAAACTGATTTTCCTGCTTTCGAGAATCTTGTCGACACCATTTTGACATTTGGTAACCTCTTCCGGGTTGCCCGAGTCTACAGCCGGCGCGATGTCATTGCCGTCGTCAGCGGTCCCGGCATCTTCCTCGCCTTTCCAGCTTGCACCGGAAACGCCAGAGATGGCTGTGACCACGCCAAGGGCTTCCTGTTTCATATCGTCGGGCATGTCGCCATCCAGAACGGCGCTGCGCGACAGGGGATCGCGGCTGAAGCTGACGCTTGTGTTATCCAGACCCCGTGCGGCCAATTCTGTCTCTGCCTGTTGCTCCAGACCGGAAATGAACTTCTCGCCGGTCACGAAATGGCCAGCCAGTGCCAACACCACCGTCGCCGCTACACCGGTCAATATCTTGCCTCGGAATTCCATAGCTAACCTCAGTCCCTTTTCGGCCCAACGCCATTTTCTCGAAATGATTGAGCAAAATGGCGGATAATGAAGCGCGAGTCCAGTTAGGACGCTCCACCATCCGAAGGCTTTTCCCTTGAAACTGTTCCTATATGATACAAAAGGTTACCAAATTAGGTTAATTTCGATAACTATTTCTGGCTATCGTGTTGTCCTCCCCTCTTTTCAGCCGCTGTTGCTGCTGGCCAGATCGTTGAGCTTGCGGAATTCCTGACGCCAGTAATCCCCGCCATTGCCGCTGAGCAATCCGATGTTCCGGAAATCATAGTCGCCGAGATATTTGTCGCCGCGCAGCTTCTGGCCAAAGGCAGCAACCGCGACGGCAAAAGCCATGTCCCCGCTCGGGCGGCTTGCCGAGCGCAGGTCCTGCGCCGCGATCGATCGGGTGATCAGTCGCGACTTGTCCTCCTCGGGCAATTTGTAGCGCAGCTTGACCTGCGCCATTTCGCCGTTGAAATCGGATTGCCGTTCAACCACCCGGTTGGCCGGATAGCGCCGTTCGGGAAGCCAGCCGGATGCGTTGGTCGGCATGACTTCATAAAGCGCGGTGACCTGATGACCGGCACCGATATCACCGGCGTCGATCTTGTCATTGGCAAAATCCTCCTCGGCGAGCAGGCGGTTTTCATAGCCGATCAGGCGATATTCCTTCACATGCGCCGGATTGAACTCGATCTGGATTTTGACATCCTTGGCGATGGTGAACAGGGTAGAACTGAGCTCGGATCCCAGCACTTTGCGGGCCTCCATCGCACTGTCGATATAGGCATAATTGCCGTTGCCGACATTGGCGATGCCCTCCATCAACTCGTCGCGGATATTGCCGCTGCCATAGCCGAGCATGGTCAGCGTCACGCCGCTCTTGCGCTGCTCGGCGACATATTTCTTGAGCTCGTCGGTGTTCGATGTGCCGACATTGAAATCACCGTCGGTGGCCATGATGATCCGGTTGATCCCGCCGTCGAGGAAATTGCCGCGAGCGGTCGAATAAGCCAGTTTGAGCGCGTCGCCGCCGGCGGTTGACCCACTGGCCGAGAGGCAATCGACCGCCTGTTTGACATAGTCCTTGTTCGAGGTTGGCGCGAGCAACAGGCCGACCGTGCCGGAATAGACCACGATCGAAACCCGGTCGTCGCTACGCAGTTCATTGGCAAGCGCGGTCAGAGTCGATTTGACCAGTGGCAGCTTGTCCTGGCTGTTCATCGATCCGGACACGTCGACCAGAAAAACCAGATTGGCGCGGGGCCGTTCGTTGCTGTCGACATCATAGCCGCGCAGGCCGATTCTCAGCAGCCGGCTGGCGTCATTCCACGGGGTTGTGGAAATGTCGGTGGAGACGCTGAACGGCGTGTCGCGGTTTTGCGGTCTTAGATAATCATAGCGGAAATAATTGATCATCTCTTCGGTCCGCACAGCCGCTTCCGGCGGCAGCCGTCCTTCATTCAGAAAGCGCCGGACATTGGAATAGCTGCCGGTATCGACGTCGACGGCGAAGGTGGAAACCGGTTCGTCGGCGACACGCTTGATGCTGGCGACTTCCTTGCCGTCATAGCGTTCGCGATCCTGCGGCCGGGCTTGGGGATAAGGCAGCGGTCGGGGGTAGGGATAGGGCGCCATGCTGCGTTCGGCGGCCATCGCGCCGCTGGCCACGGCCTTGCCGGTTGTCACGATTTGTGACGAGGGCGGCGGAGGCGGAGGTGGTGCCACAGAGGGCGAGGCGCGCAGCGCGCCGGTCGGCCGATTGCTGTAGCGATCATCGTTGATCCGCGAGAATATGCTGCAGTTTACCGGATGGTGAGGGGCCGGACGGGCGATCGAACGCGCGTCGAGTGACGGTGTAGCGGATGTCAGCGCAAGGCCGGCAACGGCCAGCACCGAAAGGCTTTTTCCTGGAAAATTGAAATGCCGCATAATTCCCTCCATTGTTCCGACCCGACCGCAAAGCTGACAGATCATGTCTGACTGGAAAATGAACGCATGATATGTTGTTACATACATCGGGATGCTGGATTGACCGGGAAAACGCGTGGCCAGGCCCTCGACAATGGGGCGCGGCATTGCCCTTCCAGCCGATACAGATAGAATGATTTACATTCCTTATCCATCAGATAAGATACGATTTTCAGGGGAGAACTGCTGTGACTGCAAAGAAAATGACACAAAGATATTCTGGCCGGATGGCGGTCGCATTATTGGCGGGCGTTTTCGCTGCCCAGCCTGTTCTGGCGCAAGAGGGTGCCGCGCTGACAGCGCACCAGCAACTGGCGCGTGATATATACCGCGATGTCATCGCCTTTCGGACTGCGCGCGGTCAGGAACAGGTTCCGGCGATGGTCTCCTATCTTGTCGACCGCTTCAAGAAGGCGGGATTCGGCGACGATGATATCCAGATCACCGATTATGACAGCGACGGTGAAAAAACCCAGGGGCTGATGGTTACCTATCGCGCAAAAGCCGGCAGCACCGACAAGCCGATTGTCCTGCTCGGCCATATGGACGTGGTCGACGCGCTGGCAAAGGACTGGGTGCGTCCGCCCTTCACCCTGACCGAAGAGGACGGCTATTTCTTCGGCCGCGCCACGATGGACAACAAATATGGCATCACAAATCTGACATCGACTTTCCTCCGGCTCAAGGCGGAGGGCTGGCAGCCGTCGCGCGACCTGGTTCTGGTCTTTTCGGGCGACGAGGAAACCGGCATGGTCTCGACCGAGGCACAGGCAAAATATGTGGCGGAAAATATCGATCCGGCCTTCATCCTGAACAGCGATGCCGGCGGGGTCTCTCTGGCGGAAGATGGAACGCCGGTCGCGTTCCAGGTACAGTCTGCGGAGAAGACCTACGCCACGTTCGAACTGACCGTGAATAATCCCGGTGGTCATTCATCCCGCCCGCGCGCGGACAATGCGATCTATGAACTGGCCGAGGCGCTGGGCAAGATCGCGGCCTATAAATTTCCGGTACAGGCGACGGATTTGACCAGAAGCTATTTTGCCACAGCCGGCAAACTGACTCCTGGCGAGATGGGGCAGGCAATGCTGCGCTTCGCGGCGGACCCGTCGGACGCTTCGGCGATTGCGATCCTGCAGGCCGATCCGGAGTCCGTCGGCACGCTGGGAACGACCTGTGTCGCCACCATGTTGCAGGCCGGCCACGCAGAAAATGCCCTGCCGCAATCCGCGACGGCAACCGTCAATTGCCGGATTTTTCCGGGAGTGGGAGCTGCCGCGACAGAGGCGAAGCTGAAAGAGATCATCGGCAATGACAATGCCAGCTTCAAGCTGATCACCGATGTGACGGAAAGTCCCGAATCCGAACTCCGCGACGATGTCAGAGCGGCGATCCGCTACAGTATCGACAAGCGCTATCCGGGGCTGCCGATCCTGCCATATATGGAGTCGGGCGGCACCGACGGCATGCATTACCGCGCGCTGGGCTACGACACGGTGGCGCTTTCGGGTGCCGCGATGAAAGCCTCCGACATGTTCGCCCATGGCCTGAACGAACGCCTGCCGGTTGCGTCATTCTATGGCGGGCTGGATCACTGGTACTGGATCCTGAAGAAGCTGGCGGAGTAAGGGCGGGTCTCGGACGAATGCGCTTTCTCCCTCGAGGCTGGTTCGATTGCGTCGGTTAATTCTGCAAGAGGCTTTATATGAAAATCTGTAACTCCCGAATTTCCCGTCTGTTTGGCGGATTGTCAGCCGGGGTGCTCCTGGCAATGGCCAGCGCGCCCGCTTCCGCTCAGGACAATCCCGAGCGGCAATGGTCGCACAAGGACTGGCATGCCGAATATAGGGACGGCCGATGCGCCATCTCGACCGGTGGCGACGGGTCGGGCTGGTTCCGCATCGAATTGGAAAAGGGTGGCCTCAATAGCTCTGCCAGTTATTTGCCGATTGTTTATAGCAGCGAACCTCTGCCGCTGCGGGAGGACGACAAATTCGCGCTGATCATCGACAACAGCCTGGTGGGCGTCGGCGAGGAAATGTCTTATTACGACGGCCCGGACGCTTATGGCCGCTTCATGGTCGGTGCGTCGCTGCCCGGCGGTTTTGTCCCCGATCTGATCACCAAAATGCGCAAGGGCGATAATCTGTCGGTGCGGGTCGAGCATAGCGGGGAGGTGAACGTGATCGTCGACGACTTCTCGCTGTCCGGCTTTACCGCCACCTATCTCAAGATCGCCCATTGGTGCGACTTCGATCCGGATAATCTGTTCCGGTCTTGAGGGATCAGGCTACCGCTTGGGCCATAATAATAGCGCTCGAACTTGATCTAGGTTATTGAACAAACCAAGAACATACCCTACGGTCGGGATATGTCCAAACTCTCCCGATCCGAAAAACTGGCGATTCTTGCGGACGCCGCAAAATATGATGCGTCCTGCGCGTCGAGCGGCTCTGTAAAGCGCAATTCCGCGAAATCGGGGGGCATCGGGTCGACCGGCGGCATGGGCATCTGCCACAGCTATGCGCCGGACGGCCGCTGCATCTCGCTTCTGAAAATCCTGATGACCAACTATTGCATGTTCGACTGTCTCTATTGCATCAACCGCTCGTCGAGCAATGTGCGGCGCGCCGCATTCACGGTGCAGGAGATCGTCGACCTGACGCTCGATTTTTACAAGCGCAATTATATCGAGGGGCTGTTCCTGTCCTCCGGCATCATCCGCAGTCCGGATTATACGATGGAGCAACTGGTCGAAGTCGCGCGACGGCTGCGGGTTGTCCATCGTTTCGGCGGCTATATCCATCTCAAAACCATTCCCGAGGCCGACCCGGAGCTGCTCAAACAGGCCGGGCAATATGCCGACCGCCTGTCGATCAATATCGAACTGCCCGACGATGAGTCGATCGCGCGGCTGGCGCCCGAAAAAGACGGCAAGCTGATCCGCCGATCCATGGATAATCTCGGCAAGCGGGTGCGCGAAGCAAAGGCCGAACGCAAGACCTCTCGCAAGGCGCCGCTGTTCGCACCGGGTGGCCACAGCACCCAGATGATCATCGGCGCCGACGCTTCCGACGACGCCAAAATCCTGACGACCAGCGATGGCCTCTACGGCAGCTATGGTTTGAAGCGCGTCTATTATTCCGCCTTCAGCCCGATTCCCGACTCCAGCAGCAATTTGCCGGTGCAGGCGCCGCCTTTGCTGAGAGAGCACCGTCTCTATCAAGCCGACTGGCTGCTGCGCTTCTACGGCTTTTCCGTCGCGGAAATCATGCAGGGCGGCAGCGCGGGCCAGCTCGACCTCAACATCGATCCGAAGCTCGCCTGGGCGCTGCAAAACCGCGCGCGCTTTCCGGTCAATATCAATCTGGCCGATCAGGAAAGCCTGCTGCGCATTCCCGGACTGGGCGGCAAGGGAGTAGGCAAGATACTCCAGGCCCGCCGGTTCACCGCCTTGCGCCTGACCGATCTCGAACGTATCTGCCAGTCGGTGAAGAAGATATTGCCGTTTATCACCACGGCGGACTGGCATCCGGGCAAGCAGCTGGATTCGCTGAATCTCTACGACCGGCTGAAACCGCCACCCGAACAGCTCAGTCTGTTTCCCGCCTGACGGTCGTGAATATGGTGCCAGATTTCAGCAGCGGCAATGCACCCGCTAAAAGCATCTACCGGATATCGCTCTCCAGCGAAGTCGATCTGGATGGCTGGCGCGACCATGCGCGGCGGCTGTTGCAGGCAGGTATCGCGCCGGAACAGGTAATCTGGACGGTCGAAGGGCGTAGCACCAGCGGCGAACTTGATCTGTCTCCACCCGCCGCCTTGCCGGAGCAGTGCCGCGATCAAATTGCGCGCCAAGTCCGCATTTCAAAGACTTTGCTCTCGCTGATCAACACCGCTCTGCTGCACAGCAATGAAGATCGGTTCGATCTCGCTTACCGTCTCCTCTATCGCGCTCAGTCCGTTCCGAGCCTGCACCGCAATCCCGCTGATGCCGACGTGCTGAAACTCAACCGCTACGCCAAGGCGATCCGCCGCGATATCCACAAGATGCACGCCTTTGTCCGCTTCCGCAAAATCGGTGACAGCGAGGGCCGCGAGCAATTTGTCGCGTGGTTCGAACCGGACCATCACATCACCGAAGCGGTAGCCCCGTTTTTCCGCAACCGCTTCACCGGCATGGACTGGCTGATCGTCACCCCCGGCGCGAGCATCGCCTGGGACGGGCAGAAGCTCTCGGTCGGCCCCGGCGGCTGCAAGGAAGACGTGCCGCAGGAAGATGTGGTCGAGGCCGAATGGCGGACCTATTATGCCAATATTTTCAATCCCGCCCGGGTCAAGATCAGCGCGATGAAGTCCGAAATGCCGATGAAATACTGGAAAAACCTGCCGGAAGCGGAGCTTATTCCGTCGCTGCTGGAGCAGGCCGGCATGCGGGTCGAGGCGATGGTGGCGGGCGCGCAGGCAGATATGCTATTTGACCCGAGGATGGATGAACCGGCCGCAAGTCTGCCGACCTCTCTGGATCAGCTCTATGCGCTGCTGGAACAGGAACCGGACGCGCCAAGAGAAAAATTCTCCGACCGGCTGGTACGCGGTATCGGGCCGGACCATGCTGACATCATGATCATCGGCGAGCAGCCCGGCGATCAGGAAGACAGGGAGGGCAAGCCTTTCGTCGGACCGGCGGGCCAGTTGCTCGACCGTGCGCTGGAGCAAGCCCATATCGACCGGCAGCAGACCTTCCTCACCAACGCCGTCAAACGCTTCAAATTCACCCCGCGCGGCAAGCGGCGCATCCACGAAACACCCAATGCCGGCGAGATCAATTACTATCGCTGGTGGGTCGAACAGGAAATAAGGCTGGTCAATCCGAAGCTGGTGGTGGCGCTCGGCGCAACCGCCGCCCGCAGTCTGGCCGGGAAGGCTGTCACAATCTCCCGTCACCGCGGCGAGATCTTGTCCAGCGCAGAAGACCGTTCAATCCTGATAACCGTGCACCCGTCCTATCTGCTGCGCATCCCCGACGAGCAGGGGCGACAGGTCGAATATGCAAAATTTGTCCGTGACTTGGAGCTGGCGATAGATTTTATGCGCTGAAGCAAGCTGGGCTTGTCGCGACTTCGGCTATTATGCTGCCAGCCCACGCTGCAAATCCAGGCCGCTCGGTTCCTGGAAGGGGCGCAGCCCGAATTCGGGCAGGATCGCCAGCATATGGTCGAAAATATCCGACTGGATATCTTCATAGGCGTTCCAGTCGGTCGTGTTGGTGAAACAGTAAATCTCGATCGGCAATCCCTGCGTCGTCGGGTCGAGCTGGCGCACGAGCAACGTCATGCCGTCGGCAATATGGCTGTTGGCGCGCAGATATTCGACGACATAGGCGCGGAATGTGCCGATATTGGTGACGCGGCGGGCGTTGACCTCGTCGCGCCCGGCTTTCTCGATCGCGGCATTCCATTCGCCGAGTTCGGCCTGCTTGTGGCCGAGATATTCGTCGAGCAGCTGGAAACGGCGAAACCCGTCCTTTTCATCGCGCGTCAGAAAACGGATGCCGTTCTGGTCGATGAAGAGCGACCGTTTGATCCGTCTCCCGCCCGCTTCGGCCATGCCACGCCAGTTCTTGAAGCTCTCCGAGATCAGGCGATGGGTGGGAATGGTGGTGATCGTCTTGTCCCAGTTCTGCACCTTGACCGTGTGCAGCGCGATATCGATGACATCGCCGTCGGCATTCAGCGCCGGCATCTCGATCCAGTCACCGACGCGCAGCATGTCGTTCGAGGTCAGCTGCACCGAGGCCACCAGCGACAGCAAAGTGTCCTTGAATACCAGCAGCACGACCGCTGCCATCGCGCCGAGGCCCGACAGGAGAAGCAATGGCGATTCATCCATCAGCGCCGCTATGATCAGGATCGTCGCGCCGACATAAAGGATGATCTTGAGCAGCTGGATATAGCCTTTGATCGGCCGGGTCGCGGAGCTCGGCCGATGGTCGTAAATGTCATTGGCGAGCGTGAGCGCCTTGCTGAGCGCCATCCCGATGAACAGGATGATCGAGGCGGACACGACGTTGCTGACCAGAGTGACCACCGGCGTCGACAAGTGGGGAACCGCGCCAATACCGTTCGAGATGATAAGCGCCGGCACGATATTGGCCAGCCGTGCCGCAACCGGTACCGGCGTGATGTCGTCATAGGGCATCCAGCGCGTGACGACCCGCAGCACGATATGCTTGATGATGAAGTTGGCGATCCACGCAATGGCGAGGAGTATGCAAATTCCGACCAGCGTTTGGCCCGAGGGCGCGAGGTTGGGAAGGAAGGGGATGCTGTCTATGATGGAGAGGCTTTCGCTCTGGAACTGCTGCATGGTGTCATGCCCGCAAGGGTGCGGGCTCTGTCTCCGTTTTGGGGGATGTGAGGCGAGGGCGAATTATGACCGGCGGCACCGTCAGTGTCAACCGAAGCGACTCACGACGTTTCGCCTTTCGACATCCTGTTCCCGGTGCTATTAAATATCATTAATCAGCCCCGCCAATGGTCAGGAGATATATGACTTTCTTCAACACCGAACTGACCTTGCTCATATTGGGTGTCATTCTCCTTACCACCGTTCTCGCCGGGACCTTGTCCAGCCGGTTCGGCTTTCCCGCCCTGATCGGATTTATCGGTCTCGGTATCCTGGCCGGCGTCGAAGGGCCCGGCGGCTTCTATTTTGAAAATTTCGAACTGACCCAGGGGATCGGCATCGCCTGTCTGCTGTTCATCCTGTTCTCTGGCGGCATGGGCACCGCCTGGCGCGACGTCCGGCGCATGGCGGCACCGGCTTTGCTGCTAGCCACCATCGGGGTTCTGATCAGCGCGGGAATTGTCGCGCTTTCCGCGATCTTCATATTGGGTTTCGGTCCGCTGCAAGGTGCCTTGTTGGGCGCGGTGATCGCCTCGACCGATGCGGCGGCGGTCTTTGCCGTGCTGCGTTCATCGGGGCTCGATCTGCATGGCGACGTCCCGGCGCTGATCGAAACCGAGTCCGGCTCGAACGATCCCATGGCCATATTCCTGGTCGGGGCGATTCTGTTTCTGATAGAAAGTCCCTCTGCCTCTCCGCTGCAGCTTGCGCCCGATTTCGTCATCCAGATGGTGATGGGCACGATAGTGGGTGTCGGCGTCGGATTTGCCATGCCGGAAATCCTGAAACGCGGCGGCTATCAGCAAGGCGGTCTGGCCTTTGTCATTTCGATAGCAGCCGCCCTGATCGCTTTCGGACTTGCCGAAGTGCTGGCCGGCAACGGTTTTCTGGCCAGCTATCTCGCCGGTATCGTGGCCGGGAACAGGACTTATGCGGCGAAAAAGACCGTGTCCGGCTTTCAGGACGGCATGGCCTGGCTGTCCCAGGTGGTGATGTTCTTCACGCTCGGACTGCTGGTCACACCGTCAAATCTGGTTCCGGTGATCATCCCCGGACTTTCGATTACCTTCATCCTGATGTTCGTTGCCCGGCCGCTGAGCGTCTTCATCTGCCTCGCGCCCTTCCGCCAGTTTGACTGGCGATCCAAGCTGTTCGTGTCCTGGGCCGGTCTGCGCGGCGCGGTACCGATTGTCCTTGCGACATTCCCGATGGTCGCGGGCGTGCCGGGGGCTTTCGCGATCTTCAATGTCGTCTTCTTCGTGGTGCTGCTGTCCAGCGTCATCCAGGGGCCGACGATCAAATGGGCGGCCGACCGGCTCGGGGTCAGAAGCTGATCATCGACAGTCTGCCCCGGGCGCGACCGGTCTAGAAACCGAAGCCGACGGAAAAACCGATCGCGGTTTCGGCAAGGCGGATATTCGCTTCGCCGCCGCCAAAGGGTGCGGGGATCGATCCGGAGCCGTAAACCGTCTGGCGCGGCGCGCGCATCGCGTAACCGGTGATCTCCAGATTGTCGGATGCCTTGATTGTCGCGCCCAATGTATAATGATCGCGGACCACGCCCGGCGCTAATATGTTGAGCAATGTCTCCGACTGCGGGACCGGGTTGTCGGAGCGGCCATAGCCTGCGCGCAGGGTCAGCTTGTCGCTGGCCTGATAGACCGCGCCGACCTTCCACACGTCGATATCGTCCCAGCCGAAGCCGGGGCCGTTGTCCGCGCCAAAGGGGACGCCCTGCAACAGCGACGCAATCGGATTGCCTACCGAGTTCACGCCCGAATATTCGATATGCTTGAAATCCACACCCAATGTCAGCTTCGGCGTCGCGTCGACCGAAACGCCCGCGCCCCAGGATGCAGGCATGTTGAAGCCGCCCTGTTCGGCGAACAATCCGGCATAGCGGTCAAACTCGGTGGTCCAGACCTTCGACTGGTAGAAAGCGCCGACGCGGACATCATCGCCAAAGCTGCCGAGATAGCCGACACGGAAACCCGCGCCAAAGGCCCAGTCTTCACCGCGGTTGGTGAAATTCGCCGGGTCCTGTGAATTGGCGGCGAACGGCTGGATGCCCTCGACCTCAAAGCTTTGCACGACGAAATGCGGCGACAGGCCAAGGCTCTGGCCCTCGGCAAATTCCACCGCAATGGTTGGCGCAATCGAAATCTGCCGCAGGTTCACGCCCGCCGGACCGGTCGCGCCGAAACTGGCGAAGGGGTTGGTCTCGTAATCGGTGTTCATGCCGCCATTGCCGTTGACCGCAATCCCGATCGACACCGTGTCCGACAGCGGCCGGACATAGGCAAATTCGGGCAGGATGAAGGGATTGGCGCCATTGCCGGAATAAGCACCGTCGAGCCCTGCTTGATTACCGACAATCTCGGCTCCGCGATCAGGGATGAAAACTTCGAAGCCGACATCCAGCCGGTGTTCGATGACAGTCGCCGAAGCCGGGTTGCTGGCGATCGAGAAAGCATCCTGAGGCATCGCAATAGCCACGCCGCCCGCGCCCTTGGCCTTGGCACCGACACCGTTGAGGAAATAGCCGTCCGTCGCCTGCGCCGCACCCGGCATGCAGAGCGCCGCGCCTGCGAGCAGGATACTGGCCAGCGAACGGATCCGGCGATTGGCGGCAGGGGTAGTGAAACGGGACATGACTATATTACTTTCTTTTGGTGCATCGGCGGAACGGGAGAGGGTGTTCGCCGGAGCGCGTCCCTAGCGATCCCGACCCGCGCCCAGCAAGTAAGCATTGGTTGCCGGTGGCGTAGCTTAGCTTGGCGGGGTTGGAGCGTCTTTCGCTGATGACAAGCGGGACCGAAGCAATTAACAGGCACCGATGGATTCGATCCGCACTTTGATCAGCCGCAACGGCACGCTGGCAGCTTGTCTGCTCGCTGCGACTTTGCTGTTCAAGTTGCTGGTTCCGGCCGGCTATATGGTGTCGAGCGACAATATGGTGTTGACCGTCATCATCTGCTCCGATTCCACCGGCGAACAGCTCACTCGCGAGATATCGGTCCCGATGAAAGGGTCCGCCGGTGCGGAGCATGAAAAGGGCAAGAACGATTGCCCTTATACCGGTTTGGCAAAAAGCGCGGTTGCTGGCGTGGACCTCGCGCTGCTGGCTTCGGCCATCGCTTTTGTTCTGGCGCTCGCATTCGCGCCGCAGATATCGTCCGGGGCAAGCGATACGCCACGCCTGCGCCCGCCCTCCAGAGGGCCACCGCTGGCTGCCTGACGCAGCTACTCGGCAAAATCCAATGCGCAAAAACGGTGGCGGACCGGCAAGGTCCGTATCGCCATGCGCCATTCATCTAGCCCGATCCGGCTGCGTTCGAACCGCAATATCATGTTTGAACCCATCAATATCGGATACCCATAATGAAGATTTCCTATCCTGCGCTGGCCGCAGGCCTCCTGTTTGCCGTCAATGCCGTCCCCGCTCTGGCCGAAGTATCAGAAGAGGGCAGCGACGCTTCTACAGCCGCCATAAGCAAGCCCGACACCAGCTTCTCGGTCGGCGAAATCGTCGTCACCGCGCGCGGCATGGCCGGCAGCACCGACAATGTCCTGACTTCGGTCGACCGGCTGGGCGGTGACATCGCGCAAAATGCCGATGTCGACAATGTCTACGAACTGATCGGCCGGATGCCGGGCATATTGGTGACCGACTTTAACCAGGGCACGACCAGCGGCAAATTTTCGATGCGCGGCTTCAATGGCGAGGGCAATATCAACGCGGTCAAGCTACTGATCGACGGCATCCCCTCGAACAGCAACGACGGCAATATGCCCTATATCGATATGGCCTTTCCGCTGAACATTGCCGGTATCGAGGTGGTCCGCGGCACCTCCGACCCGCGCTATGGCCTGCATGCCATTGCCGGCAGCGCCAATATCATCACCCGCTCCGGCGGCACCTATGTCGACGCGCGGGGTTCGGTCGGCAGTTACGACAGTTTCGAAGGGCAGCTGGTCGCCGGACTGGAAAGCGGCAATATCACGCAAAATTACCAGATCGCCTATCGCGAGAGCGACGGCTATCGCGATCATAGCGACAGCCAGCGGTTCAGCCTGTCCGGCAAATGGGGGCTGGCGCTGGACGAAAACGTCAAGCTGAGCGCCATCGCGCGCTATTATGATGCGGACGCGGAAGAGCCCGGCTATCTGACTTTCGCCGATAGCCGTTCCAACCCGCGCATGACCAACGACTATAACGAGTCCGACGGCGATTCCCGCGGTCTGCAACAATATGCGCTGACGCTCGATGCCGCCCTGTCCGACCGGCTCGACTGGTCGAACATGGCCTATTACAACCGCTTCCGCGACGATCGTTTTGTCAAATTCTCCGCCGGAGCCTCGCAGCAGCGCCGCCTGACGCAGGAAGACCAATATGGTGTCTCCACCGCGCTCCACTGGCATGGCGATCTGTCCGGCGTAGCATTGATGCTGGAGGCAGGCGGCAATATCGAATGGCAGGACAATCGCTCGGCCCGCTGGCTCTCGGTCGAACGCGTGCCGACCAGCCAGACCCGCGACCAGCAGTTCGACCTTTCGGTCGGCGGCGCCTATGTCCAGGCGATCATCGAACCGGCGAACTGGCTGCGAATCACGCCCGCCTATCGGATCGACTGGGTCGGCGGCGATTTCAACAATTTGCTCAGCGATACGTCCGCGCCGACCAATGATTATGGCAGCATCGACCAGCCGAAACTGTCGGTGGCCATTTTCCCGAGCGATGGTGTCACCCTCTATGGCAACTGGGGCAAGACCTTCCAGATTGGTCTGGGGTCCGGAGCCTATCTGATCCCGCCGCGCCAGATCGATCTGGCCCCGTCGATCAACAGCGGCTGGGAACTGGGCGCAAAATATCAGCTGGGTGACAGGGTAGAGGCGCGTGTCGCTTATTGGGAGCAGAGCGCCACCGGAGAAATCGCCCGCAAGCTCAACGATCCGCTGGGCGATTTCGAGAATGTCGGCGGCACCGACCGCAATGGCGTCGATGTGCAGTTGCGCGTCAAGCCGATGGCGGGCCTGTCTTTGTGGGGCGCATTGTCCTGGCAGAAGGCCGTTATATCGGTGCCATCGCCGGCGACGCCGGAACTGGCCGGCAACGAAATCAACCACACGCCGCGCTGGCTCTGGTCCGGCGGTATCGAATATTCTCCGCTGGAGCCGCTCACCCTGTCGCTAACCGGGCGCGGGCAATCCTCTTACTATCTCACCACCGCCAATGCGGAGGGCAAATGGGGTGATCTGAACATATTCGACGCCAGCATCGCCTATCGGCTGAACCAGAATGTCGAACTCGGTCTGACGGTCAAGAACCTGGGCGACAGCTATTATGAATATGTCTGGTGGGACGGTTCGCAGACGCTGCACAGCCCGGCCAATGGCCGCAACGTCACCGCCAGCGCCCGGCTGCGCTTCTGATGCAGATCAGAGGAGACCGGCTGCGCCGCGCGGTGCGCGCGCTCCATCTGTGGTTGGGGCTGGGCATCGGCGGCCTGCTGGTCTTGCTCGGCCTGACCGGTTCGGTCCTCACCTTCTACCCGGAACTGGATGCTTTGCTGCATCCGGATATCCGGGTGGAGGCCGGCGCGCCCGACTGGGACCGCGCGCTGAACACGGTTCGTCAGGCCTATCCGGAAAAACAGGGACCGTGGCGGTTTGAAGTGACCGGCAAGCCCGGCGCGATCCCCGCGCGCTATTATAATCCACCGGAGCGGGCCGGCCATGATTTCCGGCCGATGATGGTCTGGCTTTCCCCCGATGGCTCGCAGCTACTGCGCCGCGACTATTGGGGCGAATATGCGGTGACCTTCATCTATGATCTGCATTACCGGCTGTTGCTCGGGGAGACCGGCGGTACCGTGCTCGGCTGGCTGGGCTTCGTCCTGCTCGCGCTGTTGCTCAGCGGTATATGGGCCTGGTGGCCCAAAGGTTCCTGGCGAAAGGCACTGCGGCTCAAACCCGGCGCCCATCCGCACCGCAGCCTGCGGGATTGGCACAAGCTTACCGGACTGTCCGGCCTGGTGTTTCTGCTGATCCTGACGGTGACCGGGATCATGCTGGCGCTGCCGGAGGAAAGCGACACGGTGCTCGCCTCGATCGGATTGCCGGTCGACCCGATGCCCCATGTTCATTCCGCCTCAACCCCATCCGTACAGCCGGTCAGCGTCGTCCATATCGTGCGTGCTGGCCGCGCGGCCCTGCCGCAAGCCCGCCTCGCCTGGATCGAAACACCACCGGAACAGGGCGGCCATTTCCGCCTGCGCATGCAGGTCCCCGGCGACCCCAGCTTTCGCTTCCCGCACAGCTATGTCTGGGTGGACAGCGGCAGCGCCAAGGTAGTGGCGATCCACGACGCGCGACAGGCCCGGACCGGCAGCACGATCAACAACTGGCTGCACCCGCTGCACGACGGGTCGGCCGGCGGCCTGACGGGACGAATATTGGTCGCGCTGTGCGGATTGTTGCCGAGCATATTGTTCGTAACCGGGGTACTGCGCTGGCGATCAAGGCGGCAAGGGTGAGGGTTTGCCGGACCGTAGTGGCAAGGTACCCCACCAGCGGAACGCCCTCATCCAACTTCGCCTAATCCTTCAGATAAGGCTTCGTATCCTTCTCCCTCACGGGAGAAGGTGGGAAAATGCTGTCCTACATCTGACTCAATCCGGTATGATCGAACCCGCTCCGCGCCATGGGCGGGACGGGCTCTTTGACAATCTGGATATGATCGCGGCGCTGGCGGCGGGGTGCGTGTTCCAAACGGACCGGTTTCGGCGGCAATCTGGAAGATTACACTCGATGACCGGTTGTTTTCCTACAAATGCCGGAATTCTGAGGCCTGGCGGCAAAGATTACAGAAAATAAAAGCGGATGTTTGTGTAAAGTTCACGGCACCACGCAAAATGGTCAGGCTCGCACGAAGACACGAAGCCACAAAGCGCAATCTCTTAGCGTCTTCGCGGCTTCGCGTGAATCCCATCACGCCGCTCCCGCAAACGGGCAGGCGAGAACCGCTCCTTGGCCCCAAGTTTGACAAACTTTGGAGTATAAGCGCGTCGAAAAAACTAGTTCCCGGCCTCCCGCGCAACCTCGCGCCAACCGATGTCGCGGCGGCAAAAGCCGCTCTCGAAATCAATCTGGTCGACCGCGGCATAAGCCTTGGCCTGCGCCTCGGTGGCGCTGTCGCCCAGCGCGGTGACGTTGAGCACGCGGCCGCCGCTGGCAACCAGTGCGCCGTCCACCTCGGTGGTACCGGCGTGGAATATCTTGGCGCCCTCGCGTTCGGCTCGCGCCAGATTCTGGATCTTGCCGCCTTTTTCCGGAGTGCCGGGATAGCCCTTGGCGGCCATAACCACGGTGAGCGCGGTTTCGGGGGCAAAGACCGGGGCGCTGGTCTGGGCGAGGTCGCCCTTGGCGGTGCGCATCAGCAGCTTGGCGAGATCGCTTTCCAGCCGCATCATCAGTACCTGGCATTCCGGGTCACCGAAGCGGGCGTTATATTCGATCAGCTGCGGGCCGGTCCCGGTCAGCATCAGCCCGGCGAACAGCACGCCGCTATAGGGCGTGCCCTCGGCGGCCAAGGTGTCGACGGTCGGCTGGATGATCTCGTCCATCACCTGCTGTTGCAGGGCGGCGGTGAGGACAGGGGCGGGGCTGTAGGCGCCCATGCCGCCGGTGTTCGGGCCAGTATCGCCTTCGCCGACCCGCTTGTGATCCTGCGCGGTGCCGAAGGGGACGACCGACTTGCCGTCGGTGATCGCGAAGAAACTGGCTTCCTCGCCGGTCAGAAATTCCTCGATCACCACTTCCGCGCCGGCCGCGCCAAAGCCGCCGCCGAACATGTCGGTGATCGCTGCCTCGGCTTCGTCGCGGGTCTCGGCGATGATCACGCCCTTGCCGGCGGCCAGGCCATCGGCCTTGATCACGACGGGAATGGAGAAGCCGTCGAGTGCCTTGAGCGCGTCGGCGGCGCTGCTGGTCCGGACATAGCCGGCGGTCGGGATATTGGCGCGGCTGCACAGGTCCTTGGTGAAGCCCTTGGAGCCCTCTAGCTGGGCGGCTGCCTTGTCGGGACCGAACACCGCTATGTCGGCGGCGCGCAGGCTGTTGCCAAGCCCGTTGACCAGTGGCGCTTCGGGGCCGACGACGACCAGATCGATCCGCTTGCCCTGGCAGAAGCGGACGACCGCGTCATGATCGGCGATGTCGAGCTGGACCAGCTCGGCATGTTGCGCGATGCCGGGATTTCCCGGTGTCGCGTAGAATTTCTCGAGAGAAGGGGATTGCGCCAGCTTCCAGGCCAAGGCATGTTCGCGGCCACCGGAGCCAATCAACAGGATATTCATGGACGATTCCCTCTCATTAGACGCGAAGCTCCTAGCCGAGAGCGGGCAGGGTGACAACGCCCCGCCGCTGTCGGTTTCGGAAATATCCGGAGCGCTCAAGCGGGTGGTCGAGGATCGCTTCGGCTATGTCCGGATCAGGGGCGAGATATCGGGCTTCAAACGCGCGGCCTCCGGCCATGTCTATCTGGCGCTGAAGGATGACAAGGCGGTGATCGACGGGGTGATGTGGAAGGGCAATGCCGGGCGGCTGCCGTTCCGGCCCGAGGACGGCATCGAGGTCGTGGTCTCGGGCAAGCTGACCACCTATCCCGGTCGCTCGAAATATCAGGTCGTGATCGACAAGATGGAGCTGGCGGGCGAGGGCGCGCTGATGGCCTTGTTCGAGAAGCTCAAGGCCAAGCTGCTCGCCGAGGGCCTGTTCGATCAGGACCGGAAGAAAGCGATCCCGTTCCTGCCCAAGACCATCGGCGTGGTCACATCCCCGACCGGCTCGGTGATCCGCGACATCCTGCACCGGCTCGCCGATCGCTGCCCCAGCCATGTGATCGTCTGGCCGGTGCTGGTGCAGGGCGAGGGCGCGGCAAAGCAGATATCCCACGCCATTCGCGGCTTTTCGGAGATGGCCCCGGATGGTCCGGTCGCCCGGCCCGATCTGGTGATTGTCGCCCGCGGTGGCGGGTCGATCGAGGACTTGTGGAGCTTCAACGAGGAAATCGTGGTGCGGGCGGTCGCGGATTGCACGATCCCGATCATCTCCGCCGTGGGCCACGAGACCGATACGACGCTCTGCGATTTTGCCGCCGACCTGCGCGCGCCGACGCCGACCGCCGCTGCCGAAATGGCGGTACCGGTTCGCGCGGAATGGCTGGCCACCTTGTCGGAAAGCAAGGCCCGGATGGCGCGCAGCGTGCAGCGCAGTCTAAACACCGCTCAGGAACGGCTGGAGGCGCAGCGCCGTCTGATGCCCGCATTGACCGACTTGCTCCGCCCCCATCAGCAGCGGGTGGATGAAGTGTCCGAGCGGATGAAATATGGTATGAGCCAGAATATCGCGCACGCCCGCAGCCGCTTCGAGAGAAGTGCCGGGGCTTTGCGACCGTCAATATTGCAGCAGCGGCTGACGCGTTCGCAGGAGCAGTTGAAACGGCTCGATCTGCCGGTCAGCCTGGTGCAGCGCCCGCTGGACGACGCGAAGCAGCGGCTAGACGCGCTCTGGCGGCTGGCGCAGCAAGTCTCTCCCGATGGTCCGCTGAAACGCGGCTATGCCCGCGTGTCCGGACCGGATGGCAGTCTGATCGCCAATCGCGCTGCAGCGATAAAGGCCGGCGATCTCGACCTGCACTTCCAGGACGGGACGGTCGGTGCGACTGTAACCGATGCCGCTCCTGCCAAGCCAAAGCCTGCGCCAGCCCCGCCCAGCCGAGTCAAAAAACCGTCGGATGACAGGCAGAAGGATTTATTCTAGGGGGAAATTGCGGTAGGATTGGCCGACTGTGACAATCATGACCGTAAATCGCAGGTAAAGGATCCAGGGAGTATAAACGTCCTATGTTAATGTCCAATCGCAACAAGGTGGCAAAGCTGCACTATATGCCCAACGGCTTCCGACCGCTTTCGTCCGGCGACCATGTCCTGTGTGCGGTGACCGGAGAAGCGATTCCGCTCGACGAGCTTCGCTACTGGAGCGTGGAAAAGCAGGAGCCTTATGCCACGGCGCAGATTTCCGCGCACGCCCATCTGCCGGAAAGCGAAAAGTGATCGGCGGATTGAAAACAACATTATGCGCTCTGGCGATCGCGGCAGTCGCTGCGCCAGCGGCCATCGTCCATGCCGGAACCGACGACACCGAACAGTCGGCTTTCCGCGAAGCAGTAAAATTCGGCTTTAGCGGCGAAGCAATCCAGGGCGGGGTGATGATCGGCGATGCACCGGCCGGCACCCGCAGCCTGACTTTTGACGGCGAGGCCGTCCCGTTTGACGAAGACGGCAAGTTCATCATCGCCTTCAACCGTGATGCCGGTCAGGCCGCCAATCTGGTGGCGACCCTCGACAATGGCGAGACGGTCAGAAAATTCATCAACATCGCTCCCCGTAACTGGAAGATAGAGCATGTCAGCATCAACCGCCGCGCTACCACCCGCAGCGCCGCCTTCATGGCGCGTCGCGGGCCGGAGCTGGAGCAAATCAACGCCGCTCGCTCCGTCACCAGCGACAGCAAGGGCTGGCGAGAGACCTTTGTCTGGCCGGTCAAAGGCAGAATATCGGGGCAGTTCGGATCGCAGCGCGTCTATAATGGCGATCCCGGCAGCTATCACAGCGGTATCGATATCGCCGCCCCGACCGGCACTTATTATGTAGCACCCGCTGACGGCGTTGTGACACTGGCCGCATCCAGCCCGTTCACGCTGGAAGGCAATTTGCTGATGATCGACCATGGCATGGGGCTGAACAGCGCGTTTCTGCACAGTTCGGAGATATTGGTCAAAGAAGGCCAAGCAGTGAAGCGCGGCGAACCGATTGGCCGGATCGGCTCGACCGGCAGCGCTACCGGCCCGCATCTGCACTGGTCGATGAAATGGAACAGCGCCAGAATCGACCCGATATTGCTTACCGGGCCGATGGAGTAGGTTGACGTCGTAATGCCGAAGAGTTTCTTTTGCGGTTAAGCGAGATTAAGCGTCATTCGACGACGCGTTTTATACGAAACGCTCTACCGCCATTTACCTTGGCCAGGAAACTGCCCATCGCCGCTCGTTTGATTAATATCGACGAGCCCTTCTTCGGATAAGATGATAGCATTGTGGTGTCGGTTTGTACCCATGTCGCGCCGTCATCCAGTATCAGGAACCACTTTCCTCTGCCCATTTGTTTTGCAGAAACAACGGTTAACGTGATTTCGGTAATCTGCTGATCGTCGTCATTGCCACTAAACAATTTAATGCGGGGCAGTTGAAGTCCGAATACTCCACGTTCAGCCTCCTGAACTTCCGCACGGTCTGCGACGAGCAGCTCATTATTCTTCTGAGCACTGTCCAGCTGAGCAACCTTTTGGTCGTAACATGCCAAACGTGCGGCACTGTCGGTAATGGTTTGGCATTCCACCAGGTCGTTAAAAAGTTGTGGGCGGTCAAGACCTTTGTCCTGCGCCAGAGCCGTTGGTGCCAACATGGTCAGCGACAGTCCGCCAATCATAATCAGTCGCCGCAACGACTTGTCGGATTGCTGTTTCGACATCATGTCCGAAAGTCCTTTATAGCCTATTTCATTTTTCTATAGCGCATTTTCCACGGCATATTGCAATGTAATTGCTTTGAAATTTTCCGGTCTTTCCTGCCATTTCTCCACTGTTGCCATTTTGTTACAGTTGCAACAAAAGAATCGCTGCAACCTGAACGCGCGCTTTACAGCCTCCCCGTCATGCGGCAACGAACGCCTATTCCGGTGTTAAATGGCATGCGTAGTGCAGCCAAGGGGGCACTGGCTATAATCTGAGGTGGCTGCCTTAATTGCTACCTCTCCAGAATAAGGGACTGGAAAACATGAATAAATACTCATTTCTAAAGGCGAGTGTTGCGCCCGCAGTATTGGGCGTCGCGCTCATAGCTGCTCCGGCATACGCTCAAGATCAGGTTGCTGATGAGTCGGCTTCCGACGACTCTGGCTACATCGTCGTAACCGGTTCGCGTATCGCACGCCGCAATGTTGAAAGCGCAGCGCCTATTGCTGTTGTTAGCGATCAAGAATTCAAACTGTCCGGCACGGTGAACGTTGAAAACGTAATCAACACCTTGCCGCAGGTTATTCCTGGAACGACATCATTCTCCAACAACCCAGGTGGCGGCGTTGCAACGCTTAACCTGCGTGGTCTCGGTTCATCCCGTTCGCTGGTTTTGGTCAATGGCCGTCGTCAGATGTTCTTTGATACCAGCCAAGTTGTTGACCTTAACACCATTCCTAGCTTCTTGATCGATTCGGTCGACGTTGTTACCGGTGGTGCTTCAGCTGTTTACGGTTCTGATGCTGTTGCCGGTGTTGTAAACTTCCGACTGAAACAGGACCTCGAAGGCGTAATCGCTGGTGGTCAGTACGGCTTGACCGAAGAAGGCGATGGCTCGCGCTATAACGCTTATGTTGCAATCGGCGGCGGATTTGCCGACGGACGCGGTCATGCAACGGTTTATGCTGAATATTACAAGCGTGAAGCAATTTTGCAGGGCGCCCGCAGCTACACTTCCGAGGTTCTCGGTGATGACGGCGCCGGTGGATTTGTTGCAGGTGGTTCTTCCACTCTGCCAGAAGGTCTCATTCGCTACTTTGGTGACGGCAATACTGCCGGTACGGAATTTGACGCGAATGGTATCGTAAAATTCAACCAACCAGGCGATTTCAGCTCGTGGGATGGTTCTTTGTATAACTATGGTCCAGCCAACTATCTTCAGGTTCCGCAAGAGCGTTATCTGATGGGTGGTTTTGCAGATTATGAATTCAGCGACGGCCATACTGTCTACGCTGAAGTCTCGTTTGTTAACAACCGCGTTCCTAACGAATTGGCTGCAACGCCCGTCACCGGTACGTTCACGGTTAACCTGCCTACGATCCAGAGCTTCCTCAGCGCCGCAGACTATGCGCAGTTGGTTCAGCTTGAAGCTTCGGAATCGGTTAACCCCGGCGATGACAATATTGACTTGTTCCTGCAGCGTCGTGTTGTTGAAACCGGTTCGCGTAACAGCCTTGATGAACGTAGCGCGTTCCGCACGTTGATTGGTTTCCGCGGCGATATCACTGACAATCTGAGCTATGATGCATATTATTCCTATGCACGCACTCGCAATGGTAACATCCAGGCCGGCAACGTATCGCGTTCTGCTTTCGCAGCGGGCCTTGACGGTACTGGGACTCCGATTAACATCTTCGGTCTAGGTACATTGACACCAGCGGCTGTTAATCAAATCTCGATTCTCGCTCAAAATACTGACATTTCTGTTCTTCAGGTTGCTTCAGCTGCCATCAACGGTACGCTCGGTAACTTTGGAATGGGTGCCGATGATATCGGTTTCGCTGTCGGTGTAGAATATCGCAAAATGGCGTCAGAGTTCATTCCGGACACTGCATTGTCTTCGGGCGACGTTATCGGCTTTAACGGCGGTTTGCCAACCTCCGGTTCGTATGATGTGAAAGAAACATTCGCCGAACTCCGTTTGCCAATCCTTGGACCTGATTCCGGCATTCATATGTTGGAAGCTACTGGCGCAGTTCGCTATTCCGACTACTCGCTGGAAGCAGTTGGCGGTGTTTGGACATATGCTGGCGGACTTGAATTCGCTCCAATTCGCGATGTCAAATTGCGTGGCCAGTATCAGCGTGCTGTTCGGGCTCCAAACGTCGGCGAATTGTTCGGCGGTCAAGCTCAGGGCTTCCCTGGTGCCACCGACCCTTGTGCGGTTCCGGCAAATGCAGGCGACGCAACGATCCGCGCGCTTTGTATCGCTACCGGCGTGCCAGCTGCCAGCCCTGCGTTGTTTACGCCTGGCCTTCAGCTGAACACCCAGATCCAGGGCCTGTTTGGTGGTAACCCTGATTTGCAGGAAGAAAAATCAACTTCCTACACATTTGGTGCTGTCCTACAGCCTAGCTTTGTACCTGGCTTGACGGTCTCGGTTGACTACTTCAATATTGAAGTCAACGGTGCCATCAGTACCTTGGGCGGCGGTCTCGCAAACTCTCTGAACCTTTGCTATAATGTCATTCAGGACGTTAATAGCGTATATTGTCAGGTTTTTGCGGCTGCACGTAACGCTGCTGGTGTTCTTGACGACGCAAATCCTGCACAGATCCTCAATGCAAACACCGCCAGACTGGCTGTGAATGGTGTCGATCTTGAAGTGAACTATTCGACGCCAGTCGGTTTTTCGCTGACGGGTGCTGGAGAAAGCCGTCTGAACTTCAACTTCTTGGGTACATACACTCACACCAATTCTTTGACGCCAGTTGAAGATTTGCCGGATGAAGTGAACGAATGTGCTGGCAAATTTGGTCAGCTTGCATGTGGTAACCCTACACCGAAGTATAAGTGGACAAGCCGTCTGTCATTCATCGACGGCCCTCTGACCACCTCGCTTCGCTGGCGCCACATGTCGGCTGTTTCCGACGATGATCCAGATGTTGTTTACAGCACCGAACGTCTGCCTGCTTACAATCTCTTTGATTTGAGCTTCGCAGTAGATGTGAATGATAACGTGACACTGTCGACGGGTGTGAACAACTTGTTCGACAAGAAACCTTTTGCGATTGGCGACAATCAGGAACAAGGAAATACCTATCCGAGCACATATGACGTGCTGGGCCGTGATTTCTTCGTTTCCGCAGCGCTTAAGTTCTAAGTTAAGTCGCTACGAAAAAAATGGGGCGGCGCGTTATCGCGTCGCCCTTTTTTGTGCCTAAGGTAATAGAAGTCGGAGAGGTTGGAAATTCAGACGGCAAGTGCCGCTATGGTTCCCGATGCCCTTTTAATATCCAGCAATATGGTGCGGGATCGACGCCGTCCTGATCGGTACTCTTTTCTACCGAAAACCCGTACGTTTCAAACCATGTTTGATATTTCGTCACTCTCTCTTCGTCGCAAGCGGCACGTTCGAGATCATCGAGACGCTGCAATTCCGCCTGCACCCTCCGTTTGAGCTCCAATAGCGCGCCCTGTGCGTTCTGAATCGGGCCGTTGTTTCGATTGCTTAGCGTAAGCCAGATCGCTTGGCTTAATTCTGCTGACGCTGTGGATTGAGGATGTAGCTGGCTGGCAACGCCGACCGCTGACTTGAACAAGTCCGGTACCGGAAGATTGACCGCCAGCGGATTTCGCACAAATATCATAGCCTTTTCAATCAGCCGCTGCTCATCAACGACCCAGTGCAACGCAGCGCGCCGACGCATATTAAACCGGACGATCGGACCGTCGCGGTGATGGATGATGAATAGGAAGCTGCCAGTAGGCCGCAAGACACGAACGATTTCATCTACACTTTGTTTATTGCCAGCGTATTCAAAGCCGAAGCGGCTGGTGATGGCGTCAAAGCTTTCGCTTTGGAAGGAGAGTTTCTCCATCGACATGCCGGATTTGAGCTTAATTCCTTTTGGAGCTGGCGGCAATGTTGGGGATGCGTCAATGCCTATGAGCCGTAGGTCAGGACGATGCTGTCGTATCATTCTTAAGACAATTCCATCCCCGGTTGCGAGATCGAGTACGGATGCCTTCCTTGGAAGCTTGCTTCCATATTCGCGCCAGATGTGTTGCTGCCTGTTTTGTATTGCATCGCTACCAGAGGGCAGGCAACTGGATGGCGCAGATTTTGTGCCAGAGGTCCAGTAATCTGACCATCCCTGGTTAGCTTGTTTGCTCATATGATGCTCACCGCTTCCAATATTATTTATGGGCTCCCGTCATTCTGGAATCACGTCAAAGGCTGCGGTAATCCGCTCGCCAGACCGGAATTTTGTCGTGCCATGATAAAGGCTGCTCGGGAAGAGCGCGAGATGGCCAATTTTGGGCGTTAATGTGACAACAGGCTCTAGGTCGACGTTCAAGTCTGATGGCGGGCGGCCAATTTCAAGCTGTCCCTCTGCATCGTTATCGCCAGCAGGTAGTATCCAGTAGGATGCAGAGCTGAATATGCCTTGCGGATGAATATGTGGTACGTGAAATCCGCTACCCAAAAGCCGCACGGACCAACTTCCAGTAATGCGGGGCTGGCGGTCCCTGTAGCGCAGCAGCGGATGCTGTGGATCTTGTTTGGGAAGGCCATTCCAGTGATCAATCACCGCCGAACGAATTTTCGTCGCCAGCATTTTTGCCTCGTGTTCATATCGGATAAACAGGCGCCCGCGTGTTTGGGTCCCGCTGCGTAGTGATTGACCAATCGGGTGATTTTGGGTCTTGTGGATGCGCTGTAGAAAGGCCTGGATTTGCTCGAGTTCAGGCGGGTCGAGTTCGATCGATCTCAGGGCGATAAGGCCGTCCTGGCCATGCAGCCATAGGGCTCGGTCATCGTCCAGCAATCGCCAAGTGATACCCGTCAACGCCCAGGTCTCCACGTCTGTATCGGTCGCGCGACGGAGTCCTTCCAAAATCGAATCTGCTTGCGATGCATCGCCACGACGCAGAAATTGGCGCGCTTTGAGTTTTTGAACCTCTGGTGCATCGGCTGGCAGGGAGTTTATGAGCGCATCGGCAGAATCGAGCTCTCCGAGCGCCGCTCGGTACGTGGCTTCTCGAAGCAGCAGCGCAGGCTGGCCCGGCGAAACTTTGCGTGCATGGGCCAAGGCTTCGGCCGCTTTCAAGTTTTCGCCGGCGCCTGCGAGTAAGGCAGCATAGCGGTCTTGCAGGACTATATTGCCAGGATAAAGTTTAGCTGCGGATGCTATGTCGCGGTCATAATCCGGGTCACCCGCTTCAAACCGCATCCGCATCAATACGGCCTGACCTTCAACCCATTCGGGGTGTTTATGGACATGTTTGACGAGTTCAGTTGCGGCTTCCGCATCTCCGCCCGCCTCCAGAGCTTCAGCATATCCGATGATCATATCCGGGTCGTTGGCGTGGATAGCCAAGCCGGATTTATATAAATCAGCAGCCTGATCACGTCCGCTAGCCAAGGCAAGGCGGGCTTGGCCGAGCAGGGCATCGCGATCGCGCGGCTCGATGGATAGTGCTTTGGCAAAAGCTGATTGCGACTGTTCCACATTGTCTAGCTGCTCCTCCGCAGCCGCGCGCAGATTCCAATATGCTGAATCTTTTTCCGCAGCTCCCTCGTAAGGCGCAAATAGCGCCAAGAGATCTCTGGATCGACCCAGCGCGAGCAATGTGCGGCCTGTGCCTTTCAAGGCGAGGAGGTGGCTAGGGTCTTTCTCTAGAACAGCGTTGAACGCCGTTAGCGCATCGCCGTAGCGTAGCCTGGCCAAAAGCGTATAGCCGAGATCGGAGATAATATTGAGGTCGCCGGGCGCACGATCAAGCGCTGTGCCAAAGGTCACGATTGCAGAATCCAAATCGCCGGATGCTCTCAGGCATAGCGCCGAGAGATGCGCGCTAGCTGCCGAACCGGCACCATTTTTTTCGAGATTGTTTAAAATCTCCAACGCAGCGCCGGGGGCACCATTCTGATATGCTGCTGCCGCTTGGTTTAATGTACTATCGATCACGCAGCCACCCCGTAATAGCAAGTCGGCCCGCTGGAGCAAATGGCGGTACAAAAGTTACTTCGTGTCGCTGCGGTACGCGGAACAGGTTTAAGGCATTGAACCGGGGTCGAAATCCCGTGATGACATCGCCGTCTTCATCAAGAAAATTTAGATACCCGCCCCATTCGGGACGCCAGTCGCCAATTGTGAGGTTGAGCACATAAGCTATTTTCCAGCCTTCAGCGACATGACTGTCATCATGGACTCCCAGAAAATGCCCGGGAGCGTAGAGCGTAGCCTGCCCATCCGCTTTGATCAGACTTTCATCTCCGGTAATTTCGCGAACCAGAGAAAGAAATGGGTCGGCGTTGAGATGTTCGAGCAACAGGTCGTGGGGGCCGCCGCTATCCCATTGACCCAGATATGCATCAAGCATCCGATACTGGCCAAACATGAAGGCGTAGTCGCCGTCTATCATGGCCTGATTGACCGTCTCGCCAATATTCTGACGTTGCCCATCGGTCATGGCGGCAATTTCATCGGCTCTTGCGCCATGGGGGCCGTTCGTCCCGCCTTGCCAGCCGATCCCCCACGGCGTTTGCTTGATCAGTATTTTCTGAATTTCCTGCGCCGTCTGATCTGTCAAAATATTGCGAATTTGCAACCGCCCGTCAGCCGAGAACTTAGTCGCCAACGCCCGGCGGTCCAGTTCTGGATTAATCTCGAAAAGGGCGACCGTTGTCATAAATATCCCAAAAATTTCCGCTTGTTGCGCTGTTTGAGAGCTTCTAACAGCTTAAGCACATTCGATAAAGTGCCGTCAGCTATAAAGAGAAACCATGTTCACACTTAATTCTTTGCTCGACCGCAAAAAGTTACAGCGTCAATTTCAGGACGAAGGCCGACTGAGCATTGAAGGTTTTTTCGCAGGTAAAGCAGCTGACGCGTTATATGCCAACTTGCGTTCGCGTGCCGACTGGATGGAAATACTGAATAGCGGTGACAAGCTTATTGAGCTCGACCGAGCGGCTCAACAAAATCTGACAGATGGGCAACGGGACGAACTCTCGCAGGCGATATATGCCCAGGCGAGGGAAGGATTCCAGTATCGCTATGAAACAATAAGGGTTCCGGACGAAGCAGATATCCGTGCTGCCTTGGATGATGTGATCGTTCGTTTTGCGGATTGGATTTCCGGTGGCGAGGCGCGTGCCTTTTTCCGTGAAATTACCGGATCAAACGATATCGACTTTGCTGACGCACAGGCTACCGCTTATTCACCGGGCCATTTTCTGACCGGACATGATGATGATTTCCCGGGTAAGAATCGAGTTGCTGCTTATGTTTTCAATCTGACGCCTGTGTGGCGGACGGAATGGGGCGGACTACTTCTTTTTCACGATGACGCGAATGGTGTCAGCGGATTGGTTCCCGGATTCAATCGCTTGAATCTTTTCAAAGTGCCGCAGATGCATAGCGTGACGGAAGTGACGCAGTCCGCCCCTTACCGCCGCTATGCTATAACCGGTTGGCTTCGTAAGTCAGGACAGCGATAGTCGCTATTTCGCCACTTCCATTTTCAGCGCGCCATCGCCTTCGTCAATCTTGACCGTGGTTCCATCCGGCACTTCACCGCGAAGGATAAGATCGGCAAGCGGGTCCTGAAGATATTTCTGGATCGCCCGCTTCAGTGGCCGTGCGCCGTAGACAGGATCATAGCCAACCCGCCCCAGCCAGCGCCTTGCGGCATCGGTGAGGTCGAGCTCGATCTTCCGGTCTTTGAGCAATTTCTGTACCCGCAGGACCTGGATATCGACGATCGGTGCCATATGTTCCTCGGCCAGCCGGTGGAACAATATGATCTCGTCGAGCCGGTTGAGGAATTCCGGGCGGAAATGGGCGCGAACGACTTCCATGACTTGCGGTTCAACATCCTTGACCGTCTCGCCATCCTTCATGTTCGCCATATACTGGCTGCCCAGATTGGAAGTCAGGATGATCAGGGTGTTGGAGAAATCCACGACCCGTCCCTGACCGTCGGTCAGGCGCCCATCGTCGAGTACCTGCAGCAGAACGTTGAACACATCGCTGTGCGCTTTCTCGACCTCGTCGAACAGGATCACCTGATAGGGACGCCGGCGAACCGCTTCGGTCAGCACGCCGCCTTCATCATAGCCGACATAGCCGGGAGGGGCGCCGATCAGCCGTGATACGCTGTGCTTTTCCATGAATTCGGACATGTCGATGCGGACCATCGCCTGATCATCGTCGAACAGGAACCCGGCCAGCGCCTTGGTCAATTCGGTCTTGCCGACGCCGGTGGGGCCGAGGAAGAGGAAGCTTCCCAGCGGACGGTTCGGATCCTGCAAGCCGGCCCGGCTGCGGCGGACGGCAGCGGACACTGCGGCGACGGCGTCCTTCTGGCCGATCACGCGCTTGCCGATCAGCTCTTCCATCGCCAGCAGCTTCTCGCGCTCACCTTCGAGCATTTTGTCGACCGGAATGCCGGTCCACTTCGAGACCACCGCCGCAATATCTGCGGGGGTAACTTCTTCGCGCAACATCGCGCCTACCGTATCGTCGGCGGCTTCTTCGAGCGCTTTTTCGAGATTGGGGATAGTGCCGTAGCTCAGTTCGCCTGCCTTGGCGAGATCGCCTGCACGCTGGGCCTGTTCCAGCTCAAGCCGCGCATGATCCAGTTGCTCCTTGAGTTGCGCCTCGGCGTTGATCTTGTCCTTCTCGCCCTGCCAGCGGGTGGTCAATTCTGTGCTATGCTGTTCAAGCTCGGCCAGTTCTTTTTCGAGCGTTTCCAGACGGCCCTTGGAGGCGTCATCGGTTTCTTTCGATAAAGCTTCGCGCTCGATCTTGAGCTGGATGATCCGCCGGTCTAGCGTTTCGATTTCGGCGGGTTTTGATTCCACCTCCATACGAATGTGCGATGCCGCCTCATCCATCAGATCAATGGCTTTGTCGGGCAGGAACCGGTCTGAAATATAGCGGTTAGAGAGTGTCGCTGCGCTCACCAGAGCGGCATCGGTAATCCGCACGCCATGGTGCAGCTCATATTTTTCCTTCAGTCCGCGGAGGATCGAAATCGTGTCCTCGACCGTCGGTTCACCAATGAATACGGGCTGGAACCGACGTTGCAGGGCCGCGTCTTTTTCGACATATTTCTGATATTCGTTGAGCGTGGTTGCTCCGATACAGTGAAGTTCACCGCGCGCCAGTGCAGGCTTCAGCAGGTTGGAGGCATCCATCGAGCCTTCCGACGCGCCAGCGCCGACCAATGTGTGCATCTCGTCAATGAACAGGATGATTTCGCCTTCCGCCCCGCGCACTTCGTCGAGCACGCTCTTGAGCCGCTCTTCGAACTCGCCGCGATATTTCGCGCCGGCAATGAGAGAGCCCATGTCGAGCGCCATCAATCGGCGGTCTTTCAGACTGTCGGGCACATCGCCATTGGCAATGCGCAGCGCCATGCCTTCGGCGATAGCGGTCTTGCCGACGCCGGGTTCACCGATCAGGACCGGATTATTCTTGGTCCGGCGCGCCAGTATCTGGATCGTGCGCCGGATTTCCTCGTCGCGGCCGATGACCGGGTCTAGCTTGCCGTCGCGCGCCGCCTGGGTCAGGTCGCGGGTATATTTTTCCATCGCTTCATAGGCGTCCTCGGCCGATGCGGTGTCAGCCGAGCGGCCGCCGCGCAAATCGTTGATTGCCGTATTGAGTGCTTCGGCTGTAACGCCGGACGACAACAGCGCCTTGCCAGCTGCCGTGTCCTTGGCGAGCAACAGCGCGAGCAACAGCCGTTCGACCGTGACATAGCTGTCCCCGGCCTTCTCGGCGATCTGCTCGGCCTGATCGAGCACGCGAACCGCGTCATTATTCAATCCGGGCGTCTGCTGAGCCCCGCCGCCGGATACCGCTGGAATCTTCGCTAGCACCGCATCGATTTCCTGATGCGCCTTTTTGGCATCGCCGCCCGCCTTGGTGATCAAACCCGCTGCCATGCCCTGGTCGTCTTCGAGCAATGCCTTTGCCAGATGCGCGGCGGTAATCTGCTGGTGGCTCATCCGGATTGCGACGGTCTGGGCGGATTGCAAAAAGCCCTTGGCGCGGTCAGTGAATTTCTCAAGGTTCATCGGTTCATCCTGTTCAATCTCAGTGTCTTGTCATAAATATGGTGTTGTACTCGTGCAACACAACCATATTGATGACTTTTTCCGTCGGGTTGATATGGTAAGCGCTAACCAGCGTGAAGATACACGCAGCATATGATGCTGCCGGAGAGGAAAAAATACGTGAAAACACTTAAGCGGGCGGGCATCGGGCTGCTCATCTTCATTGTGCTGCTGGCAATCGGCCTCTCGGTCTGGGAGCCGATGAGCGTTGAAACAACCACTCCGCCGCCGGAAGCCTCTTATGAAACGCGCATTGTCCGCGACGAGTTCGGTGTGCCGCATATATTCGGCAAGACCGATGCCGATGTCGCTTATGGGGTTGCCTACGCCCATAGCGAGGATGATTTCTCGACGCTGCAGGAAGTGACCGCGATGACGCGGGGCCGGATGGCGACGCTCAACGGCGCAGACAGCGCGCCAATTGACTATATTGCAGCCCTGCTTGATGTGCGCGGTACGGTGAACCGCAAATATGACGATCTTCCGGCCGATGTACGTGCGGTGCTTGCCGGTTATGCGTCCGGGCTCAACGCTTATGCTGAAGAGCACCCTGAAGAAGTCAAGCTGGCCAAATTATTCCCGGTCAACGGTCAGGATATTGCCGCAGGTTTCGTGCTGCGTTCACCGTTTTTCTTTGGTTTGAACAATCCGATCGAAGCACTGGTGCAGAACAAGCCGCTGCCGCGCGAGGGCGGCCCGCGTCTCTCCGACGAGCCGGTCAAGACCTCTATCCATCCGCTCAGCCCCGACAAGCTGATCGAGGAGGACTCCGCAACACCGGTCGGCCCGGACCCCGACGAAAATGGTTCCAACGCCTATGCGATTGCGCCGCAACGCTCTCCGGAAGGCAAGACCCGCTTGATCTCCAATTCGCACCAGCCCTTGCGCGGCAATGTTGCCTGGTACGAGCTGGTCGTGCACAGCGACGAAGGCTGGGACTTCGCCGGTGCAAACTTCCCGGGCTCGCCTTTCCCATTCCTTGGCCACAATAAATATCTCGGCTGGACCAACACCGTCAACCGGCCGGATCTGGTCGATATCTACAAGCTGACGCTGAACGACAAGAAAGACGCCTATCGTTTCGACGGCGAATGGAAGCCGCTCGAAAAGAAACGCGTCTGGCTGAAGATCAAATTTGGTCCCCTTGTCATACCCTATCCACAGGTCGCTTATCGCTCGATCCACGGACCGGTGATCATGAACGAAAATGGTGCCTATGCGCTCCGCTATTCCGGTATCGACGAGCTCGATATGCTGACCCAATATTACCGGATCAACAAGGCCAGGAATTTCGATGAATGGCAGGCGGCTATGGCGGGGCAGGGCGTTCCGGCGACCAATTTCATTTACGCCGATGCCAAGGGCAATATCGGTCTCTATTATAACGCGATGTTCCCCGACCGGCCCGAGGGCTATGACTGGCGCGGAGTGCTGCCTGGCGATGTCTCCAAAGCGCTGTGGCAGAAAACCTTGCCGTTTACGCGCGTTCCCGCACTGGTCAATCCGGCCTCGGGCTATGTCATGAACTCCAATAACACGCCTTATATTGCCGCGGGTCCGGGCGACGAACTCAATCCGGATAATTTCTCGCCGCTTCTCGGTGTCGAGGATGACCAGACCAACCGATCGCGCCGGTCGATCGCCTTGCTGGAAAAGGCCAATGATGATGGCAAGATCACCGATGCCGAATTATGGGCCATTAAATATGACACCGGCTATGAAAAAGCCGGCTATGCGAAAGACTGGCTCGACAAGATCGCCGCGCTCGACCTGAAGGAGAGCGCAAAACTGCTCAAGGCGCAGCAATTGCTGGGCCAGTGGGACTGGAATCTCGATGGCAAGGGGCCGGCGGACGCGCTCGCGCTGATGGTGCTCCGCCCCGCCAACAAGTCGCATTATAACCGTGGCAAAATGCCCGAGCCTCGCGAGATACTGGAGGAAACGGTCGACCATCTGGCGAAATATTTCGACAGGATCGATCCGCCGATGATGGACGTGTTGCGGATGCGGCAGGGCAAGGTTGATCTACCGGTGGACGGTGGCAACGACACGATCCGCGCCTCGACCCTCTGGGATGTCGAGGATGACGGGCGGCTATCAGTGCGCCATGGCGACAGCTTCATCATGTTCATGGAATGGGGCAAGGACGGCGCGGTCTATTCGCGCTCGATACAGCCCTTCGGCGCCGCAACCACGCGGCCGGAGTCACCGCATTATACCGACCAGATGCAGTTGTTTGTCGACAAGAAGCTGAAACCGGTGTGGTTTGATCCGAAGGATCTGGAGAAGCACAAAACGAGTGACAAGGTGGTCAGAACGCCTGCCCGCTAGGATCGAGAAGTCAATAGCCCGTACAGCAGAAAGGCCGGACATGATGTCCGGCCTTTCTTATATCATGTGGTGATGAGCTTAACGTTGTGGCTTGTAGCCTGCATTGGCCATTTCGTTGCGGCCAACGACCATATGGTGGACTTCGTCCGGACCATCAGCGAGGCGCAATGTTCTCTGGTTGGCATACATGCGGGAAAGCGGTGTCCATTGTGACACCCCGGCTGCGCCGTGGATCTGGATCGCTTCATCGATGATCCGGCATGTGATTTCAGGGACATAGGCTTTGACCATGGAAACCCAGACGCGGGCCTGCTTGTTGCCCATGACGTCCATTGCCTTGGCGGCTTTGAGAACCATCAGGCGCATCGCTTCGATATCGATGCGGGCGCGTGAAATAACTTCAAGGTTTTTACCCAGCAGTGCCAAAGGCTGGCCAAAGGCTTCCCGGCTTCCGCCGCGATGGATCATCAGGTCCAGTGCCCGTTCTGCGACGCCAACACTACGCATGCAGTGGTGAATACGTCCGGGGCCGAGGCGCAGCTGGGAGATTTCGAAGCCGCGTCCTTCGCCGAGCAGGATATTCTCTTCGGGCACCCGAACATTGTTGAACTTGATATGCATATGGCCATGGGGTGCATCGTCGTCGCCAAAGACATGCATTGGTCCGACGATTTCAACGCCTGGCGTATCAATTGGCACCAGAATTTGTGATTGCTGCGAGTGCGACGGGCCGTCGGGATTGGTGCGGACCATGGTGATCATGACCTTGCAACGCGGGTCGCCAGCGCCGGAAATATAGAATTTCTCTCCGTTGATCACCCATTCGCCTTTTTCAAGAACAGCTTCGGTGCGAATATTCCGCGCATCGGAAGAAGGGTGGCCAGGTTCGGTCATGGCGAAAGCGGAGCGGATTTTTCCTTCGAGCAGGGGGACGAGCCATTCCTGTTTTTGTGCTGTCGTACCGACCCGCTCGAGCACTTCCATGTTGCCGGTATCGGGCGCGCTGCAGTTCATGCATTCGGATGCCAACGAGTTTTGGCCCAGAATGCCGGCAATGAATGCATAGTCGAGGTTCTTGAGGCCTTCGCCGGATTCTGCGTCGGGAAGGAAGAAATTCCAGAGCCCCTGCGCGCGCGCTTTGTCTTTCACGCCTTCCAGCAGTTCCAGCTGTCCGGGCGCGTAGCTCCAACGCTCTTCGCGATTTTCGCCCATGGCGTAAAATTTCTCGGTTATCGGATCTACTTCTTCGGCAACAAAGCGTTTTACCTTGTCATATAATATCCGGCCGCTGTCTGACATTCTCAGGTCATTCATTTCTGAATCATTGGGATCGTGGGTCATTGTCGTTCCTTTTCTAGTCTGTCTGGGCGGTCACATCCGGATTGCCGAAGGTGAAGGCGCGAGTCGTTATTTATTTCAGTATTAAACTATATCATAATCGATGTGGATGACAATATCACGATATTGCTGAGGTAGATAGGGATTGATAATTTTCGACCTGCCAGATCGAGGAGTGATTATAATTCACAGTTGAACTTATAAGTGGTTCACAATTGTCCGGCGATGCGTTAATAAAAATACATGTCGGCAAGAAATCAGAGATTCTACTCGCGGCTCCAGCTAGCTGCCCATGCGCTCAAGAAAATTTCTGATCGCCAGTTGCTCGACGTCGCAGGTGTTACGACAGCTCAAATGTCCGCTCTGGCGTTGATAGCTTCCGAAGAAGCATCTACCCAGACCTTGTTGGCAAAAAGACTTGGTCTGAATGATAGCGCGATCACCGCGATGATGCGTCGGCTGATTGATCTCGATCTGGTCGAACGGGTGCGGGATGATCAGGATGGCCGGGCATGGCTGTTGAAGCTGACCAAATCGGGCTCGGAGACTGTCGAAAGAGCAAGCGCCGCCGTTGATCAAACCAGCATACAGGTTGATGCGCTGCTGGGCGAAAAAACAATTGCCACGGTCGTCGCCGCGATGGAACTGATCATCAACGATTTGGATTGACGGCGTGGCCGTACAGCATCGATGAACGCGTCATCGATATCAAGCTAGCGCTCTGTGTCTGATGCGAAGTGCATCGCAACAGACGCGAATATCGGCGAGATCGTCGTCCTAAGGCACCAGTACTGTATCCGCCGCCTCCGGCAACAAATCCGGATAATCGGTAATATAATGCAATCCCCGACTTTCCTTCCTTGCCAGAGCCGATTTCACAATCAGGTCCGCCACCTCGATCAGATTGCGCAGCTCGATGAGATCCTGTGTTACACGGAAATTTCCGTAATATTCCTCGACCTCGCCGCGCAGCAGATCAATGCGATGCTGTGCGCGTTCGAGGCGTTTGGTGGTGCGGACGATGCCGACATAATTCCACATGAAGCGGCGGATTTCGGTCCAGGTCTGTTTGATCACGACTTCCTCGTCGCTGTCGGTGACGCGGCTTTCATCCCATGGCCGGATCGCGGGCGGGGCAGGGAGGTCATCCCAATGTTCGGCGATATCCCGCGCTGCGGCGTCGCCGAAGACGAAACATTCGAGCAGGCTGTTTGATGCCAGCCGGTTAGCGCCGTGCAGGCCGCTTTCGCTGGATTCTCCCGCTGCATAAAGACCCGGCAGGTCGGTGCGGCCCGCGAGATCGATCAATATCCCGCCGCAGGTATAATGTTGCGCCGGCACGACCGGGATCGGCCCCTTCGTCATGTCGATGCCCAGCCCGATCAGCTTGTCATAGATGTTGGGGAAATGACCCTTGACGAATTCCGGATCGCGGTGGGAGATGTCGAGATCGACATAGTCGAGCCCAAGCCGCTTGATCTCATGGTCATTGGCGCGCGCAACAATATCGCGGGGGGCCAATTCCATACGTTCCGGATCAAAGCGCTGCATGAAACGATCCCCGGCTTCATCGCCTGCATCGGCCGGCAGTTTGAGATGCCCGCCTTCGCCGCGCACCGCTTCGGTAATCAGGAAATTCTTGACCTCGAGATTATAGAGGCAGGTCGGATGGAACTGCATCATCTCCATATTGGAAACGCGTGCGCCTGCGCGCCACGCCATGGCGATGCCGTCGCCGGTTGCGCCGCGCGGTGCAGTGGAGAATAAATAGGTCCGTCCCGCGCCGCCGCTCGCCATGATTGTCGCGCGCGAGGTCAGCGTTTCGACATGGCCGGTTTCATTGTTGAGCGCGTAGACACCCCAGACATTTTTGGCACCGGTGGGTTCTTCCGCATTGCGATCGACGATCAGGTCAATCGCCACCATATGCGGTCGCAAAGTGATGTTCGGGTTCGCCGCCGCCGTATTCTGCAAGGCTTCCTGCACCGCCCAGCCAGTGGCGTCGTCGACATGAACAATCCGCCGGTGACTATGTCCGCCTTCCCGCGTGAGGTGGAGGACTTCCGCTTCCTTGTTGAACGGGACGCCCATATCTTCCAGCCGTTCGATCGCGGCCGGTGCATTTTCAACCACAAATTCAACCGTCTCGCGGCGATTCAGGCCGGCACCGGCGACCATCGTGTCGTTGATATGATTTTCAAACGTGTCGCCAGCGTCGAGCACCGCAGCAATTCCGCCCTGCGCCCATGACGTGGAGCCACCGGTCAATTCACCCTTGGCAAGTACCAGGACCTTGTGGGTGCGGGCCAATGTGATCGCCGCGCTCAGTCCAGCCGCGCCGGAACCGACAATGATTACGTCGTAGGTCAATTGATAAATTCCGTTCGTCCCGAGCCTGTAGCGCCGCAGGCTACCGCAGGTGAACGACCGCTTCCGGCTGACAGGGGTGGTTCGACAGGTTCACCGCTTACGATCTTTGGGTCGCACACCAGTTTTATGCTGCTTTGGCGCGGGTGAGATTGAGAAACACATCCTCGAGATCCGCTTCCCTTGTCGTGACATCGACAATTGCAAAGCCGCGTTCCTGTATCGCTGCCATCACCCCGCCGGCGTTGGTGCGGTCCTTGTTATAGGTGACTGCCACCGTACGGGGACCGATGATCTCGGCTTTCTCGAACAGATCATTGGCGAAGGAAACGGCGTCCTGTGCCTCGCTGATATCGCGATCCAGCGTCAGCTCGACCAGCTTTTCGCGCGCCATATCGACCAGTTCCGGCGTCGGCTTGTTGGCGATCAGCTTGCCGTGATTGATAATCGCGATACGGTCGCACAGATTTTCCGCTTCTTCGAGATAATGGGTGGTCAGCACGATGGTCACACCGGCCTTGTTGAGATCCACGACATATTCCCAAAGCTGTTGCCGCAAGTCGATATCGACGCCCGCTGTCGGCTCGTCGAGTACCAGAATCGGCGGAGAGTGGACCATGGCCTTGGCTACCAGAAGCCGTCGTTTCATCCCGCCAGACAATGTGCGGGCATAGGCATCGGCCTTGTCTTCCAGGTGGACGGCGCGCAGCAACTCCATCGTCCGGCGCTTTGCTTTCGGGACACCATAGAGTCCTGCCTGCACTTCGAGCGCCTCCGAAGGTGTGAAGAAGGGGTCAAAAATGATCTCCTGCGGCACGATTCCGATCGAGGCTTTTGCGTTGCGGGGACTATCATCTATATCGAAGCCCCAGATGCTCGCGCTACCTGAGGTTTTACGGACCATGCCGGAGAGGATGTTGATCAGCGTCGACTTGCCCGCTCCATTGGGGCCGAGAAGTCCGAAAATCGAACCACGGGGCACATCAAAATTGATATTATCTAGCGCCTGTTTTCCGCCGGCGTAGGTTTTGGAGAGATTCTGGATCGAGATTGCTGCGTCGGTCATTTTTGTCGCATAGCCCGTTTGCCTGTGCCGCGCAAACCTCCGTTGTCAACAAATGATAAAACATGTAAAATCAGCGCCTTAATCAAATTTTAACGCAAAATCTTTGTAGTTGATGAAACAATCTTACCGCATATATTCCGAAATATTGGCCAGAATAGGGAATTCGAACATGCGTTTAGTTTTGCGCAAACTGTCAGGGGTCGCCTTGGCGATAGCGGGGGGTGCCGCTGCAGGGCCGCTCTGTGCGCAGACGGCAGCAGGAGAGTCGGTTGCCGAGATTGCCCAGCCAAGTACGGTGCAAAGATTGCAAGATCTCCAATTTGGCGACATTATTGCCGGTAGTACGGTTTCGACTGTCGTGGTCAATCCTTTCTCTGACGCCCGTTCGATACCGACAGGCAATGCTACCGCATTTGGCGGTACCGTATCGGCGGCCCGCTTTCAGGTATCGGCTCGTCCGCTGATCTACTATCAAATCAATGTGCCGAGTTCGACGACCTTGACCCGCAATGGTGGTTCGCAAACGATGCTCGTGGACAATTTTACGCTGAACGGTGCGTCTATTCGCCTGTTGCCGCTTTTTACCTCGATTGGCAATTTCAAGGTGGGCGGTCGACTGACTGTCGGCGCTGACCAGGAACCCGGCGAATATGAGGGCAGCTTTTCGGTCACGGTCAATTATCTTTGAGTCCATTCCGGATATAGTCCGCGCTCGGACCCAGTGACGGTTAACGCTGATTTAACCATATTGTTCAATCCTATTTGCTTATCTTTTCTATATCGGGATTTCGGTGGGACACAGAGATGATCAAAAGCGGACCGGATGGCGGTCAATAAACAGCGCGGCCATTCTGCCGGTCCTCGCTGCTGCCATTCTTTCTTCTACGGCTGGGGACGCCGCATCCGGCAATGGTCAGAGCCGGACCGAGATTAACCAGGGCGTCAACATCACCAAGAATGCAGACCTGCATTTTGGGAATTTTGCCGCGGGCACGACCCAGAGCCGGTTTACCATCGATCCAGACAATGATGCTTTGGCCCAGTTGAGCGGCAATGCGGTCTCGCTGGGAGGAACCCATACAGCGGCATGGTTCTCGGCTTATGGCTCTCCGCTAGAGCGGGTTCGCATGACCGTTAGCCAGAACCAGATTAATCTGACCCGTGTGGGTGGCACCCAAACGATGCGCGTGGATCAATTTCGCTTGGACGGCGGTAACGGCACACGGAACCGGAATCTGAGTGCCAGCGGCTCGGTTGACTACAAGCTCGGCGGAAGACTCACCATCAACGCCAATCAGGCTGCCGGAGCCTATGTCGGTACGTTTAACATTACGATTGATTATCAATAGCCTGCGCTTCGATCATCAATTCGGTTACCATGAAATTAACTATAGCTGTAAATGCAAATTTGTAGCTTTCGATATAGGGCAGTTTTTGTGAAGACCAGAGACCACACCATACCACGCCTGATCGGCTGCCTGCTGTTCCTACTTGTCGTACTGACAAGTGGACCCGCTGTCCTTGCGCAAACCGATACAGCCGAGACAGATGCAGTGGTTGTCAGTCCGCTTTCTCTCGTCCCGGTCCATGATCTGAATTTCGGGAATCTGATCCCGGGTTTGACTGGCGGGACCGCAAGAGTCAGCACCGCCGGCGTCCGCACCGTGACCGGATCGGTTGTCGCTGCAGGCGGAACGGTAAGTAACGCAGAGTTTCAGGGTTATGGAACGCGTAACCGGTTCGTATATATCACCTCGGGCTCTGGCACCTATCTCCTCAACCGGATTGGCGGCGGCGCCAACATGACGATGCGGTCGCTGACGTTGCAGGCAGACAATCTGACTCCGACATTCCTTCCCGGTCTGTTCCGGATCGCCAGTACAGATGTGATTACGCTTCGTATCGGTGCCACGCTGGACGTAGGTGCCAGCCAACAATCCGGTGTGTACGAAGCGACCTTCCCGATCACCATGAACTATTACTGATATTTGCAGGATTGCGCGATGGTCGATCCATTGCTAATCGCACTAGCATGATAGACGCACCTGAAATTGTCAGAACTGCCAAGAAACGCAACGCTTGCGATGGCGCCACGGATATCCCCGGCGGTGCAGCCCTCGGCCATCCGCGTGTTTGGCTCGAGATAGACGAAAAAGGCTATGTCGATTGCGGCTATTGTGACCGGCGATTCGTTCTGGTTGGTGGTCCCGCAGACGTCACTTCAGCGCTGCCCGAAGAATAATCCGACATAAGGGGTGCAAGGCTCCCGAATCATTTCTATATGTACGGGATGATAAAAAACCTTGATCCCCGCTCATTCCTATATCGTCCAGATGGTCTCGACCCGGAGCGCGCCAAAGCGCTGGTCGCGGGCAGCCTGTCTGCTTGCGACGATGGTGAACTCTATCTGCAATATAGCGCGGTTGAGAGCTTCGGTTTTGACGATGGCCGTCTGAAGACCGCCGACTACAGCACTGACAGCGGCTTTGGCCTGCGCGGCGTGTCGGGCGAGATGACCGGATTTTCCCATAGCAACGAAATCAGCGAGGCGGCGATCAAACGCGCTGCGCAAACATTGCAACTGCTCGATCCGGCCAAAGGCGAAAAAGCCCCGCCACCGCGCGGCAACAACCGGCATCTTTATGGTGAAGCCAATCCGCTGGAAGCTATACCCTTTGCGAAAAAGGTGGCGCTCTGTCAGCAGATTGACGCCGCGGCGCGCGCGCGCGATCCCCGCGTATCCCAGGTCTCTGTCGGCCTATCCGGCAGCTGGAGTGTTGTCGAAATCGTCCGTCCCGACGGCTTTGTCGCGACGGATGTGCGGCCTCTGGTGCGGCTCAACGTATCGATTGTCGCAGAACAAAATGGCCGTCGTGAAAGCGGCAGCTTTGGCATGGGCGGGCGTTATCTCTATGACGATCTGTTCGAGGAAGCGCGCTGGAACCGCGCTGTCGACGAGGCTCTGGCGCAGGCTTTGGTCAATCTCGAAAGCGTCGACGCGCCAGCGGGAGAACAGACAGTGCTGCTCGGCCCCGGCTGGCCCGGAATCATTCTCCACGAAGCGATCGGCCATGGTCTCGAGGGTGACTTCAACCGCAAGGGCACTAGCGCATTTTCCGGCAAGATCGGCCAGCGTGTGGCTGCGCCCGGCGTTACCGTGGTCGACGATGGCTCGATCAGGGAACGACGCGGTTCGCTGAGCATCGATGATGAGGGCACACCGACGCAGGAAAATGTCCTCATCGAGGATGGCATATTGAAATGCTACATGCAGGACCGCCTGAACGCGCGCCTGATGGGTGTGCCTGCAACGGGCAACGGACGGCGCGAAAGCTATGCCCATGCCCCGATGCCGCGAATGACGAATACCTTCATGCGCGGGGGCAATGACGATCCGGCCGAGCTGATGAGCCGCGTGAAGAACGGCATCTACGCCAAAAGCTTTGGCGGCGGACAGGTTGATATCGTCTCGGGCAAATTCGTCTTTTCCTGCACCGAGGCCTATAAAATCGAAAACGGCAAGCTCGGTGCGCCCATCAAGGGTGCCACGCTGATCGGCGACGGTCCGACCGTGCTGACCAAGGTCAGCGGTATCGGCAATGATATGGCGCTCGATGAAGGCATCGGCATGTGTGGCAAGGGCGGGCAATCCGTACCCGCTGGCGTCGGACAGCCGACCTTGCTGGTCGATAGCTTGACGGTTGGAGGGACGGCTTGAGTCCGAATCTGGAATGACAAGACCAAGGATGTCCCGTTGAACTGGCCCGAGGAGATATTGTCATTCTGGTTTCGCGAGCTCGATCCGAAGGACTGGTGGACCAAAAGCGTCGCATTGGACACAATTTGCGAAGTCCGTTTTTTCGAACTGTGGGACGAACAGAAATCCAAGATCGCGTCAGATTTTCTGACGTTGCCTGAAACCGTGCTTGCCGCTGTCATTCTCTTCGATCAAATTCCGCGCAATATGTTCCGCGATAGCGCCAAGGCCTATTCCACCGACCCTCTGGCGCAGCAGATTGCGGAGATGGCGGTCAATCTGGAAATCGACCAGCAACTTCCCGAGGAACAGCGCGCTTTTCTATACATGCCATTCATGCACGCGGAGGATATCCGCCTGCAGAACAAGTCCGTCGCCCTGTTCACGAAACTCGGCAGCAACCAGAAATTTGCCAATGAACATCGCGATGTGATCGCAAAATTCGGTCGATTTCCCCACCGTAACGAGGTCCTGGGGCGGCACTTCCGACCCGGAGAACAGTCCGCGATCGATGACGGGGCGAGTTGGTAGGCCATATGTTGACCGTGGCTGTTAAACAGACTTGGCGAGCATTGAAGCTCTGGCCGGATATCGGGCGGTGGAAAGCCGCTTTCGGCATCGCGCTCCCGGCGGCAGCAATTATGGCGCTGGCCGGATTTCTCGGCGGCTGGCTCGTCGTTGATCCCGTTGGCGATATTTCTGCGGCACTGATTGCAGCTTTTGCCCTGTTCTTCGTTCCGGCCTTTATCGAGGAACTGATCTTTCGCGGTGTCCTGCTATCCTGGCTCGCGCGCTTCTCGCAACGCTGGGGGAGCTGGCTTTCGGCCATATTGTTCATGCTCTGGCATCCGTTGCAGGCGCTGACCTTCGGTCCCCCATGGTCCGCCATTTTCCTGCAACCGTCGTTTCTGTTTGCTACGTTCATACTGGGCATTATATTGACCCATATCCGGATTGTTACGCAGTCGTTGTGGCCCGTGATCGCGATCCACTGGATATTGGTACTGGCTTGGAAACTGTTTTTCGGCGGTCCATTTTACTGAACGGGAATTTGTCGTGGCCGATTTTTTTGATGCGCTGAATGACAATCATATAGCCTTTATCGCCAAGCAGCCGATGTTCTTTGTCGCCACCGCTGCGGCGGACGGCCGGATCAATCTGTCGCCCAAGGGCTATGACGCGTTTCGGGTGCTTGCTCCTGACCGGGTTGCCTATCTGGATCTCGGGGGCTCGGGTAACGAAACCCATGCCCATCTGGTCGCCGATGGCCGGATCACCATCATGTTCAACAATTTTGCCAATCCGGCGCTGATCATGCGCCTCTATGGAACCGGACAGCCGGTTCTGCCACAGGATAGCGGCTGGGAGGAACTGGCCACGCATTTCGACATTCTTCCCGGCACCCGCCAGATTTTCGACATCCATGTAGACAGCATACAGACCAGCTGCGGCTGGGGCGTGCCGCAAATGGACATGAAAGCCGAGCGCGAAACCCTGGTCAAATATCATCGCCAGGCCGATCCAGAAGCATGGGTGGAAAAAACCGCCGAGCGGGTGACAAGTATCGACGGTCTGCCGACACGCGCGTCGGACCGCTATTTTGGCGAGCAATAGATCATGAGTCTGGTGGAACTGTCCCGGCACATGCACGGCGTCGAAGCCGAGATCATCCGTGGTCGGCTGGAAGCCGCCGGGATCGGTGCGGTCTGTTTCGACAGCGGAGTGAATATTGTCGAAGGCGCCGGTATCGCGCTGCCCGCCCGGGTGATGGTGCTGGCAGAGGATCTGGCCGAAGCAAAGGCGATATTGGCCGAGGATGTATCTTTATGAGCGGTGCCGGAAAGATTTCGCTCGCGCTGGGCGGCGGAGCCGGTCTTGGCTGGACCCATATCGGCGTGTTGCGGGCAATTGACAAATCACCGCTGGAAATTGCCGCCATCGCCGGCACATCGATGGGAGCGATTGTCGGCGCCAGCTATGCTGTCGGCAAGCTCGACTATATCGAAGACATGGCGCGCAACGTCAATTTCCGCAACATGCTGCGGTTCATGGACCCGCATTTCAAGCGCGGTGCCGTCATGGGTGCGCGCAATATCCAGAAAGAACTGGAGTCCGAGTTCGGCGATCTCGATTTCGAGGATCTGCCCTTTCCGGTCGCGGCAGTCGCTGCCGACCTGCGCACCGGCGATACGATTGTGATGAAATCTGGCAAGCTGGTACCGGCGATCCGTGCCTCGATGTCGCTGCCCGGCATATTCAAGCCGGTGCAGCATGAAGGACGTTTGCTGGTCGACGGAGGGGCTGCCTTGCCGGTTCCTGTCTCGCCAGTGCGCGAACTGGCACCCATGGCCTTATGCCTGTCGGTTAACCTGCAGGATGATTTCATCAACCGTTCCATCGCAGCCGGAATTGCGGTCAATAATGGCAAGGAACCGAATAGCCTCGCCATCGTCAAGGCATCTGTCGGTCTGTCACTACGCAATCTCGGACGCTATTCCCTGGCCCTCGACCCGCCCGATTTTGCGATGTCGCCGCCAGTCGGCCATATCGATATCCAGAATTTCACTCGCGCCGAGGAATTGATAGATATTGGCCGGCGCGAAACCGAAAAGGTCATCCCGCAAATATTGGCCAAGCTGGCCGAGAGTCGTGCCTAATTATTGTGCACTTGTGCTGCGCTGCACAAAATTTACTCTTTTTTAAGACGATGCTTTTTAAAGAAATCCTTTGAATCCCTAGGCTTACGATTCTGGCACAAGCCTTGCGATGAGTCCCCGTGCAACAACCAAAGGGGGCGTAATGAAATTTATCATAGCCATAATCAAACCGTTCAAGCTTGACGATGTTCGTGAGGCACTGACCGGTGTCGGCGTGTCCGGCATGACCGTAACCGAAGTCAAAGGCTTCGGGCGACAAAAGGGGCAGACCGAAGTCTATCGCGGCGCGGAATATACCACCAACATGGTCCCGAAACTGAAAATCGAAGTGGCGTGCAGCAGCGCTGTCGCGGCCCAGGCGGTCGAAGCCATTCAGGCGGCGGCGGGCACGGAGTCGATTGGCGACGGCAAGATCTTCACGATCGGTCTCGAAGGCGCCGTCCGCATTCGCACCGGTGAAACCGGCGACACAGCAATTTAATCGGGGAAACAGATACTCATGAGAAAATTTTTCACAAAACTGACCGGGACGGCGGCGCTAGCCAGCGTTTCGGTCCCGGCATTTGCCCAGGAGGCTGCCGAGGCGGTAGCCCCGGTGGCAAACCCGGGAAATAACGCCTGGATGATGACCGCTACCATATTGGTCTTGTTGATGATCTTGCCGGGCCTCGCTTTATTTTACGGCGGTCTGACACGCACGAAGAATATGTTGTCGACGATGACGCAAATCGGTGGGGCAGCCTGTCTCGCCATGCTGATCTGGGTTATGTACGGCTATGGTCTGGCGTTCGGACCGGAGGGCAATGCCTTCATCAGTTGGGGCAAGTTTTTCCTCTCTGGCGTAGATAGTTCCAGCACGGCAGCAACATTCTCCGACGAAGTGATCTCGGAATATGTGTTCATCTCCTTCCAGATGACCTTCGCGGCCATCACCCTGGCGCTCGTGCTCGGGTCGGTTGTTGAGCGGATGAAATTCTCTGCGGTCATGGTGTTCGGCGCGGTCTGGTTGACGATCGTCTATTTCCCGATTGCCCATATGGTCTGGGCCGGCGGCGGATTGCTCTTTGAAATGGGCGCTCTCGACTTTGCCGGTGGTACTGTGGTGCACATCAACGCCGGTGTATCGGCTCTGGTTGCTGCTCTCATTCTCGGTAACCGCAAGGGCTATCCAAAAGAACCAATGGCTCCCCACAGTCTGACGCTGACCATGATCGGTACCGGACTGCTCTGGGTTGGTTGGTTCGGCTTTAACGCTGGTTCCGAACTGGAAGCAGACGGCACAGCCGGCCTTGCGATGATCAACACCTTCGTTGCCACCGCTTCGGGCGCCCTGTTCTGGATGCTGGCTGAAAAGCTGAGCGGTCACAAGGGATCGGCACTGGGCTTCTGTTCAGGCGTAATCGCCGGTCTGGTTGCGGTAACACCTGCAGCGGGTAACAGCGGACCTTTCGGCGCCATTGTCCTCGGTGCGGTTGCATCGCTGGTGTGCTACTATGCGGTTTCCTTCTTGAAACCGAAACTTGGCTATGATGACTCGCTGGACGCTTTCGGCATCCACGGCATCGGCGGCATGGTCGGTGCGATCGGTACCGGCATCGTCTATCAGCCAATGTTTGGCGGACCTGGCGACGGTTCTACTGCCATGGGCGCACAGGTTGTCACCCAGATCATCGGTGTGTTGGTCACAATCGGTTGGGCTGGCATCGGTACGGCTATCGCGATGTTTGTCGCCAAGCTGGTCACCGGCCTGCGGGTTTCCGAAGAAGTCGAGCAAGAAGGTCTCGATCTCGGCGAACATGGTGAGCGCGCTTACAACTACTAATTCCCGAGTTTGGCGCCGGCCTTCTCCTCCCAAATTGAGGTCGGCGCCTCACATTGTTCCTCCTGCGAACAAACAACTTTATGGCCGGTGATGTATAACATCCCGGCCATTTTTTTATCTGGGTAGGCAAAAAAGAGAGTCTTGGCCCTGTCGGAGCCCTCAGGCGAAGGACTTCCGGATCAGCGTCAGGCTGATGACCTGAAGGTCGTAGGTTCAAATCCTACTCCCGCAACCAACATTCCCAAGGTATCAAAACATTATACGCCTCGCTGCCAACAGTATTCTTGCGAAGCGTATCGAAAAATCGTGGATAGTCCGTCCGATCTCGCCCTGGCATTAACCGGAGCGGGGCAGTTGGGCTGACGCGCATCGGTGCACTCTGCATGGCGCATGTCAATGCCCGCTACCCGACTTGGAAACACATTCTGTGGGTTTTGGTGGAGCGTCGGCGTCTTGCGTTTTCAGACATTTACCGTCCGGGGGCGACTGGCCGTGGAAAAATGTATCTAAATATTCGCGTCCTGCGTGTAATCTCGATCAGCATGTTTACGGTGAAGAGCAAATCAAGATTGAAATTGACACCGGTTACCAAGGCCAATAGAAAGGTGCGCAAGATACGCTTCGACTGACCGCCAATAGACAAGGGAAATATCCGCGATGTTCAAGAAAACCTACCATGCAACCCATCCGGACATGATGGAATCTGTGGATAATGACGCGCTTGTCGACCGTCATCTGGTCAGCGGCATGTTCGAGGAAGGCAAGGTCAACCTCAACTATTCGCATAACGAGCGCTTTGTGATCGGCGGCGCGGTTCCGGGGGCAGCGCCGTTGGATATGCCTGTGCAGTCAGAGCCTGAATCGGCCAAGGGCCATCCGTTTCTCGAGCGTCGCGAAATGGCCGCAGTGAATATCGGCACGGCGGGCAAGATCACTGTTGATGGCGAAAGCTTTGCGATGGGCAACAAGGAATGTCTCTATATTCCGATGGGGTCGAAGGACATTAGGTTCGAAGGCCAAGGCGCGCGTTTCTATCTGGCTTCGCTGCCCGCACACAAGACGTTGCCAATCAAGCATATCACGCTCGATCAGGCCAATCCGCTCGAGCGCGGTGATCTCGCCAATTCAAACCAGCGGACTATCTATCAGCTCGTCATCCCGGGCGTCTGTGACAGCGCGCAACTGCTGCTCGGACTGACCGTGCTTGAAGAAGGCAGCGTATGGAACACCATGCCGCCGCATCTGCACGACCGGCGCAGCGAGATTTACATGTATTTCGACATGCCCGAAGAAAGCGACCGCGTGTTCCATTATATGGGCGAGCCGGAAAGCATGCGGCATATCGTTATCGCCAATGAAGAGGCTGTGATCAGTCCGCCCTGGTCGATCCACATGGGTTCGGGGACCAAGAAATATGCCTTCATCTGGGCGATGGGCGGCGAAAATCTGGACTATACCGACATGAATGTTCTGGATATCTGCCAGTTGAAATGACCACTATGTTCGATCTGAGCGGGAAGACCGCTATTGTGACCGGTGCCAATACCGGCATCGGTCAGGGCATCGCTCTGGCTCTTGCCGAGGCCGGTGCCAATATCGCGGCGGTTGGCCGCTCGCCAGCGACCGAGACGGTCGAGAAAGCACGGGCGCTTGGCCGTCAGGCGGAGGTTGTCTCTGCCGATCTTTCGACCATCGAGCCCGTCGACCGGATCGTCGACGAGACAAAAGAAAAGCTCGGTAGCATCGATATTCTCGTCAACAACGCCGGTATCATCCGCCGCAACGACGCGGTTGATTTCACCGAGGATGACTGGGATGCGGTGATCGACACCAATCTGAAAAGCCTGTTTTTCCTGTGTCAGGCCGCAGGGCGCGAGATGATTGCGGCGCACGAGGCGAACGGCCGCATCGGCAAGATCATCAATATCGCCTCGATGCTGACCTTTCAGGGCGGCATACGCGTGCCCAGCTACACCGCGTCCAAATCAGGCGTGGGCGGGCTGACCAAGCTGCTGGCCAATGAATGGGCCTCCAAGGGGGTTTGCGTCAACGCAATCGCCCCGGGCTATATCGCGACCAACAACACCGCCGCCCTGCAATCCGATGAAAGCCGCAACCGGCAGATTATGGAGCGGATACCCGCAGGCCGCTGGGGCGATCCTTCCGATCTGGGCGGAGCGGCTGTCTTCCTGGCGTCAAGCGCGTCCAACTATGTGCAGGGGCACATATTGGCGGTCGATGGTGGCTGGCTCGCACGCTAGATTTCGCTCGACCCGCCGAGCCGTGCTTGGCGGGATCGCGGCCTTTGTCGCGAGTGCTGGCGGCGTCCATGCTACAACAATATCGTCTCCCACGATCGATGCGCCGGCCGGCCGCTATCTGGGGAGCGTCCAATATGACCCGGTCGACAAGCTGACAATCAAGGCCAAGCGCTTTGCCGGTATCCGCTATGCGCGAGCGGAACGCTTTCGGGCACCGCAGCCGGTCATCGGCGCGGACCAGGCGGCGGGCGGCGGATTTGGCCCGGCCTGCCCGCAAGTCGGCAGCAGATACCAGCCGCAATCGGAGGACTGCCTGTTCCTCAACGTCTGGACACCCGCTGCTGACTCAAAAAAGGCACGGCCGGTCATGGTCTATTTCCATGGCGGTGCCTATTCGAACGGCAGCGTGACCGATCCGGTCAATGATGGCACGAACCTGGCGGCGGGCGGCGACGTGGTCGTCGTTACCGTTAACCACCGGCTCAATGCGTTCGGCTATCTCTATATGCCCGAGCGTTTCCCGGACAGCGGCAACAACGGGCAACTGGACCTGATTGTCGCGTTGGAATGGGTGCAACGCAACATCGCGTCATTCGGCGGTGATCCCGGCAATATCACTGTGTTTGGCCAGTCGGGTGGCGGCGCAAAAATCGCTACGCTGATGGCCATGCCCGCAGCAAAAGGTCTGTTCCACAAAGCGATCACAATGTCGGGTCAGCAGGTGACGGCTTCAGGGCCGCTCAACGCATCCGAACGCAGGCGGGCGTTTCTCGCAGCGCTCGGCGAAAATGTCGATCCGGCAACGGCGCCGGTCGAGCAATTGACAGAGGCGCTTTCCGCGATCGATCCAGTTCTAGGTGGCGGTGTCTACATGGGGCCGGTGCTGGATATGCAGCATTTGATGCGGCACCCTTTCTGGCCGGATGCCGCGCCGCAATCCAACCATATCCCGATGATGCTCGGCAACACGATCATGGAGACGCGCGCTTTTTACAACCCGGACAAACCTCCGATTGCAGGCCTGACCATGGATAATCTGGCCGAACGGATCGCGCCGCAAATGCGGGTCGATATCCGGCCCGACTGGGTAGTGGCACAATTTCGTGCCCGCTATCCCGATGCCAAGCCACTCGAACTGTTCCACCGCATCGTTACCGCCGCGCGCAGCTGGCGCGGGCAGGTCGAGGAAGCCGAAGCCCGGGCAAAGGCAGGACCGCCAGCTGCGGACCGGACCTTCGTCTACCAGCTGAATTTCGAGCAGGCCAAGCATACCGATGATATTGCCCTGTCTTTCGGGACAGTCGCCGACCCCACGGCTGCGCAACGGGCGATGAGTGATCACTTGATGGCCGCATTTGTTACCTTCGCCCGCACCGGTAATCCCGGTTGGGCGCCCTATGACATGGCGATGCGCAAGACGATGATTTTCGATGAAGATAGCCGGGTCGAGCGCGATCCGCGAAAATGGGAACGGGAGCTGTTTGCGACCGTGCCCTATATCCAGCCGGGAAGTTGAAAACACAGGAGAGAGATAATGAAATATATGATTCCGATTGCAATTGGCTGCGCGATGCTGGCCGCTTGTTCAAAGCAGGCCGATGAAGCCGAGCAGCCGGCGATACTGGAAGCCGGCCCGGAAGCCACGATCACGCAAGTCGATGATATTCCCGATGCGGTGCGCTCTGCTGCGCTGGCAGAAATTCCGGGTATGGTGATCAGCGAGGCCGAACGGAAAGAGCGTGACGGCATGGTCTTCTATGATGTGGAAGGAACGCGGCCCGATGGCAGCGAAGTCGAGCTGGACATGCTGGAGGAAAACGGCGCCTATGTGGTGGTCGAGGTGCAGCGCGATCTGGCCTGGGCCGATGTCCCTGAAACCGCCCGTGCGGCGGCGCCAGCAGGCCTGTTCACGCCGGTGCGGGTGATCGAGAGCCTGCAGCGGGACGGAACGGTGATTTATGAACTGTTTCAGGACGGCAATCCGAAAGAACCATCTGCTGAAATTGCCGTGAAAGACGGCAAGGCGGAAATGCTCACCGAACGCTGGAAATATTGATCGCAAGCGGGATGCGGCGCTCAGAGCAGCTTCTGGGCGCCCATCCAGCTCCATAGAAGCTCCGGCCAGATAGCAACCGGTAGCCCCGCGGTTTTCATCAGTCCGAAGCCATGTCCGCCCTTCTCGAAATAATGCGCCTCTACCGGTGTACCGATGCTGCTGGTCGCTTCGTGCAAACGCTTGCTGTTGGCGACAGGAACGACATCGTCATCCTCGGCATGGAGCAGGAACAGGGGTGGCATGTCCTTGCGGACATTTTGCTCGGGAGAATAAAGTGCGGTCAGGGCGGCATCCGGCTTTGCGCCGATCAGCCGGTCGCGGCTGCCGATATGGGCGATCGCCGGATCCATCGATACGACCGGATAAATCGCTACCAGCGCATCAGGGCGGGCGGGGGCCGCGTCCGCACTATCTACTGGATCATAGACGCCAGTATCAAAGCGTGTCAGCAGGCTGGCGGCAACATGCCCGCCCGCCGAAAAACCAGTGAATGCAACGCGCGCCGGATTGATCCGGTCCAGTTCCGCACGGCTTCTGACCAGCCGAACCGCGCGCTGGGCGTCGGCCAGCGGCACGTCCTTGCCGTTTGCCCAGCCGTCTGCGGGCAAACGATAGAATAGAACATAGACTGTGGTTCCGCGGTCCCGCAAAAACCGAGCCAGTTCATAACCTTCCTTGTCTATCACGCAGTAACGATATCCCCCGCCCGGCGCGATGATCACCGCCGCGCCATTGGGCACGTCTGGCCGGAAAATATCGAGACCCGGTCGGGCAATATTCTGTGCGATGCGGTCACTGGCCAGGGGATCATCGCTGCGTTGAACGATTTCCTCGGCAAGTCCGTCCGGGATATCCAACGCGTCGTCCGGCCAGAGAAACAGGCTGTCGTCCGGGTGTATATCGTCGGGCCTGTTCCATCCGGATTTGCCGGTAGAACAGCTATCAGCCAATGGCGTCTGCGACTCGGACCGGCGGCTGCCTGCGACAATGGCAAGACTGGCCAATGATCCGCCCAATAATGTTCGCCGATTGAGCATCATGCTCTCACAGCACTTCCGGGGTGCTCATTTGCCCGTCTCGCGCATCGCCGCGTCACGTTCGCTCAGGTTCTCCGCCGGAGCAGGGGATGTCTGGCCGGGATATAGTCCGGACAAGGGTTCCATTGTGGCCAGATCCCAGAGACTTTCATCGAACACCGCGCGGACGGGCTCTGTCACTTCGGGATAAGCGCTGACCTCATTTTCGTCATCGATGATGTCCCCGCGGCCTTCCGCAACGAAAAACAATATGCGGATTTCCTCCTTGTCCCGTGCCCATGGTCTGGCGCCGACGCTTGCCAGCACCGACGTTTCGACATCGCGTGAGGGCAGGATGCGCATATCGTCAGTCGATGCCATTGGTGTTTTCACTGTGACCAGCTTGGCTTGCGTTTCACCATATCGACCGAACATCGGCAGCGCCTCGCCATGCCGGTCGACCGCCAGATTGTCCCGACCATAATATTTCAGGTCGCCATCGCCGCCAAGCATCAGGAACGGCAATCCTTCGTTGGTATCATTACCGCCGCGCATGACATTGCCGATCGCGGTTATCTCTCCGGTCACATATTCATGCCCCGCCCATTCGAGGTTCATCAGATTATAGTGCACGGCACGATGGCCGGGATTATAAATGACGTTATTGACCATCAGGCCCTGCGCGCCACCTTTCAAAAGCGGATTGCGTTCGACATTATGCGCCCACAGGTTGCGATAGAAGACGATGCCGGTGGCATTGTCGTGGATCAGCGATCCCTTGCTGTGCTCGCCTTTGGGGTGGCTGGCATCGGCCAGGCCTTCGGCGGCAAGATTGTTCGAAAAAGTGATGTTGCGACTGGTTCCCTGCCGCCATTCTTCGACAGAGTTGCCGGTAAAGCGGGGACCCGACGCGGACATATTCTCATCAATCGCCCACAGGAAGGTGCATTGATCGACGATCACATTGCGGGCGCTTACGGTGGAAAAAGCGTCTGCTTCCCACCCGCTGCGTTTGGGTTGTCCGTCGACACCGGTATAGACGCGCAAATGACGGATAATCACATCATGGGTTCTGACATCGATACCGCTTTTTATAATGGTTATGCCTGGTCCGGGCGCTGTTTGACCGGCTATCGTGACATAAGGTTCGTCAATCGCCAGATTTGTCCTGCCCATGTCGATAACACCGGCAACTTCGAAGACAATGATTCGCGGACCTTTTTGCGCGATAGCCGCTTTTAGCGACCCTGGACCATCTGGGGCGAGCGTCGTAACCCGGACGATTTTTCCACCGGCTCCGCCTCTGGTTTGCGCTGCCGGGCCTACGGCACCGGGAAATGCGGAACTGTCTTGCGCGTTTGCATTCGACGGCTGCAGGACGATTATTCCTGCCAATGTGAGTGATAATAGCATCAGTTTTTTGATCATTTTTTCTCTCCCAATAATTCTCCCTTGACATAAGTTTTAAGAAGCAGCAATAAGAATGACACCGGTTACCGTATAAAGCCGGATCGAAATTAGCGTGAATGGAGGAGAGGCATGACCAATTGGTTCCACTTTTCTGAAAATTATGTAGCAACCTGTCAGCTGTTTTTTTGACTCGGTAAGTAACCGGTGTCATTTTTGCTAGCATGGCGGAATTTTGAAAAATTTTTGGGAGGAAATAAGATGAAAAATAATTTTGGACATGCGCGCTCTCGCTGCCTGATCAAGCTGGTTGGCGGTGTATCGCTGGCAGCGATGGCTACTATGCCGGCATTCGCGCAAGACGAAGATGCTGCGGATGAAGCAGTCGCCGAAAATGATGTGATCGTTGTTACCGGTTTTCGTGCCTCGCTCGACAAGGCGCTTGATGAAAAACGCAACAGCACGGCAGCCGTCGACGTCATTATCGCAGAAGATATTGCCAAATTTCCTGATCAAAACCTGGCTGAATCATTGCAGCGTATTCCTGGCATCTCGATCCAGAGGGATGCTGGCGAAGGACGGGCAATTACCGTTCGCGGCCTGGGTGCACAATTTACCCGCGTCCGCCTGAACGGGATGGAAACAATCGCGACTTCGACCGACGGCGCTTCCGCAAACCGCGACCGCGCTTTTGACTTTAACGTGTTTGCTTCGGAGCTTTTTTCCTCGCTTGTTGTCCACAAGACGGCATCGGCATCGCTTGATGAAGGCTCGCTGGGCGCAGTTGTTGATTTGAACACGGGAAATCCGCTGGGGGGCAAAGAGGGCCTCACCTTGGTGGCTTCCGCACAAGGCCGTTACAATGACCTGTCGAAAGAATTGTCGCCGCGCCTCGCCGGCTTGGTTGCCTGGTCCAACGCAGATCAGACCTTTGGTGTCTCGGCATCGGTGGCTTGGTCGAAATATACGACCGAAGAACTTGGCAATAACACCGTCCGTTGGGCGCAAGCACCTTTCCGCAGCGTTGACGGCGTTACCTGCATGGCCGGGTCCAATTTTGTAGCCAATCCTTCGGCTGCGTGCATCGAGGTCGCCGAAGCCTTCCATCCGCGAATTCCGCGCTATGGTCTGGTCAGTCATGACCGCGAGCGGCTCGGTGCAACCGGTTCACTGCAATGGGAACCCAGCGACAGCACCAAAATCTCGATCGACGGTCTCTATTCCAATTTCAAGGAAACCCGCGACGAATATTGGGGAGAAGTATTGGCGCGCAGCAACGAACGCACGATCGATATTTCCAACTATACAATCGATGCAAATAATAATTTGATCTCTGCTGATCTCGACAATGTTTATGTGCGTACCGAACGCTATTCACGTGAGAGCGAGACGGAATTCTATCAGGTCTCGGGCAAGATCGAGCAAGCGCTGACAGATGTGTTGAAAGTCAATCTGCTCGGCGGATTTTCAAAATCCACGGCCGATATTCCGGTCGAGACTACTTTGGCATTTGATGACAGGGACGCGACCGGCTATAGTTATGACTATACCAATATGAAAACACCGGTATTGTCATTTGGCCCCGGAATAGATGATCCTGCCGCATTCCAGCTGGCCGAATTTCGTGACCGGCCTTCGTTCCTCACCAACAAGTTCAAAACCTTTGCGGGTGATTTGGAATGGGATGTAACGGAAGGCTTTCAGCTTCTGGCTGGCGGTTTCTATCGTCAGTTCGATTTCGAGACGATCGGTTTCCGCCGGGACAACCAGTATTGCTCGGCATTCACCTGCGCACCCGGTGCTTATGGTGCGCCGGTGACGGCTGCACTTTCCGAGATGTTCAACCTGGGTGATGCTGGTCAGCCGGCCGGAAATACCAATAGCTGGATCGTTCCGGATCTGGCGGCAGGGACGGCATTTATCGATCTGTACAATATTCCCGGGGTTCTTCAGCAGGGCGAGCAGCGTTCTGTCACCGAAAAAACCAAAGGTGGCTGGTTCATGACCAATTTCGAAAGCAGTGTCTTCGGGATGAGAATGACCGGTAATGCCGGCGTACGCTATGCGAAGACGAACCAGTCATCGTCCGGTTTTACCGACGGCACCTTCGTGACTGTGAAACGCAGCTATGATGACTGGTTGCCATCTTTCAACGTCAATTTCTTTCCCGCGGACAATATCATCCTGCGCGGTGCGATCGCCAAGGTCATTACGCGGCCAACGCTTGGCAGCCTGACACCAGGGGGGACGATCGATCCGTTCAACTTCCGGATCACTTCGGGCAATCCTTTCCTGGAACCGTATCGGGCAACGACCTATGATGTGGCGGCGGAATGGTATTTTGCTCCGGGGGCGATTGCTTCAATCGCACTTTTCTCGAAAGATATCGTCAGCTTCCCGATCTCGACATCGTTACAGGGAACCTACGCATCGAGTGGCCTGCCGACTTCGCTGCTGACACCAGGAACGCCAGCTTATGACGCGATTGTTACGGGAACAGATCCAAATCGTCAGTTTGAATTCCGGACGACCGGCAACGGCCCTGGAGCAAATCTCAAGGGTATGGAAATCTCGCTGCAATTGCCATTCTCCGTATTTTCGGAATCGTTGAAATATTTCGGCGTGCTGGGCAATCTGACTTTGGTAAAAAGCGACGTCGACTACAGCGTTGCGGGGCCGCTGGCTTATGATCCCGGGACAAATCGCCTCGTTGCTCAACCAAATGGTGACTATACCCAGCCGTTATTGGGTCTTGCCAAGCGAGCCTGGAATGCGACGGCATATTATGATGACGGCAAATTCTCCGTACGATCGTCGGTCGCCTATCGTAGCGGTTATAATGATAGCACGAGCGGCAACAACAATGTGTTTGAGGGCTATGGTAGTTCGCTCAACGTGGATGCATCGATCCGCTATCAGTTGACCGACAATCTCGAGCTCTCGGTCGAGGGTAGCAATTTGACTGACGATTATCGCTATCGTTTCACCGATCTCGAAGCAAACCGTAATTATGAAAACAACCATTATGGCCGGACCTTCATGTTTGGTGCGCGCTATAAAATGTGAGCTCTAGTTTAGTAATTTCGTCGACAGGGTCGCAAACGAAGGACCGATTTCCAATCTCCAGGGAGTCGGTCCTTTTTTTCAAAGAAGCAGAGCGCATATGATTGATCGCCGCCACACATTGAAAATCGCAGCCGTCGCGGCTTTGTTTCCGACGCGATTATTGGCTCAGGGTTCGGCAGCAACGTCTTCGCTTGATCCTTATGGCGAAATGCAATGGAGTCGCGGCTTCGAAGGACAACGCAAGGCCGATCTTGGCGATGGAACTTTCCTCAACCCGGTCTTTGCCGGTGACCATCCCGATCCCGCGATTCTCCGGGATGGCGATGACTATTATCTGACTTTTTCCAGTTTTGATGCCTATCCGGGTCTGCTGATCTGGCACAGCCGTGATCTGGTCAACTGGCGGCCCGTGACTGCTGCACTTAGCCAGCCGATAGGGTCGGTATGGGCACCCGGACTGGCAAAACATGAAGGCCGGTTCTTTTGTTATATCCCCGCGCGCAATGCTGAAAAGCGCTCGATTTATGTGATATCGGCGGAGCATATCGAAGGCCCGTGGAGTGATCCGGTCGATCTCGACCTGCCCCTGCATATTGATCCCGAGCATGTCGTTGACGAAGAGGGGCGACGCTGGCTTTTCCTTTCCGGCGGCGACAGGGTCCGTCTGTCGGCCGATGGCTTGCGAATAGAGGGGGACGTCGAACATGTCTACGATCCGTGGCGTTATCCCGAAGAGTGGGTGGTCGAAACATTTGCGCCCGAAGGTCCGAAAATCGTCCAACGCGGCGACTATTGGTACATGACCACGGCGGTCGGCGGAACCGCCGGCCCGCCCACCGGACATATGGTGATCATGGCGCGCAGCAAATCGCTAGGCGGCCCGTGGGAGGATTGTCCCAGAAACCCTCTTATCCGCACAGGGTCAGCGCGCGAAAAATGGTGGTCGCGCGGCCACGCTACATTATTTGAAGGGCCGGGCGGCAATTGGTGGATGCTCTATCATGGCTATGAAAACGGCTATTGGACGCTCGGCCGGCAGGCGCTGCTCGAGCCCGTGGTCTGGGGTGATGATGGCTGGCCGGTTCCACAGGGTGGTGATCTGTCCAAGCCGATGGACAAGCCGATCGAGCTAGAAGCGCAACCGCATGGAATGCCATTGTCCGACGATTTCTCCACCGACCGGATGGGAACAACATGGGCCTTTTATGATCCCGGCCCGGGTGAAGCGAAGCGTGTCAGCCGTGACAAGGGCGCGCTAATCATCAAGGCAAAAGGAATGACGCCTTCCGATTGTTCGCCGCTATGCTGTATCACTGGCGATCAAGCCTATCAAGTCAGCGCCGATATCGAGGTTGAACCCGGAGCCGAAGGGGGAATGCTGTTATTCTACAACCGCCGTCTTTATGCCGGACTGGGCTTCGGCGCTGACGGACTGATGATGCACCGCTATGGATTGCAACGACCGCGCGGGGCCATACCCGGCCAGATCGAACCGGAGGCCGAGGCGATTTCGAAGCTGAGCATCCGGCTGACCAACGACCATAATATTCTGACCATCCACACCAGCAGAGATCAACGCGCGACCTGGCAGAAATTCGATGTGCAGATGGAATTGTCCGGCTATCATCACAATGTCGCCTATGATTTTCTGTCGCTGCGTCCAGCGCTATATGCCGCAGGCGATGGCGAGGTGCGCTTTCGCAACTTTACTTACCGGGCGCTATAGACCTAAAGCGTCACGCCGGTTTTCCAGATCGCGATGTCATGTTCGCCATTGCGCTCGGCAGCGGTTTCCTCGCCGGAAGCCACCGCGCAAATCTTTGCCAGTAAATCATCCGAAGCCTTATCAAAACCTGTGGCGAGAACCTGACCGGCATCGAAATCGATCCAGTTCTTTTTGCGCCGCGCCAATTCGCTGTTCGAGGCGATTTTGATGGTCGGAGCGGGAAAGCCGAGTGGCGTCCCGCGCCCGGTGGTGAACAATATCATGGTTGCTCCGGCAGCCGTCAGCGCGGTCGACGAGACCGCATCATTGCCCGGTGCCTCGAGCAAGGTCAGGCCGGGGCGGTCTGCCTGTTCCCCGTATAGCTTCACATCGACCACTGGCACATGCCCACCCTTTTGCACGGCACCGAGCGACTTTTCTTCCAGCGTGGTGATCCCGCCGGCGATATTGCCGGGCGAGGGATTGTCGCTCAGCCCCTCGCCATGGCGGGTGAAATAGGCCTTGAAATCATTGATCAGATCAACCGTGCGCCGGAATATATCTTCGTTCGTCGCGCGATTCATCAGCAATTGTTCCGCTCCGAATATCTCCGGAATTTCCGTCAATATCACCTTGCCTCCGGCTTCGCCGACGCGGTCTGCCATTCGGCCGACGAGCGGGTTGGCGGTCAGGCCGGAGAAGCCGTCCGAGCCGCCACATTTGACGCCCAGTACCAGTTTGGAAAGCGGGACTTCGGTTCGCTGACAGGCGGATGCTGCTTGTACCAGTTCATCGACCAGAGCGAGTGCGCTTTCCATTTCATCGGCTTCGGCCTGGGCTGTCATCGAACGGATGGTGGCGCGCCGGGCTTCGGGAATCATTTCGAGCATTTTGGCAAGCTGGTTGCTCTCGCAGCCGAGCCCGAGCATCAGCACACCGCCAGCGTTGGGATGCTGTGCCAGCGATGCCAGTATCTTGCTGGTGCGTGACAGGTCTTTCCCCAGTTGCGAACAGCCGAAAGGATGTTTGAACGCCCGAACCGCGTCGACTTTCCCCGCATATCGGACTTCTGCCTTGCGGGCGATCCGCTCCGCCAGATTGCCGACACAGCCAACGCTAGGAATGATCCATATCTCGTTTCGTGTGCCAACCCGGCCGTCGGCGCGCTGATATCCGCGAAACACCGGTAGGTTTTCCGCCGGCGCAGGCTTCGCGGCAGAAGCCGGGCGATATTCATAGCTTCCGGTCGCCGATAGTCCGCTTTTCAGATTGTGACTGTGAACATGCTCGCCCGCTGCAATATCGGCGGTGGCGAGTCCAATCGGAAAGCCATATTTGATTATGTTCGTCCCGGCAGTGATAGGGCGGATAGCAAGCTTGTGACCCTTAGCAACGTCCGAGCGCAAGCCTATCTGCCCGCCGGCGAGAAAAACCGTGTCTCCCGTCCGGCCATCCGCGAGCATCGTCGCGACATTATCGGATTCGTAAATTTGCAGAGCCAGAGGCGCTGCCGCTGGATCATGGTCCATCGCAGGCGAGCCGGTCATTCACCCTTGTCGGTTTCGGGCGGCGCCACCGATTGGCGTTCGATAAAGCGGGAGCGAAGCATGGCATATTCAGGCTCATCGATACCCTCGACCGGCGGCAGGAAATCGGAAACCAGCATGTGGGCGGAGTGAGAACCCATTTCTCTTATCGGCCAGCGTACTGTGGTAAGTCTCGGCCAGATATGCGTGGCGGTGGGTGAGTCATCAAAGCCAATAATCGAAAGCTGCTCCGGAACCTTGATTCCCAGTCCGAGCGCGACTTGCATCACGCCGGCTGCCATCTCGTCATTGCTCGCGAATATCGCCGTTGGCCGGTTCGCAAGCGACAATAATTTGTGGGCAGCCTCGGTGCCGGAATCTATGCGATAATTGCCTTTGACACAAAGTTCGTCTGCCAGCGTCAGATCGGCGCTATGCAATGCATCCAGAAATCCCAGCTCGCGTTCTCTGGCTGACCGGAATCCCTCCGGCCCGCGCACAAATCCGATCCGTCGATGCCCCATTTCGATCAATTTACGGCATGCTTCGGCGACCACTTCCCGGTCATTTGATGATACGCATTTTCCGGGTTCATCGAGCGCGGTTGAACCGATCCGGACATAACGGACGCCCAGTGACTGGCACAATGCGGTCAAATCGTCATTTTCGGATATTGGTGGCAATAATAATGCGCCAATCGGCCTCTGTTTTTCGAGGAAGATGCGGACATCCTCCAGCATGTCCGGGCTCCCCCGGTCAATCGGGCGGACCAGCAGCGCAAGGTCGCTGTCCTTGATTGCATCCAGCACACCATTTTGAAAATTCAGCACCGTCTGGGCATTCGGATTGTCGTGCAGAAGCGCGATCAGGAAATTGCGCCGGAACGCAAGGGCCCGCGCCTGTGGATTTGGGACAAATCCGAGACTGGCAATAACCTCTTGAACATTCTTCCGGGTCTTGTCGCTGATCAGAGCGGAGTTGTTGATGACCCGGCTGACCGTTTTCTTTGAAACACCGGCGAGTGCGGCAACATCGTTGATGGTGGGCTGCTTGGACGAGGAACGGTCAGTTTTTTGGGGCATCAGGATTATGTCCGTTCGTTTTCCAATGTTGCACACACAAACAGCCTTGGTTGTTGATGCAGGTCCGCTGGCTTTCATTATTGGCCTGCCGACAGCAAAAAAGCAATGGCCTCCAGAGAAATAAACTTGTTTTTGACACCGGTGTCTATTAGGGAATTTCAAGGATAAGGAAAATTAGAGTCATGAGGACAAAATCCGGTCATCAACATATTGCGGCGGCTTTCGTTGAAGCACGAAAGGCCAGCACTATCTTGCATTCATACCCCGGCGAAATTCCTCAGACGATGGAAGAGGGCTATGTCATTCAGGATCTGGCTATAGCGCTCGACGGGCGAAGGGTCGGCGGATGGAAAGTCGGCCGCATACCCGGGGAACAGGTTGCAAAATATAATGCAAAGCGACTGGCGGGCCCGATATTTGTCGATGAAATAGTCGATGCCGTGGACGGGCATGTCCCGGTCATGCCCATTTTCGGAAAAGGCTTTGCTGCGGCAGAGGCGGAAATATTGCTGCGCATTGCTTCGGTCCCGGATGGCGAGATCAGCCTCGATACGATCACCGATCATATTGATGATGTCCGTGTCGGGGTGGAAATTGCCAGCTCGCCTTTTCCCGGAATCAATAAATTTGGCGCGGCAGTAACGGTATCGGATTTTGGTAATAACAAGGGGATTGTTCTCGGTCCCGCGGTGCCAGACTGGCGCCATGCCGATCTTCTTTCGATGCCTGTCAGTTTGCAGATAGACGGCAGCACGGTCGGTGCAGACAGGATGAGCAACATGCTCGACGGGCCATTTGGCTCGGTGGTGTTTCTTCTCAAAGAACTCAGACGAAGGGGCATAGAAGCTGCTCCCGGGACATGGGTTTCCGCCGGTGCAATCACCGGAGTTCACGAGGTTACGGGCGGGCAGACGGTCAAGGCCTGTTTTGGCGAAGAACTTGAAGTGGTCGTCAAAGTCAGGGCAACCTGACGCGATGCCGCTAATGCACCCGGACCGGTTATTGCCGAGCGATCCCGCTCAGCGTGCTATCGCGCGCCGGCTTTACGCAGAAGTGTCCGGGCTCCCGATCATCAGTCCGCACGGCCATACCGATCCGGTCTGGTTTGCGGACAACGAGAATTTCGGTAACGCCGCCGAGCTCTTGCTGCACCCTGACCATTATGTCTTCCGCATGCTCTATTCGCAGGGTGTGTCGATGGAGGCCTTGGGGATCGGCGAGGGCGGCGGAGCAGCCGATCCGCGCGAAAGCTGGCGGCTGTTTGCCGAGCGCTATCATCTGTTTCGCGGCACTCCTTCTCGCATGTGGCTCGATTGGGTTTTTGCCGAGGTTTTCGGTCTGGAGCAGCCGCTCTCGGCTGACAGCTCGGATCACCATTATGACCATATCAGCGCTACATTGGAGACGGATGATTTCCGGCCACGAGCTTTATTTGATCGTTTCAATATCGAGGCCATAGCGACAACAGAGTCGCCGCTCGACAGTCTCGAGCATCACGCGAAAATCCGCGCTGCCAACGAGAGCGGGGAGTGGGGCGGGCGAGTCATCACCGCATATCGACCCGACCCGGTGGTCGACCCGGAATTCGAAGGATTTCAGGACAATCTGCAGAAGTTCGGCGATCTCACGGGGGAGGACATATTCAGCTGGCAGGGCTATCTTGCGGCGCATCGCAAACGCCGCGACTATTTCGCCAGCATGGGCGCAACCTCGACCGATCACGGTCACCCCAGTGCGGCGACCGCTGATCTGTCGGCCGGCGAAGCTGAAGCTTTGTTCAAGCGGGTGATCGCGGATGATGTCGCTCCGCAAGACGCAGAACTCTTCCGCGCCCAGATGCTGACGGAAATGGCGGGGATGAGCCTGGATGACGGCTTGGTGATGCAAATCCACCCCGGGGCGTTCCGCAATCATAATCGCAAATTGTTCGAACGTTTCGGTCGGGACAAGGGCGCCGATATTCCGGTACAAACAGAATATGTCCATGCGTTGCGGCCCTTATTGAACAGATATGGCAACGAGCCGAATCTCGCTATCATTCTCTTCACGCTCGACGAAACCAGCTATTCACGCGAACTGGCACCGCTCGCCGGTCATTATCCGGCTCTGAAACTCGGCCCGGCCTGGTGGTTCCATGATAGTCCGGAAGGCATGCGGCGCTACCGCTCGCAGGTTACGGAAACGGCGGGCTTCTACAATACCGTCGGGTTCAACGATGATACGCGGGCGTTTCTGTCGATCCCGGCGCGCCATGATGTCGCACGCCGCATCGACTGTGGTTTTCTGGCACAGCTGGTCGCGGAGCACCGGATTGAAGAATGGGAGGCGGCAGAGCTTGCCGTCGACCTTGCCTATAATCTCGCCAAAGCGGCCTATAAATTATGAGGCTGAACGAGCGATCCCGGCTGCCCGCCAGCGTTCAAATCCCGGAATATGGTCCGGCAGCACAGGCTTGCGGCATCGTCCATTTCGGTATCGGTGCTTTTCACCGGGCGCATCAGGCGGTCTACACGGATGACGCAATGAATGCAGGCGACAGGGACTGGCGGATAACCGGAGTTTCTTTGCGCTTGGACAATGTTGCTATGCAGATGAATCCGCAAGACGGATTATATAATGTCGTCACCCGTGATGGCGACCGGACCACCATCCGGCTGATCGGTTCTGAATCGCGAGTGCTTGTTGCCAGGAGAGACGGAGATACGGTCGTCGAGGCCGTTGCCCATCCTGACACGAAGATCATCAGCTTCACCGTTACCGAAAAAGGTTATTGCCGCGCCGACGACGGATCACTTGCTAGCGAAAAGGCAGATGGTGACAGCATCTACGCCTATCTTGCTGCAGGCCTGAAAAAGCGGATGGACGAAGGGCAGAGCGGCGTAACCTTGCTCAGCTGCGATAATCTGGCCGATAATGGTTCCCAGCTCGAACATTTATTGGGCGGATATCTTGCTGATCGTGATCCAATATTGTTGCGATGGATATCGGAGAATTGCGCCTTCCCGTCTTCCATGGTCGACCGGATCGTTCCGGCTACCACCGAAGCTGATCGGCACGAAGTAGAGAGGCTGACCGGAAGCCGCGACGAAGCTTGCGTTTTTACCGAGCCATTCAGCCAGTGGGTGATCGAAGACAATTTCGCCGGTCCCCGTCCCCGCTGGGAAATGGGTGGCGCGGAGTTTGTATCCGATGTTGCGCCGTACGAAACGGCGAAGCTCCGGATGCTCAACGGAGCCCATTCCGCGCTCGCTTATCTGGGCCTGTTGCACGGCCACATATTCGTGCACGAGGCCGTCGCTGATCGCCATATACGGCCTGTCGTCGAGCGGATCATGCGTGACGAAGCGGCGCCGAGTGTGAGCGCTGCTCCAGGGCAGAATCTGCAGGGATATGCCGATGATTTGCTGGTGCGCTTCGGCAACCATGCCCTGCAACACAGGCTGATCCAGATCGCGATGGACGGAAGCCAGAAAATCCCGCAACGCTGGCTTGAAACATTGTCCTTCCATCAGGCTGCCAGAAGAATCTGCCCCGCAATTTTGGAGGCACTGGCAGCCTGGATCATCCATATTCGCGGCGACCGGGATATTGTCGACGACCCGATGGCGGAAAAATTTGCGGCCCTGTGGCGGAATGTCGGCCATGAGGGAATTGTGACGAGCCTATTCGGACGGAGCGGTATTTTTGCGGCATATTGGGTGGCTGACGAACGAAGCATCAGCATGATAGCAAACTGTCTCGACGCAGATATTCTGGAAAGGGAAATATGAAATGACCGACGATATTGCTGCAGAATTGGCGGCAAAATTCCTGGCAGCACCGGTCGTGCCGCTTATTGAGGCAGATGATCCGGCGACGGCTGTGCGCATTGCAAATGCGCTGCAAGCGGGCGGGCTCGACGTGGTCGAGGTCGTTCTGCGCACCGATGCCGCGCTCGACTGCATGGCGGCGATCGTTCAGGAAACATCGGGCATCATTGTGGGAGCAGGCACCGTTTTGACGGTAGAGCAAGCCAAAGCGGTAGCGGAGCGGGGTGCCCAATTTGTCGTCTCCCCCGGGCTTGTCGACGATGTCGCGCGTTTTTGCATCGACAAGAACCTGCCTTTTTTCGCCGGCACCATGACCGCGGGCGAAGTGCAGCGCGCCTATGCGCTTGGCCTGCGCAGCGTGAAATTTTTCCCGGCAAAACTTGCCGGCGGCGTGCCGATGCTGAAGGCTTTCTCTTCGGTGTTCCGCGAGATGAAGTTCATGCCAACCGGCGGCGTATCTGCGGATAATCTTGGCGAGTTTCTTGCGCTTCCGTCTGTGGTGGCTTGCGGCGGCAGCTGGTTGACGCCGAAGGATGCGATCGCCGCTGGCGATTTTGAACAGATAACAAAACTTGCGCGCGAGGCCGTCGAACTGGCCCGCGCCGCGCGACCATAAGGAGAGGAATAGTCATGGCGGAATTTCTGTCATTCGGGGAAATCATGCTTCGTCTGAAAACACCCGGGCACGAGCGGTTTTTCCAGTCGCCCGCTTTTGAAGCGACATTTGGCGGAGGCGAGGCCAATGTCGCGGTGGCGCTGAGCAATTACGGCCTGTCGTCGGGCTTTGTCACCGCCTTGCCCGATAATGATATCGGCCAGCATGCGATCAATGAAGTGCGCCGCTTTGGTGTCGACACCTCGCTGATCCGTCGAAGCGGCGACCGGGTCGGTATCTATTATCTGGAATCAGGCGCGAACCAGCGGCCGTCGAAGGTCATCTATGACCGCGCGGCGTCATCAATCTGCGAATGCGGCCCCGGTGATTTCGACTGGCCGACAATCTTCAAAGGCGCCAAGTGGCTGCATATCACTGGCATCACGCCTGCGCTCAGCCAGTCTGCCGCCGATCTCAGCCTCGAATGTCTGAAGGAAGCGAAAAAGGCGGGCGTTACCGTGTCCTGCGATTTCAATTACCGTGGCAAGCTCTGGAAATATGGCAAGACCGCGCCGGAGGTAATGACCGAGCTGGTCAAATATGTCGATGTCGGCATAGCCAATGAAGAAGACTGCCAGAAGTCGCTCGGCATCAGCGTCGACGTCGATGTGGAGACCGGCGAGCTGGACACCAGCAAATATGAAGCCTTGTCTGAGAAAGTTCTCGAACTTTATTCCGACATGAGCACGATCGGGATCACATTGCGGGAAAGCCACAGCGCCGACCGTAACGGCTGGTCCGCCTGTCTGCGCGACCGCGAACAAGGGTTCAAGCTTTCGCGCCATTATGAGATGACCGATATTGTCGACCGGGTCGGCGGCGGCGACAGTTTTGCTTCAGCCTTCATCTATGGTCTCAATGCCTATGACGACAGGCAGCAATCGCTGGAATTTGCGGTCGCCGCGAGCTGTCTGAAACATTCCATTCTCGGCGATTTCAACCGGGTCTCTGTGGATGAAGTGGAAAAGCTGATGGGCGGAGATGGTTCGGGGCGCGTGCAACGGTGATAAATACTGCCGAATAGCGTTAAAAAACGCAGCGGTGTGATCGAGGGAGAGGGACTGATGGGCGACAGGATTATAAGAAGGGGAAGGGGTCTGGCTTCATTCCCGCAACCCGGTCTCTCGCGGCGGCAGATGATCGCGAGCGGGCTTTCCGCCATGCTTCTGGCCGGGTGCAGCAAGGCATCGGGAACGACCTTCCGGGTCGCCGAAATCCATCCCTCAAATTATCCGACATCCATGGCGATTACTGAAATGGGGCGGCTGATCGAAGGCTATTCTGACGGCAAGCTTTCGATGAAACTCTATGCCGGCGGTCAGCTGGGTGAGGAACGCGATACGCTCGAGATGACCACCTTCGGCGGGATCGACATGAACCGCGTCAGCTTAGGCCCGCTCAATTCGATAGAGCCGATGACCAATATTCCCGGCCTACCCTTCATCTTCAAAAATGTGGCGCATATGCGCGACGCGATGGATGGAGCGCCCGGACGCCAAGTCCTGCGCTCGCTCGAGCCGCATGGCTTGATCGGTTTGTGCTTTTATGATTCCGGGGCGCGATCTTTCTACAATACCAAACGCCCGATCCGAAAGCCCGAAGATATGAAGGGCATGAAATTGCGCGTCCAGAACAGCGATCTGTTCGTTTCGCTGATTCAGGAGCTGGGCGGGAATCCGACGCCGATGCCGCTGGGAGAAGTTTACCAGTCGCTGGTGCAGGGCGTGATCGACGGGGCGGAGAATAACTGGCCGTCCTATTTCGAGGGACGACATTTCGAGGCCGCGAAATATTACAGCCTGACCCAGCATGTTATCGCTCCGGAACTGCTGGTCATGTCGAGGCAGCGGTGGGAAAAGCTGTCGGCATCCGAACAGGAAATTGTACGAAAATCTGCCGATGAATCGGTCCCCTATATGCGCAAATTATGGGATTTAAAAACGCTCGATGCGGAAAAGGCGGTCCGCGCCAGCGGGGTAGAGGTCAACGAAGTCGACGACCAGCAGGCCTTTGTTGATCGGGTGCAGCCGGTGTGGAGCGAATATATAAAAACGCCGGCGGAGCAAAAGCTCGTCGACGAAATCGCGGAAATGGGAGTGGATCATGCTTGATCAAATTACGGCATTCAACGCACGACTAAGCCAGGTGATTTTGTGGATAGCCGCCGCCGGTCTCGTCGCGATGACGTTGATTGTCGGCTGGCAGGTTTATGCCCGCTATATTCTCAACGCCAGTCCAAGCTGGTCGGAACAGACGGCGCTCCTGTTGATGACCTGGTACGCCGTGCTCGCGTCTGCCGCCGGATTTAACGAGGGCTTTCATATCCGTATCCTGGCACTGCAAAATGCGATGTCGGAAAAGATTGCCCGGCTCATGCGGCTGGCCGCCGAGCTGGTGGTCATCGCCTGCGGTTTCATGATGCTGATCTGGGGGGTCGAGCTGACCGATATCATCTCAAGCCATGTGATTCCCTCGCTCGGGATCTCCCGCTCATGGGCCTATCTGCCACTGCCGCTTGCCGGCGCCGCGATCATCTTGTTCTGCACCACAAGATTTGCCGGGGAATTGCTGAGGCCCGGCTGGACCGCGGAGAAACCGATCGAGGCCGTTCTGGCAGACGCGGGAGATATATGATGGAACTGGTCATTTTGCTCGGGGTTCTTCTCCTGTTGCTGGCGCTGGGCGTACCGGTCGCCTTTGCCTTGCTGACGGCAAGCGCCGCGGCCTTGCTTGCGCTCGATATTCCGCTCGCCGTGTCTCTCCAGAGAATGGTCGCCGGGATCAGCGTATTCTCGCTGATGGCGATCCCTTTCTTCATCTTCGCCGGCGACCTGATGTACCGGTCCGGCATCGCCGGACGACTTGTCGATATCGCCGAGGCCTCGCTGGGCCGGGCCAGAGGCGGGCTCGGGCAAGTCAATATCGGCGCGTCGATGCTGTTCGGTGCGGTATCGGGTTCCGCCATCGCCAATGTGTCGGCCATGGGCTCGACCATCTCCCCACTGATGGAGAAAAGAGGCTATGATCGCGACTATGCCGCCAATGTGAATATCACGGCGGCCATCGTCGGGCTTCTGATCCCGCCTTCGCACAATATGATCATATACGCCGCCGCTTCGGGGACGGGTGTCTCGATCGGCGACCTGTTTCTCGCCGGCATCATCCCCGGCATTGTCACTGGCGCCATGTTGATGGTGGTAGCGTGGCTGGTCGCCACAAAACGCGGCTATCCGGCAGGCATCTTTCCCGGATGGCGGCCGTTTCTGCGCGCGGTAACATTCGCGCTGCCGGGCCTGCTGACGGCGGTCATCATCATTGGCGGTATATTGAGCGGGATTTTCACGGCGACCGAATCCTCGGCAGTCGCGGTGCTCTACACGATAATGGTCGGCGTGCTCGTATATCGCACGATCGGCTACCGGAAATTTGTCGAATCGGCGATTTCGTCGATCCGGATCACCTCGATGGTGCTGTTGATCATCGGTGCTGCCGGCAGTTTCGGCTATGTGCTGGCGATTCTGGAGGTGCCTGCGGATCTGGCGAGCCTGATAAATTCGGCGACCGACAATCCGATACTGGTCCTGCTGATCATCAATATCATATTGCTGCTGCTCGGGACCTTCATGGACATGTCGCCGCTGATCGTGATCACGACGCCGATTTTCCTGCCGATTGTCAGTGCGCTCGGTATCGATCCGGTGCATTTTGGCGTGATCATGATGCTGAACCTCGGCATCGGTCTGGTGACACCTCCGGTTGGGTCGGTGCTTTTCGTCGGTGCGGCGGTCGGCAAGATATCGGTCGAGGAAACCGTTCGGACGATCTGGCCCTTCTATCTGACGCTGATATTGGCGCTCATGTTGATCAGCTATATTCCTTCGCTGTCGATGGCGCTGCCCAATCTGCTTAACTAGTCCGGAGACAATCCGGGACCGGATATTTTGACACTGGTTACCTAAAACGACACTTCTCGGGAGATAGTGAATGAGGCCCACCCTGACTGGTTTTATCGCCGCTCTTACGCTGGCTGCAGCGATCATATCCGCGACGCCGGTGTCGGCGCAAAAGTCGCAGGAAGCGATCAGAATATCGAAAGATATGCGACATCTCGAGCGGGCGGACGGACGTCCCTTCTTCTATATGGCGGACACCGCCTGGGCCTTGTTCCACCGTCTCGATCGGGAGCAAGCGGATCGCTATCTCAGGGACCGCGCCGAAAAGGGGTTCAGCGTTATTCAGGCGGTAGCGCTGTCCGAACTGAACGGCTTGGTCGAACCGAACGCATATGGCGACCTGCCTCTGGCAGACCTGAATCCGTCAAAGCCGAATGAAGCCTATTTCGCCCATGTCGATCATGTGGTCCGGCGCGCCAACGAGCTGGGCCTGGTCGTCGGTTTCCTGCCGTCCTGGGGCCGCTATTGGCGCGATGGCGAGACGCAGATTTTTGATACCAAAAATGCCGAAACCTATGGCCGGTTTCTGGGCCAGCGCTACCGCGACGCCGACGTGATCTGGATTCTTGGCGGCGATTCCAACATCCGCTCCAAGAACGAGCGCGCGATTATCGATGCCTTGGCCAACGGCCTGCGAAGCGGTGACGGAGGGAAGCATCTGATCACCTTCCACCCGCGCGGTCCCGGGATGTCATCGGTTCAGGTGAGCGATGCGCCATGGCTGGATTTTTATATGAACCAGTCGTCCCATGCCGCAGCGGACCTCGATACCGGGCTCTATGTGGAACATGACCGTGCAGTGCAGCCGAAGCGTCCGGTAATCGACGGCGAGCCGCGCTACGAAGGCATAGCAGTAGGTTTTTACAATCAGGGCCATGACCCGCGCCTTCGCTTCGACGACGACGACGTGCGTCAGGCTGCATGGTGGGCCGTTCTGGCCGGTGCCGCCGGCCATAGCTATGGCAACAACAATATCTGGCAGATGTGGCAGCCGGGGCGTGATCCCGCAATCGGCGCGAACCGTCCGTGGTATGTTGCGCTCGATGATCCCGGTGCGCGGCAGATGGGCTATCTGCGGCGGCTGATGGAGGAAAATCACTTTGAGACAATGGAGCCCCGGCAGGATCTGATCAAGGACGGCCCCAGAGACGGTCCGGCCAAGATACGCGCCGCGACCACCAATGGCGGATCCACCATTCTGGTTTATACTCCGCGCGGGGAGCCGTTCACGCTCGATCTTGGCGCATTGACCCCGGGGAAGGACAATATGCACAGCCAGGCGTGGTTCGATCCGCGCTACGGCGTAAGCTATGCTTTCCGGACCGAGCAGAGCCAGGGTATCCAGAGCTTTGTTCCGCCATCCAGAGGTCGCGGGAAAGACTGGGTGCTGGTGCTGAACGGGCAGAAATAATGTCCGGATCTATGTATAAACCGTGATTTGTCGTACCCCGAAATCAAAGTCGAAGAAGGGGGCGCTAGCTGGGATGGATTCAATTTACGCAGCAATGCTCGCGTGAAGGCTTTCTTTCGACCTCACGAGAGCCTCGGTCGGTTATCTTAGATATCTGGTCAAATTGATAACAAGCGCGGAAGTCCATGAAAAAAATGGACGGTTTTGGCGCCGGTCTTGGAAACCGGCAGCCGCGAATTCTTCACGCAGTACGCTGCGTTAACTCTGCACGGAGAATCCTATGCGCGGGAAATGGACAAAGACCTGGCCGGCCCGGGGATCTTCGCGGCTGATCGAGACATGATGTTCGGACGAGCCGACAAGCAGGCCGGTGACCGCGTCGCGCCCATAGTCGTCGGCGGCAACGGTCACTCGCTTGCCTTCGAGTTCGGCGTCCCGGGGCGCAACTGTGCCGGGCACCGGCTCGGATGTCCGCGCAATATCGAGCGCGTCCTCGCGGCTAACCGCTGATCGCTCGCCATGACCAATCGCCCGTACCCGTTCCAACCATTCCGGGACTTGAGCCATGCTCTCGAACAGGCTTGTCGCTGGCGGATAGGCAGACCGGATGAACCAGAGGTTGTAATAGGCGTTCGCGTCAACCAGTCCGGCGCGGTCACCGGTCAGGAACCTGCGCCCGTCCGCAAGCTGGTCGGACAGCAAGGCGACATGTGCCCGCAACTGCGCTTCCATATGGGGGACAGCCGCCTGCATCGCAGCCGGATCAAACGGACGTCCGGACAGGGCTGCGCGGTCGTTTATAAAAGCTGCCGGGACTTTGTCGCCGAGCCCACCGAAGATGATCGCGACCGCTGTCTGGAATAGCGCGCGGTCCGACCACATCGCATTGGCGTGTGCCAGACCGTGGTCGCCCTGCGGAAACAGAGATGGTTCGGGAGAACGTCGCTCAAGCTCCCTGACGATGAGCTGGCTGTCGCAGTAAATATCTGCACCGATCTGCATGACCGGAATACGGCGATAGCCGCCCGTCAGCGCGACAAGTTCGGGTTTGGGCATGATGACCGGTTGATCAACTGCGGCCCAGGCGAGATTCTTGATGCCCAGGCAAACGCGCACTTTCTCTGAAAAGGGCGAGCTATCATATTGATGAAACAGAATGTCAGGCATCGTGGACCTTTCCGATATTATCACCAATCGATGCAGGATTTAACCGAAGCGGTCAACTTGGTCCCTACAGCAATTGCGAGGTTAGTCGCCGCCACGGCGTTGTCGGCTGGCGGGCGGCTCGGAGCATTGCGGAACGCTTAAGCCATATCGATTATTCCAAACAACGCGTTGGCTGTACCAAGTATGACCATTTCCTGATTTTCGAAATCCGTTTCAAAAAGCATCTCCAGCGATGCATATCCCATTTCAATCCCAAGCCGGCATTTTGCCTGCAACTCGGTGAATCCCCCTTGGGCCCCCTGTGCGTGGAGCTGCGCAGCAACAACAGCAGACATTTTATCGTGTGAATTTATACGAACCGGACGCAGTTCGGGAATGGCGCGCATCGACACCAGCAGCGGATAGGCACCCATAAATTCTTTCGTCACCGCTATTGTCGCATGTTGGGCCGCGATGGATCGCTTGATAAAGCTCTCCCTGGTAAAAGAAATGCTATCGTCTCCAGCTTCCAGAACAGCATTTTGCACATCCATCAGCCTGTTGCCGAGGATAGCCAAAATATCATATTTATCGCTGAAATATCTGTAAAATGCCGGCGGCGTCAACTCCGCGCGCTGACAGACAATATTCGAATTGAGAGCTTCGAAACCCAATTCATCCAATATTTCCTGGGCGGAGGTCAGCAGTAGCTCGTAAGTTTCTCTGGCGCGCGCCTGCACCGGAACTGTCTTCTGGTTTGTAGATTTGGGCATGCTTACCTTCTGGTTGTTTCGCTTTCAGGGTAAAGATATCAGCCAACCTGGACGTGGCGATCGAGGAGAATACTCGCCCGTCGAAAGGTCCTTTGCAATTCTATGCCGATGCCGGAAATACCGACCATTTTTCGACAATTTGACCATTTTCATAAACAGCAATATCGCCAAATTGCAGAAACACCGCTTCGCTCTGGGTTGGTCTCAGGAAGACAAAATCGTCCGGCGCAATATCAGCAGAGGCCCCGGCGTTTAACAATTCCTGATTGCTGGATCTTCCGAAAGTGCTGTTCAGCCGCAGGCCTGGAGGATCGACCGGAGCGGCAAGCCAGTGTCCGCCATGGATGAAGACTGATTGCGCCAGATTCGGATCATATGCATTTTTCAGCCCATCGGCGAATTCCAGACCCGCTGTTTGCATATCCTTGCTACTCTTTATAACCGGGGTTGCGACAAAGGAGGCTGGCTGAAAATCGCGAAGCAACTCGGTGTCGAAATCCACAGGCTTGACCAGAGCAGAGCCGGCTGAAATTTCATTTGCAATGCCGGTGTCCTTATAAAGGCGGTAGGTCGGACTTCCAGCAGCGTTGCGGGTCATCGTTTCAGGAACATCTTGGCCAAATACCGACTGGGCATTGTTGATCGCGGCGCGATAAATATTCCAGGCTTCATTTTTAACGCGTGCTTGCCAGCCCATTATCACCGGTATTTTCGCGACATGGGGTTCATAGCCCATGAAGCCGGCAAATTTGAGATTGTTCGAGGCCTTTATTGTTTTGAGCATCGCGTCGAGTTCCGAACCCGGCTTCATACCCCCCCGGTGCAGGCCGACGTCCAGTTCGATATTGATCGGCATGATAGAACCGGCGGCTTCGCCAATCGCCTGATATTTCGCGAGACGCTCCGGCGTGTCGATCAGCCATTGGACATTCTGCGTGGCCTCGGCATATTCGACGGGCAATTTTTCCAGATAATTTTGCGCCGCCTGAGCGGGGAACGGTTTTCCGATCAACTGGCTTGCTGTGGGCATTGTTTCCGACAATGTCATCAGCATCGGCAAATTGAACGTCATCAACCGATCCGTTTTGGTCCGGGTCCGGACGTGCTGGAGCAGTTCGGTGGAGGGCAGGGACTTCGCAACTATTCTATAACCCATGCCGGGAGGGAGGTCCGACATCAGCTGATCGATATTCGCATTCAGCCGTGCACGATCCACAACCAGCGTCGGTTGCGCAATATCTGCAGCTTTTAATGCCTTTTGCATATCCAGAAAATACGGATCTCGCGGACCGCTGGCATCAGCAGGCCGGTTCACGATAATCGCCGCGGTGACCAGTGCAGCGCTGCCTGCGAGTATTTTTCTTCTCGTGATTTTCATTCCCATCGTAACACCCTCCAGTGACTGATCATGCAATGCCCCAGATTTTTCTCATATAGGGGGTGGCAAACTTGCCGCCGGGATCCAGATCGCGGCGTAGTTCGGCAAATTGTTCGAACTTGGGATAGATGCCTGCCAGTTGCCTGGCCTCCAGGCTGTGCAATTTTCCCCAATGCGGTCTGCCTCCCGTTTCCAGAAACATAGGTTCGAAATCAGAGAAGAAATAATCATATTCTTCGTTGCGTGCAGCATGAATGGAAATCGAAACCCTCCGTCCATCATTAAACGGGCTCAGCCAGGCATCGTCGGGTGCCGTGACCCTGACTTCGATCGGGAAGAAGAAGAAGTTCCGTGCGTCGGCCATCTCGATCACTTTTCGGACGGCTTTCAAGCCTTCATCCAGTGGAATATGATATTCCATTTCATTGAACTTGGTGGGCCGTGCGGTAGAAAGCAATTTCCAGCTCTTGTCGCTTTCATCCTCGAAAACCCCGGGCTTGAGAGCGCTTTGTGCGATTTTTGATCGCAGCCACGGTGCCCATCCAAAATTATCGCGGAGAGACTGTAGCTGTTCCAGCGTATCATCATCTTGAGTGGGTGCGCGTCCGGTAATTTCGCCTTCGTGCAAATCGAGGACGATCGTGGCAGCCATGCCGGTGTTCGGCAGATAATAAAATTCGAAATTCCTGTGCTTTTTGAAATTGTCTTCAAACTGCTCCAGCAATTCACCGATGGGTAGGACGGTTACCTTTCTGCGTAAATTTACCTCCTTTGAAACCTTAAGGTCATAACGCGTGATAATGCCCAAAGCGCCCAGCGAAACCTTGCCTGCTGCGAAAAGATCGGGATCGCTGCTGCGACTGACTTCCTTGATCTCGCCAGAGGCGGTAATCAGTTGGAAGCCTTCGACATAATCATGAATAGCCGTCATATCATAGCCGGTACCATGGGTGCCGGTCGAACAGGCTCCGGCGAAGGTCGGTATGTCGATATCCGGCATATTCTCGAACCCGAGGCCATGTTCGCTCAGCGCGCGAGCAGCGTGCTGAAGACGGGTGCCGGCACCGAAAGATGCTGTCTGCGCGGCGATGTCATATTTTTGCAGACCGGCAATCGCGCCAATATCCAATATAGTACCTTCGGATGGAACAAGGGCGGAAAAACTGTGCCCGCTTCCGACCGCACGGATGGGGGCGGGCGAAGACTTCAGAACCTCGATAATCTCGTCGACGCTGGTCGGAGCGGCAATCTGTTTCGGCGTGGCACGTTCGATCCCCGACCAATTCATCCAGGACCGCTCGCCGGCAGGTGCCGTGGGCCAGTCTGGATTGAAATCGGGACGCTGGAATTCTTTTGAACGCCAGACCAGATGGCTACCGACCGGAATAGCTACAGCTGCGGCTGCAACACCGCCCCCCAGTAAAACCGCTCTGCGTGACATTGACATTATTCTGTCCTCCCCGACATGAATTCAATCATCGCGTTCAGGTCCTCGTCGCTACAATCATTGCAGAGACCCATGGCCGGCATCGCATTAAATCCAGTTTTCGTGTGTGCAAGCAGACCCGCTTTCCCTCTTTCGCTTAACCTGCCGGTCCACGCTTCCTTGTGACCGGTTAACGGCGCTGCAGCATCGACCGCGCTGTGACAGGTCCGGCAGGACCGTTCATATTTTGCGGCCAGATTGCTGTCTGCCGGAACCGCGGTACGGGCAAAGTGGATCTGCTCTGCGCTGGGTGTAAGATCAACCGCTTTAACACCCGCTCCGCCTGAAGAACTGTCTCCGGTGTTGGAACCGCATGCTGACAGCAACAGAACCGCTGTTAGTAACCCGCGCATTTCACTCCCCTCCCTTATAAGATAGTAAATACTACGATTATAGCAAATCAATGGTTCTGCAACTGAAATCGCGGAATGAGAGAATGGATTTGATCAATGGAGGGCATCCGGCAAAGCTGGCCATTCGATTCATGGAGCAACGCCTTGGGGTGCCCGGTTACTTTCCTTCCGGGTGAATCGGGATAGGTGTGCCGGCTCCATCGCTTTCGTGAGTCGCGAGCTTCAACGTCACGGCGGTGATGATCGGCTCGGAGTCTAGGGCAGGGGATGTGCTTTCAATCTTTCGTCCTGTGACTTTGGCCCCGCAGCACAGGGCGATCTCTTCTTCACAACAGACTTTTGCAAACGGCGGAATTCTGCTGCACTCAAGTTCGTTTTGTCAGTCCTGGCAGAGGTGAGAGTCCCCCGCCAGGCAGAGCGAGAAAAGAAGAATGATTATTTTGCGTCAGCGCTGTTGACCGAATCAGTTCATCCATCTAGAGGACATTTCATCAGGACGACGCGGCT
>NZ_CAXBIA010000006.1:0-133543 GCF_963975735.1 uncultured Parasphingorhabdus sp.
TTATGTCTATCTCACGCGTCAGTTGATGGCGCTGATGAACGACGAAGCGGAGATGGCTGGCGTTCTGGGTCATGAAGTCGGTCATGTTGCCGCAAGACACAGCGAGAAACGGCAGAAGGCTGCGTCCCGCAACAGCATTCTGGGCATTCTGGGCCAGATAGGGACTCAGGTCCTGCTGGGAGATTCCGCCATTGGTCGGATTGGACAGGAAGTTTTTGGAACCGGCAGTCAGTTGTTGACGCTAAAATATTCGCGTAAACAGGAATATGAAGCCGACGATCTTGGAATCCGTTATCTAGCTTCGGCGGGATATGATCCCCAGGCGCTCTCGTCGATGCTATATTCCCTCGCCGCACAATCGGCGATCGATGTGCGCGCTGCTGGCCGTGACGCCCGTAGCTCGCCCGAGTGGGCAAGCACACACCCTGATCCAGCGCGCAGAGTATCTCGCGCCGCAACGAACGCCGGTAAATTGACCAGATCTGGTGGCGTCCGCAACCGAGACCAGTTTCTGCAAAAACTCGATGGAATCCTCTACGGCGACGATCCCAAGCAAGGCGTAATCGAAGGAAATAGTTTTCTCCACCCCGACCTGAAGCTGAAATTCACGATCCCGAGCGGTTTCGCGATGCAAAACGGCGCGCGGGCGGTCTCGATTACTGGTTCAAGTGGACAGGGACAATTTACGACTGCAGCCTATAACGGCAACATGGCATCCTATATTGATGCTGCGTTCCAGAGTCTTGCAGGCAAAGGTAAATCGATTTCTCACGGGACGATCGAAAGAACAATGGTGAACGGCCTGCCTGCATCCTATGCGACGGCGCGGGTCGACAGCGAAAATGGACAAGTGGACGTGACGGTCTTCGCCTATGAATTTTCAAAAAACAGCGCTTATCATTTCGCAACGATTGTTCCCGCCGGAAGCGCTTCGGTGTTTTCGCCGATGTATCAGAGCATCACAAGAATTTCAGCAACCGAAGCGGCGGCGATCAAGCCACGCAAGGTTGATGTTGTGACGGTAAAAAGCGGCGATACGATTTCAAGTCTGTCTTCAAGAATGGCGTATTCCGACTACCAGCAGGAGCGCTTTCTGGTTCTCAACCGGCTCCGTGCGACGGACGGGTTGCGGGCTGGGCAACAGGTAAAAATCATTACCTATTGATTATAGCGGACACAAAAAAGGACGGCAGCTATAAGCTGCCGTCCTCTTGTTTGGAATAATCCGAAGATTAAACCGAAGCTTTAGCTGCCCTGCATGGAGCTATCGACTTCGCCGAAGGTGTTGCTGAGGGTGTTGCCCAGCGAACCCATTGCAACAATAGCTGCAACAGCGATCAAAGCAGCGATCAGGCCATATTCAATAGCCGTTGCGCCTTCTTCATTCTTAAACATTTTACGTACGAGTTTCATGTCTGGTCTCCTAGATTTGACAAATTCACTTACCCAATTGAACAAATTTATGTTCAATATTCATCGGCTTATAGTAGAAACCTTATCAAAGTATTAAGTGCGGCAGCATATTTATGAAGCTTCAGTTACCTCGCCGGCAACTCCAGTCCACATATTGGTTGTTGTATTGGCAACACCGGAAATCGCAACCAACGCGGTCAGCGCGATGAGAGCCAGTATTAGGCCATATTCAACAGCTGTCGCACCCTTGTCAGAGAGATATAATTTTTTGAATAAGTCAATCATGTCTCTCTCTACGCGGATAAAGTTCTGTTAAGTCGTGAACAACACCGTTTTCACAGAAAGGGATTAACAAAATCCTTACACCGCATAAAATAATGGAAAAAAATCCGACATATCTGTTTGTGACCGCCGCTGCGCTGATTGACCAGAATGGCAGAATTCTGGTCCAAAAGAGGCCAAAAGGCAAACCGATGGCTGGGCTATGGGAATTCCCGGGAGGTAAGGTTGAAGCGGGTGAAACACCGGAAGCCGCGTTGATTCGCGAGTTGAATGAAGAACTGGCTATCAGCGTCAAAGAAGCGGATATCGAGCCTGTGGCTTTTGCCAGCGAGGCGCTGGAAGAACGGCACTTGGTTCTCCTTCTATATATATGTCGTAAATGGTCGGGACATGTCCAGAGCCCGGATTCCTTAGATTTGCGATGGCTGTCGGTGGAGGCAATCCGAGACCTTGAGATGCCGCCGGCAGATGGTCCCTTGGTTCAAATGCTGGCTAACGCGCTTCGGGATCCGGGCTAACCATTTGATCAGTTCTCGCTCGGCCGGGAAAGTGTTGTTTTGAGCGATACCTGCCCACTACCACGACGCGCCGGTTTCGGTTGGTCGGGGTGAGCTGCCCATGCACAAAGATACAATATAGTGACGCTTTCCGAGAATTTTCCGTCCGTGCCGGAATGAGATGCGAACAACGAATATATGCGATTATAGACATCTCGTCCAATCAGGGAGAGGCTACCGGTCATGATATTGCTTCCGCCGACATCTCTTATGTCGGAAATCAGACGATGGAGGCTTGAATAGTTCAGGCGCAGGTGGTCGCTGTCCGCCACCGGCAAGGTCAACCCTGCGCGCGCCATTAGATCGCCGGCCGTTCGGACATCGATTTGGGGATGAATATGGGCTGAAACCCGGTCGCCCTCGGCCTGCATGATGATAGATTTGAGGGAGGGGAAACTCTCTGCACTCACTAAAGCGGCCAATAGGAGTCCATCCGGAACCAATATCCGCCGGCACAAAACTAGCGCGCCAGGCAGGTCATTGATGGTGTCCAGAGAACCCATATTGATAATCAAATCGAAGCTATGATCGGCGAATGGCAAGCGATCATCATCGCATATTACACCGCCGAGTGCTTCTGCAGCCCGTGCGCTGGAGTCCGCGAACACCACTTTCATGCCACGCGTTTGTAGCTCTTTTCCAAGTCCTTCCGCAGGCAACCCGATAATCAAGGCCCGTTGAAATGTGCGTTTGACCACATCCAGCCGTTCCATAATTTCTTCGACCATGATCTGCGACAGAAAATCCTTGCCCTTTGCTCTTGCATAGGCACGATCGCGGACGATACGCCTGCGTTTGCGGTTAAAAACTTCGGGAACATTGACTGTATCGGTCATAGGGTCTTGTCGCTTTAGGAGCGCTGGACAAAAAGATCAAATGCCGTCGCTACCCATCTTTCGTTCGTTGATCGATTTTGCGTTGCCGCCAAGATGTCCGTTGTGCGGCGTCACGGTAGAAACAGATAACCGGTTCTGCCTGTCGTGCTGGCGACAGCTGGATTTTTTGGCAAAGCCCTGGTGCGTCGCCTGTGGGCTGCCTTTCCCCTTTGATGGTCCAGACAATAGCCTTTGTGGAAAATGTCTTGCCGAACCGCCGATGCACGATGGAGTCAGGGCTGTAGTGCGCTATGATGATCAGAGTTCGTTGATCGCGATGCGCTTGAAATATGGTACCCGGTTGGGGCTGGCAAGATTGATCGCTGAACATCTGCAAAAATTTGTCGGGGAGTGTTCGGACAAGGCAATCATCGTTCCGGTGCCGCTGCACCGGTCACGGCTATGGCGTCGCGGTTTTAACCAGTCGGTGCTGATTGGCAGGGAGCTTGCCCGATGTACAGGCATCAGAATGGACTGTAATGCCATTATTCGTCTTAAGGCTACTCCTCCTTTGAGAGGTATGAGCGGAAAAGAGAGGCGTAGGACGGTCGACGCGGCTTTTGCGCTTCACAGCGATGCGCGAATGACCGTCGCCGGGAAGTCGGTCTTGCTCGTCGACGACGTTTATACGAGCGGATCGACCAGCAATGCCTGTGCCCGGCTGTTAAAAAGAGCGGGTGCGGAACAAGTGCTCGTTTTCTGCTGGGCTAGGGTTATAAGCAACTTCGAAAATGATTGAATTCTTGAACAGAAAGCATTTGCTTGAAATCGTTCCGCCTGCAACCCATTTTCAGAGTGATGGTAGAAAGATCGAAACATGTCGAAAGTTGAAATATATACAAAATTTACCTGCGGTTTCTGCTTCCGGGCCAAGGCCTTGCTCGAAAAAAAGAATGTAAGTTTCGAAGAGACTGACATCACAATGGGCGGGGAGAAACGGACGGAAATGATCCAGCGCGCCGGTGGCAGGACAACCGTGCCCCAGATATTTATAGACGACCGCCATATCGGAGGGTCGGACGATTTGTCCGCCCTCGACCGTTCCGGCGAACTTGATGCGCTTCTGGCAGGCTGAACTGATTTGAGAATCGCGCTTGCCCAATTGCGCAGTGGCATTGATCCAGCTGAAAATGCCAGGCTCCTCACTTCGCTCATAGCAGAAGCTGCCGCTGGCGGCGCCAAAATGGTTTTTACGCCCGAGATGAGCGGATTGCTGGACCGGGATCGATCGCGGGCGGCTAACGTGATTCGCGATGAATCGGATGATGTCGTACTGTCGACAATTCAAACCGAAGCCAGAAATGCCGGGATCTGGGTGCAGCTCGGGTCTCTTGCAGTGAAAACCTCCGACAATCGGGACGAGAAATGGGTCAATCGTTCCTACCTGATCAACCCTGACGGTGAAATTACCGCGCGATACGACAAGATTCACTTGTTTGATGTCGATCTTGATCCCGATGAGTCGCTGCGGGAATCGTCCGCATATGCCGGTGGCCACAACGCGATTGTGGCGGCGATACCCGGTGCAATGCTTGGATTGTCTATATGCTATGATCTTCGTTTCCCTGCCTTATACGAAGCGCTGACCAACGCGGGTGCTGACATATTGTCTGTTCCTGCCGCGTTTACGGTTCCGACCGGAAGAGCGCATTGGGAAATATTGTTGCGAGCGCGCGCGATCGAGGCCGGTGCCTTTGTTGTGGCGGCTGCGCAATATGGCTTGCATGAGGACGGGCGCTCTACCTACGGTCACTCGATGGTGGTTGATCCCTGGGGTGCAATATTGCTCGATATGGGTGAGGGGATCGGGCTAGGTTTTTGCGACCTTGATTTGGGGAAAGTGGTGGAGGTGCGGTCGCGTGTCCCCGCTGTTGCCAATCGCAAGCGGTTCGAACCACCGGTAAAAATCACATGATAATTTTCGATTTGATATGCGCCGATGGCGCGCATCGCTTCGAGGGCTGGTTTGGATCCTCGCAGGATTATGCGGAACAACAGGAACGCGGATTGCTGGACTGTCCGGTCTGCGGCAGCAACAATATTGCCAAGGCCGCCATGGCGCCCAATGTGGGCAGGAAAGGCAATCAGGAGCCGGTAGCGGCTAAACCGGAGGATAATCGGTCCGCACCACAGACGTCAAAACCGGTGTCCAACACGGTTACGGTCCCGGCAGAATATAAGGAAATGATCGGCAAGCTGGTCAAGGCGCAAGAAAAATTGCTCGTCAATTCCGAATGGGTAGGCGATAAATTTGCCGCGCGTGCCCGCGATATCCATTATGGTGATGCGGATGAAAAACCCATTCATGGTACGGCATCACCAGAAGAAGTTGTTGATCTGGCGGAAGAGGGTATCGCAGCACTGCCTCTGCCCATCCCGATTATACCACCTGAATCGAAAAATTGATTCTGGCAAGCGTCCGCTTATGTGGCTAAACGCGCAAACATAACGCGCCCGTAGCTCAGTCGGATAGAGCATCAGATTCCTAATCTTAGAACTTTTGCTGCCGGTCTTACTCATCAGTCGCCGAGAGGCATAAAATATACTGGTTATACGTTGTTTATCTATCCGCACACATTCATTTGTAGTTACATGATGTCTAAAACATGGTAATCCGGTGCTTATCTGAAGTGAGGGCAGGCCATGGCTGTTGGGAAGATTACGAAGACAACTGTTGATGCTGTGACGGTTCCTGAAGCAGGGAAGCGGGCCTATCTTTGGGATGATACGCTCAAGGGCTTTGGCCTGATGGTGACGGACAAGGGCAAGCGCTCGTATATTATACAATATAGGATCGGGGGCAGGGGCAAGCCCTCAAGGCGCGTTACCATCGGAGGCCATGGCAATCCGTGGACAGCTAAAACCGCTCGGGATTATGCTGCTGAACTGCTGGAACAGGTCCGGCGCAAAGTGGATCCTTTTGAGGCGCGCAAAGCTGTCCAGGAACAGGAGCGCCAGAATAAGGCCGCTTTAGATGTTATCGCCGCCCAACATGACAAGTTGGCCTTCAGCGTCATTGCAGACGCATATATTGAGGCCGCGAAAGCTGGAACGCTACCGGGCAAGAAGGGCCGCGTTCTGAAGTCATGGGCGAATATCAAGGGCGTGATCGACAAAGACCTTTCCCCCGCCTTCGGAAGCAAGCCGCTGCCTTCTATCTCGGCTGATGATATTAACGAGCTGATCGAACGGGTCGGGGGAAGAAGCCCATCCTCTGGTCGTCATGCCTATAGCGCGGTTTCTGCTGTGTTTGCATTCGCGACAAAGCAGCAAAGGCGAATATTCCCGCCTTCGGCGTCTCCTATGGCCGACGTCTCGCCTCCTGCGCCTGCAGGTGAACGCGACCACTATTTGAATGACAACGAATTGCGGGTTCTGTGGCTGGCGACGGACGACCTCGGCTGGCCGTTCGGTGAAGTCTACAAGCTGCTGATCCTGACGGGGCAACGGCTCCGCGAAGTGGCGGAAGCGCCTTGGACGGAATTTGATTTGGATAAGCGGCAATGGTTGGTGTCTGGCAACAGGTCAAAGAACGACAGGCCGAACCTTGTTCAATTGAGCGACACGGCTTTAGAGATTGTCACGGCGCTTCCTCGCTTGGCATCTGACGGGCAGTTTTTGTTTACGACTACGGGCGATAGTCCGGTTTCGGGCTTCTCACGCGCAAAGGCTCGGATCGATGTTCTGGTAGAAAAACGAGCTAAGAGCGAAGGCTTCAAGTTCAGGCCGTGGCGCGTTCATGATTTGCGGAGAACAATGGCTAGGGGCTGTCAAGAATTAGGCTTCAAGCTGGAAGTGATTGAAGAAGTCATAAACCACAAGTCCGGCTCTCGTGCTGGCATCGTTGGGACATATCAAGTCTACGAATTTCAACCGGAAAAGCGTGCGGCGTGGCAAGCTTGGGAAGAAAAAGTTCTTTCAATTTCCGGCCGCAACTGATCGCCGAATAAGACCGCTATCTGGCGTCGAACCGCGAAAAAATACCTCTAATTTTGAGTACATGAACAGTCCGTCTGTGTCCGTTATTTTCGAACCGTCGCCGCAACAATCATGTGCGGCTGATGCGGTTCCAAGCGCGTTCTTGGTACAGAAAGGCAAAATAGCAATGCAACAATATCTTCGCACCCCTGAATCAGCAAACTATCTAGGTATCGGACAATCAACACTGGCGAAACTGCGCGTGGCTGGTGGCGGCCCCAAATTCAGACGGCTCGGCAAGAGAACGGTCGTTTATTCGACCGATGACCTGGACGCTTGGACAGCCGAGCAAACGCACTTCTCTACCAGCGAGGCCGCTTAGTGCGCGCAAGCTTCCCCACAAAAGAAAAAGGCCGCTCCGTGCAGGAACGACCTTCTCACAATATCTTTGTAGACAATTGCTTTACCACAAGCCGCGCTATCATGGGCCAAATTGCCCGACTAATCAATAGCGGTTTTGGCTTTGTCTGCATGGATTCCATCAAAGGAATATTATCCATGGACTATGCAACTCGGCGCGCTGCTGCGCTCGAAATCCTCACGACAAGCGAAACCTTAACAAGGAAGGCGGGAAGCTTTTTAGGCCAATGCGTTGCTGATGAATGTCCTTTGTCTGAACGGCAAGAGACTTGGCTGGGGCAATTAGCTAGCCGCGCTGGCGTAGAATGGGAGGCCGCGTAATGACCGATCGTATAGAACCTGCCGCATATCCAGACGGCCCAGGCTATCGCAAGGACAGCGAATCTTCAAAGGACGGGGCTATCATGGCCGCCGCGGATAAGGCGACACAAGAACAGATGCTGATGCCGCTGGTTGTCAAGGCTGGTCCTCATGGTGTGACTTGGTTTGAAGCGTCCGAGACGGTTGGCGATGCTATCCGGCCTGACACGGTACGCGCTCGGCTGTCCAGCTTGAAAAAGGCTGGTAAGCTGGCGATGCTGCCGACGCGCCGAATGGGTGGTTATGGGGTCCGTATATCGCCCTATGTCCTGCCTCAATTCGTGACCAAGCCTGACAATCGCCAAGCTGATCTGTTGGCGTCGATATGAGTCAGAAACACAAGAACGCACCCCATCGCGTAGACAGGCGCGGTGGGCTTTATTTAATGGTCCCCCAAGCCGTCTATGACAGCGTAGCCTATCGAACGGCCAGCGTTCGGGCAAAGGTGCTGTTATTCGGCTTCATGCGGCGGCTGAACGGCTTTAACAACGGCAAGCTGACTTATTCGGCGCGGGAGATGTGCGACGACCTTGGCGCGCATTATTCGCGGGTGCAGGAAGCCTTGGAAGAGTTGATTGCTGGTGGCTTCGTTGTCCTGACAAAATCGCATCCAAAAGTTAGCAGGCTGGCGAATGAATGGCGGTTGACCTTCGCGGCTTATGGACTGCACGAAAACCCTATTCCGGCAACGAATGAATATAAGGATGTCAGCCCAAAATCCATAAAGGCAGTGCGGCGTCATCATGCTGAAAAAAGGAAACGTTTCCAAAAAGGGAAACAAACCCGCGTTGATACTGTATCCACAGTCAGGGCCGTTTCTGTTGATACTGTGTCCACAGAAGGGAAACACTCTGTTGATACTGTATCCACAGTCGATAACGGAAAAGTGCCAAAAACGTCTTCCAGCTCTGTGGATACTGTCGCAACACATATATCTAACCATGATGGGGGCCATAGTTCATTGCCTGCGACCATTACCAAAGCGGCTGAACATTTCCCTGACGCCTCGCCATACATGGACGTGACCGAGTTAAGGGATTTCACACTGGCTTATCTCTCGTGGGCTGGTACCGGATCGCAAACCAATTTGGGCAAGGCGGCAAAAATACCGGGCGGCACGTTGTCAAAGTTCCTTGGTGGCCGTGGCATGTCGACCGATAAATTGGCGGCGCTCCATTTGGCGGCGCATCGAGCATGGCCGGTTAAAGACCGTAAAGGCTATTGGCCTCCTGCCTCTTTAACGCTCGTGGCCATGGATGGCAGGCACATTGGCTGAATGTCTGCAAGAGTGTGAAGCGTGGCAAAATGCGGAAGTGCCTCGCAATTTTGGATTATGATATTGTGAACAGAACGGAAGGCAATCGAGTGACGAAAACACCTGCAAGTGCAGACGAAAAGCAGGATGGGAAATTTCGGCCAGGACAATCGGGCAATCCCGCTGGCAAGAAGCCCGGAACGCGTAATCGTATCACGCTGGCCGTTGAGGGCCTGCTAGGCGACAAGCACAAGGAATTGACCACGGCGGCAATCGATGCGGCCCTAGCTGGTGACGTTCAAGCCCTGCGCCTGTGCCTCACCATGATAGCCCCGCCGCGCAAGGATTCCCCTATCACAATGGAGTTGCCAAAGATTGAGACGGTGCAAGACGCCGTAGCCGCTTCGCAGAATGTTCTAGCGGCTGTCGCGGCTGGTGAGGTGACGCCGGACGAAGCGGCTCGGGTCATGGCCTTGCTGACCGCTCACAAGCAGCTTGTTGAAACCGGCGACATAGAACGGCGGCTGGCGATAATCGAGGAAAACAGGGCCGCGAATTAATCAGTTAGGAAGGATTGGAAAATGAGAAACTTCGGAAGTCGGTTAGACAAGATTGAAAAGGGCAGGGGCAAGGCGTTCGCTTTCCTGATCCGTGACGAAAACGAGACGCAGGAAGACGCTATTGCCAGGTACCGCGCCAAACATGGGAACGAGCGGGCGGTAGTCTGTGGTGAACCACTAGACGCGCTGCTTTAGAAAGCAATGAACGGGAGTTGATAAAATGAGATCCATTGAACGCAGATTGAAGCTTGTCGAGCGCCGAACGATTGGTGCGTTTACTCCGTCGGTTGTTGTGCTGTGCAAGCCAGCCGAGGAAACGGAAGCCGAGGCCGTGGCGCGCTATGAGGCCATCAACGGCCCTGTTGCGAATCCCGATGATATTATACTGGTTAGGTTTATTGCGGCCTGATTGCCGAATAATTTTGTCAGGCCCTAAAAGGGTACGCTCCTGAATTATGCGAGGCCCTAAAAGGGGCTGGATTGCAGGCACAAAAAAGCCCCGCCACCTTTCGCTAGTGACGGGGCTTTGTGTTGCCGGTTCGGTTTAGGCTTTTTCCAGTTCCTCGAAGGCATTTCTCAAGGCGGTGGCGTCCCCTAGATCAGTTGACTTGCAGGCGGCGAACGCTGCGGCCTGATCGACGGCAAGACATTCGTTGCCTGCCTGCATTAGTGCCAACGTGTCGGCAACCCGATGACAAAATCGAAAGTGCGCGGACAAAAGCTTACATGGCGACGCTCGTTTTCGGGATTCTATCGATTGTAGCTTTCGCAATCGGAACTGTCTGCGTTTTCATCAACTAACGCGAATCCGCTTCCCATTGCGTTCTCTTTCTGTTCTCATGCTCGAATGGGTATGAGCAAACATAAACCGATTCTGCCAAAGGCGTACCAGACGGTCGGGCAAATGCGCCTGCAGGGAGTAAATATAAAGGCTTACTGCGAGAAGTGCCGCAACACGTTCCGCGTTGACCTAGTGGCCCTGATAATGGTCAGGGGGCCGGATTATAGTCTGATCGACCAGCACCCGCCTTGCCGGATTATTGATTGCAAGGGCCGGTGCAGCTTTCTGGTGTCGGCGGATACCAATACGCCAATGATTACTCTGGACCGATGGGGAGCTAATTAGTGGGGGTGCTTCACCGGTTTGGGAGCGCCTGCCTGGCTCAACAACAGATTATATTCTGAACGGTGCATCGATAAAACCTTTGCCAGCCGGCCATTTAGCCGTCTTGTCATGTCGGTTGTGCCCATTTAATTGATGATGATCCCAACATAGACGCTGCAAATGTTGACTATGATTTCGGAGCGCAGTTCCATCCACCTTCACGCGATACTCAGGTAACGATCGCAGAGTATGGTGCGTTTCTGTGGCTAATTGAGAGCAGCCCTCAATTGCCCCGCAAAGCGTACCCTCCGGAATTAATCTCCATGCCTTGGCCATAGCTTATTCTCCTAGTTAAAATTTATTACTATTTGTGAGAAATAAGAAATTTGCATTGCCGCATGGTTAAAGTTTAGCAATTATTACAGATGCTAATTGTAGCCGTAGGAGCAACGTCAATTTTGACTCAAAAGGTGCAGGCTCTCAAGCAATGACTAGGCCAGCCTCCATATGCTCATGGATTGTGCTACGATTGTTGATCGAGCAGGCGTAAACCAAGATTTTGACGCTATCCGGCTTGGCAATGGGCGGAACTGAAAGCGTTGCTCGCTTTGGTGAGAGCATGGCCAACAATGTATCAGGCATTTACGACAAGCAAGGTGATACCAAGGCCAGCGGGACCCTATTCCGCTCAGGCATCAACGCGCAGAACTGGAATAACGCCGGATCATTCCTTGACGATATTGCAAACGGTCCCGGCGGCATTTTTAAAAAGATGGGGTTGGGTTTCTAATGAGAGCAGCGGTCCACAATACACCAATTCAATTTCGGGCAAATTCGGCGATTGTTGACGCTGCCTATCAAAAGGCGCGGCATGAGGGAATGAGCCTGTCCGAGCTAATCCGTAGCGCGCTGCGCCGCGAAGTTAGCGAATATCTTAACTGCCAGACCGGAGGTTGTGCCTGACAGCCAGCCGAGCCAAGCGCCGTTAGCGTAGAAAGTCGTCGCGCTCACCTAGCATGAACGCAGTAAGCGCTAAGCTAATCCTGCTTTGCCGATTGAATGACGGAAGATATTCTGCTTTACGGATCGCAATGAAGGTACGGCCACTGAATTTTAACCTCGGGCTTAACTGGTGCTTATCCAGTTGGAAAAAGGGCTTTGGCGGTTTCGGGGTTATCTAAATAAATGGCCGTTTCTCTAGGTATGCGCCCGTAGCTCAGTCGGATAGAGCATCAGATTCCTAATCTGGGGGCCACAGGTTCGAATCCTGTCGGGCGCACCATTTTCCTGATCTGATTTCGCCGGGTGCCGCGAACCAAATCAAGCGATTTTTAGTCGCTGGCGTTCGGTGTAGAGGCCGTAGGATGCGATGACCACATAGCAGGTCACTGGCACCAGCAGCGCTGCAGTCAAGCTCGTGATGTCGGCAACAAAACCGTAGCAGGCAGGAAGTATGGCGCCACCGACAATTGCCGTCGCCAATATTCCCGAGGCTTGTGCGGCCTTGTCGGATTTCATGCCTTCGGTCGCGAGGCTGAATATGGTGGGAAACATGATCGAGTTGAACAGGCCGACGAGTGTCAGTGTCCAGCCGGACAGCGTGCCGCTGCTGAATGCGGATATTGCGATAAGCGTGATAGCGACGCCTGCAAAGGTCATCAGCACCTTGCCGGGTTTGAAAATGCGCAGAAGAAATGCGCCAACGAAACGGCCGACCAGTGCGCCGCCCCAGTAATAGCCGAGCAAGGCAGCTGCCGATTCATCGGGAAGGTTCATTACCCGTTCCTGTCCCAGATAGGCGACAAGATTGCTGCCGATCGTTACTTCCGCACCGACATATAGAAAGATGCACAATGCACCAAATCGTAGGCGTTTGTCGCTGATGAAGAGACTCCACGTGCCCTCCACCTTGACCGCTTCGGTTTCGGTCTGGTCCATGACTTTGCGGAACATGAAGAAAAATGCGGCAATTGCGATCATCGCGACGGCCACGGCGATATAGATGTGGGTAATGACGGTCGCTTCCGACACGCGGAATGCCTCGAGTGCGGACCCCGACAGGGTTGTTGGGTCAACGTCGGATTTTTCCCCCAATATGTAGCGCGCACCAAAACTGACGATGAGAAATGCGCCGAGCGAGTTGAACATTTGTGCGAAGGTGAGACGACTATGCGACGTTTCCGGCGGGCCAAGTGTTGTCACCAGCGGGTTCATTGCCACTTGCAGCAGCGTAATCCCGCCCCCGATCAGAAATAACGCTCCGAGAAAGTTTATATATACGCCGCTGTTGGCGGCAGGGATGAACAGTAGGGATGCTAGCGCGATAATCAGAAATCCGAGGATGAATCCCCGAATAAATCCGATTTTTCGCAACAGCATGCCGGAAGGAATCGAGAAGAGGGCGTAGCTCATGAAGAACGCGAATTGCACGAGATTGGCTTCAAAATTGGAAAGCTGGAACATCGCCTTGAATTTGGCAACCAGCGCATCGTTGATGTTGGTCACGCCAGCCAGGAGAAAGAAGACCGCGAAAACCAATAATAATACCAGAGTCGTCTTGCCGCCGGCGCTGCTATAATTTGCTGACGCTTCCACATTTGATGCGTTTGGAATTGGTGCTGCCAATGTCTCTCTCCCGATTTATTTTTTTTGAAACATATCCTGACAAGGTTGTCATTGCAATCAGATTCGCGTCGTCATTTGTGTAAGCGTTTTGGACAATGTCCAAAAACGAAGGTCGATCAGGCGGGATATATGGTTGCTGGGAGAGATGAGGGGGCCGGAATCTGTCGTACCATCTGCCATGCAATTTTGCGTCCCGCATGTCGTCCAGTGGCGGGATATGAGATCATGAATATAATATGGGAACTCGATATCTACGAGTGAGGCGGTGCAGGGCTGCGATTCGGTCAAATCTTGCTCGAGACACATGCCTATAGGCTATATCGGCGGCAAACTTGACTTTTACCTGATATCGCGTTGGTCAAATCAGCGGATAATCGTTGCGCAAATCGACAGTCTCACTAATAAGTTATGACAAGGTTGTCGGTTGGGGGTCCGCGGCTTGACAAGCTGGAGAGAAACGGGGCTATGGGCCACGTAATCAACCGGAGGAAAATGAATGACCCAAACATCACGCCGATCGACAATGGTTGATGTTGCCCGCGAAGCTGGCGTGTCATTAAAGACGGTATCTCGGGTTCTGAACGAAGAAAATTATGTGCGGGAAGAAACGCGACTGGCGGTACTCGAAGTTGCGGAAAAGCTTAACTATAAGCTTAATCAGGCGGCCCGGACCTTGCGCGGCGGGTCGGCCCAGATTGTTGCTCTGCTGGTCGATAACCCGAGTCCCAGTTACCTTGAAAATGTTCACCTCGGTGCCCTTAAGCAATGTCATGATCTTTCCATGCAACTGGTTCTCGATGAATGTTCGGATGGCGTGGAGGGTGTTAGGCGGATATTGCAGACTCTTTCACCCGTTGGGCTGATAGTCACGCCACCGCTTTGTGATAATCCGGAAGTCATTGATTTGCTGGAATCGCAGCATATCAGCTATGTTCTCGTTGCTCCGAGCGACCCGAATGCTGTTCGTTTGTCGGTGAATATTGACGACGTCGCTGCTGCGAGGGAAATCACGGAATATCTTCTGAATCTTGGCCATCGCAGGATCGGTTATATTCGCGGACATCCCGACCACAGTGCATCCGGCAAGCGTTACCAAGGCTATTGCGAGGCGCTCGCCAAATATGGTCTGGAGCCTGATGAAGATTTGATCCGCCAAGGATTTTTTGACTATTCGAGCGGTTTGCAAGCCGCTGAATCGCTGCTCGATATGGAAATACCCCCGACCGCGATTTTTGCCAGCAACGATGACATGGCCGCCGCAACAATTGCAGCGGCCTATCGCAGGCATATCGATGTACCGCAGCAACTGTCGATCGTCGGCTTTGATGATGCCCCCATCGCGGCCATCATCAGTCCTCAGTTGACCACGGTACGCCAGCCCATATCGGAACTTGCTGCACGCGCGGTGAGTCTTTTGTCCGACAATATTTCCCGCCGGTTGACGGGAGAAAAAGATGAAAACACCATTTTTCTCGACCATTCGGTGATCGAGCGGGATTCCGCTGCGCCGCCGCTGGCGCAATAGCTCTATTCTTTTACAGCCTGCCGGCTGCGGATTGCAGCCCTTATGGACAGATGCCGACCTGACTGCGTGAAAACTGTTTCGGTGCCCGCGCCGTTGCAATCCATGTTCAATTGTTCGACAAAATATATTTGCGCGATTGCCTTTTAATGACAACGCTGTCATAGAGTTTGAAAGATGGAAAACCTTTGTCTTGAAACCGTGATAGGGGCTGATTGGTAGAAAATGAACAGTTCGGCTACATTATTGCTATTCGGGGCAACCGGAGATTTGTCCAAGCGTATGCTTTTGCCTTCGCTCTATGCACTGCACGAAGATGAGTTGATCGCTGATGATGTAAGGATTGTCGGCACCGCGCGCAGCGAATTGGACGATCAGAAATTCCGGGACATGGCTGCATCGGCGCTGGAACAATATCTGCCGGATGATCGCAAAAACAAGAACATGATATCCAGCTTTTTGAACCGTCTGTCCTATCAGCAACTGGATGCTTCATCGACGGAGGGTTTTGGCGATCTGGCCGAGAAAATTGGCGATATTTCAGGTGGTCTGGCGATTTTTCTTTCAACTGCACCGTCGCTATTCGAGGCGACGATCGCGGGATTGAAAGCAGCCGGATTGACTGGTGAAAATGTCCGGATCGGTCTTGAAAAGCCGCTGGGCAATGATCTGCAATCGTCCAATGCGATCAACGACGCAGTAGCAGAGGCTTTTCCGGAGGATCGCATCTTCCGGATCGACCATTATCTCGGCAAGGAAACTGTCCAGAATCTGATGGCCTTGCGTTTTGCCAATTTGATGTTCGAGCCGCTATGGAATTCCAACGGTATCGATCATATCGAGATTACGGTTGCCGAAACCGTGGGTCTTGAAGGGCGTCACGGCTTTTATGAAAAAACCGGCGCACTACGCGACATGGTGCAAAATCATATTCTGCAGCTTGTCGGTCTGATCGCGATGGAGCCGCCGGCGAATCTCGACGCCACCTCGGTTCGCGACGAGAAGGTCAAAGTGTTGCGTTCCTTGCGGCCGGTGATCGCCGACAATGTTGTTCGCGGGCAATATGGCGATGGCGCGGTCAAAGGCGAGGCGGTTTCGTCTTATCAGGAAAATCTCGGCGAAAGCTCGGAAACGGAAACCTTTGTCGCGTTGAAGGTGTTTGTAGACAATTGGCGCTGGCAGGGCGTGCCATTCTACGTCCGGACCGGCAAGCGGCTCGCGGAGCGCCGCAGCGAAATTGTCGTACAGTTTAAGAGTGTGCCTCATAATATCTTTGCCGGTGGCGGGACCAAGTTAAACGCCAATCGCCTCGTCATTCGTTTGCAACCGGAGGAATATGTCCGGCTCCAGGTTATGGCAAAAGAGCCAGGACTGGATCGCGACGGTATCGTGTTGCGTGAAGTGCCGCTTGATCTGTCGCTGACCCAGGCATTTTCAAAAACCCGCAAACGCATCGCCTATGAAAGGCTGTTGATTGATCTGATTGAAGGCGACCCGACTTTGTTTGTCCGGCGGGATGAGGTCGAGGCGCAATGGCATTGGATCGATGCGATCCGGAAGGTTTGGGAAGAGAATCATATTGGCGTCAAATCATATGGTTCCGGTAGCTGGGGGCCATCTGCTGCGATTGCGCTAACCGAACGGGATGGAGTGAGCTGGAATGATTGATACAGGAACTGCAATATCCGCTTCCGCCTCGATCAGCTGGGCCGTCAAGACCGATGCGCAAAGCGTGGCGGATCATGTCGCCAAGATCGTCGAGCAACCGGGCAAGCATCGTATCGCGGTGCCCGGCGGCAACACGCCGATCGAGATTTTCGATATCCTCTCCCGCCAGACCTTGCCGTGGGGAACGGTGACAATCACCTTGACCGACGACCGGATCGTCCCGGTAAGGCATCCGGCAAGCAATCAGGCTAAACTCGCGAGAGCCTTCGACGCAACCGCTGCCCATGTCGATCCACTGGTTCGCGGAGAGCAAGTCCCGCCGTTTGATTTGGTCTGGCTGGGCATGGGCGCCGATGGGCATATCGCTTCTCTATTTCCGAATATGACCTGCGATGAGCAGGAGGCACCGGCGGTCATCCACACCGTTCCTGACCCGTTGCCGGTGGAAGCGCCGTTTGAACGGCTGAGCCTGAATATGGCCGCGCTGACGGCAACAAAGGAAATCATTCTGGTGGTTCGCGGCTGCGACAAGAAGAATATTCTTGAAGCAGCCATCGCCGGCGATACCGATGTACCGGTGGCGACGCTGTTCCGCAGAGCGAACTGCCCCATCACGATATTCTGGAGTCGCTCATGACGCTGAACACGACAGTCGAAAAAGTTACCGACAGGATCATCGAGCGGTCGCGATCGTCGCGCAGTGCCTATCTCGACCTGATCGACAAGCAGCGCGAAGCCGGGGTCCACCGGCCCACTTTGTCCTGCGGAAATCTTGCCCATGGGTTTGCCGCTAGCGGCGACGACAAGGCCGCTATTCGCGGCGGCAAGGCGATGAATATCGGTGTGGTCACCGCCTATAATGACATGCTTTCAGCCCACCAGCCTTATGGTCGCTATCCGGAGCAGATAAAGATATTCGCCCGCGAGAAAGGGGCGACCGCCCAGATTGCCGGCGGCGTTCCGGCGATGTGCGACGGTGTAACCCAGGGCCAGGACAGTATGGAGCTGTCGCTATTCAGCCGCGATGTGATCGCGATGAGCACCGCGATTGCGCTCAGTCACGGCATGTTCGAAGGCGCGCTGCTGCTCGGCATTTGCGACAAAATCGTGCCCGGATTGCTGATCGGTGCGCTCCGTTTTGGTCATCTGCCGACGATTTTGGTTCCGGCCGGACCGATGCCTTCCGGTCTTGCCAACAAGGAAAAGATTCGCGTTCGTCAGCTGTTTGCCGAAGGCAAGATCGGCGAAGAAGAACTGCTCGATGCCGAGAGCGCCAGCTATCACGGCGCCGGAACCTGCACCTTTTTCGGAACAGCCAACTCCAACCAGATGATGATGGAGATGATGGGACTGCATATTCCGGGCAGCAGCTTTGTGAATCCCGGCAACAAGCTTCGCCAGGAACTGACCCGTGCGGCGGTGCATCGGGTGACCGAAATCGGATGGGGTGTTGGGGAGGATGCTGCTGCGGACTACCGACCGTTGGGCCATTGCATTGATGAAAAGGCGATCGTCAACGCGGTCGTAGGATTGCTTGCAACTGGCGGTTCCACCAATCATGTGCTGCATCTCCCCGCGATTGCGAGAGCGGCCGGCATCATTCTGGACTGGGATGATATGGATGAACTGTCCAAAGCGGTGCCGCTGATCGCGGCGATTTATCCCAATGGTGCTGGCGACGTGAACTATTTTGCGGCGGCGGGCGGCATGCCCTTTGTCATCCGTGAGTTGGTCGATGCCGGGCTGGCGCACGGTGATATCAAAACCGTTTACGGCGCATCGCTGAGAGACGGCGCGCAGGAGCCTTATATTGCTGAAGATAAGCTCGCGTTCAAAGATGCTCCCGCCGCCAGTTTGGACGAAACTATATTAAAGCCTGTGAGCGATCCGTTTAAACCCGACGGCGGCCTGCGTCTCCTGAAAGGCAATTTGGGCAGAGCAACGATGAAAACCAGCGCGGTCGATGAATCCCGCTGGACCATCGATGCGCCGGCTCGGGTTTTTGACGATCAGAATGATGTGATGACCGCTTTCAAGGCAGGCGAACTGGAAAGGGACGTCGTGGTCGTCGTCCGATTCCAGGGGCCTGCAGCAAACGGGATGCCGGAACTTCACAAATTGAGTTCGCCATTGGGTGTCTTGCAAGACAGGGGTTTCAAAGTTGCCTTCGTCACAGATGGAAGAATGTCCGGCGCCAGTGGCAAAATTCCGTCTGCGATCCATGTCTCTCCGGAAGCCTATAAGGGCGGACCACTGAGCAAATTGCGGGACGGCGATCTGATAAGAGTTTGCGCGCAAGAGGGGGCGCTCGAGATATTGACCGACGAAGCAGATTGGGAAAGTCGCCCCATCGCGCCGCCGCCCCCGCGACCACTGGGCACAGGGCGAGAGCTTTTTGCGATGCTGCGGCACCATTGTGACGAGGCTGAAAAGGGCGGCTCTGCGATGTTGAGCGAGGCAGGGCTGTAATGACCCGGGAAATCATGGTGGCCGATATTGGAGGTACCCACGCCAGATTTGCCATTGCTGTCGTAGAGAACAGGCATATCGCGCGTCTCGATCACCAGATCACAATGAATAGCGCAGATCACGCGAGCCTTCAAATCGCGTGGGAGGCTTATGGAGAGCAGGTAGGACGCAAGCTGCCGTCGGATGGCGCCATAGCCGTGGCTGGGCCGGTTGGCGGCGATGTGCTGCACCTGACCAACAACAGCTGGATGATCCGCCCCCACTTGATCAAGGAAAAACTGAGGCTGGAGCGTTATAGTCTGGTCAATGATTTTGGTGCTGTCGGTCATGCCGTCGCGTTATTGGCGGATCAGCATTTCGAGCATATTTGCGGACCGGACATAGCGCTCAACGACAAGGGATTGATAACGGTTCTCGGTCCCGGCACCGGAATGGGTGTTGCCCACGTTATGCGGCTGGACGGTGATTACCAAGTGACCGAAACCGAAGGCGGACATATCGACTTTTCGCCGCATGATGAAGTTGAAGATCTTTTACTAAGGCATTTGCGGAAAGAACATGGGCGCGTCTCTGTTGAACGGGTGGTCGCGGGACCGGGTCTGCAAACCATTTACCACGTGCTCGCCGAAATCGAGGGCCAGGCGTCCAAACGGATGGACGACAAGGCTCTGTGGCAACTGGCGCTGTCGGGCGAAGATAGTCTGGCATCGGCCGCGTTTGACAGATTCTGCCTGTGTCTCGGCGCATTCGCCGGTGATATCACGCTGGCGCAAGGTGCGCGGTCGGTGGTGATTGCGGGCGGACTTGGTAGCCGGATCGCTCATCGCTTGGCATCATCCGGATTCCGCGAACGGTTCAAAGCCAAGGGCCGCTTCCAGTCGTTGATGGAGCAGATTCCGGTCAAACAACTGCTGCATGAACAACCTGGCCTCTATGGCGCCGCCGGTGCCTTCATCAAGGAACATCAATGAAACCGATCGAGCGGATCATGCGGACGGCGCCGGTCATACCGGTGCTGGTGATCAATCATGTCGCCGACGCCATGCCAATAGCCCGGGCTTTGGTTGAAGGCGGTCTCAATGTTCTGGAAGTCACCTTGCGAACCGATGCCGCGTTGGAAGCGATCGCGGAAATGACGCAAGTAGAAGGCGCTATCGTGGGTGCCGGTACGGTGACAAACCCGGCCCAGATGAACGCTGTATTATCTGCAGGTGCCGAATTCATCGTATCGCCAGGCCTGACGGAAAACCTCGGTCGAGCCGCAGTTGCAGCGGACATACCGTTTCTCCCCGGTATCGCCAATGCCGGAGACATCATGCGCGGGATGGATCTCGGGCTTGAGCATTTCAAGTTTTTCCCGGCGGTAGCGGCGGGTGGCATTCCATCACTAAAAGCGCTCGCTGGACCATTTGGCGGATGCAGATTCTGTCCAACCGGCGGTATTGCCGAAGCTTCAATGGCCGACTGGCTGGCGCTATCGCAGGTCCTCTGCGTGGGCGGAAGCTGGGTTGTACCAGCGGGGCCGGTTGATAGCGATTTGATAAGAGCGAATGCCAAGGCGGCCTTGCAAGCCAGCTGATGTATTTGACGCGTTGCAGTTCCGTCAGTCTGTGTCCTAGGTCAGCGCCACGATACTCGCCAGAATGAGGCGCACAAGATCGGCCTGACCGCGCGTGCCGGTCTTGGCATATATCCGCTTTGAATAGAGCCTTGTGGTTTCATGGGTCAGGCCCAGCAGAATTGCTGCTTCCCTGATCGTCACGCCGTGGCTGATATGCAGGGCAAGCCGGGCTTCCTGAATGGTAAGGCCGAAAAGATTGGCCAGATGGTCGCTGCGCTCGGCGCTGTTGGATCGCTCGCCGTGGACAAAGGCGATGGCAACCGGCTGAATCGCGCCCGGTAGGTCTGCTGGTGGATTGGTGAGCAGCATATCCAGCCATGGCTCGTCCGACAGATGCACGGTCCGCACCACGCTTTCCCCAGCCTGACGCATTTTCAGAAATTGGCGCAAGACTCCCTGGGCATCGGCGCGCTCGGCTATCAGCCGCCCGTCGGGCGATTTTCGCAGGGTTTGCCCTTCTTGCACAAAGGCTTCCGCCTGCTCGCTCATGTCAATGATCCGGCCGGAGCCGTCGAGCATGAACCAGCCGAAATTGAGCCGCATGATTGCATCGGCGGATATTCCTGCCTTCAATCTTTGCCGCTCGAGTTCGGAATGGGTGCCGGCGGCAATTGCCAGATGACTGGCGAGGGCGCCCAGCAGCGCGCCGTCGCTGGCAGAGAAATTGCTGTCCTTGCGGCCAAGAGAAATCCAGATTTGCCCGCCATTGGGTTCTGCCACCCGCATGATGCGGGCAAAGCGAACATCGGGGTCCCGCAGGAACAGCGCTTTGAACCGGCTTTGGCGCGGGTCATTGGGATCGAGGAACTCGTCGAGGGAATAGACCCGGTTGAGCCGCATGACATAATGCGGAAGTGCCGCGACCTTCCCGAAGTCCTTCTGGTATATTTCATTTATATCGCCGGAACCCTGTTTGGCGGCCGGAATCTGGACTGATTGCAGCCAGTCATGGTCACCCTGAAAAAACAGATTGGCATAGTCCGCTGCGGTTCTGCGCTTTAGCTGCGCGAGAAAATTTTCCCATGGCGGCGCGCCCAGCGTACCGCGGTGCAGAGCCGCAATCAGATCATGTTCTTCGCTCAATATCACCGACATTCGTCACGCATATCCCATATGGGAACTGCATGCAAATCAGAAGCGCGTAATAAGCTTCCAATCCTTCCAATTGGACGATCATATGACCCGTATTTTGACCCATTTAGAACGGCTTGAAGCCGAAGCCATACATATCATGCGTGAAGTCGTCGCCGAGGCGCAAAAGCCGGTGATGATGTATAGCGTCGGCAAGGATAGCGCGGTTCTGCTGCATCTCGCGAAAAAGGCCTTTTATCCATCTCCTCCTCCATTTCCGTTGCTCCACGTCGATACGACCTGGAAATTCAAGGACATGTACGCGCTGCGCGAAAAGGCGGCACAGGATGCGGGGATGGAATTGATCGTCCATCATAATGCAGAAGCCAAAGAACGCGGCATCAACCCGTTTGATCATGGCCCGCTCCATACCGACATGTGGAAAACTGAAGGCCTGAAGCAGGCGCTCGATCTATACGGTTTTGACGTTGCTTTCGGTGGCGCGCGGCGTGACGAAGAGAAGAGCCGCGCGAAAGAGCGCGTATTCTCTTTCCGCACTGCCAGCCACGGCTGGGACCCCAAGAACCAGCGCCCCGAATTGTGGAATCTCTACAACGCCAAGAAAGCCAAGGGAGAAAGCATCCGCGTTTTCCCGATCAGCAACTGGACCGAACTGGATATCTGGCAATATATCATGGCTGAGAATATCGAGATCGTGCCGCTCTATTTTGCCGCGATGCGCCCGACCTATATGCACGAAGGCAGCCTGTTCATGGCCGACGATATCGACCGTCTGGAGCAGGTGATGGGGCACAAGCCCGAAATCACCAGCCGGTCGGTCCGTTTCCGCACGCTGGGATGTTTCCCGCTGACCGGAGCCGTCGAAAGCACCGCATCGACCCTAGCGGAAGTGGTGCAGGAAATGCTGCTCACCACCACCAGCGAACGGCAGGGCCGGGTGATCGACAAGGATGAAGGTGGCGCCGGCATGGAGAAGAAGAAGCAGGAGGGCTATTTCTGATGACCGATGGAACCGGAAAAGACCCGATCTACAAGACCGATGCGCTGATCGGAGAGGATATTGACGCCTATCTCGCCCAGCATCAGAACAAGGAGCTGCTCCGCTTCATCACCTGCGGCAGCGTGGATGACGGCAAGAGCACGCTGATTGGCCGGTTGCTCTACGACAGCAAGATGATCTTCGAGGACCAGCTGGCTGCGCTGGAAGCGGATAGCAAGAAGTCGGGCACCCAAGGCCAGGAGATAGATTTCGCGCTGCTGGTGGATGGTCTCGCTGCCGAGCGCGAGCAGGGCATCACCATCGATGTCGCCTACCGGTTTTTTGCGACGGAAAAGCGCAAGTTCATCGTCGCCGATACCCCGGGCCACGAACAATATACCCGCAATATGGTGACCGGTGCGTCGACCGCCGATGCCGCGGTCATATTGATCGATGCGCGCAAAGGCGTGCTGGTCCAGACGCGGCGTCATTCCTATCTTGCCCATCTGCTCGGGATCAAGAATCTGGTTCTGGCGGTGAACAAAATGGACCTGGTGGATTATGACCAGGACATTTTTGACAATATCGTCAGGGAATATGGCGAGTTTGCTGCAGAAATCGGCATAGACGGCTTCACTGCGATCCCGATCTCGGGCTTCAAGGGCGACAATATAACCGACGCGCCATCGACAAATATGCCTTGGTACGACGGGCGGGCGCTGATCGCCCATCTCGAGAATATCGAGATCGCGACCAATGCCGCGCAGGAAAAACTGTTTCGCATGCCGGTGCAATGGGTCAATCGCCCCAATCTCGATTTTCGCGGCTTCTCCGGCCTGATTTCCTCCGGTATCGTCAAGCAGGGCGATCCCGTCCGGATCGTACCGTCGGGCAAGAACAGCGTCGTCAAAAGCATTGTCACTCTGGATGGCGATCTGGATGAAGCGGTAGCTGGACAGTCCGTCACTATTCTCCTTGAGGATGAAGTCGACTGTTCGCGCGGTGACGTGATTGCTTCCGCTGGCGATCCGCCCGAAATTTCCGACCAGTTCGAATCCACTATTGTCTGGATGAGTGACGAAGCGCTCAAACCCGGGCGTAGCTATTGGCTCAAACTGGCCACACAGACGGTCAGCGTATCGGTGCAGGAACCAAAATATGAAATCAATATCAACACGATGGAACGGCTTGCTGCCAAGACACTGGAGCTGAACGCCATTGGTGTTGCCGAAGTGCATACCGACAAACCGATCGTGTTCGAACCTTATGCCGACAGCCGGGCGCTCGGCGGCTTCATTCTGGTCGACAAGATCACCAATGCGACGGTAGCTGCCGGCATGTTGCATTTCAGCCTGCGCCGCGCCGCCAACGTCCACTGGCAGGCGACGACAATCACGCGGGAAGAACATGGGGCGCTGAAAAACCAGACACCGCGCGTCTTGTGGTTCACCGGCCTCTCGGGATCGGGCAAGTCGACCATCGCCAACGAGGTGGAAAAGAGCCTCAATCTGATGAACCGCCATACGTTCCTGCTCGACGGGGATAATGTACGCCATGGCCTCAACAAGGATCTCGGCTTTACCGAAGCGGACCGGATCGAGAATATCCGGCGCGTCGGCGAAGTAGCAAAATTGATGACCGATGCTGGCCTGATCGTCCTGACCGCCTTCATCAGTCCGTTCCGCGCGGAACGGAAAATGGTGCGTGAAATGCTGCCCGAGGCCGAGTTTATCGAAATTTTCGTCGATACGCCGCTGGCTGTTGCTGAAGAACGCGACGTGAAGGGCCTCTACAAGAAAGCCCGCAGCGGTCAGCTGAAAAACTTCACCGGTATCGACAGCCCTTATGAGCCGCCGGAAAATCCTGAAATCGTGGTGAATACGGTTGAGATGACGCCCGCAGAAGCGGCCGAATATATCATCCGCCAGATCATGCCGCTGAAATGAGTGATATTATGACCGACGCAGAGCTTGCCGCCGATCTCGCGCTATCAGCCGGCCGGATTTTGGTGGAATTACGCGAAAGCGGCAAGTTCGAGGGTAAAGCTCTTGGCAAAGCCGGGGACGAGGCGGCCAACGCGTTTCTGGTCCGTGCCTTGCGCGAACAGCGGCCAGACGACGGTCTGCTTTCGGAAGAAAGCAAGGACACCGCCGCTCGGCTAGATAAATCGCGTGTCTGGATCGTCGATCCGGTCGACGGCACACGGGAATATGGGGAAGGGCGGTCGGATTGGGCCGTCCATGTTGCCCTGGCCATCGATGGGGTTGCCACGATCGGTGCCGTCGCCTTACCCGGTCTCAACGATGGACTTGTTCTCCGCACAGATAAAATTGATCAATTCCCGGGCTATGACGGTCCGCCACGTCTGGTAGTCAGTCGGACGCGTCCGGCAGCCGAGGCGGTATCGGTTGCTGAGCGGCTTGGCGGGGAACTGGTACCCATGGGCTCCGCCGGTGCCAAAGCGATGGCCGTGGTTCGGGGAGAGGCTGAAATATATCTTCATTCCGGCGGCCAGTTCGAATGGGACAGCTGTGCGCCGGTTGCGGTTGCACTGGCTTATGGCCTACACTGCTCGCGGATCGACGGTTCGCCGCTCGTCTATAATCAGCAAGACACCTATATGCCCGACCTGTTGATATGCAGGTCGGAATGGGCAGACAAAGTGTTTGAGTTGTTAAAAGACTGAGTGAACGGACGGTCCTAATTCCTACAGGTTCGGCCTTCTTAGGAGCGATCTCCTGCAATATAGAATAACCACCAGGTGCAACCTCACAACAAGTTCGTCTGTCGCCAATATACCGGGCAGCATTTCACCCATCAATTGATCCTCTTTATCTCCTTGATTTTCGAGTTCCATTTTGCGCTTGGCATTTCCGCGATTACGCGCTGTGTTAGTTGCGTTCATTTCATCGTGTGGGTATAGGCGGGAAGAACTTATGGGGCAGTAGTTTTGGAAGATTTTGCGCTAGAATCCTCGCGTGTGGCAAATCTGACGGCCAAGCAGCGAGAATGTTTGCATCTGGTGGTTCTTAGAAAGTCCTCCAAGGAAATTGCGCGAATTCTGGATATCTCCAAACCGGCGGTCGATCAACGTTTGGTCAGCGCTCGACGCGTGCTGGGGGCATCAACCCGAGATGAAGCCGCATTAATCTATGCCAGAGCATCTGGTGCCTATGACCGGATACTATATGATCCGGTAGGTGTTCCCTTCGATGCTACTTTCGGTGCAGAAGAACCTCAGGACGAGTGTTCAGGTTCATCCATGCTCGAAGAATTATCAAGTCCTTATGACTTTGATGCCGCGCATGATGTGAACTTTTGGCCGCAAATCCTGAAGGAACCCGAGGGTAGCTGGGGCACTGTTCAGAGAATTGCCATTATTGTGGTTTTGACTATCGGAATTTTGGCAATTGTGTTGATCGGCCTGTCAGTCTCTCAGTCTCTTTCTAGTCTGTTGGCAGCATAACCAGCCATTAGGCTCTTACTTTTTGAAACAGCAAAAATCCGCGATTTGCGGAGCGGGGAAATTATGCCTTATCAGATCAGAATAGCCTCCCGTCAAATCATGCAATATCTGCCGAAAACAGAGGCTTCCATTGATCGGGTTCTAATCTCCGGATCGGGATTGGATGTCCGTGAAACATATCCGCCAGTTCAGGCATCTGGTGACACGGCAAGTGGAGTTTTGTTGCCCCTTGAACGATCAAAGGTTGACTGCGATGCTTCGGAATGTTTCCTTTAGGGGATGCGAACATCCGTTTTTTTTCTCCTCTTCTGTATCATCTGCTTTTATGCATTGTATCGGGGAGGGGCGCCGGAGCGCTGGGTCGCGTGTGTCGTCATTTGCATGTTGGTATTGGACCCGGTCGTCCATATCGTTACTCCGCTGGAATATGCCAAACTGGATCCCGGGCATTTGGTCATCGATTTGGCAGCGTGGATCGGCTTTCTCGCAATTGCACTTCGTGCAAATAGGTTTTGGCCATTATGCGTAGTTTCACTTCAGACAATCGCGCTAGTGGCTCACGTCACAAGGATGCTCGACGTGACGATTCAACCAAAAGCCTATATGATCATGCAAATAGCTTCTTCCTATCCATTGCTGGTCGCGCTGATGATCGGGACGTTTTACCACCGGAAAAGACTGACGGCCATCGGGACCGACATATCCTGGCGCAGCTCATAGAGATTCTCGAGCCGGACGATGCCGCCAGACTGTCAACCGAGTTGCTTGATGAATTTGGCTCAATCGGCCGCTTGATGGGTGAGTCTGAAGCCGCGCTGGCTCGGGTTCTCAGGGACAATAGAGCCATAATAAGGTTGCTCAAGGCAACAGAAAAAATCACGCTCGTCAGTCTTCAAAATCAACTACCTCGAAAACTGATTTCCGCTACCGATCAGAGGCTTGTGAGATATCTAAGGGCCTGTATGGGTTCGCGGACTACAGAGATAATGCGGGTATTATTCTTGGATAGTTCGAACCACCTGCTGGGGGATCAAGAATTTGGCGCTGGATCTCCGCAGCGGATGTTTGTTCAGCCCCGGTCTATCGTGAAACGGGCGTTGGAGTTCGACGCTAGCGGCATAATATTGGCGCACAATCATCCTGGCGGAACCATAACGCCAAGCAAGTCAGATATAGAATTCACAAAGTCCATCAAAGCATTGTGCATGGAACTCGAAATTCGATTGCATGACCATATCATCATTACACGCGATCAGTGGGCCAGCTTTAGAAAGTTACGGATAATATGACTCTCGAGGTGCAAGCCAGAAAGGCTGCCTTTGCGAAGACAGAGCTGAATAAGCGGCTGAACTGAAATCCATTTTTCTCGATTCGCATATTTGCCGATGCTCTGGCATGGGCAATCCGGCTTGAAGTCTATGTCACGGCAGTCGAAAATCACGGTAATTTTGATAATAATTGATTCTCGCATACTTCTTGCTACCTCAATATGAGATTTTGATGTGCATATCTGAATATTCCGCTCAGCTTCAGGAATGATAATGGAATTTACCTATAAAGAGATTCAGGATATCCTGTCGCATAAGCACCATATTGCCAGTACCAGCCGGACTGCGTTTCGCGGGCGGATTCAGCACATGCAGCGTCTTGGTTTTCCCTCTGGCGTCAATACAGGCAAGGGAAGGCCGGCGTCCTATACTTGGCGGGAGCTGTTGCTCATGGGACTGGCTTTTGAATATCTCGAAATCGGATCGACCCCCGATCGCTCGATTGCGGAAATCATCAAGATTGAAGACATGTTACTGACGGGACTTTCGAAGGTTATTTTGGCAACCGAGCAGCCCGATGCATCTGAGCAGGCCAATCATTTTCTATTTGCGGAATTGTCTGCATTGCTGACGTTGAGGGCTGAAGACAGCTGGCATCAACAATGTAAAATACTCTCGTTCGGAGATATTAAGCAGATATTGTCTTCAGAAGGGAACGACGCATATAGATCTCCCTACGCCATAATTGATTTGCGACAATTTTTGGGCGGGATGTTCACGAGCGTCGGAGAAATTTGCGGATTAAACAATCAGATTATGGCAAAAGACATAAAATTATGGGCATCAAGGCAATTGTCTGACGTTTTGTAACTAGGGCATGCTTTGCTTTCTGTGAGCGCCATTACCATGAGGTTGGCGAACCATTCATCAACAGACTTCGGGAATGACGGGCCGGGGTCTCGCTGCGCGCAGCGCTATTGACTCTGCGTTTTTGATTCAAGAGCAGTGCCGGTGGAGTGGGCCTGCATTACACAATAATCTCTATCGGATCCATATGAGCGCGCTTGAGGGTGCTTCTGAGGCACGCAGAATAGAAGCAGAATGAGCTTCTTGAATTTATGAAATGTAGTGACGGTTCAAATAATCAGCATCTGGCCAATATTATGAGGCCCATGAGCGGCAACCTTGTCGGTTTAGACGCCCGATTTCTCTGCTTCTGAACTATCCAGCGCTAGTTGTTTCAATCCGTTGATAGCTTCTTGAATTTAGATTGCCGTATTATTTTAAGATTTTTCCCATTCGCCGTTAACCACAACGGGAAGGGAACCAAATATGGTTAAATTTGACTATGATTTCGTGGTGATCGGAGGAGGACCCGCTGGTCGCCGAGCAGCGATCCAGGCCTCTAAGCTTGGAAAATCCGTTGCCCTGGTCGATGATCAAAAGTCGATCGGTGGCGTGTCGGTTCACACCGGTACACTGCCATCGAAAACCATTCGGGAATCGGTCCTCTCGGTCACTGGTTGGCGAGATCAGCATTTTAAATCCCGGCAGCCCCGCAACGGAATCAAGATGATGCAGGATTCCATCAATTCTCGCCTTGTCACGACATTGGGAGATGAAGTCGAGGACATCGACAGCCAGCTTGCGCGGAATAATGTCACGATCCTGCAAGGGAAAGCGAAGTTCTCAGGCCTCCACAAATTGGCGATCCAGCAGAACGTCAGAGGTAGAAAAACAAGTTTTTCGATCTCGGCCAGCAAGTTTCTGATCGCCGTGGGTACCAAGCCGTTCCGACCCAAAAGCATCCCATTCAATGGGACTACCGTGATAGATAGTGATAGTGTCGCCGCGAATTTGCCGATGCCGAAAAGCATAACGGTCGTTGGCGGGGGCGTTATCGGTCTGGAATATGCAACAATTTTTTCGACATTGGACATTCCGGTAACGGTCGTGGAAGCACGCGAACGGATTCTGGAGTTCATCGATCACGATATTGTCGCCAATTTTGTCCATCAGCTTACGGACCGTGGCATCGGCCTTCGATTAGGTCGAACGATCGATAAGATATCGCTTGATGACCACGGTCATCCGAATATTTTATTGGATGATGGTCGACAACTTCGTTCCGGAATGCTCTTGTTCACTGCCGGCCGCGTAGGCGCGGTGGACAGCCTTGGATTGGAAAAAGTAGGGCTAAAATGCGACAGTCGTGGCCGGCTGGTTGTCAACAAAGAAACCCTGCAAACTAGCCAGCCACATATTTATGCCGCCGGCGATATCATCGGCTTCCCGGCATTGGCCTCCACATCGATGGAACAGGGGCGGCGCGCCGCCTGCCATGCTTTTGGCGAACCAATTAACAGTTCGGCCAACAGCTTTCCGTTGGGTATATATTCGATTCCTGAAATAGCCAGTATCGGTCTGTCGGAAGAAGACGCAAGACAACAAGGGTTCCAGGTAGAAATTGGTATTGCACGTTTTCAGGAAACGTCTCGCGGACATATTCTGGGCAGCTGTCAAGGGATGCTCAAATGCATTTTTGATCTCAACAATCGAATGCTGCTCGGTGTCCATATCGTTGGAGAAGGTGCAACCGAATTAATCCATATCGGACAAGCGGTGATCAATCTAAACGGTGGAATTGACTATCTGTCTGACAATGTCTTTAATTTCCCGACGCTAGCCGAAGCCTATAAAGTGGCGGCTCTGGATGCCTACAACCGAATGCCAAAGCCCAGATTGAGGGCGTGACGTGAAAATTGATATCAAGAATATACTGAGCTCGTACCGACGCGAACAACGTCATGGCCAAGCATGTCCGGTCTGTACTGACAATGATAGCGAATATGCGCCGTTGGTGGAAATCACCAATTTTCTGGCGCACCATAATTTGTCGTTGAACGCGAAAAATTTCGAGCAGGCATGGGAATATATTTGCGGTAACAACAAGGAATTAAAGGCTGAACTGGACAAGGCGTCATCTGCGTCTGAACTAAATAATCAATCCGCACTCGAAATATATGATAAATATTTTAATGTTGATATCAATGTGCGGATCGAGAAAATCTTTCAGGAAGCGATCGTCCAAATTCGTAGCACGACGCAAATTATCAGTGTCGGCAACGACAACGCGATCAAACACGAAAGTCAGTTGATCGAACAAGCCGACAATATCCGGGGCGAAAGCGGTGGTATTGATAAAGCCATTCAGAAGCTGCTCGACCTATCCCGTATGATGGTTGAATCAACACGCGAGAACCGCGAACAGATATCACAAACAAACGAGAAGCTAGCCGAGCTGCAAAAAGACCTCGAAGTTGCCAGGAACGAAGCCGACCACGACAAATTGACGCGACTTCCCAATCGTCGGAAATTTGACCGGGATCTCGATGCCGTTTTCCAACGGTTGCACGATGATGAAGGGGCATTTGTCTTGGCATTTGTCGATGTCGATCATTTCAAACGCATAAACGACACTTTCGGCCACGAATGCGGTGATCGCGTGCTTCGAATGATCGCAAACCAGTTGTCTCAACTTTCCGATAATCGTTGCAGTATATCCCGTTACGGCGGTGAGGAATTTGCAATTTTGATCGAGGACGATGATGTCGACAATATATTCCGGAAGATCGATGACTGCCGGAGCGGGTTGGCGAGCAAGTCACTTGTCGACGTGGCATCGGGGCGTCCTATCGGCCAGGTCACATTCTCCGTAGGGATGGCCCAATGTCTGCCCTCTGATACGAAACAGTCAATTCTCAGAAAGGCTGATATCGCGCTGTACAACGCGAAGTCAGGCGGCCGGAATATAGTGCGTAAATTTTCTAGTGAATTTGAGGAACGTCGGGTTTCCGACAGCTAATATTAACAAAGCTATATTCCTACGGATTGTTGACGCCTCATCCTGATTTCAGGGATATCTCCCTAAACTCTGAACTTCTCCGCCAGATATTGGAATGGCGATGTCGCTCGGGCGCTGGAAGGCAAGGTCGCCTTATGTTCACGCCAAGGGCCATCAGATCTCAAAATGCCGGGTTCCCGGAAAGACCTCTGTCGGCAAATCACCGCGCGTTTCTGGAACGCCAAATATCGCATGTCCGGAAGCAAGATAGACTGGATGGCAGGGTCTCCATATGCAATTGGGTAGGACGAGAAAATCGTCCTACCCAATCCTGAAGAGCGCATACCAGGTGCACTGCATTCACCAAGGCTGGGGCCTGCGGGGGCCGGACAACCTCGGTAGAAAGTTTTCAACCTTTCCAAGTCCACGCTATCCGAATCCACGCGCCTTAGATCAATTGTTATCCAACCCGATTTGGTGAGATACAGAGATATTATACCCAAAATGGAGATAAGCTTGCAGGCCCCTTGATAGCGCTGCGTTCTATTAATCCCGTTTCATCGTAATGGAAATGCGCCTGTTTCGGTCGTCCATACGGTCATTCGGGTTATAAGGCTCAGTGTCCGCCACACCTTCGATTCGAGCCATTCGGGTATTCAGTACACCTTGATGCACGATTTCCTTGCGGGTCGCTTCAGCTCTGGCCGAAGAGAGCAGCCAGTTGTTCATGCTTTTTCCGCTTGCGTAGGGCAGGCTGTCGGTATGCCCCCTGATAACCAGAAGATTGTCGACAGTATCGATGATTTTGGCAACCTCTCCGATTAGTATTCTGGCCTGCGGGTTGAGTTCGTCGGTGGCTAGCGCAAACATGCTGAAATCCGCCTCATCGATCAGATCTATTCGCAACCCTTCATCGGTATCGGTGAACCGGATGTTTTTGAGTAAAGCCAGCCTCTTTGGGTTATCCTTCAACCTATCCCGGATTTTCTTTTCGAATTCCCTTGCATCCAAGGCTTTGCTGTTCCTGCTTTTTTTGCCTTTGTCGTCCAGAGTGCCCGTTGCATCACGTGGAATGTTGATTGACTGCCTGCCGGTTTGAGCGGCTTTGTGCGGCAAATTGTCTTTATCAGTCAGGGATTGTCCGCCGAATATCCCGTCGGAACCAGCACCATTCTCCTGCATCTGAACAAGTGTGGGTGCGAAATAGTCCGCCAGCGCCTTGCGCTGCTTTTCGTTGGTTGCTCCCAACAGCCACATCAGCAGAAAAAATGCCATCATCGCGGTCACGAAATCGGCATAGGCCACTTTCCATGCGCCGCCATGATGACCGGCATGCGCCTCCACGATTATTTTTCTGACGATGATTGGGGGTTGATTGGAGCCCGGAGTAGCGTTCTTTGCCATGGATCAACGCGCCCTTATCGCATCAAATACGTCAGCAAAACTGGGCTGGTTGGCATGCTGTAGACTGGTGCGCGCCGCTTCGATGATCAAAGGTTGGGGGTGTCCATGCAGGCTGGCAATTATGATCTGTTTTGCAACGTGATAGATGGTGCCATCGCTTTCTATCACCGACCGCGCACGCTGGGCCATCGGCCCAGCAAAGCCGTAGGCGAGCAGAACACCTAAAAACGTTCCCACCAGCGCAGAGCCAATCATCGCGCCGAGAACTGCAGGCGGCTGGTCGATCGCACCCATCGTTTTGACCACGCCTAGAACAGCCGCAACGATACCAAGGGCTGGCAACGCATCGGCTAGACCCTGCAGGTTGTCTGCGGGAGCAATGGCTTCATGATGATGGGTTTTGATGCTTTGGTCCATAACGTCTTCCACCGCATAGGGATCCAGTGTGCCGGAAGAAACCACGACCAGGCGCAAGCTGTCCGCGATCAAATGGACAAGCGTCTCATCTTTGAGCAGCTTTGGATATTCGCTGAAAATCGGTGAAGCCTTTGGATCTTCGATGTGCGGTTCCAGGGCAACGGGCCCTTCGCTTTTTAAGATCTTCGTCAGCTTGGACACCAGCAAAATGCAATCCATGAAGTCCTGCTTGACGTAGGTTGGTCCCTTGAACACTTTCCCGAAACCACCCAGAAGTGCTTTCAATTGCGCACCGGAATTGCCGATGATCAATGCACCCACCGCAGAACCGCCGATAATGCCCATTTCAATTGGCAACGCATGCAAAACCACGCCCATGTCACCACCTGACAGCGTGAAAACGCCAAAAACCATGACAAGTAGAACAACAATACCAACTGCGGCAAACATATATTAATTCCCCATCAACGGATCCGGATTGTGATGCTGGCCCCCATTCCAGCCGATGCAGGAAGCAAACATTATAACGATGAACGGAACAAACGGCCTTTGGTTAAGGGCCAAATAACAATGAAACCCGGGCGCTTAGCTGATCAGCCGAATAAGCGAGATGCTGCTAGAAGTGGCATATAGTTTCTGTGCCGCTTCCAGATTAATCAACAGGGATTGGAAACGGGAGATTGCCTCTGGAACATCGGTGTTTTCCAGTGCAGACCGTCGCTCGGTCGATGTGAGCTGCGATTGATGCAGTCGGTCTTCTTGCTGATCGAGGCGATTGACCATCAAACCTTGGCTGGCAACCAGATTCGAAAAATGGTTGATCAGTGAGTCTCCTGCATCGAGTTGCAAGGTTCGGTCGCCTGCTGTGCCGGTCCGGACGGCATCAATCATTGTGGTCATAATGGTGTCGAGATCACTGGTGACTCCACCGACATCTATGGACTGGGTCACTGTTTGGAAATTGGGCGATGGTGTTACCAACACGTTCGTATCAATCCTCATCTGGATCGGATCACCAGTGTGAAATAATTTCCCGCCATAGCTATCTTCAGCCTGAGCAAGTTGATTAAACTGATCACGGAGACTCTCGAGTTCAATTGCAATGACTTCGCGATCTGTTGCGGAGAGAGTCTCGTTGTTAGCCAAGATGACCAGTTCTTTGACGCGAATGGCTCCGCTGGCCATAGTGTCCAGCGAGGATTCTGCTTGCTGTGCCATGATGCCAGCACGGCCAATGTTGTTGAGCCACGAACTTTCAATCGCGGACTTGCGACCGAGGCTCGATATCTCGAGCCAACTCGAGGGCGCCTCTGATGGTCGTGTGAAGCTCTTGCCACTTGCAATGGATTCTTCTGCCTTGCCGATAAGCGCAGACAGATCGGCTTGTCTTTGAATGCTATCGTTGGGTCTGTTTCTGTTGATAGATTCCATGTTTTGTTCCTTCTCGCGGGACCAACTAAAAGATTCCCAATATGGTTTGCATCGTTTCCTTTGCGACTTGAATGATGCGGGCCGCCGCTTCGTAAGATTGTTGTAACCGGATAAGGTCCGCTGCTTCGCGATCAAGATCGACGGTCGCAATATTGTCACGTGCTTCGCGCGTGGCTTGGTCGAAAGCTGTTGAGGCTGCGCTTTCGCTGCGGGCAGCTAACAATTTCTGCGCTTGTCCGAGCGCTATTGTTTCATAGCCTTGCTCTGTACCCGTCGCGGTACGCAAGTCTACAAACGCCAGAATATTGCCATTTGCCGCGCCGCCCGGGGAAGCCAAAGCCAAGCTGTTTGCCGATAGTCCGGTTGTCGACAGGGATGCGGCGGTACCGGCATGGGCGATGACCGCTGCGCCGGGCACTCCTGCATCGGTCAATCCGTTGGCTTGCCAGCCATTGATCTCTGCGGCAAATTGCACCGCCAGGCTGTCCAGATCATTGTTGAGGCTGACCAGGCTTGATTGTGCTCGTTGTAGTCCACCCAAGGTTCCATTGCTTGGTGCTGCCTGCACGATTCCACCAATTTCGATATCAAAACTGGCTCCAGCACCAGCGACAAATGTAACTGGGCTGACGACATTGAACGCCACCAAACTGGTGCCATTGCGGGAAATATCTGCGGTGCCTTTATTACCAAAGCTGATTTGAACATCCAGCTTTTCGGTAATGACGGTCAGGGCAGCATCGCGCTGGTCGAGTAATACCGCTTGCTGAGAAGTGCCGATCCCTGCGGGGAGCAATTTCTGATTAATTTGTGCGAGTTCGTTTAGCGCCGTGTTTAACTCAGCGGCCTCCTGAGATGCAGCGCCATTGATCAGATTGACGGTGGACGACAGATTGAGAGCTGTTTGATTGAAGCGCTCTACGGTGGCTTCAATATCGGTTACAAATTGATTGCGCAACGCCGGTTCAAATGGAATTGCGGAAAGTTCTTCCGCGGTACCAAAAAGTTTTGTCAACTGAGTGCCGAGATCGGCATCATTGTTGGAAAGTGCGATTTCTCCCTGGTTGAGCCATTGCACTAGAACTTCACCGCTAACGCGATTGGCTCCGGTTTGCCGTGTCGCCGCTTCCAGGAACTGGTCGCTGGAGCGGGTTATCCCATTGACTGTAACGCTGCCGGTTCCGGTAGAATTGATATAAATCGGATTATTGGCGGCCGAGATCGTCGTATCACTGATGTTCAGCGTCCGTCTGACGTAATCCGGATTGTCTGCATTGGCGACGTTGGATCCGACGACGTCCAATGCGCGAGAGCTGGTCAAAATCGCTGATCGACCAATATTGAGAAGGTCAGACATCCTTGTTCTCCAAATCGCGAGTTAGCAGCTGTGCTATGCCGAAAACTCCCTTTTGGGCCATGGATTCAGCAATCTTGGCATCTTGCATGTCGCGAAATTGCTCCATTCCCTGGCCGTCAAATAGCCCTTCACCCAGCGACGAGGTTCGCATCGTTGTCAGCATCTGCCGCACAAATATGGCTTCGAAGTCAGCCGCCATTGACTGGATTTCTGCTTGTCTCTTGTCGGCCACAGGATTTGCTGACGCCGTGGAAGAGGCTGCGGAACTCGGGGTGGGTAAAATCGCGGTCATATGATGATCAACTCTGCTGACAATGCACCAGCCTGCTTCAAGCCCTCCAATATTGCTGTTAAGTCAGACGGTGGAACACCGAGAGTATTAATAGTCTCGACGATTTCAGCTAGAGAGGCGCGTCGTCCAATTTCGAATGCAGGGTTGGTGTGTTCATCCACGGTAATGTCGCTGTCCTGTTCCGTCGCGGTCTTGCCACGGCTGAATGGTGCAGGCTGAACGACTGTCGGATTTTCCTCGACGCGTACGGTCAGTTTTCCGTGACTGACTGCTGCCGGACCGATACGCACGGCACCATTGATGACGACCGTTCCGGTTCGCGCATTAACGATTATCCGGGCGGGTGCATCCGCCGGTTTCACGATCAGATTTTCTATTTTTCCCATCAACATCACGCGTTCCTGTGCGCCGAGTGGTGCGGCAATTCGTACGGTTACAGCGTCAGCTGCAATCGCCAATTGTGCATTCAGGGCTTCGTTGATGGCATCGGCGACACGCAGCGATGTGGTCAGGTCGGCGTCGGTCAGATTGAAGCTTAGAAAGGGCTCGCTTTCAAATCCCGTGGCAACAGTTCTTTCGATCGAAGCTCCGCCGGAAATCCGGCCGACAGAAGGGATGTTAATCGTGACCTTGGAACCATCTGCAGCGGTCACACCCAAACCACCGACCGCTAAATTTCCTTGTGCCATGGCGTAAATCTGCTGATCGGCACCATAGAGCGGCATCAAGATCAATGTACCGCCGCGCAGCGATTTCGCCTTGCCAATAGCAGATACGGTAATATCGAGGCGCTGGCCGGGCTTTGCAAAGGCAGGCATTTCCGCCGTGACCATTACCGCCGCTGCATTTTTGGAAGCCGGATTGACGCCGGGGGGCAGGGCCAGACCAAAGCGGTTAGTGACACCTTTCAGGCCAATTGTGGCATATTCCAGACTATCATCTCCGGTTCCGGCAAGTCCGACGACGATGCCGTAACCAACCAGCTGGTTGGTCCGTAGACCAGCAAAGTTTCCGATGTCTTTAATCCGTTCGGCCTGGGCGGGCTGGGTGACAATCACAGCTGCCGACACCAGCGCCAGCAAGGTAGCAAGCCATCGGATCGATCGAAATATTGTTGATGATTGGGTCATATGATCTCTTCTGGCTGGAGCTAAAATGGAGATACGAACGAGAAGAATTTCTGCAGCCAGCCCTGTTTGCTTGCGGATGCAATTTCTCCGGTACCGCCGTAGACGATCTTGGCATCGGCGACTTTTGTCGATGGGATGGTATTGTCAGAGGACACGTCAATGGCCCGGATAAGTCCGCTAAATTGGGTATGTTCTTCGCCGCGGTTCAGCGATGTGAGCTTTTGACCTCGGACCAGCATTGTTCCGTTCGGATAGCTTTCCGCAACCGTCACGCTGATCTGGCCTTGCAGGCTGTTCGATTGACCGGCGCTGCCGCTACCGGAAAAATTCTGGCTGCCGCTTGTTGCCACATCACTGGGTGAAAATAGCGAGAAGAGGCCAGTTGTCGGTGGGGCTAGGGAAAAGCCGCCATCACGATCCTTGGACGCGCTGTTGGATTTTGAAGCGCGTGTTTGTTCGACAAGCAATATGCTGATTATGTCACCTTTCCGGCTTGCCCTTGTTCCACTTGTCAGGGCGGAATAGCCGGAAGTCACCTGAAAGATCGCGCCGTTTGCAGCGACAGGTTCCTGCTGCGGAGTAGCTACGACGGGAGCAAAGTCTTGCGTTGAGATTCCCGAATTTGAGCCCATGCAACTGACCAGCAGAAATGGCGTCACACCGATCAGCAAGCTTCGTTTTGAAAACGGATTATATGTCATGATGGATACGCTTCTTTCTTGCACTGAAATTAGATTTGCTGGTTCACGAACTGCAACATTTCGTCGGTCGCAGAGATCATTTTGGAATTGACCTCATAAGCGCGTTGTGTCTCGATCATGTTGACCAGCTCTTCGACAATATTGACGTTGGACCCTTCGAGAGCACCTTGGCGGATATTGCCAAGTCCTTCCTGTCCACCTGGGCCCACTTGGGGTGCGCCGCTTGCCGCTGTTTCGGTTAGGATATTATTGCCAACCGAAAGGAGCCCGGACGGGTTGGTAAAATTAGCCAGCTCAATCTGTCCGAGTTCGCTTGGTTCACTTTGGCCGTCCAAAGAAGCCGAGACCACACCATTGTTACCAATGGTCACTGCCGTCGCGCCTTGTGGAACCTGGATCGCGGGTATCAGAGGCAAACCATCGCTTGTGACCATATTGCCTTCTGCGGTCAGGCTGAAATTGCCAGCTCTGGTATAGCCCGTCGAGCCGTCCGGCCTTTCGACCTGGAAATAGCCGGATCCTTCGATTGCCAGATCCATGGCATTTTCTGTAGTCTGCAGCGTACCTTGAGTGGCGATCTTGCCTATGCCGGCAAGCCTGACCCCCGTGCCCAATTGTACGCCGCTGGCAAATCGGTTCTGTGCGTCCGAAGGTGCTCCTGGCGTGACTATATTCTGATAGGCAAGCGTTTCGAAATCGGCTCGATCTCTTTTGAAGCCGGTGGTGTTTACATTCGCTAGGTTGTTGGCGATCACGCGCATTTTGGTGTTCTGCGCATCAAGTCCGGTGCGCGCAACTTGTAGGGCAGCGTTACTCATCTTATCTTCTCCTGCATGGGATTATCCTTGCGGTAAGGACATTATGCCCGCGCCGCTTTCATCAAGTTCCTCTGTCATTTTGAGTAACCGTGCCTGGGTTTCCCATGCACGGCTGGTTTCGATCATGTCTACGAGAGCGCTGGTCATATTGACGTTTGACTGTTCCAGAGCACCGGAAATGACTTTGGCATTTTCATCAACTGGCAACGTGCCATTATCGGCGACGTGAAATAACGTATCTGAACCCTTCGACATCTGGCTGCCGGTCGCGCTGACGAGTTTTAACTTGCCAAGCTGTTGCGGCAAGGTTGGATCGCCGCCCAGCGGCACATAGGAAATTGTGCCATCCGCACCAATGTCAACGCGATCTGCGGGTGGTAATGTTACCGGACCGCTTTCACCCAAAACCGGGAAACCGTCGCCAGTGAGCATTGCTCCTGACGGACCGATTTGGAGGTCGCCGCGTCTTGTATAGGCTTCTTTGCCGTCCACGGACTGAACCGCGAGCATAGCATCGCCCTCGAAGGCAATGTCGAGTGGGCGATCGGTTTGAGTGATCGCCCCCCCGTTCATATCCGCTTGCATATCCCGTTCAACAGCCATCGCCCGGCTGTCGTGGCCTGGACCAGTCAAATATTGGGCCTTTGCCGAGACCATGTCGGCTTTGAAGCCGACTGTGTCCGAGTTGGCCATATTATTGGCAATGGCAGTTTGCCGGTTCATCAGCGATTTCATCGCGTTGACGGCGGTATATGCGAGCTTATCCATGTTCTATTCCTTCAACTGATCAATATCTAGATCTGAAGGTTCATGATCGTCTGCGTGAGCGTACTGGATGTTTCAATCGCCTGCGCATTGGCCTGGAAATTTCGCTGTGCAGCAATCAGGGAGACAAGCTCTTCTGTAATGTCGACGTTCGCAAGTTCCAGATAGCCGGACCGGACTTGTCCGAGTGGACCGCTCCCGGCTTGGTTGATTTGTGGCGGGCCGGAATCACCAGTCGATTGCCAATGTGCATCGCCCATGGGCCGAAGGCTTTCCAAGGCTGAAAAACTTGCCATCGCGAGGGCACCGATATTCATCTGGTTACCATTCGAGAATGTCGCAGAGACAACGCCTTCATTGTTGATTGCTATGTTTGTAAGTAGGGCTGCTGGGTCGAGAGGGTCGAACTCCGGTACTACGAAGTCGAACATGTCGGCAGCGTTGGTAGATGTCGCCACGCCATTTGCATCAACTGGCAGCAACTGGGCTTTTGAACCAATAGTGTCGACCACTTCGCGATCATCATTCACGGTGAACGCGCCGTTCCGGGAAAAAGTCAATGCATCACCGGGTGGTTGGCTTTTCACCGCAAAAAATCCGTCGCCAGCAATCGCCAAGTCCAGTGTTTTGTCGGTCGGCTGCATTGTACCCTGTGTAAATTGTTGCGTTATGCCATTGAGACGCACGCCTTGACCGGCAATAGAGCTGGTCGCCTGGGTTGGAGAGGCTGTGAAAAGGTCTCCAAATAGCGCGCGGCTTTTCTTGAACCCCGTCGAATTTGTATTTGCAACGTTGTTTGAAATTACGTTCAAATCAGTCTGGGCCGCTTTCAGGCCGCTTAGTGAGGTAAAGAAGGACATATTATTTTCTCCTGTGCTGAATTAGATGCTGGGTGCTAGAAATTATCCGATTTTGAGCGCCTCGGACGGGAAAACATTACCGATGGGCGTGACAAGAATAGGGGGCCCATTGCTTTCCGATGTTTTTACCGACGCTACCGGTACCCATGTTGCCAAATTGGAGGCAGGCCCGCCGTTGACGCGAACCCGTAAGCGTCCTTGGTCAAGCGGTTGTCCGGCGTCGTCTTTGCTGTCGAAACTAAATTCTACTGGACCGGCCTCTTGCCGCCCAAGCTCTGCAAACATTACGATTTCGCCGGCTTCGTTGAGTAGATCAATCGAAAGATTGTCGGTGGCGCTGGTGAGTTCGAACTCGCCGGAATATTGGCCATTTTTGTCTGCCACCGAAATGTTCCCGGGCACCAGAACCGAATGGCCAATCCATTCTTTTGCATCAGAAAGCTGATTGTTTCCCAAAATGGAAGCAATGTCCGACAAAGACTGTTTCATTTCGGAAATGCCAGCAACGCTCGAAAACTGGGCTAGTTGGGCAACCATTGCCTGGTTGTCGAGCGGATCAAATGGGTCCTGAAATTTCAGTTGGGTTGTCATCAAGCGAAGAAAGGAATCCTGGTCCAGTGTATTATCACCCGTGGCATTTTCCGGTTGCGCCTGTGAAAGGCCAGCAAGATTTGTTTTCGGTGTCTGTAGAACGTCTGATAAAGCGGCCATTATTGATTCCTCACTGTTTCTAGAATTAAAGTCTTGGCAGTTTGCAAAACCTGCACGTTATTTTGGTAATTTCTGGCGGTTTCGAGCATGTCGATCAGCTCAGCAGTTTCATCAACAGCAGCCTCCCAGACATAACCTTCTTTGTCCGCAAGAGGATTTGTCGGATCATGACGTTTCTGTGGCGCGGCATCAGTTTTGACGATGCGTTCGACGTCCACCGTAGCGAGATTGTCTTCGACCACTGAACGGAATACCGGACGCATGGCACGAAATGCTTCGTCTTCGCTGGCATAGTCCGTCCGGGCATTGGCCAGATTGGACGCGGTGGTGTTTAACCGGACCATCTGGGCCGACATCGCTCTGCTAGCGACATCAAATACACTCATACTACCCATGATCATTCTCCTTTCAAGGCGCGGCGGATCGCAGACACTTGCGCCTGCATGAAGGACAGGGTCGTGCGATACTGAATGGCATTTTCGGCAAAGAGTGTCTGTTCGACGGAAAGCTCCACCGTGTTTCCATCCAGTGATGGTTGCAGGGGCACCCGGTAACCGGTGTGGTCACTCATTGCCTGATTGAGCGATCCGCCATCTTGAGCTTGCTTCATGGCTAGATCAAAATCGAGGTCCTTCGCTTTATACCCGGGGGTCGAAGCATTCGCGATATTTGATGCCAGCATATTTAGGCGTTGCGAGCGAAGCTGTAACGCGTCGCCGTTCAATGCAAATATCTGATCCAAACTAGGCATTGTTTCTAATCCCGTATTAACTCTCCGGTCCGATGACCGTTCTAGTTCTTGAGATACACCGCTATTGGAGTACTCGAACATGACTATGCAAAGGGTGTGCCAGTTTATCTAGATCGTTCTGTAAATGTCGGTTTAACCGAGCTCGCAGCCGATGTTTTGGGGTATTTCATCCAGGGTTTTGTCAAAGCGGCAAAACCCTGCCGCTGACCGGCAAATTTTTGCCGCTCAAATCAGGATTGGGATCAATGGACATTCTAATGACGAACATCTGGCGGTTTTTCGATCCAATGTTATTCGGCGTGGTATTGAGCTGCGTTCTGATTATGGCGTGGGTTCAAACTGGCCGTCACTCTATTGTGCGGGCATTCGCGGCACTCGGCAACAGCAGTAGAAATCCGTTTGAGGCTAGTGGCGAAAACGCAACCTATATGTGTCGGAGAATTGATTTTACTCTACGCGAACAGGGGCTTTCTGGTTTGGAAACCGTACGTAGCCAAGATGCGTTTATCGTCCGCATTCTCGGCTATCTGGCTGATGCAAAGGATTCAAAAAGTTTTGAGGAATGGGTTCGGCTCGAAGAGCATACTGCCGAAACCAAACAAAATATGTCCGCTAGCTATTGGTTTTCGGCAGCGGAGATAGCCCCGGCAATCGGTCTCATCGGAACAATTACTGGCCTCATCCAGCTTTTCGCTACCGGGATTGATCCATTGAAAATGGGCCCAGCCATGAGCTTCACGTTGCTCACCAGTCTATATGGTCTCTTCATTTCCCATATAGTTGCCTTTCCGATCTATATCCGCCTGCATTCCAGAGCTGAGGTGCTGAACGCATATCGATCAAAGGTTGTTCAGCATATGATCAATATAGCAATCCGGGAACTGGAGCCTGTCAGCCCAGTCCATTTCGTACCAGCCAATCCAATCATGAAAAATGCATGACCGATGAACGCCGGGCGCACCACTCTATCGTTCCTCGATCTCGCGCTGATGTTGCTCAGCGCGTTTGCCTATACGCATTTTGTAAATATTGCTGATGCGGAGACCCAAAGGAAAATGGCGAAAGCAAACGTACAACCCGCTGTGACGTTGGGGTCCTATAGCTATACTGCATCGGACTTTTTTGGTGATAGTAACGCGATGCTCACGGAATTTGCCAAAACTGAGATTGCCGAGATATTGACGGTTCAACAGAAGCAATTGCTGATCATTGATGTTGCTGCAGCGGCAGAAGGGCAAAGCAGATCGCGCCTGCGGCAATGGGAGACAGTGTCTGCGCGAACGGCTGCTATAGCAGATGCTTTTGAAGCGGCTGGCCAGAACGGCAAGATGATAGTGCTGAAAGTACCGGATAAACTGGTTTCCAAACCTAGTGAAAAACAAACGGTAAAACTGACTTTTCTGTCGCCGGATATAAATTGAATGCCACCGAACGTGGAATTATAATGAAACTGGCACGATATCTGCTTGGTTCCTACGATTAGAGAACAGGATCAAATTTCATGTCCCACTATCATTTCGTACTGCCAATCGTTTCTATCTTGTCGATGGGCGCCGGCTCGCCCTTTGAAGATACAGCATCGCTTGATCGACAGGTTGCATCATATCTCGGCGCTGAAGTGGGAGATGTGGGTGGTGCTCACGCTGCGATAGATTCCAAGCTCAAGCTCAAGCGCTGTGCGAATGCTATCGAAATATCGGAGACGAACAGGAATGCATTGCAGCTTAGTTGCCGGAATATTGGCTGGCGGATATTTGTACCCCTTCGCCTTGGCAGACATCGGGATAGCCTGGAAGACAACGCTCCTGCCGAACCGCTGGTGCAAAGAAATCAGCCTGTTACTCTCGTGATCCGTCGTTCAAACTTTAGTATAAGTTATGGCGTTATCGCGCAAAAAAGCGGGGCGATGGGAGAATATATTCCAGTCCGCTCCGACCGGAAGGCGAAGGAATTAATGGCGAGAATTTCAGGCCCGGGTGAAGTCGAAATGATCAATTGAAAACTTTTTTCGGAAGAACTTAATTTTTTCCCAACAGGCCGTAAATGGTTATGAAAGAAGTTATAAGCACCGCCGGACAGGATACGGCATAACGCAAATTTGCCAGTCTGGCGCACTAAGGATGGAATGATATGAAACCTGTTGATAGCTATTCGGCGATTAATACGCGTTTGGATCGGCCAGCGATGAACGACGTTGCGGCAAAAGCCAGCAATGGAGTCGTCGAGAGCGGAATTACAAAGGCGTCCAGTGCGATTTCGACCACAGCATCTCAGCTGGCGACCGAGAAACCACCATTTGATGCCCAGAAGGTTGCGGACATAAAACAGCAAATTGCTTCGGGTACTTATAAGGTCGATACCGATGCGCTGGCGGAAAAAATGCTTGATTCCGGTGTGCTCGGAGTGGATTCAAAAAAATGAACCAGATAGTTGAGTCTTTCCGAAATTCGCAGAATACCCTGGTCTCGGCATTAGACGGACATGATAGCGATGCTATTTTTCAAGCGAGCAAAGAGCTCGGCAATGCGGTTGCGAAGCTGGGTATGCTGGAATCGGCCGACATTGAGCGTTCTTTGCGACCGATCCTGTCAGAAGTCGACGAATTGATGCAGGCATCAATCTACCGGCTGCGTTTCCTGCGCGACCATAGCTCATCGAGGTTGCAACTCTTGTCCGGGTGGCGTGCAAATCAGGCAGATACCTACTCTAATGCCTCGGGCGGTCGCTAGACTGCGAAAATCGTGAAATAAATTCGGAATAAGTTCCGCAATCAAAATATTGGCATGATCATTGCTTCTCTCTTTGGCAGGAGAATTCGAGCAAAACATGTCAAACCTATCCATCACTCAAAGCTATGAACGGCGCAGTTTGCCGAATGTGATTGCGCAATCCGCGCAACGCAATGGCGTTGATTTCAAATATCTGATGGCGCAGGCGCAGCTCGAAAGCGGGATGCGTCCAGATGCCAAGGCCAATACCTCCTCCGCGACCGGTCTTTACCAGTTTGTCGAACAGACATGGCTTGGCCTCGTTAAGCAGAAAGGTGGCGATTACGGTCTCGGCTGGGCGCAAGATGCGATCTCCCAGAACCGGAATGGCAAGTTCACCATCGCCGATAAAGACCAGAAATCAAGCATTCTGGCGTTGAGAAACGACCCGGCTCTTTCTGCGAATCTGGCGGGCGAATTCGCGCGGGACAATAGCGATTATCTGGAAAATCGTATCGGGCGCGAGCCGCAATCCGTCGATCTGTATCTCGCGCATTTCCTGGGACCAGCCGGCGCCGGTAAATTTCTGAATGCATTTGATGCCAGTCCCGACGCACCAGCCGCGCCGTCTTTTGCAAATGCCGCGCAATCGAACCGGTCTATATTCTATGATAAGTCCGGTGATCCGCGAAGCTTTCGGGAAATCCGCAACCTGTTCGCCAGAAAACTTGACGATGCTTCCATGATGGCAGGCGGCGGCAATAGTTTTCCGGCTGCTGGAAAAAACTTGCCGCAATCGCAAAAGCCGCTCCCGATGGTCCAGCCAGCGGATTATCTCCGGATCGCCAAAAACCACATCAATGATCAGAGCTCCCCAGACAAGTCCAAGCCGTTCGATGAATCGGCTCGGGTAGCTTATCTGATGCTCGCCACTCTTGGATTATAAATGAACATGTTACAGAATATTTTCGCATTGGATAAAGTTGCCGGCCATCTGAAATCTGGATTGCTGCCGATGGCTACACTTTTACTGGTCATCTTCTTCTTGCTGCCGTTGCCGACAATAATGCTGGATATCGGCTTCATCTCCAATATCATGATCTCGCTTGCCATTCTGATGGTTGCGCTCAACGCGCGCAAGCCGCTCGATTTTTCCAGCTTTCCAACCGTTCTGCTGTTTGCGACGCTTCTTCGATTGGGACTGAACGTCGCATCAACCCGAGTGGTGCTGGTAGAGGGCCATGCGGGTGGCGATTCCGCCGGGCAAATTATCGAAGCCTTTGGCGGATTGCTTCTCGGCGGTAACTATGTGGTCGGGATCTTTGTGTTTTCCATTGTGATGATTATCAATCTGATCGTCATTACCAAAGGCGCCGGAAGGGTTTCGGAAGTTTCCGCACGGTTCACCTTGGATGCCTTGCCCGGCAAGCAAATGGCGATCGACGCTGATCTTAACGCCGGTCTCATCGCACCGGAAGAAGCTAAGACACGGAGATCTGAAGTCGCCACCGAGGCTGATTTTTACGGATCAATGGATGGTGCGTCGAAATTTGTAAAAGGGGACGCCGTTGCCGGGATCTTGATCCTGGCTGTGAACATCATCGGTGGTATTGTTCTGGGTCTGACGACCCATGGGCTGTCCTTTAGCGAAGCCGCGAGCACATATTCGATGCTCGCAATCGGTGACGCGTTGGTTGCACAGGTTCCGGCCTTGATATTATCGATCGCCGCCGCAGCGATTGTTACGAGGGTTTCATCGACCCAGAATCTGGCAGATCAGATCACCGGCCAATTCGGTTCGGGAGCGGCCTGGGTTCCCGTCGCCGTTATCCTTACGATTCTCGGTGTATTACCAGGGATGCCTCACGTTGTCGTCCTCTCGGCCGCAGCGGTCGCAGGCGGAATTGCCTTTTATCTGATCCGCAAGCCGAAGCCTGTGGAAGTGACCGCCGAACCGGTCGTAGAAAAACATCCGGAACAGATAGATTGGGAAGATGTCTCCGAAAAGGCGCGTCTTGGAATCGAAATCGGGTATGGTCTTGTTCCGCTGGTGGAAGACCGGAAGGGCGCGCCGTTGATGAAACGGATTACCGGTATCCGTCGTCAAATATCCAAAGAACTGGGTTTTGTAATACCGCTTGTCCGGATCAAAGACGATTTGTCTCTGGAACCCAACGGTTATCGGATCATGATGGGGGGAATGGTCCTGGGCGAGGATACTGTTTGGCCGAATGATTTTATCGCGCTTGATGACGGTCACGTGGATTCGGTAATCGAGGGTCGGCCGTGCAAGGACCCCACATTCGGAATGGACGCCATTTGGATAAGCGCCGATAAAAAATCCCAGGCAATCGCCGAGGGTTATACAGTCGTAGATGCACCTACCGTTATCGCGACCCATCTCAATGACGTTGTGCGGCGCAATGCAGCGCAGCTATTCGGTATGGATGAAGCGCAGAAGTTGCTCGATTTTCTCAAGGAATCATCGCCGCAACTGGTTGACAGCCTCACACCGCAACCTCTGTCGCTATATACGATTACCGCAATTTGCCGTGATCTTCTCGCCGACAAAGTACCAGTGAAGGACTTTCAGAAAATTTGCCTGGCAATGTTGGAAGCATCCAGTCTGCACACTGATACGGCACAAATGGTTGATACTATACGACAGAAAATCGGCAATCTGATCGTTCAAACCATGGTGCCTATCAGCTTGCCCCTTCCGGTCGTGACGCTGGATGCAGAACTGGAAAGCCTGCTCGTTAAGGCGTTGAAAGTGGGCGAAGATGCTAGCTATCCTATCGAACCGCAATTGGCTCAGAAGATAATTGAAGCCATGGATGAAGCTGCCCGCAGCTTGCCATTGGAAGCCCGTAACGTGGCCCTTATCACGTCGCCGGTCGTGCGGCGTCCGCTTGGCGCTTTGCTCAAACAGCGGTTCCCGGACCTGACGGTTCTTTCCTATCAAGAATTGCCCGATGACAAGTCAATTGAAGTGCTGAGCAAGATCGGGGTTCCGCAGTCCAGCCACACAATGGCTGTCACAGATGCAAATCAAAACTAACTACCAATCGGAAGTACGCTATGTTGAAAACAAAGAGCCGCGCATCCCAAGCCTACGGCGCGATGAGAATAGACGAAAATCGGCTGATTGAAGAAAATCAGTCGCTGGTTACAAAGATTGCATGGCAGGTAAAATCGTTTGCGCCCGACCAGATGGAAATCGAAGACCTGATTCAGGTCGGACTGGTCGCAATGGTCGAGGCGGCAAAGAAATATGTCGATCAAGGGCATAGTTTCAGTACCTATCTATACGTCCGTGTCCGCGGCGCAATGATTGATGATTTGAGATCAACGTGCAATTTGCGCAGAACCTCGGTTGATTGGCATAAGAAAGTGCGCAGGTGTCGGGACAAGCTGGTGAAGGAACTTGGTCGGGAGCCCGACGAGTCCGAACTGGCGCTGGGCCTGGATATGGATCCTTCCGATTTTCGTAAACATGCAGACAGGGCGATCGATGTCCATCTTGGTTCACTCGACGAAGTTTATTGCGACTCCAGTAGCTGGTTCACCGATCAAGAGGACGATCAGCATGAAAAATTGGAAAAGTCGCAGATGGTGGAACTGCTGTCTGCAAATCTGAAGCAGCTAAACGAACGTGAACAACTCATACTCAATTGCTATTTTGTGGAGGAGATGCAGCTTGATGAGATTGGGGAGATACTTGATGTATCTTCAGTTCGCATATGCCAGATCAAAAAGCGGGCATTGGAGAAACTTCAAGTTGCCATGACTATGAACTAGTTTTCTCTGTGGCATTTACCCACAAGTCATTGCTGGATCTGACCAATAAAAAAGCCTCCTCCCAACCGGGAAGAGGCTTTTTCGTATCGGTGGAGTCTGATATTACCGGAGCAGGCTGAGAACAGACTGCTGAGACTGGTTCGCCTGCGACAACATCGCCGTCGAAGCTTGGCTCAGGATCTGGTTTTTTGCCAGCTCGGTTGTTTCAGCAGAGAAGTCGACGTCCATGATACGCGAACGCGATTCCGAGATGTTCGCAACACGGTCAGACAGGTTGGAAATTGTGGTTTGCAGACGGTTCTGGTCGGCACCCAAAGAAGCCTGTGCGGTGGTGACCGTATCGAGAGCGGTATCCAGAAGGCCCAGTGCAGTGGTTGCGCCAGCTTCGGTGCTGATGTCCAGGGCGTCAATACCCAGAGTTGCGGCCGTGACATCTGTCAAAGTGACCGCCACCGTCTGACTGGCGTCGCTGCCGGTCTGGATGTTGATTGTGGCGTTGGTTCCGTCAAGCAATGCAACATCGTTGAAGGTTGTCCGCGACGCAACATCACCGATCTGTGCAATCAAAGCGGTAACTTCGGTCTGAAGGTTGTCGCGGTCGCCGGTCGAAAGCGTACCGTTGGCAGACTGGACAGACAGTTCACGCATACGCTGCATCATGCTGGTGATTTCGTTCATGCCGCCTTCAGCGGTCTGCGCCAGCGAAATGCCGTCGTTCGAGTTACGAATGGCCATGTTCAGTCCACGTACTTCCGAGGTCATACGTGTGGCGATCGAATAGCCAGCAGCATCGTCAGCAGCTGAGTTCACGCGGCTGCCGGTTGAAAGGCGTTCGATAGATTTTGCGAGACCCATTTCAGCTTGGTTAGAAGCATAGCTGGTGCGCATAGCGGTTACGTTAGTTCCGATTACAGTCATGGTGTTATCCTTTTCACAGTTCAAATAGTCGTTTCATCTAACGGGTCACCTCGACAGATGAAGCGGCCTCGAGGAAGTTAACGGCGGGCCCGAAATATAATTAAGCGAAAAGGTGTCGGCTTTCCGACAAGCTATGGAAAAACCGTCCATTTTCCGACACAAATGACGGATTTCCGACAGTTTTGTCGGCAATAATCGGCAGATTCTTGCCGATCATCGAACTGGCACGGCCATTGCAAAGTAGTTGGCGAGCACAGGGATATTAGATCCGATGCTCGGTGAACAACGTAAGGGAATGGCCATGATCAACGATAAACTGAAGCCTAGCCTGGTCTCTAGGTTTCCAGAACTTGTCGATTTGCTAGCGAGTGTTGAAACAATTCACTCGCACCCGCTACATTCATCCTCCGCTGAGCAACCACCCCGCACAACCCGCGAAGCATCCAAAGATGAATGCAAAGGAGCAAAAGATCCCGTCGTGGTTTACCGCGATGGACCATTCCACTTCGTTCCGGCTACCCTCAGCCAACCACTGCGCATCGAATTCGGCAATGCGGACAGAGAATTTGGTCTGTCTTGCATTGTTGAATCGATGCGCGGTGGCAAGGGGCCGGCTTATGCAGACCCCAATTCAATAGCTTTATATAAATATGCCGCTCGCGTGGCGCGCAGCGATGCTAACGTCATGATCACCGGCGAGACCGGTACCGGCAAAGAAGGCATGGCTAGGTTCATTCACGAAAATAGCGAGCGGGCAAACAAGCCGTTTGTAACCGTAAACTGCGCGGCCATCACAGAATCAATGATTGAGTCCATCTTGTTTGGGCATAAAAAGGGTGCCTTCACTGGTGCCTATAACAGCGCGGTCGGCTTGTTCAAGGAAGCTGACGGCGGCACGATATTCCTCGACGAGATTACCGAGATGCCGCTGGAAAGTCAGTCCAAACTGCTTCGTGTGCTCCAGGAAGGCGAGATCCTTCCAGTCGGCGCATCCCGCCACGAAAAAATCGATGTCCGTGTATTTTGCGCAGCCAACCGTGACTTTGCAGAAGAAGTCGGGGCAGGGCGATTCCGTGAAGATCTATATTGGCGATTGAACGTCATGCCAGTTGATCTTCTCCCTCTTGCTCAAAGGCCTGCCGATATTGTTGCCATTGCTGCATTCATGATGATCGGTTTTCAGAAGCGGAGCGAAAGGTTCATTTCGCTTTCTCGCTGCTGTGTCGAGCGACTGAAAGAACATAAATGGCCGGGCAATGTGCGCGAGCTGTCCAATGTTCTGCAACGCGCTCTGGTGATGTGCGACGGTGATCGAATTAAGGCCGACGATCTGGTCTTTTCGGGCGCCCGGTTAACAGCAACGCCGAAGCAGGATGATGTTTCTGCCAGTCATTCCTCGCGATTCATTCGCGGACGTGATTTGCACTCGATTTCCAAAAATGTCGAATATGAAGCAATTAATCAAACATTGGAAAAAACCAACGGCAATCGCCGTGACGCCGCAAAAGAGCTTGGCATCTCGGAGCGCACCTTGCGTTACCGGATGGCCGATATGCGCGCGCTGGCAGCATAGAGAGGAGCTAAAAAATGTCTTCAGTCAATATGAATAGCCTGATGGCCGCACGTAATGCCATCCTCAACCAGAACAACGCGCTGCAGGACATCGCCAAGAATGCCGGCCTGGCTGGACCGGGGCAGACCTCTGCTCCCAAAGAAACGGCGGGTTCGGACAGCTTCTCGACCCAACTCACTAACGCGCTGCAAGAAGTCAATAAACTTCAAATAGCAGCAGATGAGGAAACGAAGGCCTATCAGATGGGTGAAAGCAATGACGTGGCGGCTGTTATGCTTGCGAAGCATAAAGCATCCTTGGGATTTGAGTCCACTTTGCAAGTTCGTAACAAATTATTGTCGGCCTACCAAGACATAATGAACATGCAGGTATAATAGATGGCCGAGCAATCATCAACCGGTCAGGCGCTGACACCCGCGAGCCGCAATGCACTGCAGCCGGCAATCGGTAGTTATGCAAATGCGAGCGGCCCGATGGGCTGGCTCAGTGCATTTATCAAACAGCCCGCTGTCGCGCGGGCAATGCCGCTAATCATAATGTCTGCTGTCGTTTTGGCGGCGATTACAGTGTGGCTGGTTCTTCGTGAGCCACCTCAGCGTGATCTATTTCGCGGCCTGCCCGACAATGACAAGTCCGCGGTGATGCAAGCATTGCAGGTCGCCAATATAGCCTATGAAGTCGATGATGATACCGGCACACTGACGGTTAGCAAAGAAGACTACCATTCGGCCAAAATTGAACTGGCGGGCCAAGGCTTGCCAAGATCCGCGCCGAGCGGTGACACTATTATGTCCAGTATGCCAATGGGCGCAAGCAGGGCGGTTGAATCGGAAAAGCTAAGAAATGCCCGTGAGATGGATTTAGCGCGTTCGATCGAAGCCATCGATAGCGTTGTATCTGCACGGGTCCATTTAGCCGTCGAACAGCCCAGCATATTCCTGCGCGACAGAAATGAACCTTCCGCCTCCGTAATATTGCATCTCGCGAGTTCAACCAGGCTTGATGAAAAAGAAACGCAGGCAATTTTGAATCTGGTTGCCAGTTCCGTGCCTGGGCTTTCAGCATCCAACGTATCCGTGATCGATCAAAACGGCCGGCTATTGTCGAGCAACAGCGAGGGCCTATCCTCCGGCAGCGATACGCAACTGAAAGTGAAGGCGGCAATCGAAGACCGCTACCGCCAGTCTTTGGCCAGTTTGCTGACACCACTGGTGGGTCCCGGAAACTTCGTTGCAGAGGTCACTGCTGATGTAAATTTTGACGAAAAGCAGGCGACAAGTGAAACCTATCCGCTCGATGGTTCGGTATTGCGTTCTGAACAGGGACAAAAGTCGAACGAAATTGCTGGAAACGCCGCAGGCGGGATTCCAGGCGCACTGGCTAACCGTCCCCCTGATGCTGCTGAGGTTGCGGAACAACCCGGAGGGGCCGAGGAGGAAGGTGCGAATGCAGCCGAACCCCGGAGAACCAGCGAAGAATATCGCCGAAACTTTGAACTTGCCCGTGAAGTGGCGGTGACCAATCAGGCGCCGGGGCAGGTATCGCGATTGTCCGTTGCAGTGGCAATCGACGACCGTGCACTAAAAAACAAAAAATCTCCCAAGGAAATTCAGGAGATTGAAAAACTCATCAAAGGCACTGTCGGCTATAGTCTTGGCCGGGGTGACCAGATTGCGGTGACGGCGCGTAGATTTAAAGCAGTAGCCGACGATCCGATCGCAGAAACCTGGTATGAAACTTCCTGGTTCAGCATGTTGATACGTAATCTGTCTGCGTTGTTGGTCGCCCTGCTGCTTATTTTCGGCATCGGACGTCCGGTTTTGAAACGCTGGCAGACATCTGAAAAAGCTCTGCGTTCCGACAAGAATCAAAAAGCTCTCACCAGTGATGGCGTGACCACCGACGGCTCCAATCAAGATGGTACCGAGGATGGCGGATCACTCGAAAATCAAACAGCAGGCGCGCTTGGTCCGCCGGTGACCATAGACATGATCACTTCGGCCAAAAGCTATCAGGAACGTGCTGTTTTGACTCAGAATTTCGTCAAACAGAACCCCGATCACGCAGCTCTGGTTGTGAAGGAGTTGCTCAAAGAATCCGATAAACTGGAAGAAGTAGATGGCTGATATCGCAGAAAAAGATGATGTTGAAATCGCCGAACAAGGTAAGCAATTGGAGCTGATCACCGGACGCCAGACCGCAGCGATATTGATGCTGTTGTTCAACGACGAGGAAGCTGCCCAGATACTTGAGCGGCTCGAACCTCATGAAGTGGAGGCATTGGGTGAAGCGATGTTCAGCGTTGCCAATGTTGATGCGACGCAAATTGATGGTTCCCTGGATCGCTTCCTGTTGCTGACGATGAACCAGACAATGTTGTCCTACAAGTCCGACGAAAAAGTCAGCCGGGTTTTTCGTAAGGCTTTGGGTACGCCGCGCGCAGAGACAATTATGAATCGTTTCGCGCCCAAACGACCCAGTAATATTGCTGAAATGCTAAAATGGATCCCGGCAAAGGATATTGCCCATCTGATAACGAACGAACCGCCTCAGATCTCTGCGGTGCTCATGTCGTTTCTAACGCCGGAAGTCGCCGCAGAAACAATAGAATTGCTGCCGCCAGAGATTCAGGCAGATTTGATATATCGGGTAGCGACGCTCGGACCGGTCAGCGGCAAGGCGCTCGCTCACATTCAGGCTCTTTTGGAGAACACGACACCTGGTGAAGCAGACACTGTTCCGCCGATGGAGGTCGGAGGTGTGCTCGACAGTGCAACGATCATCAACAATCTCCCGAAAGAACGGGGGCGGTCATTGCTCAAGGAATTGATGAAGCGCGACAAGATAACCGCAAAACTGATTGAGGACGAGATGTTCATCTTCGCGGATCTGATGAATTTGAACAAAAAGGATATCGGTTCTGTTGTCCGGAAAATTGATGCCAGTATCCTGGTTCCGGCACTGCGAGGAGCTCCGAATGATCTCAAGGCCAAGATTTTTGGGGCTATGTCAAAACGGGCGGCGGAAACCATTCAGGACGATATGGCTGAAGCGCCACCGCAACCGATGGACGCCGTCATTGCCGCACAAAAAGCCATTATTGCGGTCGCCAAAGTCATGCTCGACAACGGCGAAATAAACATGGCCGGAGCCGGAGCTGATTATGTCTGATCTCAATCCTGCAGGTACGTTCGGCTATGAAGACGTAGTCCCTCTGTGGCGAATGACCACTGAGCAACGAGAATTTGCTTCCTGGACCTGCGGACTGGAACCAGAGGCAGAGGCTCGGGATAGCGACTGTTTTAAGAGCTTCGTTGGACGCAGTGCGCCAGAGGAAACGCAGCCTCCTGCCGATCAGGATGCTGATATATTTGGGGTCGCCTACAAGAAAGGATGGGAAGACGGTCAGTCCGCTTTGGCGGATGAACATGCTTCGTCGAACCGGGACAGCGATGCACTGGCAGCAGCTATCCAGCATTTGAACGATTTGTCTTCGCCTGACAGTTTTGCGTTTATTCTTTCGGCGGTGGAGTCCCTCTTCAGACGTTGCTCGGAATTGGCAGTTCCCGATCCGGTCCTGTTACAAGCTTGGGCGATGCAATTGGCCGAGCTCGTGGATCAGGACCAAAAAGGTGTCACGCTTGTACTCCATCCGGATGACGTCGAACTGATTGATTCCACCGTGTGCAAATTGGCCCTGCGTAGTGACGAAGCCATGCAACGGGGTAATTTGAAACTCAGTCATTCTGGTGGCTGGATTGAAAAAGGCTCGGCAGTGGTGCTGGATGAGCTGCGAACGCTGATCGACGAGTTCAGCGGCGTCAAATCGGTGGCTGGCCATGAGTGATCTTGCCGTCTCGAACCCGGACACAACCGGATATCCGTCGGCTGCCTGCGACGTGCTTGCGCGCCTTGATGATATTGGAAATGAACCGCGATATGTCGGCAAGTTGTCGGCGCATGATAACGGCATGCTGGAGGTCACTGGCTTTGAATATCCGATCGGCTATTCGGGTCGTGTGATCGCGACCGATGGCCGAGAGATCAGTGCCGAGGTAGTCGGTTTCAAGGGTTCCAGAACGCTGATGATCCCGATGGTGCAAGACGCACCGTTGCGCAGTGGAAGTCGTGTGCTGCCCTACGCGAAATCCAATCAAGCGGCGGTCGGTGAAGCCCTCTTTGGCAGGGTAATCGGACCCATGGGAGAACCGATTGACGGCAAAGGTCCTATATTGACGACCGAAACCGTTCCATTGGCAGGGCAGGAAGGGAATGTCCTTCGGCGCGCCAGTGTTTCGAAACCGATCGACATTGGTATTCGAGCGCTAAATGGTTTGCTTACCATGGGGCAGGGACAGCGAATGGCCATAATTGCCGGCTCGGGAGTCGGCAAGTCGATGTTGATCAACCAGATACTGGACGGTGTCGTGGCTGACGTTGTTGTGGTCGGCTTGATCGGCGAGCGCGGACGAGAGGTGAACGATTTTGTCAGTCGCCGCCGTGAAATTAAGGACGCTGTGCCCACGGTCACGATTGCTGTTCCGGCCGATCACTCGCCATCATCAAGATTGAAAGCCGCATATCGCGCAACGGCTGTCGCGGAATATTTCCGGTCGAAGGGCCTGTCGGTAGTTCTGGTGATCGACAGTCTTACCCGTGTTGCTCATGCGCAGCGCGAAATAGGTCTCGCCGCCGGCGAGCCTCCAACGATGAAAGGCTATCCGCCATCCGCGCTCTCGTTGATCCCGCGATTGATTGAACGAGCCGGCAACGACAGCGATACCGGGGGATCAATAACCGCAATTTATACCGTGCTGGCCGACGGCGACGACTTGGATGATCCGGTCGTTGATAGTGCTCGCGCCATTGCTGACGGTCACATCATATTATCAAGGTCGTTGGCAGAGCAGGGGGTTTTTCCGGCGATTGATGTCGGCAAGTCAATTAGCCGCGTTGCGGTTGATATTATTGATCCCGAACATCAGCAAGCACAACTTCATTTCAGGCGCCTTTGGTCGATTTACGAAGAAAATCGGGACCTTGTTTTGATGGGCGCATATCAAGCGGGCAATGACCCCAATATAGATGAGGCCCTGGCGAGCTGGCCAATGCTGATCGACTATATCAAGCAGAAACCCCGTGAACTGGTGGACTTCCGGACAAGCGTGACTCAGCTTTCCGGTCTGTTTGCATCATGAAGCAGCGGGTCAGAGGGCTGCGACGGGTGTTAAAGGTCCGTGATACACAAAAGCGTCTGAAGGAGCGCGCCTTGATGCAAGCGGGCAGCCATTGTGCGTTAATGGAAGATAATGCGAGGAAAATAAAAAGTCTTCATGCTGAGACCCACAAGAGTGAGGCTGCGGTAACAGCAGGGTCCCTTGCGGCCAAAATGGAAATTTCTGATCGTTTGCTGGAGGCTTCGCATGTGGTCGAAATATCCGTCCAAGCCGCGATGCAGAATCTTGCCGCCGCAGAGCGGCAAAATTTTGCCGCTCAGGCAATTCACGATGGCACCGAGAAACTGTTGAAATCGAAGGTTTCAATGCTCCGCAAAAGGGATGTCCGGCAAGCAGATTCTTCTAGTAACTTATTGTATAATATAAATAATTATAAAAAGCGAGGAACGCTACGATGATTGGTAAACTCATGTCCGAAGCTGCCCACTCCATAATTGGCATGTTTTCTGCAAGGTCTGCAGGTATGGAAAGCAACCCTTCAAATACTGATTTCGGATCACTTTTGCTGTCACCAGAGGAACAGCCTCAATCTGGTGCTGACAAAACGGAAATTGACATCTCCGATATCGAGAGTGTCGATGTTGGGGATCTCGATGCCGTTCCTGCCCAACATTGGGAGGCGACGAATGTACTGCCATTTGCCAATCAGAGCATGGGTGGCACGATCTTTGATCAGAATCGGACGTCCTCAAAAAGCGGACAAGATCCAACCATTAGTGATCCAGTCGATTCCGATACTGCAGAAGAAAAATTGCCGCTCACATTCAATAGAGATGCGCTGCAGAACATTCGATCAACCGCCTTTTCTGTTGATGGGGAGCCCCGGCATACCCCAGCGAAACCCGCGGCAGACATGCTGGCGTCGCAGGTAAAACTCATTCCGGGTGGTGGCTCGCCGATTGATAGCGCGCAAAGCGCAGGAGACGCAGATCTTACCGATAGTCAACCGTTCAACAATCCGACAAGCCAGTTGGAGCTGAACAAGCAGGCAGCAGCATCAGTTCATTTTGTTACGAAGGCTGGAGAACAAAAGGATGCGCGCTCAGAACTAGGCAAGTTGGAATTCCGGTCAACGGCAAGCGATAATGTGCAAGTCACCACCAGTTTGCAGAAACCGGCTGTCACCGACGGCGAGTTTTTTGATCCGGCCAAACCGGATGTGTCGTCGGCAGTGAAGAGCTTTGAAACATCGATGGAGCAACTGCCGCTCGCCAATTCTTCCGCTCAACTGGCGGCTCGCGAAACCACTCAGAAGTCCGCTTCGTTCGATATATCCTCACCCCGGGTTGCCGAAAGACTTGGTGCGGAAATCGCAGAAATGTCAGCAAACGGCGGAACGAAAAAGTTTGAGATTAATCCTCGTAATCTTGGCCGGATGGAAATTATCTTCACCACCCGCGGATCGAGGGAGATCATTGAAATTCAGACCGAGCATCAAGCTGCCAAGGATATTATTGCTCAGCATAGTCCTGTGCTCCAGGACATTTTGAAGTCCCAGGGGCGTGACGATCTGACACTCCGCATCGACGTGAAGGATAATATATTCTCGTCATCAAAGCCGGATGGCGGAAATCTTTCGCAACAGGAAAACGGCGATGGTCGTGAACAATCCGCGAGGCCGTCACAGAGTCGCCAGATCGCACAATCGTTTGAAAGCGCTCCCGAAAATGACTCCGTGTCAGACAATAGCCGATACGCCTGAAAACCATTCCCGGATTCATAAATTCAATTAACCCAGAGGTCGAAATGTCAAAGACGAAACCAGACGATGAAAATCCCAAAAGCAAGAAAAAGGGCAAGCTTAAAACGGTTCTTTTTGCCACGGGCTTGATTGCTTTGCTCGGCGGTGGAGGAGCTGCCGGAGGTTTCTATGCGGCAGGAATGATCGGTGGAGATCACGAGGAACCTGAAGATCCGAACAAGCCGAAGATTATCATGAAGGACGGAACCGCCGTCAGCGAAAAAGAAGCCAGCGCCACGGCACCGAAAGAAGCGTCCAGTGCGTTCAAGGTGACCTATCACCAGATCGAACAGCCATTCACCTCCAACCTGTCGAATTCAGACAGCTTCGCCCAGTTGTCGTTGGCGGTTTCGACATATTATGACGAACGGGTTTTCGAAAATGTCATCAACCATGAAATTGCCATTCGATCCGCTGTTCTGATGGAATTGGGGCAGCAAGATGCGATTGAATTGGAGGCACCGGAAGGCAAGCTCAAGCTGAAGAGAAAATTGCGCGACATTATCAATGAAACGCTGAAAGAGAAAACAGGATTTGGCGGAATTGAGGACGTCTATTTCACCAACATGGTTGTTCAATAAGCGCTTTTGAAAGTAGCAAGATCATGACGAATTCCAAACCATCAACAACCAGCCCGGAATCATCGGGAGAAGAGAATGTCGCTGCCCCGGTAAGTCACAGTCTGATTAAAAAAGGTGGTCCGGACGGTATTTTGTTGTCCGCCTATAAAAAGGTTGAGAAAAAACTGGACGGCGTTTTGAAACTGCACCTTTCAAATGTCATCGATTGTGCAATGAAAGTGGAAGTTGACGACAGTGCCAAGCTGTTGTTCAAAGATTGGCTTGCCGCTCTGGCCGCAGAATCTGTTTACCTGGAATTTCAACTGGGTGCCTCGGAGAAGCCGATATTGGTTCGCGTTTCCCGGACATTTTTAAGTGCATCGGTCGACTGTTTCTTTGGCGGACAATTTGATGGTGAAGCGCATAGTAGCGGTGATCTGAAACAATCTGAAATTACGATGATCAACCGGTTGGCTGGCGCGATCGCGGCCGGATTGTCGGACGCCTGGTCAATGCTCTTTGACTCGCCGGTTCGCTATAGTCGCTATTTCCAAGACAAAGATGACATTGAGCTGGATCTGGATGACGAGAATGTTCTGGTTTCCGCTACATCCGTCCATCTCTCGGGACACAAGATCGCGGCGATGGATGTCATTCAGACACTCGACGGATTGATTGCAATCGAACCACAATTAAACCGTCCCCATCACCGGGAGACGAACGAGGTCGACCCGGTCTGGAAGGCCAATCTGAAAGATTCTGTCGAACAGATTTATATGCCCGTCCGTTCGGTTCTTGCCCGTCCGACCATGCAGTTGTCCGAGCTTTCCCGACTTGCTGTCGGAGATATTCTACCCGTTGCGCCAACCGACAATGTTCCGCTTATTGTCGGAGATCGTGTGTTTGCCCATGGCAGCATCGGTGAACAAAATGGCGGTGTAGCCTTTAAAATCAAACAATTTTTGTAGGACGAGAAGATGAATGATATGACTCATGATAGCGAAATGCTGGATACTGCAGCGCGTGTTGATATCGAGGGGGCTCCTGCCCAGGACCATTATCGTTTCTTGTCCGATATCAAAGTCAGGCTCTCTGTCGAGGTCGGCAATGTATCGATGACCATATCCGAAATAATGGATTTGCAAGAAGGCTCTGTGGTCGAGCTCGACCGGCAGGTTGACCAATTGATCGACATCAATGTCAACGGAACGCTAGTGGCCCGGGGAGAGGTTGTTCCGGTCAAGAATAAATTCGGTGTGCGTATTGCCGAGATCGTATCCAACGGCATGACGCGTGCGCGTGTGGAAAGGCGCAACTGATGACCTTCTACATCGTCAAACTGTTTATCATGGTGCCAATGATCGGCTTGCTGATCTACGGCTCGCTCTGGCTCTATCGCAAATATCAACCTCAAATGATGATGCGGCAGAATTCAAATCTTTTGAACGTCGTGGAGACGGTTCCAATGGGTGTGCAGAGCAAACTCGCCGTGGTCGATTTTGGTGGCCGTCAGATTCTGCTGGCTGTGACCCGTAACGGTATCCAGAAGATCGATGTTCACCATGCGGACTAGTTTGAAAATATTCCTTGGTGTCGTGCTGTTTTTCGCATCTGCCTATGCCGCTGATCCGGCATTTGCTCAGGATGCTGCTCCGGGAGCATCGGCTGCACTCGAACGTGCACTGGATGACGTCTCTGGCGACGGCCAGCCACTGAGCACAACATTGCAGATCCTGATTGTGATGGGTCTGATGACGGTGTTGCCGTCGCTGATATTGATGATGACGAGCTTCACCCGGATCATAATTGTCTTGTCGATCTTGCGCCATGCACTTGGTTTGCAGCAGACGCCTCCCAACCAGGTATTGCTCGGCCTTGCTCTATTCCTGTCGATGTTCGTCATGGCACCGCAAATCGAGCAGATAAACGAGCAGGCGATCGCACCTTATTCTGCGGATGAAATCGATTTGACAGACGCGATCGAGAAATCCGGAACGATTATGCATGGTTTCATGGCCAAGCAGACCCGGCAAAGTGATCTCAAATTGTTCATGGAACTGTCCAACAAGGACGGCTTCGCCTCGGCTGAAGAAATCCCATTTTCGATAATGTTGCCGGCTTTCATCACCAGTGAATTGAAAACGGCCTTCCAGATCGGATTTCTGATTTTCCTGCCATTTCTGATCATTGATCTCGTGGTAGCTGCGGTCTTGATGGCGCTGGGCATGATGATGCTGTCACCGGTGATTATCTCAATGCCATTTAAATTGCTATTGTTCGTGATGATCGATGGCTGGGCGTTGACCATGGGATCTCTTGCCGGCTCGTTTGCGGTCTAGCTCATGACCGATAGTCCAGATTTCTTTATTGGCATTGCACAACAAGCGCTTTGGATCACTGCGCTGGCCGCTGCTCCGTTGCTTATTCCCGCGCTTTTGGTCGGGCTATTGCTGGGCATGGTGCAGGCTGCAACATCGATCAATGAACAGACCTTGAGCTTCGTTCCCAAGCTGGTTGTCGTGGCCGCGGTTGTCGCTATTTTCGGCGGTTCCATTTTGCTGCTGATTGCAGACTTTACCCGCGAAATCTATGCTCGAATTCCGGACCTCCTGCTATGATCGCTCCAGGTTTTGCAGAGTTTGAAGGCCAGATGTGGATGTGGCTGATGGCGATGATCCGGCCGAGCGCGGCGATGGTTGTCGCTCCGATTTTCGGTGCTGCGAACATTCCCATTCAGGTCCGCATCGTGCTTGCGTTCATGATCGGAATGGTCGCGACCAACAGTATGAGCTTTGAACTGCCTACCGAAACTGCAATCTCCTTGGGTAACAGCTTGTTTGTCATGGGTGAAGTTATCACTGGTCTGGCGATCGGGTTCGCGCTCCAGCTTGGCTACTCCAGCGTGCTGATTGCCGGAGAAACGATCAGCAACGCGATGGGCCTTGGCTTTGCCAGCATGTCAGACCCGCAAACCGGCCAATCGACCCCGGTAATCGGTCAGTTTCTAACGATTTTCGCGACCTTGCTTCTGCTCGCTATTGATGGACATCTGCTGTTGGTTGCGACCATTGTCAAAAGCTATGCTGCGCTGCCTCCCGGCTTTGCGATGATGGGTCCTGATATGCTTTACAGCATGGTGCAATTTGGCGGGACCTTGTTTTCAATGGGATTGCTCATCGCGCTACCAGTGGGCGGCGCCCTCATTCTGGTCCAATTAATGATGGGGTTTCTCGCCCGGACCGCTCCTGCGCTTAACCTGTTTGCGGTCGGCATACCGGTAACGATCACCGTCGGCCTTGTAGCTCTGGCAGTGACCGCGCCGATCATCGCCGACGCTGTTATTCAGGCACTGGGCATGGGTCTTGACCAGGCAGCGCTCGTCGCTGGAGGTGCATAGTGGCAGAAGAATCCCAGAGCGGCGGAGAAAAAACCGAAGCACCAACCCCAAAGAAACTACAAGACAGTTCCAAAAAAGGCGACGTCCTGCAATCGCGCGATTTGGGTGGTGCAATGATCATCTTTGTCGGCACGGTTGCGTTCCTGATGTTTGGCGGCCTGCTTTATGGGGCGCTGGCCGATATGGTTGCTAGTGCGCTTATCATTCACCCTGAAGATATTGAGGCGTTCGATGTTGGCGGTCGGAGCGGCGCTTTGGTTTCCAGCATAGTACCGGAATTCATGAGCCTGTTTGCATTGTTGCTGGTCGCTGCCGTTGCCACGCCGGCGATGCTGGGTTCATTGGGCTTTCGATGGTCTGCGATGAAACCCAAACCGTCAAAGCTTGATCCGATAAAGGGCCTGAAGCGTATTTTTGGTGCGAATGGCGTGATGGAACTCGGTAAATCGCTGATGAAAATTATTTTGATCGGAGCCGTGGGCGGATCAATATTATATCTGCATTTTGACCAGATGGCACAGCTCGCCGCGCAAGATCTGAACAATGCAATCGACAGTTTTGCATCCTTATTCCTGAAGCTCCTCATCGGTATCTGCGTCAGCATGGTGTTGATCGCGATGATTGATGTTCCCATCCAGCTATTCCAGCGCAGCAAACGTCTGAAAATGACGAAACAGGAAATCAAGGATGAATATAAGGAAAGCGAGGGGTCTCCCGACGTTCGTGCACTTCAGCGTCAGCGGCGTAGCGAAATGCTCAACGATTCAACCCGCAAGGCTGTTTCCGACGCGACGGTCATCTTGGTCAACCCAACTCATTTCGCTGTAGCCCTGCGATATGACCGGGACCGGGACATGGCACCAGTTGTGCTTGGCAAGGGATGTGATGCAGTCGCGCTCGCTATGAGAGAAATGGCCAGTGAAATCGGCAAGCCAGTGATGGAATATCCGGATCTCACGAGATCGATATATTATACGTCTAACGTCGGCGATGTAATTGATGATCGTCTCTATGCCGCTGTCGCGATGGTCCTTAGTTTCCTGATCCAGCTTGATGCCAAATTGGTCAGTCCAATCCACAAACCAAAAATCTCACTACCGGATGACGTCAGATATAGCGTTGACGGCGCGCGGATGGCGTAATTTCAACTTGCACCCACCCATTAATTTGCGTTCCGAAGCGCCGTAAAATACCCAAAGGAAGATTATCATGGTCACAGACATTATAAACAGCCTGGGGGTGGGTTCAGGAATCAACACGTCGCAACTTGTAACCGACCTGTTGGCAGCTTCCCAGAATGCGAAACTATCTCAACTCAATTCGCGCTCCCAACTGAATTCTTCGCGAATTTCGGCGATGGCTGCAACCAAGTCCGCTTTGACGACTTTCGCTGCCGCCGTGAAAGAAACATTGAACGGACAGGGTTTTGTTGGCGACCTGATATCGGGGCGAACCGACCTGGCAACAGCATCTGTATTGGATGGTAGTCGGCCTGAAGGACTGCCTGCTTCGGTTGAAGTGGTGCAAGTCGCCGTCGCCCAGCGCGAGATATCGGATGTTTTCGCCAGCGCATCCACCGCAGTTGGCGAGAGAACGCTCACCATCAACAATAGCGGCGGGAGTTTTGACGTCGTCATCGACAGCACCAACAATAGCCTCGCCGGAATGCGAGATGCGATAAATGCCAGCAACAGTGGCGTAACTGCAATGATATTGACAGATAACACTGGCGCCAGACTGGTTATGGAAGCGCAAGAAGGCGTTGATGCCGCGTTCACTTTAACTCAAAGCGGCCCGTCTGCTGCTATGAACCTGACCAATATTGCAACCGCTTTGGACAGTATCATCAAGGTCGACGGTATCGAACTCACCAACAGCAGCAATACGGTTTCCGGCGCCATACCGGGTGTGCAAATTTCGCTATTGGCCGCTCAGGCTGGAACACAATTCACGATTAACGGCGATTCCGAACCATTAGACGTCGCCAGTTTGGTGACAGAGTTTGTGACCGCCTATAATGAACTGCGCAGTTCTTTGAACGCTGCAACCAAACCCGGGTTGGCTGGCGGCACTGGCGGGCCTTTGGCGGGTGACCGTGGCGCCCGCGAAGTTATTCGCAAGCTCAGTCAGTTGACATCAACGCGGCTTACCGACGTCGGCGATTTCAAGACTCTCGCGGACATTGGCGTGCGTACGGAAAATGACGGCACCTTGACGATCGACAAGACGCGGCTTGACGCAGCGATCGCATTGGACAGCGGAGCAATTAAGCTAATGCTCGAGCCAGCTGTGGTTACCGGTACTAATATTGGTCTGTCCGGTGCGCTTGATGCTGTTTCGACCTCTCTACAAGATGATGGTGGTGCTCTGACCGTGGCGACGCAGCGCCTTGAAACCATTCGCGATTCAATCGCTGCCTCGCGTGAAAAAATTGCTGCTGACGGTGAAAAATTGCGCGAACAATTGGAGAAGAACTTTGCAGGGCTCGAACGCCAGCTAGCACTATTGCGTTCGACGCAATCCTATCTTGAACAGCAATTCGCTTCATATACCGACAATTGATCCGAGAAAGTAATAGAACATGACAGTTCAGTCACGAATTCAACGAGCCTCAAGCTACCAATCCATCGCAAAAGAAAGCCGTGTTTTGGCTGCCGACCCATACGAACTGGTCGCGGTGCTTTTCGAAGAGCTGCGCGAAACGCTCGACCAGATGATCGGAAGTGCACGGCGCGGCGACGACGCCCGAATGTATCAGCATAGAGGGAAAGCTTTGGCCATTATCAATGGACTGGATGAATCGCTGAACTTTGACGTGGCGGGAGATCTGGCGCAGACTTTGCACATCATCTATTCGGAAGCTGCAAAGCGCATTCAGATGGACGGCAGGGAAACATGTGTCGAGCGGGTGGAGTCTGCGCGCGAGATGATCCATGAAATTGAAAAAGCCTGGACCGCGATCGCACCATTTCACTAGTTATGGTTTTGCGCGTTTAAACGGCAATGCGGTAATCCATGCGGTCTTCTACATGCCAGTCGATATTATGCTTGCGCATCTTGTCGATCATCGTGGTCCGTTTGATATTGATCAAGCGTGCAGCGCGGGAGACAACACCGTGCGACTTATCGAGCGCGTTCATGATTATACGGCGCTCTTCAAATTGAAGATGTTCGTTCAGATCGAGAACATTGCTTCCCCGACCCACGAAATCTGGAGCATATGGTGCAGCGGAAGACGGGCCAGTACGTGCAGCCTGCGGTAATTCGGTCGGCATGGATACTGGTGCAGCAGCACGCTGGGTCACTGGCGCGATATCGGATTGCACCAGCATGGCAACGTCGCTGGCTAAAATTTGTTTGCCGGAAAAGAAAACCGAAGCGCGTTCGACAACATTGCGCAATTCACGAACATTGCCTGGCCAATCGTAGCTCTGCATGGCGGCGAAGGCCTCTGCCGTAAAAATGGGGAGGGGGTTCCGTCCATCCTGGTTGTTCAGGAAGTGGGCAACCAACGCTGGAATGTCTTCCGCTCTTTCATTGAGCGCCGGCACTTCGATCGGTACGACACAAAGGCGGTAATAGAGATCTTCGCGGAAAACTTTGCTTTTGATACACTCGCCAAGATGTTTGTGCGTGGCCGCGATAACTCTCACATCCACGCCGATATTGCGATTGCCGCCTACCCGGTTGACGATACGGGTTTCCAATACTCGCAACAGCTTGACCTGCATATTGATCGGCATATCGCCAATCTCGTCGAGAAATATTGTGCCGCCATCGGCTTGCTCGAACAAACCGACATGCTGGTTCACGGCACCGGTGAAGCTACCTTTCTCATGACCGAACAGTTCGGACTCAATCAATTGATCCGGCAATGCACCACAATTGACAGCGATGTTGGCTGCGTTTTTGCGATCGGAAATAGCATGGATGGCCTCGGCAACGACTTCCTTACCGCTGCCGGAAGGGCCAGTAATCATAATCGAACTGTTACAACGACCAGCAAATTTTATGATTGTGCGCAATTGTTGCATTTTCGGACTATCGCCGATCAGCTTCTCAGCAAGCAACGTCTCTAAATTTACATCGGTCATTAAGCTACCCAGATCACAAATACACACGCAACCCCGAATTGCCGGGGAAGGGTGGTTCGAAGATCCCGCAATCTTCGAACCGTCACCTGGTAACGTCTGAAATGGACAAAGATGGTTAAAGATGAGTTAATGAAGTGACGTCATTTCTGCGAAAGCTGTAATCGTTGGAACGTCTCGGACCAGAAAATCACCAGCGGGCTGGAGCAACAGGTTCGGATATCGCGGAAACAATACAGGCTAATGCTGGAGTTAAGATGTGGCGAATTTCTCGTTGGCTACGGGAGACAAATGATTGCTGACCGCGTCCATCTTCATCCGGCCTAACGCCATAGGATCCGGAGTGTCATGGTTTCGTGTCAATTTGTCTGGCAGATTGCGGCTCGATAATTGTCGCTATTGTAATTATCTGTGAACTGGGTTGGTGCGCGGGTTTCAGAGCGGAGAGCTGGTGAGAAGTCTTTTTATTTTTTCCATGCAGTCAGGGGAGGCCGAAACAAAGATCATTCGATTGTCGGCAGGGTTTGGAGTTTTCTGAATTAGGCCTTGCTGGACCATGACGTTAATATATCTCATCGCAGTTGTCATCGGTATGCCGGAACTGTGCGCGATGGCTGACACTGTCACCCGTTCGTCTTTTAGGCCGCAGATGTAGATATCGAGGCACATGTTCCAACATGAGTCCGAGAATAAACCATTTCCGGCATCCATGGTCTGGGATTTTAGTCGTCCCCAATGGAGATAGTCTTTGGCGCGACTAATTAGATCAAGATCGCTCAGCTCGTCATTGACGACAATCTTGTCTTCGTTGTTTCGCCCTGGCGAATCCGCCAATCTTTTATCCAGTATTTCAAATCGTTCGTTTGCCCGCTGAAGGGTCGATCGAAGTTCCGCTAGCTCAGCTTCAACACTATCCATTACCTTCACACTGCAATTTTAGAGTCCCCCCAAGTTCTGCTACCTCTTGCAAAAATGCCCAGTCTCGTTCCCGAGCGCCTTCAATAATGGCCCGTATTTGTTCGATTGTAACTGAAATAACTCGGGCAGTGACAGATTGATACCCTTTATCCGCATAGAGGACAATCGGATATCCTGGCTGCAATGAGAAAGGGAGTTTTCCTGCGCGGATTGATATCAGTAGGTTAATATTGAAACCTATAATATGGGCGACCAAGATGGACCACTTCCTTCCATCGGATAGCAAAAAATTACGGCAAACAGATTTGAAAAACGTCAAAAGATCAGTCCAATAGGCGCTCCTCACTCGTGATCGCCTGAAACTGACCTTGCTCATTCGTTGATGAGAGAGATTTGGGACTTTAAGCGATTTAGAGGAGAGGGAATTACATCATTCCTACTGTGCGCTCGAGCCAGTTTTCACATAAAAATTTTGTGTTATCAGCGGCGTAGCACCAGATATGGCCAGAGTTTGGAATTTCAAAAATTTCGCAGAACGGATACAATATGTCCGAGAACTGCAGGATGTAGCGGGGTGGTGAACTCGCAACCAAAATCATGATATCGCACCCACCTTATATGGGCTCCGAGCGTTTGCAATCCGGGCAAAGTCACGAAAACCAACTTTTCTGAATCAAGATTTGTGCAACTCAGCATTTTGAAACCGGTGACGGACAGATCCGACAAAGTAGCGCGAAACAACTGGGTATTGGATTGCCGGACAAATATTTCTGCGGTTACCACCTCGCGGTCACTTGAGCGCCTGCTATCTGACGAAAGAATATCGCTCCGATCAGGTCTCACATCAACACGCGGTGTCATCATTCCATCCTCAGTTAGGTTACCACATGGATATGAACGGCAAAAATATCGACAGACTAAGTGCGTCGACCAGATGCGACGGTCCACAGCGACGGACTCTTGGTGAAATGAGACCTCATATCGAGATAAAAAACATCGAGACCTGTCCGAGCGTCCATTTGCACGAACATCAGGCCGGTCTGATGACACAAGTATCGCCTTACCGAGACACCGTCATTTTCTTCGGTTACCGATTAACTGCCTTAGCTTTTTGACGCGATAACCGTCTCTCATTTTGATGTTGGTCAAATTGGACGATAGAATGAAGATGGATCGAGTCTTCCAATTCGAGGTGGAAGCTGCCCGGCAATTTGCCCTGGAACGATATGATATTCTGGATACCGCTGAGGAATATCGCTTCGACCATATTACCACGGTGGCGAAATTGGCTCTTGATGTTCCGATGGTCGCGATTTCATTACTTGATGGAAATAGGCAATGGTTCAAGTCGAAAATAGGTTTTGAAGCGCTGGAGGTGCCGCGAGATAGTACATTTTGCAATCACGCTATCGATCAAAATTGTTCTTTGATAATTGAGGATGCCACTCTCGATCCACAATTCAAGGACAATCCTTCTGTTACAGGTATCCCCTTTCTGAGAAGCTATATCGGCGTACCACTGACCACGCCGGACGGACATAATATTGGCACGCTTTCTGCGTTGGATATCGTTCCGAGACAGTTCGGGCACTCGAAAGTAGAATTGATGGAGCAGCTCGCCGAACTGGTAATGCATGAGCTTGAATTACGTCAACAAACCGCCAAAGACCGGTTGACTGGCACATTTACGCGGAGTGGCTTTTCTGTAGCGGTGCAGAAGGTGATTTCCCTTTATGGTCGGCAGAAGGTCAAAAGCACGCTCGTTCTCTTTGACGTAAACTTATACAAAATGGTCGCACATCACTCCGGCCGCCTGTCCGGAAACGCGCTGTTGCAGAGAATTGCCCAGTATCTGACCGCACGTCTCCCGCCGCCAAACTGTGTCGGACGTATGGGCGGGACGCAATTTGCTGTTCTGCTCACAGCTACCACTCAAGCGGAAGCAAAGGTTGTGGCGGAAGATTTGATGAAAAGAATGGAATTCAAGAATGCCGAGCTTTTTCTCGATGTAGGCTTCTCCGAAATATCACCGGAGATCGGAATTTGTGATGACTGGCTCAAACAGGCGAATGCTGATTTGAATATTGCAAAAGAATCTGACCGCCGCGGATTTCGTCTGAAATCCGGCAAGCGCTCTGTCGGGCCGGATTGATAATGGAATAATGAACCAGTTCCAATCGCCTCCAATAAAATCGCGGTTCTCATCGGGTGGCGTCTATTTGTCCTTCGGTCAGGCATATCACGTGCGGCGATACTTGACACCAAGGTACATTAGATAGTTTAGTTGCGGTTGTGGACAATGCATGCCTAATTGCATTGACGATGAAATTTCAAGCGAAGGAAGCGATCATGGCAACTGCGATCCAAACAGCCGATTCTGCAATGGGGGTCGGTCCCGGGTTCTCCATCCCCGATCCTCACGAGATACCAACGCTCCAAGGCAAGGTCTCTGAAGTGGAGTGGCAGCTGCGCTGCGATCTGGCGGCGACCTATCGGCTTTGTGCCATGCACGCGTGGACTGATCTTGTGTTCACGCATATTTCCGCTCGGTTGCCGGACGAAGATGGTGAGGAGCGTTTCCTGATCAACCCTTATGGTGTGCTGTTTGACGAGATGACGGCGTCCGCGCTGGTCAAGATCGATCTGAATGGCAATATTCAGCAGGATACACCATATTTCATCAACCCCGCAGGTTTCACAATCCATAGCGCGGTCCACAGCGCTCGTGAGGACGCTGGATGCGTCATCCACGTCCACACGCCTTATGGCATCGCGGTATCTGTTCAAAAGGCAGGGTTAAGGCGCTACACCCAGTTTTCGATGCAGGTTCATGACGACGTCGCCTACCATGGTTATGAGGGCATCGCACTCGATCTGGATGAGCGGGAGCGGCTGATCAACGATCTGGGTGAGAAAAGCCTTATGATATTGCGCAACCACGGTACGTTAACCGTCGGTCAAAATTGTGCTATTGCCTTTATGCGCATGTATCTCCTCGAGAATGCCTGCAAGACCCAGATATTGGCGCAGTCCGTTGGTGGTGAAGAGCATCTCCATGAAGAGAGCGCAGAGATGGGGCATCGGGTCTATCAACAGGGTGCCGCCGTGTTTCAGAAAGGGTTGGGCGACAATCTCGTTTGGCCGGGCCTGATGCGGAAATTGAAGCGTACCAATCCGGGATATGATCACTAGAGATCAAATGGCTGGCGGGACAGGATTTCGACTTTCTTGTCGGTGAAGGCAGCGGAACCCAGTTCCTGTCTCCTGTCCTTTAGAACTCTGTCCCTCTCGTGAAGAATCTCGACGATGGGATCGTGGAAATGCTGGACTGCGGCTGTTAGCCAGTCGCTGACCAGCGGGTCGCCCGGTGCGCCGGTCATATCGAAATTGCGCAGACGCGAAGCGATGGCCTCAGCCGGCATCATATATTCATAGGTAACCCAATAGTTGGTGGTGAACCAGCTGATTGGCATACCGTCCAGGCCGAAGCTCAGCGCGCCAAAATGGACGACGCCCTGGGTGTTCTTGCCATTGGGCAATTTTGCGGGGGGCTGATAATAAGGTTCGACATCTTCAAACATGTCGAGTGGCAGGAACATGTGAAAATGGCCATGTTCGCCTTCTTCGCGCTCTTCCGGCTTGTGCGCATGGTAGAACCAGCGCGACTTGTTGCCCGGCGCGATGCAATCCCCTTTGGGATAATGCTGATATTGAACGAAAGGGGCGTCTGCCGGTACCACTCTGGGTACTAGCGAGACGCCCTCTTTAGCTATTTGGCCCGTAAGCTCAAACAGCCTTTCCAGTGCATTTTTCAATGCGAAATAAGCTAAGCTTACTCGGTGACTGCTTCAGCAGCTTCGTCAGTTGCTTCAGCAGCTGCATCAGCGGCTTCGCCAGTTGCTTCTTCAGCTGCACAAACAGCTTCGCCAGCAGCACATGTTGCTTCTTCAGCAGCACATGTTGCTTCTTCAGCAGCACATTCAGCTACCGCAGCAGCGTCGTCAGCTTGTTCTGCACATGCAGAAAGAGCTGGAACAGCAAGTGCAAGGCCGCCGGCTACAGCCAGCATTTTACGAAAGTTGGTTTCGGTAGTCATTTAATATATCCCCTTTGGATGAACTAGACTTTTCCCTTTATCTGGAAAGATATGGGCATGGCAAGCCTATTTCGTAAATATTGCATTAATCTGAGCGATATCGGGTCGGCGATCCGGTTTTGGGACACTGGTTCGGACCGCGACAATATAGCTGACTCCTATTGCTCGACACCGCGGATTTTCCCCCATTGCCGGGTCACGGTATAGCCGAGGTATCCGGTGCCGAAGAGCGCATAAAGCGGCTCTGGTATTCCTGCGAGATAGGCGTTCATGCCGGCGGCGATATCGCGGGCAGCCTCTGGACGGAAGGCGGCGATCAGCCCCATCGGGACCGACCAGAGCAGCAGGAAATACATGACATAGAGAAAACTGGGCCGCGCGCGACTCGTCCAGGGATCGACCGATTGCGCCTCTGCCAATATGGCGGACATCTGGATGCGGGCTTCTTCCAGTTCCTGGCTGCTTTCCAGTTTGAGCAGTTCCAGTTTGGCTCTGTCACGTGCTTCCTTGTCGGGAATGATCTTGTCTATGATATTTGAAACAGGTCCGATCAGGGTCGAGAGAATGGACATTTTGGAAGTTTCCTTTCTGTGTGTCAGATTGCGAAATTCTGCATAGCTTGTTCTAGAAACGGCTTCTTCGACGGAGAGGAAGTTAAGAAAGAGTCTGAAGACGCTTGGTGGACTTGACAAACTTTACACGGTTATAGAAAAAATAAATTTTGGCGGAATTCAGCCGATCCGGTTAGCCAGCCAGCCATAAAGGAAGGCCTGGTTAGCCGGACGTGTTTCCGCAAGTTTGATATAGTGGGCGCCCTGGAGCGCCTCGATCGCCTTGAGCAGTACGGTCTTGCCTTGTGGGCCTCGTTTGCGCAAAAACGCTTCAAGAGCAGCCAGCGTCTTTCTGCCAATTTCACAGTCGACAGAGATATCCCCATAGTCGCGTCCGTTGCGGTTGAGCGCATTGAGTGCGCGCTGCAGAAAGCCCGTGGCCGTCCTTGTTCCCATATTGATCCCGGTATCAAATAGTTCGGCCGCGATATCCGTTGCATGTCGGGCGATCTGGTCAAAACCCGGCCGCAGCCAATATTTGTCTTTGTAAATTGCAGCGGCATTCTCGCGCGGGAAATGCCGCATATCGCCAGCATAGCCATGAGCCCGAGCGACGGTTTCGGTGACGCCCCATCGGGTCGGGCCACCCCGGTCCGCGGGATGATTTGAGTAATCGCCTTCAAGCTTTATGACGTCGTCAATCAACATATCGATATCGTTGGAATTGGGCATAGGAGGAATCGCCTTTCTTTGTGGAAGGGCGTGAATATAACCTATTTGGTTAGTTGTAGGAAAGGGCGTGGCGACCGACGAGCGAACCTCCACAAATATGCGTTCTGCCGACATCCATCGAGATCTCAACATTCTCGACTTTTATTCGCGAAATTATCATTCCCACTACGCAACATTGCGTATCGCGCGTACGAGTGCATTCGCCCAAACACATTGCATGACCTGGAAAACAATCCGCCTTGAACTGGCCCGAACCGCTGACCATCCCAATGGCTCGTCAGCCCATGCATATGTCTTTCGCGTTCCGTTGAACGATGATGGCTTCATTGAACCGGAGGCGCTGAAGCAGGCCGAAAAACGGCCTGTTGTACGGCGGTTCTGGCCAGGGGAAGCCGATCAGAGCGGGGTGGTCATTGCATCGCCCAAGGGATGGGTCTTTTCCTACAAAGTCGGCGATGACGATGATGAAAGCATTTTCAGGCTCAAGGATCATCCGCTCAAGGTCGGCGAATATCTGACGATCACGGAAACCGATGGCAGCGAACTGCCGTTTCGCGTCATCAGCTGTCACGAATGAAGACCGATTGAGATATTAGGGGGAAGATTTATGTCCAAGAGAATGAACATTGCAGGCTTCCTGTCGGTCGCAGCACTGGCGCTGACACTGGCGAGCAGTCCCGCCGCAGCGCAATGCGCGATTGGCTCTGATCCGTTGTCTGACCCGTTCGCGCCCTATGAAGAGCCGGGCGCAATCGTTCACAAGGAAAGCGGTTTCGTATTTCCTGCGACAGTCGCGGGATTTCGCCGTCAGTGTGAAATGACGACCGATTTTTCCGGCAATAATTTCGAGATCGGCTATCTGCGCGATTTCGAAGATCATGAAATAGAAATCAAGATCGCGATTATCCATCTCGAGCAATTGAATGCCGAGGATCATTACAAGATCGTAAAACCCGACATGCTGTCACAATATTCAAGCGCTGCCGTTGTTTCGGAGGGAGAGTATTTTGTGTCGGGACGTCCCGATATCGCCGCCTATCAGGGCATTTTTGACGGCGACAGCGATGGAGTGCCCTGGCATTTCAGCGTGACCGCGCTGGACTATGGTTATTGGGATGCGCGGTTGACGGCTGCCTACCCGCAGGAAGTCGATACCGCAGCACAAGAGGCGATCATGGAATTGATCACGGCCTTCCAGTGGCAGACACCGACCGTTGGAAATACAGAAAAAACGACACCGTGAACGGAGCGGCGAATCTCTATCCGTATTATTCCTTATATAGGCCATGAATTTGCCTAGCTAGTCTTCACCCAATGTCCGGGCCTGAGCGGGACATGCAATTTCGGGAGACTATATATGAAATCCGTGCTGCTATATATTGCCGATGATGAAGGCTTTGAGGCCCGTTTTCAGGCGGCACTCGACTTGACCCGTTCGCTGGGTGGGCATCTTCATTGCCTGCGCGCCAATCCCTACAACTCGCAAATGGCTTTTGATGGCGTCACCGGCATATCGGTGATGTACGATATCAGCCAGATGTCGCGTGAACTGGACGAAAAGCTGCGGGCGGAGATCGAAAGGCGTCTCGCCGATGAAGACGTGTCCTGGGATTATCAGGAAGTAAACGCCGATCCCGCGCGCGGGCTCTCCAAAAATTCCGCCTTGGTCGATATCATTGTTCTGAGCTCTGCCAGTCAGGATAAAGATAACGCCTTGCCGCTCGGAATTTTGGGCGACGTCCTGTTTAATGCGACCGCTCCGGTCATTGTTCAACCTGACGATGTGAAAAAGTTCGACGCCTGTGGTACTGCTCTGGTTGCCTGGAACGGTAGTCTGGAAGCGGGCAATGCGTTACGCGCTGCGGTGCCCTTGCTGAAAATGGCCAGCGACGTCCATATCCTGACGGTCGAGGAGGACAAGGATCACGACCTTCCGCAGCTCGCCGCATCCGAATATCTTGCCTATCATGGTATCAAGTCCGAAATTCACAGCCCCCCGGCGGGTAAAATTTCGGTGGATGTCACGCTGCTCGCAGAAGCGAAAAATGTGAAGGCCGAATATATTGTCATGGGCGCTTATGGTCACAGCCGGGCGAGAGAGTTTCTATTTGGCGGCGTAACGCGCAACCTCTTCAAAAACTGCCACATCCCGCTTGTTGTTTCCCACTGAGTGGCCACGAGTTTCAGCATAGACAGATCAGATTTTCTTATGGCAATGCGCTCATTTTGTGTAGGATATGCATATTCGCTAGTGGCGATGGGTCGGCCAAGGGATAGACATAGCAAGTGCGCGAAACGATGGCCTTTGACACAAAGCAGCTTCCTTATCTGGAATCTATCCTGTCCGGGCTGCCGAACTGCGTCATGATTGTGGATCGTGACCTGCAGCCGATCAACTGCAGTATCGCAGGGCTGAATATTCTGGGTGTGTCCAGTTTCGCGGAGCTACCCCAAGGTGCGCCGGGGTCTTGCGTAGCCGAGGGCCATCGAACTTTTTTCAACGACGCCATGTTGAGCGCCTTTGATGCGCGCCCGAGCAGGAATATCGAACCGTTCGAAGTGAAGCTGGAGTTTCCGGACGGACGTTCGATGCTTGCACTATGTAATCTGGCTTCGTTGGCTAATCCGAAGGGTGATATCGATGCTGTGATGATATCCTTTCAGGATTTGACCGCACTCCGAACGACCGAAAGCAAACTGGACAGCGCCAATTCCATATTGAAATCGATCCTGACGACGATACCCGACGCCATGATCGTGATTGATGAATATGGTCTGGTCAGCTCTTTCAGCGCCACGGCAGAAAAGATGTTCGGCTATGATCAGGAAGAGATAATTGGTAAAAATGTCAAAGTCTTGATGCCCGAACCTTATAGAGCGGCGCATGACGGCTATATCGAGCGCTATATCGAAACCAATGAAAAGCGGATTATCGGTATCGGGCGAACCGTCGTCGGCTGCCGCAAGGATGGCACGACCTTTCCGCTGCAACTGGAAGTCGGGGAAGCAAAAATTGGTGAAGAGCGCTATTTTACCGGCTTCATCATCGACCTGACCGAGAAAAAGCAGACTGAAGCGGAACTGCAGTCGCTCCAGGCGGATCTGGCTCATGCCTCGCGCCTGAGCGCCGTCGGAACTTTGGCCTCCGCGCTCGCCCATGAGATCAACCAGCCGCTAACCGCGATCGCCAATTATCTGTCTGCAGCGCGCGACATGATGGATGGTGATTTGGCGGAGAACCGGGAGTTTTTCCGCGAAGCGCTGCAGGAAAGCGTGTCCGAGAGCTTGCGGGCAGGGACCATTGTCCGCCGGCTGAGGGAATTTGTATCGCGGGGGGAGATCAACCGGCGGGTTTTGTCCATTGCCCAGGTGGTGGAAGACGCGACCGTTCTCGGCATGATCGGAGCGCAGGAAAAAGGCGTGCAATTCTCGATCGATATCGCGCCCGATACCAATCATGTTTTTGTCGATCGCGTGCAAATACAGCAAGTGATGGTTAATCTGATGCGCAATGCCATCGAAGCGATGGCCGATAGCGTTACCAAAAAACTGCATATTGGCGTTACGTCGATTGATGATGACCGGGTGGAAATAGCTGTAACGGACAGCGGATCCGGCATTGATCAGGAGTTGGGACACAGGCTATTCGACCCTTTTGCCAGCACCAAGGGAGACGGCATGGGCCTGGGCCTTTCGATCTGCCGGACGATTATCGAGGCGCATGGCGGGTCAATCGGGGTCGAACCCAATCCCGAAGGCGGGACGATATTCAGGATAACGCTGGAAAAAGCAGGACAGGAGCAAGATGATGAGCAATGAAAGGCTGGTCTATGTCGTCGACGACGATGATTCCGTCCGGCGATCCGCTGCATTCATGTTGCGGCACGCGGGATTCAAGGTTGAACCGGTCGAGTCCGGGGTGGCCTTTCTGAAGCTGGCGAAAGGCGCGGAACGGGGCTGTGTGCTGCTGGATGTACGCATGCCGGAAATGGACGGCCTGCAGGTGCAGCAGCAGATGATCAAGGATGGGATAGATATGCCCGTGGTCATTCTGACCGGCCATGGCGATGTCGAAATCGCGGTCCAGGCGATGCGGGCCGGGGCGATCAATTTCCTCGAAAAACCCTATGAGAAAGAAGCGCTGATCGCGGCGATGGAAGAAGCGTTCTCGCGACTGGAAAATAGCGAACTCAAGGAAATGGCGGCATCCGAAGCGAAAGTCCGGCTCGCCTGCCTGACCGGACGGGAGCAGGATGTGCTGGAGGGTCTGATGACCGGCTATCCGAACAAGACTATCGCCTATGATCTCGGTATCTCGCCACGCACTGTGGAAATCTATCGCGCCAATATGATGGAGAAACTGCGCGTTCGCAGTCTGGCCGAGGCTTTGCGTATCGGTTTTGCGGCGGAAAGTGGTAATGATCAGAGCGGCGAGGCGAAATAGCGGGCTGTCTAAGCTCAGCTTTTCGGACTTTTCTTGCGTGACAGGCAGGCGTGGCACGGTTTCGCGCAATCATTCTCGCCATCATCCTGTTCGACAGGAATAGAAACGCTTCGTACCTCGCCATCGGCGGTACAAAGCTCGATATTCATCATCTCGGATTTTGCCGACAGCGGCATAGCGGCAAGCGGAAGCGCGATTGCCGCGATTGCCCATTGACTGAGTCGGGACCTTCTTATGACGCCGATCATGATGGTTCGTCTTCCTCCTCGTCGATCAACACCCGCTGGGCGGCGCCGTCGAGATCTTCGAACTGGTCGTGGCGCATCGCCCAGAAAAAGAAGGTCAGTCCACATATTCCCATAAACAGCGCTACCGGGATCAGGATCGCCAGGCCGCTCATTTTGCCGCTCCGTTCAGCCGCAGCGCATTGCCAACGACGATCAGCGACGACAAAGACATCGCAATAGCGGCGATCAGCGGCGTGACCATGCCGGTGAGCGCCAGCGGGACGGCGAAGATATTATAGCCGATGGCGAGAGCGAAATTCTGGTGGACGATCTGCATCGTGCGCCGCGCGACCCTGACCGAAAGCGCTATGGGCATCAGAGAATCGCTGGTGAATACCGCGTCGGCAGCTTGCTGGCCAACATCGCTGGCGGTGCCGGGAGCGATCGAGACATGAGCAGCGGCAAGGGCAGGGCCGTCGTTCAGGCCATCGCCCACCATCAGCACCTTGTAGCCACTATCGGTCAGGCGGGTGATGGCTTCGACCTTGTCCTGCGGTGAAGCGCCTGCTTGAGCGCTCAGGCCAAGAGCATCCGCAACAAGGGAAACGGAGCGATTATTGTCACCGGAGATTATCGAGGAAGGCAAGCCCTGCGTCTGCAAACTGGCTATGGCCGCCAATGCGTCGGGCCGGATTTCATCGCGCAACTGGATCACGACACTTTTGCCGCCGACGGTCAGCTGGCTGGATAGGTGATCCTCCGACTTTTCCGGCTTGCCAAGCATCGCCCCGATATCGCCCCAACGCGCCGCCATGCCTTCGCCGGGCAATTCCTGAATGTCTTCAAGCTCCGCCGGTTCGATATTCTGCGCGAGCAACCCGGTGCGAATGCCCTTGCTGACCGGATGGCGACTGGCTTGTGCGAGGGCGAGAGTGATTTGCTTCTGACCGAGGTCGAGATCATCGAGATTGACTGGTACCGGACGGCCCAAGGTCAGGGTGCCGGTCTTGTCAAAAAGCGCATAGTCGACCTCTGCCAGCCGCTCCAGAGCGCTGCCGTCCTTGACCATCACGCCCTTGCGGAGCAGCGCGCCGGAGGCGACGACCTGCGCAGCGGGCACCGCGAGGCCAAGAGCGCAGGGGCAGGTGATGATCAGCACCGCGACCGCGATCAGCAAGGACTGGTGCCAGCCCGCGCCGACGATCATCCAGAAGGCAAAGGCCAGGAGAGCGAGACTATGGACGGCCGGCGCATAATAGCGGGCGGCCCGGTCGGCGATGCGCACGTAGAAGGAACGACGCTGACCCGCTTCGTCCATCAACCGCGCGATGTCCGAAACACTCGTGTCTTCGCCGGTTGCCGTGACCCGCACCACGACGGGCGATGTCAGGTTAAGCGTCCCTGCGAGGACCATATCGTCTTTCGATCTGGGCTGCGGCACGCTTTCGCCGGTCATCAGAGAGCAGTCGAAACTGCTGGAGCCCGAGACGATAATCCCGTCGGCAGCGAGGCTTTCCCCGGCTGCAACCATCATCTGCATCTCGGGAAGTAAATCCTTGGAAGCGACCCAGCGGGTGTTTCCGTCATCTTCCAGCACCATTGCGCCCGGGGCGGTCTGTTTGAGCAATGCGCCAATGCCCTCACGAGCGCGGTCGCGCATCATGCCATCGAGCACACGACCGGCGAGCAGGAAGAACAGCAACATCACCGCACCGTCAAAATAGGCATGTTCGCCGCCGGTAGCGGTTTCGTAGATGCTCAGGCCGGTAGCCAGCAATATGCCGATCGAGATCGGTACGTCCATGTTGGTCCGGCCGTAACGCAAGGCCATGGCGGCGGACGCAAAAAATGGACGTCCCGCGTAAGAGATTACGGGGATGGCAATCAGCGCTGACAACCAGTGGAACAGATCGCGGGTGACCCCGGCCGCGCCCGACCAGACGCTGACCGACAGCAGCATGATATTCATCATCCCGAAACCGGCGACCGCGAGCGCGCGGATCAGCTTGTCGGTGCTGCCTTTCTCTTCGGACAGCGGATTATCGGCAAGTATCTGGGCTTCAAAACCGAGCGTCTCGATTTCGCGCCTGAGCTGGTCGTCGGGCAATTCCGGCAGATGCGATATCGCAACTTGCTTGGTCGAGAAATTCACCCGCGAGGAAACGATGCCCGGCACCGCGTTCAGGCCGTTCTCGATTTTCGAAATGCAACCAGCGCAGCGGATCGCAGGGACGGCAAACCGCGACACGATCAGACGGGACTGGCCGTCGTTTATGGGCGCAATCGCATTCACCAGATATCCCGAACCACGCGCATATCCTTGCCGTCCTGGGTGATGATGATCTTCAGTTTCCAGCGGCCTGCGGGCAATTTTTCGACGCTGTGGAATTCGCCTGAGCTGGCTTGGGTAAAGCTGATCTCGAAAGGGTCTGCCTGTCCGATGGGATGTTCCGCGATGCCGGTCATGGTCGCTTGTTGCAATGGAGTGCTGGCAGCCGTCGTGATTGTGATGGTGGCCTTGTCCGCCTTGCGGAGGGCAGGCGACACGGTCCAGCCATGGGCCTGCTGGGTGCGGGCCTCAGCCAGCCAGTCATTATATTTCTGGCTTGCGACATAGCTGTTGTCGACCACGGTGCCGCTGAATGTTGACAGGGCGAACCGCGCCATGACCATGTTGACGCAGACAACCACCGCGAAAAAGGCGACGATTATCGCTGCTGCATGATAGCCGGTGAATTTTTTCACCTCGGTTGGTCGTCCCGTCATTCGCCTGTCTCCGGCCGTTCGAAAAATACCTCGTCAATATCCTTAGCCTCGGGATCGTCGGCGGCGGTTACCGTAAGGGCGAATTCCTCTCGCGTGGGGCCTGTGCCCGGAGCGGCGACGTAGATCCGCAGTCTGGCTATGCTATCGGCGGCCACCTCGGTGGTCAGGGCCTGCCCCGCCGTTTCCCGCGAACCGGCGTTGGACCACATGGCCCCGCCCTCGATCGCCGTCATGCCGATAATCATCTGGCGCGGACGGTTTTCCATATTGCGCAGATTGATCGTATAGCTGTTGCGCACATGACCGTCGGCAAGCTGGACATAGACCGGGTTGCGGTCATGATTGGCGCTGATGTCGATACGGGTACGATTGCCGACCGCGAACAGCATTGCCAGGCCGATTGCACCCCAGATCGAGGAATATAGAATCGTGCGTGGCCGCAACAAGGTTTTCAGGATCGGATTGTGCGGCTTGCCCGCTTTTTCCAGCTCGGCATCTTCCAGTGTCGCATAGTCGATCAGGCCGCGCGGGCGTCCGACCTGATCCATCACCTTGTCACAGGCGTCGATGCACAGCGCGCAGGTGATGCAGCCGATTTGTGGTCCTTCACGGATATCAATACCGGTCGGGCAGACAGCGACGCATTGATTGCAGTCGATGCAGTCGCCAAAGCTGCCGGGCTGAGCCTCGGCCTTTTTCACGCTGCCGCGGGGCTCGCCGCGCCAGTCCTTGTAGGTGACGGTCAGCGACTTTTCGTCCATCATCGCGGTCTGGATACGCGGCCACGGGCACATGTAGATGCACACCTGCTCGCGCATGAAACCGCCGAAGATGAAGGTCGTCAGGGTGAGAACACCAACCGTGGCATAAGCGACAAAGGCGGCCTGACCGGTCCAGAAATCCACAACCAGGGTCGGGGCGTCGGCGAAATACATGATCCAAGCGCCGCCGGTCCAGAAACCGATAAACAGCCATACGGACCATTTCAGCATCCGCTTGCCGATTTTCTTCGGACCCCATGGTGCTTCCTGCAAACGGAACTGGGCGTTGCGGTCGCCGTCGATGGCGCGTTCGACGTGCTGGAACAGGTCGGTCCAGACGGTTTGCGGACAGGAATAGCCGCACCACGCGCGGCCGACGGCCGATGTGACCAGGAATAGCCCGATACCCGCCATCACCAGCATGCCGGCGACGTAGTAAAATTCATGCGGCCAGATTTCGATGCCGAACATGTAGAAGCGCCGGTTGGCCAGATCGACCAGTACCGCCTGATTGGGCGCATAAGGCCCGCGGTCCCAGCGAATCCACGGAGTGATATAATAGATGCCGAGCGTGATCGCCATGATCACCCATTTCAGCCGCCGGAACGTGCCGTTTACCGCCTTGGGAAAGACATTCTTGCGCGCTTCGTAGAGTTTTAGCTCGGGATCGTTGATTTCTTTAGGATTGCTCATCATTCCCGCTCTCAGCCTTGGCTTCTACCGCGGGTGCCGCGACCAGAGGCTTTTCGCCACCGCCGAGAGAATGGACATAGGCCGCCAGCATACGGATCGTAGCCGGATCGAGCCTCTGTCCCCAGCGCGGCATGACGCCGTAACGGGCATTGGTGATGGTGTCGGTCAGTGAAGCGCGGTCGAGGCCATAGAGACTGATCGCATCGGCGAGGTTGGGCGCACCCTGGACGCGGTCACCGGTACCATCCGCTCCGTGACAGACCGCGCAATTGGCTTCAAATAGAGCCGCACCGCGCTTCGACGCCGAACTTTGTTGTTCACGGCCCGACAATAGCCGGACATATGAGACTAGATCCTGAATCTGGTTCGACTGCAATATGCCATCCCTGCCGAAGGCCGGCATTTGCGAGAAGCGGGTCTCGTCGTGATCCGGATTACGGATTCCATGGATCAGCGTATATTCAATCGTTTCCAGATCACCGCCCCACAGCCAGTCATCGTCGTTGAGATTGGGATAGCCGATCGATCCCGCTGCGCCCGAGCCGTGGCATTGTACGCAATGAACCTTGAACGCCGAACGACCGCCTTCAATCGCCTGTTGCAGCAATTGCGGGTTGTTGCTCATCTCATTGATATCCTGGGATACCAGAGCTGCGCGGATCGGTTCGAGCTCTTTCTCCCGCTCTGCGACGGCACTCTCATATTCTCCGCGGCTGCTCCATCCGAGCAGCCCTTCGCTGGCAGAATTGAGCATCGGGATCGCCGGATAAAGAATGACATAGCCGATCGCCCAGACGATTGTGGCGTAAAGGGTCCAGAGCCACCAGCGCGGCATCGGGGTATCAAGTTCCTCGATGCCATCCCATTCATGGCCAACGGTTTCGGTGCCGGTTGGTTCGTCGACGCGTCTTTTGTCAGACATCTGTTTTGTCCTCGTCAAAAATCATATGGGCGGCTTCTTTATGATTGCGTCCGGCGCCCGGACGGAATGTCCAGCCGATCAGCGTCAGGAACACCGCCGTCATGAACAACAGGCCCCAGCTGTCGGCAAAATGGCGGAGCGCATCATAGTTCATCGTGGCTGCTCCAGCGCTTCGCCTGCCTCGAAATCAACCAATGTACCGATCATTTGCAAATAGGCGATCAGCGCGTCCATTTCGCTGAGACGGTCAGGATTGCCATCAAAATCGCGGATCTGCACCTTGGGGTAGCGCTTTTCCAGGTCGGCCGAACTGGCGAACGGGTCAACCTGGGTCAGTAAATCCTCATTGGCCTTGGCAATCGATTCCTTGGAATAGGGAACACCGACCCGCGAAAGAGCGCGCAGATGGTCGCCCATGTCGCCGGCTTTCAGTTCCTTTTCGGCAAGAAAGGCATAAGGCGGCATATTTGATTCCGGAACGACGGCGCGGGGATCGGTCAGATGCTGGACGTGCCATTCATCCGAATAACGGCCTCCGACGCGGGCCAGATCCGGCCCGGTGCGCTTGGAGCCCCACTGGAAAGGGTGATCGTACATCGATTCCGCGGCCAGCGAATAATGACCGTAGCGCTCAACTTCGTCGCGGAACGGCCGGATCATCTGGCTGTGGCAGGAATAGCATCCTTCGCGGACATAAATATTGCGGCCAGCCAGTTCGAGCGGAGTATAGGGGCGGACGCCCTCGACTTCCTCGACCGTATTGTCGATCCAGAAGAGCGGCGCGATTTCGACGATCCCCCCGATCATCACCGTGACCAGTGCGAGTACAGCGAGCAAGGTGACGTTGCGCTCGATCTTCTTGTGCTTTTGCGTGAGTGTGGTCATTTTCCTGTCTCCCTCACTCTGCCGGAACCGCGACCAGCGGCTTGTCGGCCTCCGGATCATGGGGTGTCTCGGTCATTGATTTTTCGTCGCGGACTTTGCCGGCTACCGTCATCCAGACATTGTAAACCATGACGGCTGCACCAGCGAGATAGAGCAGGCCACCGGCCGATCTGATGACATACATCGGGAACATCGCCGAGACGACTTCGCTGAAGGCGTAGACGAGATAGCCGTCGTCACCATATTCGCGCCACATCAGGCCCTGCATGATCCCGGCGACCCACATCGAAGCGATGTAGAGAACGATGCCGAGCGTCGCGAGCCAGAAATGCCAGTTGACCATGCGCAGGCTGTACAGGCGTTGGCGGCCCCAAAGGCGCGGCACCATATAGTAGAGCGCGGCAAAGGTGATCATGCCGTTCCAGCCGAGTGCGCCGCTATGGACGTGACCGACGGTCCAGTCGGTATAATGCGACAGGCTGTTGACCGACTTGATCGACATCATCGGACCTTCAAAGGTGCTCATGCCGTAAAAGGCGAGCGCCAGGACCATCATCCGGATGATCGGATCGGTGCGGATCTTGTCCCATGCGCCGTTCAGCGTCATCAGACCGTTGATCATCCCGCCCCAGCTTGGCATCCACAGTACGATCGAGAAAACCATGCCGAGCGTCTGCGCCCAGTCGGGGAGCGCGGTATAATGGAGATGGTGCGGACCGGCCCAGATATAGAGGAAGATCAGCGACCAGAAGTGGATGATCGACAGACGATAGCTGTACACCGGCCGCTCTGCCTGTTTCGGCACGAAATAATACATCATGCCGAGGAAGCCCGCAGTCAGGAAAAATCCGACAGCGTTATGGCCGTACCACCATTGCGTCAGCGCATCCTGGACGCCGGCAAAGGCACTATAGCTTTTTGCGCCGAGCAGACTGACCGGCATGGCCAGGCCATTGACCAGATGCAGCAGCGCCACGGTCAGGATGAAGCTGAGGAAAAACCAGTTGGCAACGTAAATATGGGGTTCGGACCGTTTGACGATGGTGCCGATGAACACGGCTGCATAGCTCACCCAGACGATGGTCAGCCAGATATCGATATACCATTCCGGTTCGGCATATTCCTTGGACTGGGTTACGCCCATAAGATAGCCGGTGGCGGCCAGCACGATGAACAGCTGGTAACCCCAGAAAACAAAGCGGGCGAGACGGGGGAAGGCCAGCCTCGCCCTGCAAGTGCGCTGGACGATATAGAAACTCGTCGCGATTAGCGCATTGCCTCCGAAAGCAAAAATGACGGCAGAAGTGTGGAGCGGGCGGAGCCGCCCGAATGTGGTATATTCCAGACCGAGATTGAGGGCCGGAAAAGCGAGTTGCAGGGCGATATACAATCCGACGAAGAATCCTGCCATGCCCCAGAAAAGCGTGGCGATCACACCCCAGCGGATCGGATCGTCGTCATATTTTCCGGGATCAGCCGGAGCATTCAATATTCCGCGACCGATCGCCGCATAATCAGCCTTGCTGATCGTCACCCATAGCGCGATCAGGCACGCGATCATGATAATCGCCATATGCACGGCGAAACCACCGTCCACCGCCATTACCATTGCAATGAATGCCAGAAACACGAGCGCCAGCCATCCGCCAGCCTTTACCAGTAAATTGTCCATAACGTCCTTCCACGTTGTGTGGAACTGGCGCTACCAGTGTGCTGTTCGGGGCAATATAGGTAGAGTTACGTAGTGCTGTCAGGTGACAGCCGAAGGGACTTTAGCCGAATGCGATTGTCGCCCATACCGGCAGATGATCGGATGCCTTGCGCGCAGCCGGGCTATCGTGGACTCCCGCGGCTGAAGACTGGATATCATCGGAGTGCATGATCCGGTCGAGCGTGGCGATCGGGCTGCGGGAATGAAAGCTCCGGCCGCATTCCACCATCTCGAAAGCCTTGCCAAAATCCTTCAGGCAGCCGCTGGCGGCGCTCCATTCATTGAGATCGCCCATCAGCACGACCGGGACCTCGCGTTGCTTTTCCTGGGCGAGCTTGATGATTGCCGCGGCCTGCCTTCTGCGCCACAGGCCCGACAGATCGAGGTGCATGCCGAAAATCGCCAGCTCTTTGCCCTCCCACTCGCAATGGGCCATGATCGCGCCGCGCGGTTCGAGACAGGGTATATGCATGATATCATGAGCCACCACCGTCGCGGATTTACGGACCAGTATCGCGTTACCGTGCCAGCCCATTGAATCGATCTGCACATCCAGCGGTATAGCGCGATAGTCGCTGTGCATCTCGAGCAGTTTCTGCGGAATAGCCGCAGCCCTCGCGCCAAAGCGGCGGTCAGCCTCCTGCAGTGCGATAATATCTGCATCGATCTCGTTGAGCACATCGATGATCCGACCCGGGTTGCGGCGCCTGTCGGTGCCGACCCCCTTGTGAATATTGTAACTAGCGACCTTCAGCATGGATAATGGTTCACCGGATCAGAACGGGTTGATCGTGAAATCCTGCTGTTGCAGCAGGGCGTGGGCCGTCATCGCGGAGAGCGACATTTGTACGCCCGGCAGCAGGTCAGCGTTGCTGATGCCGTTGGCCGCCGCGCTCTGGCCGCACAGGTAAAATTTCACCCCATATTCCTGCAATTGCGCGATGGCTGCTGCGTTGGCATTTTCAGCACCGTCCCTGCGCGCCGCGAAAAATTCCTGATTTGTCAGATCCAACGATGCGCCGCCATGAACGACTATAGCAAGCTGGATATTCTTCTCCGGAACTCCGGCGGCGACATGCATGTTGATGAAACGCGCAGCGCTTTCGATCGTGCGATTGATCTTGTCCGGTTCAGCCCCCTTGGCCACATCAAAGCTGATCTTGAACATTGCGTCTTTCGTCAGTGGCTCGCTTTGCTGGACCGGAGCCGTCGGGCCGAAATCTGTGAAAACCGGGCCGGGCTTGAAATTTTCCATCTGGGCCGATGCGGGTTGGGCGAGGGCCAGTAGCGGCAACAGGGCGACGAGAAGGGGTTTTTGCATTTTCATTCCAGTTCTTTTTGATTTTTGAGGCAAAGGCGATGCTTGTTCAGTAGCCAATCGCCTGACCGTCTTTGCGCATTTCGGTGGCGCCGGTGTAGACGCCCGTCTCCGCGTCGCGGGTGATCGCCTGATAACCGCCGAACATTGCGCCATTGTCAACGACCTCTACAACATGTCCCATCGCTTTCAGCCTTTCGATCGTTTCCGCCGATATGCCCGGTTCGACATTGAGTATACCCAGCAGATCGGCACCGGTTCCAGCCAGATCATCGGTCGGCTGGCGACCGCCGTCATGGTTGAGACGCGCGGCGTCGCCGGCTTCCTGCAGATTCATGCCATAATCGACCATGTTGATCATCACCTGGACATGGCCCTGCGGCTGCATGCCGCCGCCCATCAGGCCGAACGACATGAACGGTTTGCCGTCCTTCTTCATGAAGGCGGGGATGATCGTCTGGAACGGACGCTTGCCGGGCGCATAGGCATTGGGATGCTTGGCATCGAGCGAGTACAACTCTCCGCGATCCTGAAACATGAAGCCGAGGCCATCGGCGACCAGCCCGCTGCCCATGCCGCGATAATTGGACTGGATCAGCGACACCATCATGCCATCCTTGTCGGCGACGGTGAGATAGGTCGTGTCGCCTTCGCCTTCGAGCTTCGGCTCGCCCGGACCGAAGCCGGGTGTGGCTTTAGCCGGATCGATCAAAGCGAAACGTTCTTTGCCATAATCGTCGGACAGCAGCCATTGCAGCGGGGCAGGGGATGCCTCCGGATCGGCGTAAAAGCGCGCGACATCTTCAAAGGCCAGCCGTTTGGCTTCGGTAATATAATGCAAAACCTCGGCGCTGCCGCGCGGCCATTGGGTCAGATCGACATTTTTGAGGATATTGGCCATTTGCAGCGCCGCGAAGCCTTGCGAGTTAGGTGGCAGCTCGCACAGCTCATAGCCCTTGCGATAGTCGACGCAGCCCGGTTCTACCCAAAGACTGCTGTGGGCGGCGAAATCTTCATAGCGCAGATTGCCGCCAATCCGTTTGAAATAGCCGTCGATCGTCTTGGCAATCTCGCCTTTGTAAAAGGCATCGCGGCCGCCAGTGGCGATTTTTCCGAGCGTGTTGGCGAGATCAGGATTTTTGAACATCTCGCCCGCCTTGGGCGCGCCGTTTTTGAAATAGGTATTCCGCGCATTGTCGAAATCACCGATCATATCCAGGCTTTGCTCGAACCGCTTGAGATTGCTGTCGAGATAATAGCCGATCACCGGCGCGACCGGATGGCCGTCCTTGGCATAAGCGATCGTCGGCGCGAGGATATCGGCCATGCTCAGCTTGCCGAACTTTCCGTGCATTTCGAACCAGGCGTCGACCGTTCCGGGCACCGTGACCGGCATCGGGCCGAAAGGCGGGATGGTCTTGCTGCCCTTCAGCTGCTTGATGAACTGCTTGTAGCTGGTCCCCATCGGGCTTTTGCCCGAACCGTTGAGGCCGTATAATTTCTGCGTCTCGGGATCCCAGATGATCCCGAACATATCGCCGCCGATACCGTTGCCGGTCGGCTCCATCAGCCCCAGCGCCGCGTTTGCCGCAATCGCCGCGTCGACGGCAGAACCTCCCTTTTTCAATATGTCGATGGCGATCTGGCTGGCCAGCGGATGGGCGGTCGCCGCCATGCCATGCTGGGCATAGACCGGGCTGCGCGACCAGGCCTCGCCAACCGGTCGTCCGCCTGCGCCGATATCCAGCGCCGGTTTCTCCGGAGAAGCTGTTTCCTGAGCGGCGGCGGGGCTGACCGTGAAAGCGGCGAGAGCGATGGCGGAAAGGAGCAGGTTGCGCATGTTATCATCCGTCTTGAAGGGCGTGTGCCTCGCGTGGTGCGAGAAGTTTCCACTTTAACCAGTCTGCCTCATGCATCAAGTAGGAACGATAGCGAGTGTCTTGATTAGAAAGGCCGCTTTTGGGCCTTGGCGTTCAAGTTGGACCCATCTCTTCATACGGCCTCAATGGTTGAAAGGGGGACAATTGAAATATGTGCCAAAATGGGAATGATAGTGAAATCTGGGGAATTCTATTGATTATGGCCGTGGTAGCGGTTAACTTTTTGTTAAGAGCTGCGTAATTTGGAGTCGCTTCGATTGATGTGTTCTTTCCCGAAAGGGAGCTACAGGGAGTTTATAATTATGAAAATTTCAGTCTTTGCAGTCGTCGCGACTGGCGCGCTTTTCTCAAGTTCAGCTGCATTTGGTGCAACCACCATTTTCAATGACAGGACATCGTTCGACAGTGCCACTGGCGTTAATACTATCATCGATTTTGAAGGTTGTCCGGGTGGTACTGGTTTATCAAACAACCAGTCGGTGTCGAGCGGCAGCGGTCCATGTTCAGGCGTTGCCGCCGGTATAACCTTTACGCCAGAAAATGGCGGGAATTTTTATATCGCCGCTGCCGGCCAGTCCAGTAATCCAACAATAGCGTTAGGCACAGATTTTCCTCTCGGTGGTGTCATGAGTATTTCTCTCGACAACCCCACTGACGTTTTCGGAGCCGACTTTTTCCAGAATTTTGGTGGCGGTTCTCAAAGTGGAGCCAATGCACCATTCATATTTTACCTGTTCAATGGCGCAACGCTTCTCGACACAATCAACTTTGACGTCGCGTCCGGCGGGGGTTCATTTTTCGGTGTGACTTCAACCAATTCTTTCGATCGAGTAGAACTAGGCCAGACAAATGGCTTTGCAGTCATTGATAATGTTGCATTTGGTTCACTTACCGGAGCAGTTCCAGAGCCAGCGACATGGGCGTTCATGATCTTTGGCTTTGGAGCCATAGGCGGGGCATTGCGCCGTCAACGCAAGGCAAATGTGAAAGTCAGCTACGCTTAATTGCCACACAACAAATGTGTTTCAAAGCCCTGTCGGAGCAATCTGGCGGGGCTTTTTGTTTGTGCGCTAATATGTCCGCGCTGGAAGGGGATCGCGACCGCCGAGATGGATTGCGGCGTTTGTTGGCCAAAATGTCCTGAATTTTATGGTGTAATCTTATTCCAAGCGGATCAATCCCGTTTCGCGCATCAGCGTTTCCAGCTTGATCCCGCTAAAACCATAGGCCATTTTATAGGCTTCATATTGCTCGAGATATTTTGGAGAGGTCTTGTTCTTCCTGATCGCTGTGATCAGCGTGTTTTTTTGCGTCTGCCTCGCGTGGTGCGCGGCCGGTGAACTATCCACTCTAACCAGTCTGCTTCCCGCTTCAAGTGGGAACGGTGGCCAGTGCCTCGATTTTAATTGCCGCTTTCTGTTCGTGGCAGTTGCCTGTCCCGATTAAGCTCAATCCTCAATAGGGGCGCACAACCTGGGATTGGAAAAAAATCGAAGCTGCCAGTCAGTTCACGCCCCCCACTTCCGGATATCCACACTGGTCGTATTGAGCGCTCGCATGTGGACGTAAAAGCGGGCCTTACAATGAACGCAACATCGGCTATGCATGCTGGATAACAGGGCGCTTTCTTCGGTGCGGAAAAGGGGATTACAATGACCACACGCCTTTCGAAAAGTGCTTCCGATATAATGCGTTTGCTGACCGCCTGTGCCTTGGCGGCTTTGACGGTGGGGTGCAGCAGCCCTCAAAACGACGGGATCAACTCTGTCAGGGCGTCCGAACACGCGCCAGATATTTCATGGCCGCAAGAAGAATGGGAATATTCGACGCTCGAGGCGGAAGGATTTGATCCCGAACCCGTCAATCGTTTCATCGAGGACCTGGTAGCTGAAAAATACGGCCGCGTTGATCATTTTCTGCTCATTCGACACGGTCGCATCGTCGCCGAAAAGAACATCAAGCGGGACTATGCAGCGCTGGCCGCGACGCTGGCCAAGGATGACCGGTTAACGCCGAACTTCAGCAATCCAATATATAATTACGACAATGCTGCTTTGCATCCTTATTATCAGGGAACGGATCTGCATACAGTGCAGTCCGTCACGAAAAGCATCAATTCCGCTGCCCTGGGTATCGCGATTGACGAGGGGCTTATCGAGGGAATCGACGTGCCGATACTGCCCTTTTTTGACGCATATGAAGTCGATAGATCGGACCCGCGCAAGGGGCGTATAACGATCAGCGATCTCCTGACCATGCGAACCGGCATCGCGTGGGATGACGCGGGTGGTTTCGGGTCTGAAACCGACAGTACTTACTTGCTTGAAAACTCCGAGACGTGGATTCAGTTCATCCTTGACCAGCCGATGTATGCGGAGCCTGGCACAGTCTTCAAATATAATGACGGCGCGAGCGTGCTTCTCGGTAAAATCCTGCACGAAGCGACCGGCAAGCGCGTCGATGCGTGGGCGCGAGAAAAGCTGTTCAGCCCAATCGGTATTGATGAGTTCTACTGGAAAATCACGCCCGATGGCGAAGCGGATACAGAAGGCGGGCTATACCTTTCAGCCCATGATCTGGCGCGGATCGGGTATCTGTTCCTGCGAGACGGGCTATGGGACGGCAAGCGCGTTATTTCAAAAAACTGGGTGCGCCGGTCTGTGGCTTCTATTGTTCCGCCTGGCGCAACCGGGGACAATTCCTCCCCTTATGGCTACGGCTATCAATGGTGGGTGCCTGAGGACGGGAATGGGTCCGCACTCGGTTTCGGGGGGTTTGGACTGGGGGGACAGCGGATCATGGTGTTCCCGGACGATGATGTCGTTGTCGTGTTCCAGGGTTGGGACCCTGTCGGCGAGTATTGGAAAGCCAGCAATGCCCTCCAGAAGACCGTATTGCCCGCGTCACTGGCAAAGCCGGAATAGAGGGGCATCCTTACGACGGCTTCCAGCCCATCAGCGGTCTTTCCAACTCAGGTTTGTCTGCGCCAACAGCGGATGATCCTCGATCACTCTTGATGAGGCTGCGCGCTTTAGATGCAAGTGGCCAAGCCTGTAATTGACTGTTACGAGGCAGGGAAATTCTGTGGAGTGCTGGAATTTGAAACGTCGCTCGAGCCCATCGTGCATGCGCCAAATTCCGAAGCCGCATTTTAGCAGCGTTCAAGAGTTGATGAATCCATTGAGGCGAGAAAATTATTGTTAGAACGTTTGAAAGTTGCGTCTCAGTACATGCTGCCAAAGCGGGGGCTTACCACCTTTGCTGGCCGCGTTGCCGAGGCGGAGCAAGGCAAGCTGACGACCCGGCTGATACGCTGGTTCGTTGGCAAATATGCAGTCGATATGAGCGAGGCAAAAAATCCGGACATCTTGAGTTATAACAGCTTCAACGCTTTCTTCACCCGTCCACTCAGGGCCGGCGCGCGACCGATCACCAAAGCGGATTTTGCCTGCCCGGTGGATGGCGCGATCAGTCAGCTTGGTGCTATTGATGACCATCACATCCTTCAGGCCAAGGGCCATTCTTTTACGACGACCGAGTTGCTTGGCGGCGATACAGCATTAGCGGCAAAGTTCCGCAACGGCAGCTTCGCCAATGTCTACCTGTCACCCAAGGATTATCACCGCATACACATGCCTTGTGACGGCCGGCTTACGAGCATGACCTACGTGCCGGGCTCGCTGTTTTCGGTTAATCCAACCACTGCGCGCGCTGTGTCTAATCTTTTCGCGCGAAACGAGCGGGTCGTATGTGTGTTTGAATCAGCGGAGCATGGCACATTCGCGATGGTCCTGGTCGGCGCTACAATCGTCGGCAGCATGGCAACTGTCTGGCACGGCGTAGTCAGACCAAAGCCTGCCAACAAGATTATGCAGTGGACTTATGCGGATCAGGATATCGCGCTCGAAAAGGGCGAGGAGATGGGGCGTTTCCTGCTCGGCTCTACGGTAATCATGCTGTTCAGGCCGCAGACCGTGGCTTTCTCAGCCGACTGGGCGCCGGAAAAGGTGGTGCGTCTCGGGGAAACAATGGGCAATCGGCTCGGTTCTTGAAGTTTCATCGACTGGCATCGCAAGTCCAGCAACTTGGCGGTCTCGACCGGAGAGATGCATTGTGCCGGTTGTTAGCCAAAGCGGCGCGAAAACTAGGGCGCGGTTTTACTCCGAGCGGATCAACCCCGCCTCGCGCATCAGCGTCTCCAGCTTGATCCCGCTAAAGCCATAGGCCTTCTTATAGGCTTCATATTGCTCGAGATATTTGGGAGAGGGCTTGTTCTTCTTGATCGCTGTGATCAGCGTGTTTTTCTGCGTGTGCTCGGTCGAGACGAAATCGATGACATCGACCTGATAACCCTGCGAACGGAGAAGCATTACGCGGCTGTTGTCGGTGATCAGATCCGCCTGCTTTTGCAGAAACAGGCCGTGCGAGATGAATTTCCGGTTCTCGGTCTCGCTCTTCTGCAGATCGACCAAGACTTCATGCTGGCAGCAGGGGGCGCAGACGATCAGTTTGGATTTCGATCTTATGCCATAGAATAAGGCATCGTCGGTTGCGGTGTCGCAGGCGTGCAGGGCGATGATCGCATCATAATAGCCCTGAACGAAATCCTCGGCCTTCATATTGTGGAACGCCAGATTTTCAAAACCGGAGGTTTGTGCCGCTTGATTGCAGAGGTCGACCATCTCCGAGCGTGTATCGACGCCGTCAATCTTGGGATTGAGTCCGGCCCGGGCGAGCTGGTCATACATCGCAAAGGTCAGATAGCCTTTGCCCGATCCGATATCCAGAACCTTGACCCGCTTCTGTTTGACCGCCTGGGTCCGCTCGATCCGCTCGATGAAAATCTCGACAAAGCGGCAGATCTGGCGATATTTCGCATATTTATTGGGTTTGATCTCTCCGGCGTCGTTGGCGACGCCCAGAGCCTTGAGAAACAAGCTGTCGCTTTTAATCCGGTAGTTCTTGTCACGATTGTGTGGCTTTTCGTCTGTCATGGGCTACGCCATAAATATATCTGTCAGGATTGATAGTTTTTTGGTTGTCACCGGGTTCCGGCACCGACGTTCGCCGGTAGAGGGCAGTGGGTATGGGTCGAGCAAGCGAGGCCAGCGAATTGCCCATGCCCGTTGCTGGACGTCGGCATGTTTCAGCAGTTCAAGTCGATAGCGCTCAAGATGACCGCAATGTGCCGTTTCCAGGTGAAATATTCACGCGCGCGAAGCTGGCCCGCTCGACCCATTTTCTGGCTCGACTGTTTATCGGCTAATAGTCGCTCCAGTGCTTGGACGATGGCATCGGTGTCGGCCCCGTCGACGATCAGCCCCGAAATACCCTCAACAACCAGTTCTTTTGCACCGCCTTGCTCACCGACTATGACAGCGGCCCCGGCCGCCATCGCGTCGCCGATCGCGATGCCGAATCCTTCGAAATCGCGGCCGTCATCGGCTGCCACCTGCGGGTGAAGGAAGATGTCGGCGTCGGCATAAAGCTGTGCCGCGCGTTCTGCAGATACGAATCCGGCGACTTCGACGAAGTCCTCCAAAGCGCAGCTTTCCACAACGGCTTTAATTGCTTCAAGGTCCGGACCGCGTCCGGCAATAAGATAGCGGAAGTCGTACCCCTTGTCGCGCAAGGTGGCGCAGGCTCTTACGCAGGCAATGATATTCTTGCGCGGTTCGAGCCTGCAGAGCGAGGCCAGCAGAGGCGTGTGGTTTTCTTTGCGCGGGCTCCGGGCAGAGCGGTTCCAGGCACTCAGGCCATTCCATGCAACCAAGGGAACGGTAGCGAGCGGTGCCAGACGGCCCACAAGCTGGTTGGCACTGTAATGGCTGACGGCAAAACAGCGTTGCGCCCGTCGTGCAACAAGCCGCATCAAAGTCAGCATGGCGCCGCGCGCATACATGAATTCGCGGCCATGGAATGTGGTAACATAAGGGAGTCGCAGGACCATCGGCAGCACCGATGTGCGCCAGGTTGTGCCATGCGTGAACAGCGGCGCGCCCTTGAGCCGCAGTTCCTGCCGCATCGCGCGCCAGAACCGGACCGGAACGCTAGCGCCTCCGCCCGGCCCGATGTCGATCACGCGCACAGCACCCGCGCTAAAGTCCCGCGGCCCGGCGCTGGTTTGCGTGAACACCGTGACCGCCGCTCCGCTCGCCGCGTAAGCGTCGGCGACACCCTCAGCATAGGTCTGCATGCCACCCTCGTCCGGGTGGTAACCTTTGGCCATGACCCAGACCCGCTGACCATCGAGACTTGCGAAATCATCCATTGAGTAGGTCCAATATTGCATGCGCAGAACGGTTAGCCGCGGTTTCGTCGGTTATCGAAAAAGTATCGGCCAGCATGGCGCGCTGGGACGCGAGATAATCGCCATGCGTGGCAATGGCTTCATCGACCGCCTCGACAATATTGGCGCGTCGTCCGGCGACAGGCCCGGCGTGCCAGTGGAGATAGCTGGGATCGTCGCGCCAATCGACACCATGCGCGTCGAGATGCAGGCACGGGCGCGGGCGGCGCAGGAATTCATACACCTGGCTGCTGACGTCTCCGATATAGATGTCCGCTGCGTTGGTATAGCTCATATCGGTCGAGGCTGCGCTGCCCTGATCAACCAGCAAGTTCGTGCGCGCCGTTAGCGCTGGTGCAAGAGCACGGACACGGCGAAATGCCGGAGGTGCTATCGTTACGACATTGCGGCGGGCGAACAGCATTACATGGGGCGCGAAAATGACGTTGTAGCGGTCCGATGCGGTAAGCTCGTTCAACACCCGTTCCCCCATGGCGAACCAGCTCGAAAGGCGAGGGGATGGATGCGGATTGTAAAGGACGGTCGGTTTGTCGGAATCCGGAAAAGGTAGGTCCGCACGGACATCGGCATAGAGATCGAATTTGGCATAGCCGGTAATTGCAATCCGTTCCCGCGAGACGCCCGCCTCTGCCTGAAGACGGCGGGCAATCTTCTCGCCCGCGACCAGCGACAGGTCGAACAACGCACTTTCCTTGTTAAATCCGATGCTGCGGTCCCCGGCTCCGTGCCGCGTGTGGATGATTTTAACTTGGTCCAGACCGTAACGGGTCTTGAGAATCAGCGACGTCTTCTCCGTCACCACAATTGCATCGAACTGACGGAAAAATTCCAGATTATCACGATAAATGAGCAGTTTGCGGGCGGGCACGATCTTGTCAAACGCCATCCTTGTGAATCGGGAGAAAGTGGATTGCAAATCAAGCCTAACGATCTCCATTTGTAACAAGGACGAGCCAGCGATCCGTTCGATCTGTCCGGCGATTGCGTCGCTGGTCACGGCAAGCGTTACAGCAACTCCCTCTCGTTCAGCCAGAACCAAGGCAATGGGCAGGCTATGCGCGATTTGATGCGTTTGATCATGGTTGAACAGGAAGCAAATCCGTTTTGCCTGTGTCATCGTCTAATACCGCTGCTCAGGCGCAGTTGCGCTCGATCTGCCGATGCTCCAGGGGGCGTGGCGATGAAAAATGACGTGGTGACCGGCCATCAAGAAGGCTCCGGCCTGAAACGGATGGGCGCGAACATTGTCTGGCTTTTTGGGGGAGAAGGCTTCGACGCTATATGTTCGATCGCCTATCTTGTAATTCTCGCTCGCTCCTTGGGAATTCGGGATTTCGGGCATTTCTCGCTCATCTTTGCAACCGGGTAGGCTTTCGTTGCGCTTGCCGGCTTCGAAAGTTGGCAAACGATGGTGCGCTATGGCACTCGATATGTGCATGCACAAGACTGGGTTAAATTTGGTAGACTGAGCATGCTCTGCGGGCTTTTGGACTGGATCGGGGCAACGCTCGGCTACGGCCAGAGTCAATATGCCGACAAGGTCCGTTCTTGCAATATTTTCAAACCGGTCATGCCGCATTACTATTTGTCCATATTTGTTATTCGACATCGGCGGATAGACAGGAATTGTGGCTGGAGCATGGAGAGGATCGTCCGAACGGAAATTCGCTTAGAGACACGACGCCGCTTGACATGATTTCAAAAACACCTATGTTGCATCGCAGCAAGGGCGGCAATATCGATTGACCGTCTGGCGGAAGTTCTGCGTGAGAGATGGCAAGATCATCTCGAACCTATCGCCTTCATTGCTTCTTTCTTTCCGGCAGCCTGATCACGCGGGTCGTCTTAACAGACGGCGAACACGCGTATAGCTTCCATGCTGTGCGCTGGAAACTTGCTGCTATTACAAGGTATAAAAAATTGACTAAATTTTCTGATTTCGCATTGGCGGAACCTATTCAAAAACGCGTGGCCGAAGGCGGCTACACCACTCCTTCCCCGATCCAGCAGCAGGCGATCCCCCCGGCGCTTGAAGGCAAGGACATTCTCGGCATCGCACAAACCGGTACCGGCAAGACTGCCGCTTTCTCGTTGCCATCCATTCATCATTTGCTGAACGACAAACGACGCGCCGGTCGCTTCGAATGCCGGATGCTCGTACTTGCACCAACCCGCGAACTGGCACGGCAGATTGCCGACAGCATGACCGGCTATTCAAAAGGTCTTGGCCTTTTCGTAACCTCCGCCTTTGGCGGCGTGCCGATCAACCGGCAGAAGCGCATCCTGGAACGCGGTGTCGACGTATTGGTCGCAACCCCCGGTCGTTTACTTGATCTTATCGATCAGCGCTATCTGACCCTGTCAAAAGTTGAAATTCTGGTGCTCGATGAAGCCGACCAGATGCTTGATCTCGGGTTCATTGTTCCGTTGAAGAAAATCGTTCCGATGTTGCCAAAACAGCGTCAGAGCCTGTTCTTCTCGGCAACCATGCCGAAGACCATCTCGCAGCTGGCCGACCAGTTCCTGACCAATCCGGTCCAGGTTTCGGTTGCACCGCAGTCGACGACGGCCGAGCGGGTTGACCAGAAGGTCACCTATATCAATCAGGACGACAAGCAGCGCCTGCTGAAGGATTTCATCAACAATGAAAATCCCGATCATATGCTGGTGTTTACCCAGACAAAACATGGTGCAGACAAGGTTGTGAAAAACCTGATGGCCGTCGGTATCCACTCCGCGGCCATCCACGGCAACAAGAGCCAGCCTCAGCGTGAACGCGCTTTGGGTGATTTCAAGAAGGGCAAGATCAACATTCTTGTCGCCACCGATATTGCGGCGCGCGGTATCGATGTCGATGGCATTACCCATGTCATCAACTTCGACATGCCGAACGTATCCGAGCAATATGTCCATCGTATCGGCCGGACAGCACGGGCAGGCGCGAGCGGTATTTCCTACTCGCTGGTCGCTCCGGACGAGCGTCAGTTCCTGCGCGATGTCGTGAAACTGACCGGCGTGAAGCCAGATGTTATTCCTTTGCCGGAAGGTTATGACGAACCGCCGCGTGAAGAAGTTGCTTCGCGCATCTACGGTCAGAAACCCAAGAAATATGGCGCAACGCCAACCCGTAACGGACCGCCCAAGAACAAGCATAGCGCTCGTAAAGGTCGTCCAGGCGGCGGCGGTTCCGGACGCGGCGGCCCGGGTTCAAGCGCAGGCGCTGGAGCCAAGAGCGACGGCCCGAAGCATTGGAACAATGGTGCGAAATCGTTCAAACGCCGTCAGGCGCGTAACGGCGAAGCCTAAGCTTTCAGGAAATTAGCGCCTTGCTTTCGGCAAGCGCGCTGATTTCCTCATCATCCATATTCAACCAATCCCGAAGCGCGGCGACATTATGTTCGCCGCGTTTTGCGGTTTTGGCATCGGCGTCAATGCCGCTTTTCGATTTCGAGAAGCGATAGGGTGACTGGATGGTCCGGCGGGCATTGCCTTCATCATCGGTCACATCGACCACGACGCCATTGGCTTTGACGCTGGGCTGTTCGTAGATGTCCGGGCCAAAGGGAAAGACTTCACCCCAGGCGAGGTTGAGCCGGTCAAGGGCACAGGTTAGCGCATCGAAACTGTCATAGGAAAGGATGTGCTTCTCCATCGCTTCATTGCGCAGCCGTACTTTCGTTGGAATGTCCGCACCTTCCGGCGTCGGATCCTGCAGGCCGTCTTTCGTTGAAAACATGATCCACAGCCATTTCATATCACCGGTGATCAATATCTGGCGCTGTTCCGGCGCGTCCCAGACCAGAGTTTCGGGCGCTTTCGGCCAGATATCATCGAGCGCGAAATGGGCATAGTCATCGGCCGAATGCAGCACATTGACCATGGCGAGATCGACATATTGGCCTTCACCGGTCTGGTCGAGCGTGCGCAAGGCTGACAATATCGCGATAATTCCGTGCAGAGAGCTGTAGCTATCGGCCATCGCAAATTGCATATCGGTCGGTTTCCCGCCGCTCATTTCCGCTTGCCGGGCGATTATGCCACTTTCGGCATGCAGCACCGGTGCATAAGCTGCGCGGGCTCGTTCGGGGCTATTCTGACCATAGCCGGAAATGGAGAGCATCACCAGGCGGGGATTGACCTTTGACAGGTCGTCCCAGCCGATGCCGAATTTGTCCATGACACCCGGCCGGAAATTCTCGACGACAATATCCGCCTCGGCGGCGAGTCTGTGGATCAGATCGCGCGCCCCTTCGGCTTTCAAGTCGACGCAGATATTCTTCTTGCCGATATTGAGCTGCAGATAATTGCCGCTAACCCCGCTTTCCCGCCTGGCGAGCTTGCGCGTCACATCGCCTTCCGGGGGTTCAACCTTCAGTACCTCCGCGCCAAGGTCCGAGAGCATGCGCGTGGCATAAGGGCCAGCCACGACGCGCGAAAAATCCAGGACCTTGAGTCCCGCTAGCGGAAAATCTGCCATATTTGCCTGACGCTAGAGTTTCATCTGTTGCTTCATGGTCTTTTCCGTACCCGCACCATAAGGGGGAAGGAAACCGGCAATTTTGGCAATGTTGATCTTCGGCTGACGATAGACAGCCTTGGCGTGGCTGAATTCCTTGAAGCCGTCCGGACCGGTATAGGCACCCATGCCGGAAGGTCCGACCCCGCCGAACGGCAGGTCATGCTGGGCAATATGAAAGATCACGTCATTGACCGTGACACCGCCGGAAATGGTGCGATCGAGCAGCTTGCGCTTGTCGCTTTCCGTTTCTCCGAAATAATATAGTCCGAGCGGCCGGTCATGATCGTTCACATAGTCGATCACTTCGTCAAGATTGCGATAGGTCTTCACCGGAAGCACCGGGCCGAAAATCTCTTCCTGCATTACCCGCATGTCGTCATTGACATTCTGCAACACGGTGAGCGGCATCTTGTTGCTGTTGGTGTTGGAGAAATCCTCGTCACCGGGATTGACGATCGTCTGCTTTGCGCCCTTTTGCACCGCATCGTCGATCAGTCCCTGCAGACGCTCCTTATGCCGGCCGTTGATCACAGACGTATAGTCGTCATTGGCGATCAGGGTCGGATATTGCTCCGCGACATTCGATACGATACCTTCGACAACGGCATCTTCCTTGTCCTGCGGGACCAGCAGATAGTCCGGCGCCAGACAGATCTGCCCGGCATTCATCATCTTGCCCATGGCGATGCGCTGGGTCGCCTTCTGGATATCCGCATCGGGTCCGATGATGGTCGGTGACTTGCCGCCGAGTTCCAGCGTGACCGGGGTGAGGTTTTGCGCTGCTGCTGCCATCACATGTTTGGCAATTCCGCCACCGCCAGTGAAGATCAGGTGATCCCACGGAATTTCGGAGAAGGACTTGCCGGTTTCCGGGCCGCCGGTGATGATGGTCATTTCCTCGGGCGCGAAATATTCGGCGACCAGTTTCTTTACCAGTTCACCCGTCTCGGGGCAGAATTCGGAAAATTTGATGATCACCCGGTTGCCGGCACCAAAGGCACCGATCGCCGGGTCAAAGGCGAGATTGATCGGGAAATTCCACGGCGCGATAACGCCGACGACGCCCTTTGGCTGATATTCGACCTGTCCGCTGGCCCCCAGCAGGCCGAGCGGGAAATCCATCTTGCGCTTCTCGGGTCGCATCCATTTTTTCAGATTCTTCTTGTGGTCCTTGGCATGACCGACGATCGACATCAGGTCGGTCATCACGGTCTGCACGCTGCTGCGATGACCAAAGTCATTGGAGACGGCTTCGCAAAGCGCATCCTTATTTTCGATGATCATCTTGGCTGTGCGATTGATCCGATCCATCCGGGAGTCAAAGCTCACCGGCAATTCGGCATGAAACGCATCGCGTTGGGCCTGAAAAAGCTTCATGATTTCGTCTTTGCTGACTTCGCCAGCGGCTGCTTCCAATGCTTCCATCTCTGCTCTCCAAAGGGCAGGGCATTGATGCCCCGTCAAATCCATTTCAATTGACTACTTAAACGGTTTTTTGACGGCTTGTCGAGTGCGAACCGGCTATTTACCCAAAGCTGCGATCGCTTCAGCAGTCTCTACCAGCTGTTTTGCCTGTTTGAGATGCAAAAGCTCCGTCATCTTCCCGTCAACGACGATTACGCCTTTGCCGGCGTTGACGGGGTCTTTAAACGCCGCGATGATCGCTTCTGCCTCGGCAATAGCTTCCGCATCCGGGGCAAAGATCCGGTTCGCTGTCTCGATCTGCACAGGATGGATCAGCGACTTGCCATCAAAACCAAGCTTTCTGGCTTCCAGACATTCCCTTTCAAGGCCATCGGGATCGTTGAAGTCATTGTAGACGCTGTCGATAATGTTGATGCCATAAGCCCGTGCGGCGATAACCGCCTGGGTCATGACCGGACCGAATATGGAGCGGTCATGCTGTGCCCGCATTTCCTTTGCCAGATCATTGAAGCCCATGACAAAACATGTCAGTCGGGTGTTCGGGCCAAGCGCGGCAATGTCTCCCAGATTCAATATCGCCTGCGGCATCTCTATCATGGCCCATAAACGGGTGGTGAGGTCTGTGCCGATCTCGTCAATCGAACGACTGATCTGGATGATGTCATCCGCGCTCAATATTTTGGGCACCAGGATGGCATCGGCCTGGCTGAGGCAGGCTTGTTTGAGATCCCTGGCGAACCAGGGCGTGTCCATCGCATTGATTCGCACGACGAGTTCGCGGTCACCATATTCACCGGACTGCAGCGCAGCGCAGGCCTGCTCTCGGGCTGCTTCCTTGGCATCCGGAGCCACTGCATCCTCCAGATCGAAAATAATCGTGTCGGCGGCCAGAGACTTTGCCTTCTCCAGCGCCCGTTCGTTAGAGGCCGGCATGTACAGGCAGGATCGGCGAGGGCGGAATTTTAGCTGTGTCATGTTAGCGCTATATCCAATGCGGAACGCAGTGCAAACTGATCTGGGAAGGATAACGGAATTTTCCTTCGGTGCAATTTGGCAGACGAAGATTCTTCATCTTTGTTTGAGAGGCGGTTCGGTGATGTCTGTATGCATCCAAATAGTAATCTACTTTGATAAGTTCCTGTTAACTATAAAAAGGTAGAGATCACTTATCGTCGCCAGCACTTGACGCTTTTCCGGGAGTTCAGAAAGTTGAATGAAAGTCAGAAATTACGCGGAATTCCTGTCGGAAAAGTGCTGTCATCGCATGCCGCCTTCATATGCATTGCGGCCATTTTTATATTGCCTCTCTTTCATGTAACGTTCCTGACGTCCTGGGATGGTAGTTTCTCCGAGTGGCAAAGCACGGCACGACTGTTTTTTCTGCCGGCGATTTATGTAGAAATCGTCATATGTATCGTTGCGGTGGTTCGAGGTTTGAGTTTCGCAAAATTTGTCGGCAATCTACCGCTTTCTGCTCAGATACTGCTGAGTTCATGGTTGCTATTCTTATGCATTTCAACTTTTTTTGCGGACGCCAATCCCGAGGTAGCGATTCTGGGAGCTGGTGTCTGGTTCGTCCATCTTCTCTTTTCCATAGCGATCCTTTACCTGATCCGTGAGGCTGGGTTCGAAGCGCTTCGTCTTGAGAAACTGGCAATCATATTGTCTACAGCGGCCGCTGTTGCTGGATTGACCGTATATGTATTCGCCAATGCCAAAGGACTTGATGGTGATATGGAGTGGGTTTCTTATTTGCCGGGCTTCGCCAACATAAGGCATACGGGATATATTTTTGCGCCTGCCATCGCGATTAGTCTAGCCAGTATAGCTGCTAAACCGTCAGAATTCGTGAAAACGCATATTCTGCTTATAATTGTGAATTCGGCGCTGTTGCTTTGGCTAGGCTCCCGGGGTCCCGTATTTGGAATATTGGTCGCATTTGTGGTGTGTTTTGTCTGCTTTTCCGAAATGCGATCATTCCGGTTCTTGTCAAAAGCTGCTTTGGCGGCAATTTCCGGTGCCCTGATTTCCATTCTTGCACCGTTGCCACGCCACGATGCGTTTGGCGCTTTACAGAGATTTTGGAATACAAGTTCAGATCCGGGTGAATTTTCATCGGGACGAATTAGTTTTTGGATCGAAGCGTGGCAATTGATTGTTCAGCGGCCCTTGGTTGGATACGGCCCCTTCCAGTTTCAAATTGTTAGTACGAATGCTGCCGGCATCTTCAAACATCCTCACAATAGCATTCTTCAGTTCTTGTTCGACTGGGGAGTGATTGGTGGTCTGTCTTTTTTGGCCTTGATGGGGCTCGCGGTTTACGCAGCATTTTTCATTGCGAAAAGTCCATCATATGTGAGGCTGATATCGGTGATGGGTTTTACGACGATATCTGCATATTCATTGATAGATGGATTGTTCTTCTACGCATACCCGATTGCAATCTCAATAGTCTTTCTTGTCATACCGATTGCAACCGGCTTTCCCTGGAAAGAGAAGCCGGGCCAATAAGGCGCGGATGACCGGAAAAACATTGACCCCTGCTTCCGGCTGGACCAATCGGATTTCCATGCAATGGATTGAACTTAAACAATGGCTGGAATTGTCGACCGGACTGGATCGTGACTCCCTGCATATATATGCAGGTGTTGGGGTTCAATTAATCGCCGCATTATTCTGCCGACGATCGCTTGGGAGCTCCATCCCCTGGCTGCTTGTCGGAGTGGTTGCTTTGATCAATGAATATTCCGATTATAGCAATTTCCCGGAAGCCTCGCATGTTAGGCAAGAATTCTATGACGAGGCGATCAGGGACATTTGGAATACGCTTTTGTTACCATCAGCACTCTTGCTGATTGCAAGATTTTGGCCGCGTTGGCTGACCGGAAAGACTGGCATTAATCAGAATTCCGATAAATCGAACGAGTGTATGCCTTTGACCTAACTCTTGTCCTCAAGCTTCTGCGCGATTTTTTTTACATCCTGAGATTGCCCTCGGGGTAAAATCACGACCTTGTTTCCATGAGTGACGATGATCAAGTTTTCGACGCCAAGAACGGCGACGTCTAGGTCGTGACTGTGGATCAGGTTGTTGTTCGAACCAATTGTTTCGGCCCTGCCGAAGATGACATTCGAATCTGGATCCTTGTCGGATATATCGAATAGAGAATCCCAACTACCCACATCCGACCATCCGGGATTGACGGGGGTAACCGCAATCTTTGCTGTTTTTTCCATGATCGCATAGTCAATGGAATCCGAAGGTGCTGAAGAAAATGCATCGGCGTCAGGATAGCAAATCCCGTTTTCTGTCCGTTCTCCGCTCATTGCCGCTCTGCAAGCCTTGAGCATTTCGGGGGACTGTTCTTCCATGGCGGCCAGATAGGCGTCTGCCCGAAACAGGAATATTCCCGCGTTCCAGAAATAGCCACCATCCACGAGCATTTTTTCGGCTTTTTCCTGATTGGGTTTCTCGACAAATTTTTTCGCGGCCAGGCTTCTGGTACTTCCGACAATCTTGTCGCCCTGCTGAATATATCCATAACCCGTGGCTGGTCCGGTGGGTTCGATGCCAAATGTTAACAACCAGCGGGCTTGGGCGACCGAAATTGAATCCTGCACCGCCTTTTGAAAGGCCGGGACATTTTTGATGATATGATCGCTTGGCATTACCAGCAGTAAATCAGTGGGATTCTCGGCGGCGAGTGCGGCAAGCGCAATCGCGGGCGCGGTGTTGCGGGCACAGGGCTCCAATATGATCGTGCTGGGCGGCGCGCCTATCTCCTGCATCTGCTCCTGTATGATATCAGCATGGCCGGAAGCGCCTACAATGATTGGATTACGATAGACAGCGTTATCCGCGCAACGCTGAAACGTTAGCTGAAACATACTGAGTGGACCAAGAAGATTAAGGAACTGCTTGGGTTTTTCTTGAGTCGAAAGGGGCCATAGCCGGGTTCCGGAGCCACCGGACAATATGACGGGTGTAATGAGTGTTGTTTGCGGCATGATCAGGATCTCACGGCACTATACAGGCGACAAGGGATTTTTCATTATTGGAGAAGTCTATATCAGACAATTGCGGGCATATACCACATTCGCCGGCCTTGATCAGTTTTCCGCGAACATTGGTAGATCCTTCCAGAGGGATGACCTGCCATTCCTTGCTCGCAGTTTGTGACAATATCTGATCGTCAGTACCGATGATCTGGAATAATTCGAATGCCGCGCCAACCGGAAGACGGGTCGATTTGTCCGCCGGAATTTCCAGACTATATTTCGGGTCATAAGATGATAGTTTGACTGCCGCCATCGCTTCCTCGAGGTGAAGTTCGCGCGGGCGCCCGTAGTCGTAAATGCGATAGGTGACATCGATGTTTTGCTGAATTTCCACCAGTGAAATGCCGGGGCCAATCGCATGGATCGTTCCCGGCGGCACGTAGTAGAAGTCACCTTTTTGGGTCGGCTTCCATTCAATGAGCTGCTCTATCTCTCCCAATATTGCGGCAGTTCTTAGCTTGGTAGCGCTTACGGGCTTTTTTAAACCCAGGCCCAATACGGCGTCTGGTTTTGCGTCCAATATATACCAGCATTCTGCTTTACCGTGCGGCAAGCCAAGCCTCCGTGCCTGCCGGTCGTTGGGGTGCACCTGAATGGAGAGCTTTTCACTAGTGAAAAGATATTTAGTCATGAGTTGAGGGGTGATAGTTTTCGGAGCTTCAAACCAGATTTCTCCAATTTTCCGTCCACTTACGGCACCAAAAATATCAGGCAATATTTCCTGACCCCAAGGTTTCTCAACGAATTTCCGTTTTAGCTTCATGACCTGATATCAAGGCTCACTGGTTTCGCCCGACGCTTGTATATGCCAAACCGATCTGCGCAACTTCTGCGGGATTATATATATTCCGCAAATCGACCAGCACGTTACCTTTCATGACTTGTGCGAGTTTTTCAAGATCCAGCGCGCGAAATGCATCCCATTCAGTCACGATGACGACCGCATCCGCATCTTTTGCAGCATCATAGCTGCTATTCGTCATCTCGACTTCCGGCATGATCTCTTTCGCCAGTTTCATGCCTTCGGGATCATATGCAGTCACGTCGGCTCCACCATCGACCAATGTTTGTGCGATGGCGATCGATGGAGCGTCTCGCATGTCGTCGGTATTGGGCTTGAATGTAAGGCCGAGCAGAGCCACTTTTTTCCCCCGCGCATCACCGCCGAGCGCATGAATGACCTTGCGACCCATGGCGCGTTTGCGCTGGTCATTCACTTGCACCACGGCTTCGACGATGCGAACCGGACTATCATTGTCCTGCGCCGTTTTCATCAAAGCCAGCGTGTCTTTGGGAAAACAGCTGCCGCCATATCCCGGGCCAGCGTGCAGGAATTTCGATCCTATCCGGTTGTCGAGGCCGATCCCCCGGGAAACTTCCTGGACGTCGGCGCCAACTTTCTCGCACAAATCGGCGATTTCATTGATGAACGTGATTTTTGTCGCCAGAAAGGCATTCGCGGCATATTTGATCAGTTCCGCAGTGCGCCGTCCGGTAAACAATATTGGTGATTGATTGAGGAACAGCGGGCGGTAAATCTCGGTCATCACGTCTTTTGCCCAATCATCTTCTGTACCGATAACGATACGGTCGGGCTGTTTGAAATCACGGATGGCGGCGCCTTCACGCAGGAACTCGGGATTGGAAACCACTGCGAACTGCTCCCGTGGTTGCTTCTTCTCGAGTATATGCTCAACTTCGTCACCGGTTCCCACAGGAACGGTTGATTTGGTTATGATCACGGTCCGTTTGGTAATGGCATCCGCGATTTCTTCGCTGGCCGCATAGACATAGCTGAGGTCAGCATGACCATCGCCTCTGCGGGAAGGGGTCCCCACGGCGATAAAGATTGCGTCACAGTCTTTCACCGAAGCCGTCAGATCGGTTGAAAAAGACAGACGTTCGGCATCAACATTGCGTTTAACCAAATCGGCGAGACCGGGTTCGAAAATCGGCATGACATTTTTGTCGAGGTTCGATATTTTGTTTTTGTCTTTGTCGACGCACACTACATCATGGCCGAAATCAGCGAAACAGGCGCCGGAAACCAGGCCAACATAGCCCGAACCAATCATTGCAATTTTCATTAAATTTCCTCGAATATTTGCAGTCTAATCATGAAAAATCTGGCGGCTTGTGGCCCGTAGGTTAATCTAGGTCAAGTTCATCGCTGCTCGTTCATGCTAGTTCGCCTTTTGCAAAGGATGATGTGAATGTATCTTTAAATAGCGATCGAAAGGCATGATGATTCAAATCCAACATCAGAAAATCATGACAATTAGCGGGTAGATAAGTATTTTTAAAGTGCTTGGCCTATTCGACTCTGATCGATAAATAGCCATTTGGCGTCACATGTCTGTAAACGGAATGTCAGCTTTGAGAAGTAAATGATCGAAAATATCACAACTGTTATCACATTGTTATTAGAGAGAATTGCCCAGCTTGCACGCTGGAAGAAAAAGACGATTGTGTTCCTGCTCGACATTTTATTGTGCGTGCAGTCGATCTGGATTGCCTATTCTCTTCGCATTGGCGTGTGGGTGCTGTGGGATATTGCCGTACAGAAAATCCTGCTGATTTGTCTTTTGACGATGGTCCCCGTCTTTGTTCTGAGCGGAGTTTATCGCGCAATTTTCCGCTACGCTGGCACTGGTATGATGAAGACCCTTGTCCGCGCTTTCGCGATATATTCTGTCCTGGTTGCATTTATATTCATCATGGTCGGCTTGGACGGCGTGCCGCGAACAATCGGGGTTATTCAACCCGTGGTGTTTTTCATCATGGTCGGCTTTGTCAGAATCGCGGCAAGATATCTGATGATCGATATTCTTGGCCGCAATCGCTTTGCGGGCGAGGTTAAAAATGTTCTGATCTATGGTGCCGGTAGCGCCGGACAACAACTCGCCACCTCCATGCGATCTGAACCTGGCATGCGGTTATGTGGTTATGTCGATGATGATCGCCGCCTCGATGGCCAAAGACTTGATGGATATAGGGTCTTCTGGAGCGAGCATCTGCCGGAACTGATCAAGAAGCGCGAGATTACGGATATCTTGTTGGCGCTGCCCTCGATCAACCGGAAAAAACGCCGCCAGATTGTCGATCAAATTCGCGCCTTTAAAGTCCACGTCCAGACATTGCCGGACATGAAAGCGATCATTGCGGGTAAGGTTTCCTTCAGCGATATCCGTGAACTCGAGATCGAAGACTTGCTTGGTCGCGAGCCCGTGAGGCCGAATGAGTTGCTGTTCGGGCGGACGATTGTCGGCAAGACAGTTTTGGTGACGGGAGCAGGGGGGTCTATCGGCGGGGAGCTTTGCCGGCAGATCGCGAAGTCGGGAGCCCATCGCCTGATATTATTGGATCTGTCAGAATATTCGCTCTACCAGATCGAAAAAGAACTGCGGGAATTGCTGGTAACGCAAAGCAAAACAAAACTGGAGCTGATACCGGCTCTGGGCTCGGTTGTTGATACAGTCAGGCTACGGGAAATATTCAGCCTGTGGCAGCCGGATACGGTGTTCCATGCGGCAGCATATAAGCATGTGCCGCTCGTCGAGGCCAATCCTGTAGAAGGCATTCGCAATAATATATTGGGCACGCAAACCCTGGCGGCGGCCGCGGAAGACGCAGGGGTCAGCGATTTTATCCTCATCAGCACCGACAAAGCGGTGCGGCCGACCAATGTGATGGGCGCGTCGAAGCGCGCGGCTGAACAGGTAATTCAGAATTTCGCCGAGAAAAATGGCTCGACCAGGTTTTCCATGGTCCGGTTTGGCAATGTCCTGGGTTCCAGCGGTTCTGTGGTACCTCTGTTTCGCAATCAAATCGAACAGGGTGGCCCGATCACTCTGACGGATCGCAACGTCACCCGATATTTCATGACTATTCCGGAGGCGGCTCAGCTGGTTATTCAAGCGGCAGGCATGGCCAAGGGTGGCGAAGTTTTCGTGCTTGATATGGGCAAATCCGTAAGGATTCTCGATCTCGCCGAAACGATGGTCCGGTTATCGGGGTTGACGGTTCGGGACGATAGTAACCCTGAAGGCGATATCGAAATTGTCGAAGTTGGCCTACGGGCGGGCGAAAAACTCTATGAAGAACTGATCATCGGAAATGATCCGCAACCGACGCAGCATGCACGCATTATGAAGGCGCATGAAACCTATATTGCGGCAGATTCTTTAAATGAGCTAATTGTGAGCCTGATAGACTGCCGGGATCCGAGAACTGCCGTAACATTGCTCAAGTCGCTGGTACCGGAGTTTGTTCACGAGCGAGACAATGTAGACATTGAAAAAGCTTCTTGAATTCAGGCTGGGTGCTGAAGGCAGGACCGGTCTGTTCCTGCTGATATCTCAGATGTCGAATGTTCCAAACGGTACAACGCGGTTCCGGGCATCATGGCCGATATCTGACCGGCCCAGGAAGGCGATACCATTCTGCCGGGACCATCGCTCGGCAATCGCTTCCGCGTCTTCGCCAAAGGGGCGGTCATTCTCGGGAATATCGCTGACGCGACCCAATCTGATGCCGGTCAGGCCGTGATCCGTCAAATTGCTGCATAGATGAAACATCGCGCGGTCAAAGGCATATAAATATTCGGATATTTCCTCGATGATCAGAATATGATCTCGCAGATCGGGCATCAGCCTTGTTCCGGTCATCATCGCAAGCGTCATAAGATTGAACGCAGCGTGCTTGTGGCCGGGGTTCAGGTCTGGCTCGAGGGCATCCGGCTTTTTATGAACGATCCAGTCCAAAGCTCTCCTTATGGCGTCCTCGCCGCCGGTTCTGGCGATATCGGAAGGCATGGGGCCATGGGCGACCGCTCCAATGCCTGCTCGATAGAGTGCGGCCAGCATATTGCCCGCATCGCTATATCCGAGATATGTCTTGCGGTTCGCGTTGCTGTCCAGTCGAGTAATCGCGGATTCCGCAATCCGTGCGGCACCATAGCCGCCGCGGGCAAACCAGATGGCGTCGATAGTCGGATCGTTAGCCAGGGCGACGAAACTGTCGAGCCTTTGTTCGTCGCTGCCTGCAAAATGTCCGTGCTCGAAAAAGCACTGCTCGTCGAATATCAATTCCGCTTCCGGATGGCTCTTTGCGGCAAGCGCGAGGACACGTTCGGCCCCTGTCTGTGAAAACGGAGTCGACGGCGCACAAATACCGATGCGTAGGGTTGAAGAGATTGATTTTGTTCCTTGCGCCATTGCCAAATAGATCGAGAAGCAATAGCGCGAAAAAATGAGTGAAGACAAATCCTATTATTTTTGTGGAATCGGCGGTTCCGGAATGTTGCCTCTGGCGATGATTGTCAAAGCGGCGGGTGCGCAGGTCGCAGGGTCCGACCGGGCGCTGGACCAGGGGCGACTGGCTGATAAATTCCGATGGCTGCAGGATGGCGGAATCAAGCTGTTCCAGCAGGATGGCAGCGGCTTGGTTGATGGACGCCAGATATTGATAGCCTCTGCCGCGATCGAAGACAGTGTACCGGATGTCGCACAAGCCATCGCACTCGGTTGCAAACGAATGACGAGGGCCGAGCTACTGGCAGAGCATTTCAATGCGGTGCCGCAGAGCATCGCGGTCGGCGGCACCAGCGGCAAGTCCACTGTCACCGGAATGATCGGCTGGATATTGACCGAGGCGGGCCGTGATCCGACGATCATGAACGGCGCGGTGATGAAGAATTTTGTCAATGACGACGCCCCTTTTGCCAGTTCCCGCGTCGGCAATGGCGATTTGATGGTCAGCGAAGTCGACGAAAGCGATGGTTCGATCGCTCTGTTCGACCCTGACATAGCGGTGCTCAACAATGTCAGTCTGGATCACAAGAGCCTTGAAGAGCTGAGAATATTGTTCGGCGATTTCATAGCGAAGTCCCGGCATGCGATCTGGAACCATGATGACGAAGAATCGCGCATGCTGGTTGCCTCTTGCCGTTTGGCAAAATCATCCAGCTTCGGATTTTCCGAAGGTTCCGACTTTCGGGCTGTGCAAGTCCAGGAGCAATCGCTTGGCAGCAGCTTCACCTTGCGGACTGACGGTGCAGATCACCGGATATCTCTACAAGTACCGGGCAAGCATAACATCGCCAATGCACTGGCAGCCGTTGCGGCTTGTTGTGCGAACGGCGTGCCGATCGACACTGCGATAGCGGCGATTGAAACGTTTAAGGGTCTGGCTCGCCGATTTGATATCGTCGGAACAGAGAACGAGATTAGCGTGATCGACGATTTCGGTCATAATCCCGACAAGATTGCCGCGACTCTTGCCACCCTGAAGGCTTTTCCTGGCCGGGTTATTGCTTTCTTTCAACCGCACGGATTTGGACCGATCCAAAAAATGGGTGCAGAGCTTGCCGGGGTTTTTAGCGAATATCTCAACGGCGATGATCGTGTCATATTGTGCGATCCGGTATATTTCGGCGGCACCGTCGATCGGACGCTTGGCAGTGAATCGATCGTTGATGCGATAGCCGCTGCGGGTGGCACGGCAGAATATTTCGCTACACGAGAGGATTGTGGCGACAGAATAGCCGCGATTGCGCGAGCGGGCGACCGCATTGTCATCATGGGCGCGCGGGATGATACTCTGCACAGTTTTGCACAATCCATTCTGGCTGCCGTCGCGATTAACCGGGCAGAGGTGAACTCGATCATTTAGGTCTTGCCCGGGGCGTTTTGACGAAGTCAAAATGGTCGTGCAATCCCGTTGGTAAAACCAGCCAACCAAGCAGATTCCATAACCGGTCGTGCTTGCACATTGATTGATACAGGAGAAGTGCGCTTCGAAATGTGTTCAAATGTCACCCGTCGGCATGATACAGTGTAAACGAGATAATAACCTGTATGAAGAAAGAGTTAATGCTCGTGACCTAAGGCTACACGTTTAAAAATATAATCCTTTAAATATAGATGGTTACAAGTACGACGCCGTAACATACTGTAACAATAGCCGTATCTAACTGCATAACATCCCGATGTTTCGACAGAAAGGATGGGCAAGTGGGGCAACTCGGCTCTGGTCTGTGGTAACCCAATCAAGCACCACAGTTGTCCCGGCGTTGGTGCGATATTCTGGTCAGTATCGTATCGACTGTTTCCTGGTGGAGTGGATAATGAAAATTATCCGCTCCACCTTCGGACAGACGCCCGAGTGCTTCCCGCTTGCACGTAAGTTGTGGGAAGTTTCATGCAGTCAACCGGATCAATATTGGTAGAACGGAATGTCGTTTTTTTGCGCTCATTGTGCTGCGCGAAATTCGTTCCGCTAGCTATATTATCTGTCCTGGCCTTGACTGGCTTGCCCGCACTGGCATCTGAAGCAAAGCAGACGGATCCGATTGTTAAGGGAAATGGCCGTGCTACCGTTGTAGCGAGCGCAAGAGTCCTCAAGCCGTTCACAATGATTGCTACAGCGCAGGCTGCAGCCAAACCATATGACAACACACTGACTGTCCTGAGACGCACGACACATCGTGACTGCACGAATCTGACAGGTGTCGAGGCTGATCACGGCATTGCTGAATCGTGCGAATTACACTTGATAGAATTACAGTAAGCAGGAAAATATGGAAAATTCTATGCTGAAATCCCTCACGGAATATGAGGAAACAAAGACAGGATCTGGCGTTCAGGAGCTATGTGAGACACGGCGTCCGCATATTCTCCCGTTGGCCATCGCGCTGGCGTATTTTGCTGCGCCAGCACCATCCTTGGCGGAGGCCGGTTCTGGCGAGAATGTCGCCATCGCACTTTCAAGCAGCATTGTTACCAGCCCGGTCGGAATGGGTGATGCCGCGCGGGCGGTTCCGGGAGCCTTGGTCGACTATTCCGTTTCCGTGACGGGTCCGTTGGACAATGCTTCTCCTGCAACATCCTTTGCCATTATCGATATGATCCCCGATCAGCTATCGCTTTTCGTGGGGGATCTGTCTCAGGCCGGCACTGGACCGGCTGCTTTCATCGATAATGATAGCGGTCTGGAATTCGGCTTTGATGGCCTCGCCAGTTTGACGGATTCCATCGAATTTTCCAGCGATGGTGGCGCGACGTTCGATTATACTCCCGTCGCTGATGCTGATGGATTTGATCAGAATGTTACTCATATCAAACTCCGTCCGCGCGGTGCGCTGATGCCGGTCAATGAAAAATATGAGCGTTTCTCCATCCGTTACAGAATGAAAGTCAAGTAAATGAAAAATGCGATTCAAGCTGTCACACCCCCGACGGAGCCCGCCGATTTTGTTTTGACTCCAGCGGAACGGCGGAAACAGGATCGGCATATTGCGATGCTTCGCCTTGCCAAGATTAGAGCAGAATCCGGCGAAGGGTGGGGCTTCATCAAAAATCTCTCTGCCACCGGCATGATGGTTGAAGTGCATTCCAATTTTGATCTGGGGAAGCAAATCTCGGCTATTTTGAACGAAGACCAAGAACTGACCGGCACAGTGCGGTGGCGTAACGAGTCACAGGCCGGCGTCGAGTTTTTTGAGCCCATCAACGTTGCAGAGACATTATCCAAACCAACCGCTGACAAGTCCGGGCGAGTTCCACGTCTGCCGCGTATAGCGATGCAGTATCCGATCAACCTCTATATGGGATCGCAACTGATCCACGCTGATATATGCGATATCTCGCCCGCGGGTATTTGTGTAAGAACAGACTATTCTTTCGAGATGGGTAAAAACTTGCGTCTGTCCGTACCGGATTTACTGGATATCAGTGGTGCCGTGCGCTGGCAATTGGGCGATCGCGTCGGTATCGTATTTTCTCAGCGACTTCCTTTGGATGACATGATGATTTGGTTGTCGACTTTCTATAAGACAGACAAGATCGAAACTCCCGATCTTGTCGCCCTCAACCGCGGTGAAGAAGCAGCGGATACCATTGATTCTCCATCAAATTTTTTGCCTTATCAGGTTATCGGACATGATGATCGGGATAAGGAAATCTTGATTGATAAAGTGGATACAGCAACTGAAGCTCTCGTTCAGTTCAAAGCCACATCGAAATTTTTCTACAAAGTAAGCATTCGCGATGCCAATGATGTCCCATTATCGATCGGCACGATCGTATTGCGCGCGTTTGATGAAGAGCGGGCTGCCGCCAAATCTCCCCTTAGCTGAGTATCTGAGCTCTTTTTCCGGTTATTCCGTAACGGATCCAGCCGTTACATGCTCGCGATGTTGTTTGGCCCTGGCAGAGGCTTCTCGTGATCGTCACCGGAATTTTGCTATATAACAGGATCGAAGTTATGCATTAATATCGCGAAACCATATCAATATTAAGAACTTTTTAGTCATCATTGCAATATTGTCCGATTCAGGAATTTACCAAAATTGTGCTGACTTTGCTAAAAAAATACTGCAGCACTAAATTGATGGTCGTCACAATGGGAAATAATCCCGTTGAGATGCGGGGATGTGGTCGGTCTATGTTGTCAGTCTATTTATCATATTCACTGGCATTGGCCTTGTGTGTCGTCATTGTCATTTTGGTTTTTGGGTTGCGAAAAACAAAGGCTGACTTGAGGTCTGTTGGAGTTGAACTCGAACGCTGCCAGCTGACGCTTGAAATTTCAGAAGATGTTGGCCGCTTTGGTTCCTGGCATATGAATGCAGCGACAAATGTGGTAAGATGGTCGGACTATATTTTTGACATGCATGAACGTCGGCAATCTCTGGGCAACCCGATGCTCGAAAACGCGATTAGTTATTATCATCCGAATGATCGACATATGGTTGAATCGGCTGTTCAGCTTGCGCTTGAGGAAGGTGAAGATTTCGAATTCCGCGCTCGAATCATTACCGAGCAAGGAAATGAACTTCCGGTTCTGGCCCGTGGCACTTGCCAGATAGGCGGGGACGGAAAGGTTCTGGGAATCTTTGGTTGCTTTGTTGACTTGAGCACACCTGAGGATCGGAAATCATCGTGATTTTCAGGCATTCTTGCCCCGCTCTGGAACCATATTGGGAGAAGCGGGTTATTAGCAGTTGACAGCATCGCTTGCTCTAAACAGGTTAAATCGGGGAGGTCGCTGCTTAGCACGAGAGGACCTTGCCAATTTTAAGCGAAGAAGAAAAACTTCAACTCTGCCTTGAACGCGACCGGCTGCTTTGCGATCCCGAATTTGCGCGTTCTCCGACTATGAGCAAGTTGCTGCATTTTCTGGTCGATTATAAATTGCAGGGAGAAAGAAAGCCATTGACGGCTTACGCCATCGCGGTTGACGCTTTGGATCGTGATGATGGTTTTGATACCCAGATTGACAGCTATCCCCGCGTGCAGATCGGCCGTCTCCGGCGGATGCTCGATCATTTTTATCTGCGCGAAAACGGTGAAAAACGGCTTTCTATACCGTTTCACAATTATGAGATCGTTCTGGGACCCAATGAACCGATAGAAACAACGGCTCATTTGCTGGGTAACCCTCGTCCGGATATTGAAAAGCCGCTTGGATCACCGTCCGGGACTGCAGTAGCCTCCACCAAGACGGCAGATGTCAAAACAGGCCTTGCTAGCCGTTTTTTGTCGGTCGTTCGCGACTATATCTGGGTCTTCATTATCGTCGCTATGCTGGCGGCAATTGGGGTCTTTTTCTATTCGAGGCAGACGGCACCGACAACAGAAACCACAATCTCTTATCCGGCGATCATCGTGGAGGGGGCTGAAAATATTACCCGTTCTTCATCGCGTGCCAAGACCCAGATGACCCATAGTTATCTTATAGGTGCTCTGAAGAGGTTCGATCAATTGCGGGTCGTTGATGAAGATATAGATGGACAGAACGGTGCCGAATATTTGCTCGAATCTTCAATTTATAATGCATCCGCGGATCGCATTCAGCTTCGTCTCGTCGACAATGCTACAAGAGAGGTGATCTGGTCCAGCCCGATAGAGGTGGGAACAATTGAAGCGCTGGAAGCTGATCTTGACCAAGCCGTTGTTGCTATCGCCAGTCCCCATGGAAAGATCGCCCAGCAAGAACTGTCGAAATATCGTGGCGATTATTCCCCGGGATATCCCTGCCTGCTGCAATTTCACCAATTCATGCGTTACCGTGACAAGGAACTTCTGACGCCTGCCTTGCAGTGCATGGAGGTTTCCGCGAAGCAGTTTCCCAATGACTCCTATTTGATGAGCATGCTTGTTGTCGCCAAAAATCTGTCCGAGCAATTTGGTGGTCCGCATGACATTGACGGCATCAGCAGGGATTTCGCGCTGAAAGCCGCAAAACTTGACAATGATAGTGCCTCAGCAACATTTGCCGTTGCCCAGAGCGCATTTTTTGAAGGTGACTGTCGCAGAGGCGTGGCCTGGGGGGGACGCGCGGTCCGGCTCAATCCACTGAATTCCAGAATAATGGGCTATTTGGGCTTATATATGCTGGCATGCAGAATGCCGGAGGGCGAAGCCTATTCGACGAGGGCTTTGCAAATGGATCCCGATGCCGATCTGGTTGTCGCTGCAACTTTGGCGATGCAAAAATTTCGCCGCGGGGACGCAAAAGCGGCCCAGCGGCTATCATCACAATATATGGACTCGGCGCCGGGCACCACACCTGGACTGGAGATAAGCTATATTTTGTCGACGGCAATGCTGGGCGACAAGGATGAAGCAAGAAGGACTTGGCGTAGTCTGGCCGAACGATCCGGCCTGTCGGAATCCGCTCCACCGCGCGAGGTGCTGAGTAAATGGATGTCGAACCCATTGCTGATCAGCGAGCTGGAGGCAGATCTTGTAAAGGCGGAGCTCTATTGAGGAGTTGATCACCACTGATGGTTGGTGCCTGACCAAACTTGGCTGGAATAAGTAGATGGCAAGGGCGCCAAAGCCCGGTCTGACACCCGTCCGCTCGACCAGAAAATGACCAATCCGTAACATCGGCGTCTTGATGAATTTCGCGGGAAGCGGTTGGTCGCACGATTTCGGCAAATGGATCGCATGGGTAAACTTCCATAAGGGAAACCACGGATAGCGGCTGCCTACAGGAATCATTATGCCATCGGGAGACGCACTAGCAGTGGATGCAAGTCCGGTGTCAGGAGAGAAAATCGATGAAAATGGGTCTGTTTTTGCCAATATTTCTCCTGAACGAAACATCCCGATCCACGCCCCTGGAAGGCGCGTGACAGGATAGCGGGCCACATCTTCTTTCTTCCCCACCCCCCGGGCGAGGAAAGTCGGGGTGGCCCGCGATTTTGGTCAGGATGGCAACTGAGTAGAAAGTAGAGGCAGGACCATGGATCACAAATCAATTCTACTGGCCACTGACCTGTCGGCGCGTTGTGATCGTCCGCTCGACCGCGCTCTGATGCTGGCGAAGGAATGGAGGAGCAAACTGGTCCTGCTCCACGTTATGGATCCCGGTCTGGCCAATGACTCCGCTACCAATATCCGCGATATCGAACTGAAAATCGCCGATGAATTGCCCAAAACGAAGGTGGATGTCGAAATATTGGTCAAGTTTGGCGACATCGCCGCCACGATCGTTGAAACGGCAAAGACAAAAAAATGCGACCTGATCGTGACCGGTGTCGCACGCTATAACAGCATTGGTGATATGATTCTTGGCAGTCCGGTTGATCAGATGATCCGCAACGCCTCCGCACCGGTGCTCGTCGTCAAGCGCCGACCCAAACGCGCATATAAAAATATTCTGATTGCCACCGATTTTTCGGATTGTTCGCTGCAGGCGTTGAACGCTGCTGCCGAATTATTTCCGGATCCCAGGCTCCATCTGGTGCATGCCTATCACGAGCCCTATAGCGCATGGTTGAGTTCCGATCAGGTTGCTCAGGATGTGAAGTCGGAAGAACAGACCGCATTGACCCGATTTCTCGCCAAACGCGCGATTTCCGATGCGGTTTTCGACCGGGTGAACGGATCAATCGAAAAAGGTGATCTGGGCGCAGTGCTGTTCCGCAAGATCGCTGCGACCAAGTCGGATCTGGTGGTCTTGGGAACCCATGGCCGCGGCGCGCTGTCCCGTGCAGCCCTGGGCAGCAATGCGCAGCAGGTCCTCGGATGGGTCGAGCAAGACGTGCTGATGGTACGTGAAAGAAAATAGCGCTTTGTTCAGTGCACGCTGTCGAGCGCCCGTTTGAGCGCCGCCAGTATTTTTTCGCGATCCTGTACGGTCGGCTGTTCCATTATCTTTTTGTCCACTTCTGAACGCAGAGCCGCAAGCTTTGATATCCAGTCGCGCGCAGCGGTCAGGTCGGCTGCATCCGACCGGCCGGCAGATTTGCGGATAGCCGGTTTTGCTGGTTCCAGTTCCCATGTTTCGCCCAGAGCCGGAATTATTGTGGATGGCATTTCCAGAATTTCTCCCACTTTTTCAGCGAGACTTGTCAGCGCGGTCGGGTCTCCGTGGACCAAAAAGAGCGAGCCCCTGATCGGCGTGCGATCCTTGATCCATTCCACCAGTCCGCTGCGGTCGGCATGATTGGAATAGCCGTCTAGCGTTGTAACTTGCGCTTTCACGATAACATCATGTCCCGATATGCGAACGCGTCTGGCGCCGTCTCTCAGTACCGATCCCAATGTACCGGTTACCTGATAGCCGGACAGCAAAACCCGGGATTGTCGGTTGGGCAAGTTGCGGATCAGATGATGTCTTATCCGGCCGCCTTCGCACATGCCCGATCCGGCAATGATGACAATTCCCGACATCCGGTTGAGCTTTTTTGATTCAGCCGTGTTCTGGATGAAGCGGATATTTGTGCGTTTCAACATATCGGATCCGCTGTCGCGGTACCGCATGACCGCCATGGTCACTTTTTGTGCGAGCGGGGAGTCGAGAAAGACATTTACCGGTGCGAGCCGTCTGGATTCAAACAACGCATCGAAATCTTCGAGTATCGCCTGCGTGCGTTCCAGCGCAAAGGCCGGGATCAGCAGATTACCGCCAGCCGCCATCACTTCTTCGACATGGCGCGCCAGGGTCTCGCGACGCTCGCTGACCAGGACAAGTTCGCGATCCCGGTCACCATAAGTGGATTCGCAGATGACATGGTCATAGCCGCCGATTTCCGAGGCAGTGCAATTGATCGACCGACCAGGGCCGACATCGCCGGAGAACAGCAAACGCTGACCGGCGATATTGATTTCAATCGATGCCGACCCGACGATATGGCGCGCATTCCAGAAGCGGAATGACACGCCGTTGCCGAGGCTGTTTTCTTCGCAATAAGAGACCACGCGGACATTCTTGTGCAATTTGGCAATGTCCTTGCCGTCATAAAGCGGGATGAAAGGGGGCAGGCCTGCGCGGTCAGCCCGGCGGTTCCGGCGCTCGGCATCGGCAGCCTGCAACTTGGCGGCATCCTGCAAAAGCGGTTTGATGATATCTGCGCTGGGCGCGGTGCAATAAGTTCTGGCCTTGCAACCGCTGGCGTAGAGATAGGCCAGTCTGCCGCTATGATCGAGATGTGCGTGAGTCAGCAGCACGGCATCTATTTTTTTCGGATCGAAAGGCAGTTCTTCATGGTTCAGCGCCTCGAGCGAACGGGTGCCCTGAAACATGCCGCAATCGACCAGGATCGTCTTTCCTGCACCCGTGACTTCAAAGCAGGAACCGGTGACGGTTCCCGCTGCACCATGAAATTTGATTGTTACACCACTCATTCAGCTCTTCCTCTCGGAACGTATATTTCCAAGATTAATGGGCGACGAGCAGTGGTACCGGGCAATCGCGGAACAGATTGCGCGTTACGCCGCCGAACAGGAACTCGCGGGCCCGGCTATGGCCATAAGCGCCCATCACCATGTAGCTGGCTTTGAGCGTGTCGACGGTCGAAAGCAGGACCGAATGCACGGACGACTTGTCGGCCGCCAGTTCGTGGATCTTCGATTTGATGCCATGCCGTGACAGATATTCCGAGGCGTCCAGAGGCGGCAGGTCGTGATCCTTGTCCTCCTCGACGACCACGATATGCACATCACTGGCAAGCTTCAGCAAGGGGACAGCTGCGCGCAGCGCGTTGCCCGCCTCGAAGCTGCCGTTCCAGGCTACCACGACCGGACCGGCTGCATCAAATTTCTTGAGGTTGTCGGGCTGGACAATGACTGGAATACTGGTGTTGAAAAGCACATCCCCCAAGATGCCTAGCGGTTCCGTATTGTCCTTTACGCCGCTGCAGGAACTCAGCACGATCAGGTCGGTCAGAGCGGAGCTTCTCGATAGCCCCCGTGCCGGCTCGGCATTGGCTGTATGATAATCCCACGGAACATCCTCGCCTGCCAGTCGCTTCTCGATTTCCGCCTTCAGCAGTGTATCGGCTTCCAGCGCATATCTGCTGATGTCGTACATGACCGACATGCCGGTGACACCGTCGAACGCCATTTGCGGCTGATAGGGATTGGCGCGCAGGCAATGAAGATGGCCCTCAAGCGCTCGGGTCAGATCCAGCGCTGCCTGATAGCGTGCATCAAGTCCGGAATCATCATTCACATAAAGCAGCACGGATTTCATCTTGTTTCTCCTGTTTGATAACCTGTCCGCGAAATTTGTCTGGAGAACCAACTGGTTCGCCTTAATCCATTCGCCACATCCTTATTCTCGAAGATGCCGGAAACGTGATTGGCAGGCCATCCGTAGTGTTACCTAGCGGCGGCATGAAATTCTTCGCCGAGGTATAAATGGCGTACGACCTTGTCATCCAGCATGACTTCGGGCGTCCCGTCGAACACGATACGGCCTTCGTGCAGGACATAGACACGGTCCAGAATATCAACCATCTCGCGTACATTCTGGTCTGTGACGAGAATGCCGACCTTATGTCTCTCCAGACTGGCAATCATCGCCTTGATATCCCTGACCGAAAGCGGATCAATCCCGGCAAATGGTTCGTCGAACAGCATGATGCCCGGATCGGCTGCCATGGCCCGGGCGATTTCGCAGCGGCGCCGTTCGCCGCCTGACAGAGCGCGTGCCGGCGTTTTGCGGACATAGTCGATATGGAATTCTGCCAGCAGATCATCCAGTCTATGCGCTCTCATAACCGGATCCTTTTCAAACAGTTCGAGCACAGTCATGATATTCTGTTCGACCGTAAGCCCGCGGAAAATAGACGATTCCTGAGGCAGATATCCCAGGCCGCGAAGCGCGCGCTGGTCGAGAGGCAATCTGGTTATATCTTCGCCATTTAGAATAATTTGCCCCGAGTTTATCCGCAATAACCCAAGGATCGAATAGAAGGTCAACGTCTTGCCGGCGCCGTCGCGGCCCAGCAGGCCGACAACCTCCGAAGGACGGACTTCGATTGAAACATCATGCAGGACCGTCTTTTTTCCAAATTTCTTGGTAAGCGAGACAACCGATAGTCCGGTGCTTTCCAGCGCCGTTGCTTCAGCAAAATGTGGCAAAGTGGGTAGAATGATATGCTTCAATGGTTCGCATTGCCCCGGTTGGAAAAAGGATATGATAAGGGGCAAGCGCGTTCGAAAATATCAGGGAGTTTACGTATGTTTTCGCTGGCTCCGGTCGATCTAGAAAACGATCATGGCAGATGTCCTGAAAGCTGGTATTCTCTATTTTCTTGGCGTGTTCACGCTGGGATTCATTTTGGGCGCGATCCGTATCTTTTTTCTCGTCCCATATACTGGACCAGTGTTTGCGGTCCTGGTCGAGCTCCCCGTCATACTTCTTGTCTCCTGGTTTTTCTGCCGGTTTCTCACCAGACGATTTACGGTTCCGACCGAACCATATGAGCGTCTGCTCATGGGGTTGATTGCATTTGTCTGTTTGATGATCGGCGAGGCTCTGGTCGCGATGTTCCTGCAACAGGGCCGTATGACGGACTTTTTCATGACCTTTGATTTGCCGGAAAACCGGATAGGGCTTGCCGGCCAGATTGCTTTTGCCCTGTTTCCGGTGTTGCAATCCTATGCGGATAGCAAGGCTGGACAATAAGCAGGCAGGATATTTCCTTCGCAGGCCTTCGCCACAAATTACGTGGAGCGATCCTTACAGACCATTGGCCAGTTGATCCCTGAACTTTGGATGGGCGAGGCCGATCAGCGCTTCCGCGCGCTGGATCAGCGATTTTCCCTTCAGATCCACCGAGCCATATTCCGTCACCACGATATGTGTGTCGTTGCGCGGGGTTGTAACGGGCCCATCCAGTCGGGGGACAATGCGCGAGACAGTACCGTTGCGCGCCGTCGACTGGCAGGCGATGATCGACTTGCCACCTTTCGATGCGTTCGCGCCGCGCACGAAGTCGAGCTGGCCGCCCGAACCGCTATATTGCCGCCCCATCATATGTTCCGAATTGCACGCGCCACCGAGATCGATCTGCAACGTTGCATTGACCGACACGACGTTCCTGTTCTTGGCGATATGGCGGGGATCGTTGACGATATTCACCGGCGCGCTGTGGAACGCCGGATTGTCATCGAGGAAATCGTAAAATTCCCGGTCACCCATGGCGAAGGTGAAGACACTGAAACCACGGTAGGTGGTCTTTGCCTGGTTGGTGACTGCACCGCAATGGATAAGCCCGGCGAGGGCAGGGGTCATCAGCTCCGTATGGATGCCAAGATCCTTGCGATCGTGGAGCAAGGCGCAAACCGCGCCGGGAAGCGCACCTATGCCCATTTGCAGACAGGACCTGTCGTCGATCATGTCCGCGATAATGGCAGCTACTTTTGCGTCTACCGCCGATATTTCGGGCGGGTGAACCTCGGTCAGCGGCGTGCTGTTTTCGACAATCGCATCGACTTCCGATACATGCAGCAGGGAAGCGCCGAACACGCGCGGCATATTGGGGTTGACCTCGACCACCAGCTTTTTGGCGCTGCGAGCGGCGGTGGTGGAATAATCGTTGCTGGTGCCGAAAGTGAACCAGCCATGCTTGTCCATCGGCGACACGGTCGTCACAAAAAGATCGAGCGACACATCTTGCTCGAACAGCCGGGGGGAGTCGCTGAAAGCAACCGGGACAAATTCGATCGGACTTTTCTCACCCGGTTGCTGTGTGCTGAGCAATTTCCGTTCTATCGAACTCAGAAACATGCAGCGCGGGCGAATACGGCCCAACAGGTCGGGCCGGAGCACCGTATCACCGGCGTGATCCATCGAATGGAAATACCATAGTTTCAGATCTTCTACAGCGCCATTTTCTGCCATATCCGCGATTGCGCCGAGTAACGCCGGTGGCTCCGCCGTCGCCATGCCCATCGCCATATGCGCTCCGGACCTTAATCCGTGCACAGCTTCGGCTGCGGTCCTGATCCGCGATTTATATGCTTCAATATGCGTCATCGCCAATGCCTCGGATGGAGAGAAAACTGCCGGAACCGTCGGTTACTGACAGACCGGATAAACGCCACGCGAGTCAATAGGGACCATTACGGATATTTGCGGAGATACGTTGGTTTACGGATGGCGACCATATCGCCGGACCGGCTAGATTAGGCTCATCAAATTTCAATTTCCCCCTGGTTCCCTGAAAGGAAGTCCCATGCCCGATGCAAAATCATCTTCTACGCAACCGGCCCCCGCAGAACCGATCCGCCCTGACCATGCGGTGGTAGTGAGTAACAGCATACCGCTGACCACCCGCACGGGCTTCGAGTTTCATGTCCGGCCCGTCGAACCATCTGACAAGGAAGCTCTGGCGGAGTTTTTCACCCATGTTTCGAAAGACGACCTGCGGTTCCGCTTTCTGTCCGCGATTCCGGAAATTAAGGGTGCCTTGCTCGATGATCTGGTGAACGTCGATCATGAACACAAGGAAGACTATCTCGCCTTCGATATAGATGACAAGACCATCATCGCCAGCGCGATGGTGGGAGCCAGTGAGGACCGGTATGAAGCGGAGGTCGCCCTTGCGGTGCGCAGCGATTATAAACACCGCGGAATGAGTTGGACCTTCCTGAAATATGTGATCGACCAGTCCCGCAAAAACGGAATCAGGAAACTTCAATCGATCGAAGCCCGTGAAAATCATGCAGCGATTGAACTGGAAAAGGAAATGGGCTTTTCCGCGCGATCCTTTCCCGGCGACGCCACGCTGATGCTGCTGGAATTTGACCTTACGGCAATGCCTGTCACAACCTGATCGGGTTCTCATGATATATTTGCGGGTGGGCGGAGGTCGCCGTCTCCACCCGCTTGCGATCTCGCCAGTTTTGGCGAAGCATCATTCATTCAGTCATCTCGGGCACAATCCCCGCAACGCGGATGATTTTGTCAGGCGTCGTGCTTGGCGAGCATTTTTGCCAGCGGCTCGGTATCTTCGGGACCGAAATCCTTCGGAATTTCTGCCAGCAATCGCGCGCTGGTTTTGGGACCCAGATGTTTCCGGATAACCCCCAGTGCGCGGGGCGCTGCAACCAATATGATAGCGGCGTCTGATCCGGACACGATTTGCTCGATCCGCTGGGCCATTTCCGAAACAAAGCGGTCTTCTTCCTGCTGTTGCAGATCGACCTGCTCATGTGCGCCCCGGCTGGGCGACTTGCTCTGAAAGCTTCGTCCAGGTCTGTCCGTGCCGAGTTCCGAAGTGCGCAGCGAGGGGTTTTTATGTTCTTCAATTAGCTCCAGCACCGGTGCAAAGGCGTCCCCGATATTCTTGAACATCGCCATGCGGGAGCCGTCAACGGCGATCACCTTGCTATCCTTGCGCACCAGCATGTCAGTCTCCCATCAGTTTATTCATCTGCAGACTTTCTAGGATGGCCGGAGTTTGGCGGCGATAGGTATTGTTACGGACCGGAGTAACCGGCCTTACGAATAATTACGTAAAGACAAACGACCGGCTTTACCCGACTATCATTCTTTATCGGCCGCTACAGCGGCGACAGAAAAAGGACTGAAAATGCCGGATCATTCCAAGATTACCAAACCCGTCTCCAAGGCAGCCGCGCTGCTCATGACCTTGCTGCTGCTCGGATGCGCAACCGCAACCCCCTACCAGCCGCAAAGCGCAGGCCAGCGTGTTGCTGGCGGCTATTCGGAAAACCGTCTTGCGGATACGAAATATCGCGTCCGCTTCGCCGGAAACACGTTGACCTCGCGCGATACCGTAGAAGGCTATCTCTTATACCGCGCAGCGGAACTGACGGTTCAGAACGGATATGACTGGTTCCGGATTACCGACCATACGACCGAAACCGATCGCCGGACCTTTGTCGAACGTTCGCCTCGCTACGAACCCTATTACGGGTCGATCTATCTGAACTGGCGTCCGCACTGGCGCTATTATCGCAGCGGCGTCTGGTCGACATGGCATCCCTATGGCCGCGATCCGTTCTGGTCCTTTGATACCGACGTGCGGACCGTGGAGCGGTTCGAAGCCGAAGCGGAAATTGTGATGCGCCGTGGTTCGATGCCCGTCGATGCGTCTCGTGCGTTTGATGCCCGCAAGGTTCTGCAGGATCTCGGACCCTCGATCAAATGGCCCGACGAGAAATAATAAACCTGATGGCTTCCGCCCGCGTCTCGAACGTTCTTCAAGGCGCGGGTGCGGGCAGGGGCTAAGACGACCGGGTGTCGTTTGCCAGCGGAGCCAGGGGTTTTCGAGGTGCGAGGCCGACCTTGGGAGGGCACTTGCAAAGAAAACGCTCAAATTACCGGTTACACCTTGTCGGCATAGAGCAGGCGACCCGGTCCCAGCCGCTCCAATATGACCGGCAGATCGCCTTCGGAAAAGGCAAAGCAGCCCTGGCTGCGGCCCAGTTTGCCATGGGATTTGACCATTTCCGGTTCAGCATACCACGCGCCGTGGATCACGATCGCGCGGGGTTCTGCCATATTGTTGCTGGGGTCGAGCCCTTTCAGCCGGCGCGATGTTCCGTGCTTGCCGATATAGGTCTCGCTGGTGACATAGCTGCCGCCCGACGAGGCTTCTGATCCGGGTATATTGGAAAATTCCTGCAGCCAGCCGGTGTGCCTGAGGTCGGAGCCTTTGCCGTGGGCCACCAGAAAGGACTGGGTCGTCCCGTTTGTCAGGTCGACAATATGGAAGCGCTCCTCGGCGCTATGCAGCGAATAGTCGGCAATCCCGATCCTGTCGGTGTGTAGCAAGGATGATTCATGGGTTGCCATCGCCGCCTTGGCGCGTTCGATCAAAGCGGATGGACCTGGAGATGGGGTGATCTTTGGACGGGCAGGTAAAGGTGTCGCAATCTTGCTGGCAGCTTGTGATCGCGTGCTGAACCCGTAAGCGGCACCGGCAATGCCGAGCAGTCCGGCGGTGATAAAATTTCTTCTTTTCATGCTTCGTTCATAGCATATTTTTCCTGTACCCGGGATTAAGTATCAATACCTATTGTTGCGGGAGGCGATAGGCTGAAGAAGGATCGGATGATAAAATTTATTGCAATATTGGCGGGGTTTCTGTTGTCCGCATCGGCCTCGGCACAGACAGAAGAACATGCCGAAAGTCACCTGATCTGGACCGAACCACAGATTGCCGAACTGCAGCAATTGGTCGATGCAAGAGCATCCGAGGCTCTGGAAAATTGCCCGATCACCAATTTCAGCCAGCCAAATTCCGCCACAGATCCCTTCCGCCGGTCGCGTCTTGCCTCCGTTGCCGCGAACGAGCTGATGTTGGCCTATCTCGACGGATGTTCTCCCGCATCGGCGCGGGCGAAATGGAATATCGGTAGCGATGACCGCAATATCGACACGCAGCAATTGTTGATGAAGGCACTGGTTCGCAATGACCTCGCTGCCTATTTTGCTGCACTCCGGCCACGCAGTCCGCATTACCAGGCTCTGCGTGCAGCCTATGCAACAGAAACGGATGCGGAGAAACGCGCGGCATTGGCGCTGAACATGGAGCGCTGGCGCTGGATGCGGCTTGTCATGGGGGAGAAATATCTGCTGGTAAACGCCGCCAGCTTCGAAGTAACGCTTTGGGAAAATGACAGGAAACTGAAAACCTGGCCGGTTATCGTCGGCAAGACCAGGTCTCCGACGCCGGTTTTTGAAGCTACCGTCAGTGGTGTGATCCTGAATCCGTGGTGGGAAATTCCGACATCAATTGTCGCGGAAGGTATCGGATCGATGGTCCGCAACAATCCGTCCGCGGCGCGCAGAAAAGGCTATGTTTTCGAAAACGGCCGTTATCGCCAGCGTCCCGGACCGGGCAATGCGCTCGGACAGATGAAGCTGGTCATGCCCAATCCGTACAGCATCTATCTGCATGACACGCCGAACAAAAATCTGTTCTCGGAAGCGGTGCGAACGTTCAGCCACGGCTGTATCCGGGTTGGCGACGCTATCGATCTCGACAAGACATTGCTGGAGGGCGCGGCGACCGGAGAGCAGATTGACGAAATATTGGCCAGCCGGACCACGACCAAATTGTCGCTGGCCAAGGCCATCCCGATCTACATTGCCTATTTTACGGCAGAAGCAGCGGGCGACGGTAGTGTTCGCTATTTCCCCGATGTCTACAAACGGGATGTGTTTAAGCTGGCCCGGAACGAGCCCCGCACAGATTGCGCCGCCTAGCCTTATGGATTGCCAGCCCGGTTCTTTGTGATATTATTGCAGCCGTTCTCACGGGTTTCTCGGATTCCTCCGGTCATGTTGTCCTGTTCAAACCGGATATCGAGGTTCCGATCGACAGCCGACTTTTCTGATTACAGCGTCCCCATTGCCGCATTCGAGACGATTGCGCCAACGCCGTATATGAACGAGGGGAGATGCGGACCAAGCCGGACATATTTGTCGTCAATCGGTGAGTTTACCAACCTTCAACAGCTGATATTCTGACATCAAGCCCTTGAACAGACTGTAACAACAGACAAGCAACACGACGGGGAAGGGCATATTCTCGAGCATCTGGAATAGCACCAAGGGTACTTCGTTCATGCCGTCCGGCAATTGGCCGATTATCGCGTTGATCTGGTCTACCTCCAGCTGCGCCAGAGCCAGTTCGACGCCTAGCAAGCTGCCGCCGACCGACCATATCGAGATCGGATCAGCCCGCAGATCGGAGATTGCTGCTTGAACTTATAGCCCGCGCTATCGTCGGTCAGGCCTGGGTTGTCAGACACCGGCCTATACGGACTGCATCAACAGGGCCTTGCCGGTCCATCCATTGTCGTCCACAGCATTTGCCAGCACGGCGGCAACGTCGCCGCGCGCCGCCTTCCCCTTGGGGTCGACATCATCGCCGAACCGCATATCGCGGCTGCCGTCGTCGTCGGTGAGGGCGACGGGCCGGATGATGGCATAGCTGAGGCCAGAGGCTTTCAAATGTTCGTCTGCGTTGTGCTTCGCTTGCAGATAATGGGCAAGGTCGCTTTCGGGATCGGGATTGTCCGCGCCAGCGCTGCTAAGCATGACAAAGCGCGAAACACCGGCCTCTGAGGCCAGATCGATCAATCGCTTGGCACCATCCCGATCGACCTTGTCGGTCATTTCGGGACCGGTGGAACCGCCCGAGCCGGCTGCAAAGATCACCGCGTCGCATCCATCGCAGACACCGGGTTGGAGGTCGGTCAGATCGCCCTGGCGTTGCGTCACGTCCGCTGGCAAGGAGCTGGTGTCCGAGGATTCACGAACCAGCGCGATTGGGGAATGGCCATTGGATTTCAATTGATCGACGAGCCGCAGCCCGGTGTTGCCGGTCGCACCGGCGATAAGAATTTGCATAGGTCGCTCCGTTTATTTCGGTTTAAAGCAGGTCAAGCAGTTTGCGCGCGGCTTCTGCCGACGATGCCGGATTCTGGCCGGTTACCAGCTTGCCGTCGACGACCACGAAGGAGGCCCAGTCGTCGCCCTTGCGATAGTCACCGCCATTTTCTTTTAGCATGTCCTCGACTAGAAAAGGCACGACATCGGTCAGTCCAACGCCTTCCTCTTCCGTATTGGTAAAGCCGGTCACCTTCTTGCCGGACACCAGCGGCTTGCCGTCCGCATTCTTTGTATGTTTGAATATCGCAGGTGCGTGGCAGACCGCGCCGAAGGGACGGCCGCTCGCCGCAAATGCTTCGATCAACGCCTTGCTGTCATCATCTTCCGTCAAATCCCAGAGCGGACCGTGCCCGCCGGGATAGAATATCGCGTCAAATCCGTCAGCCGATATAGCGGAAAGAACAGCCGTGTTGGCGAGTTCTTTCTGCGCCGCTTCGTCAGATTTGAAGCGTTTCGTATCGTCGGTCTGGGCGTCGTCGGTGTCACTGGACGGGTCGAGCGGCGGCTGTCCACCTTTGGGGGAGGCAAGTGTGACATCCGCGCCAGCATCCTTGAACACATAATAAGGCGCGGCAAATTCCTCAAGCCAGAATCCGGTCTTCTTGCCGGTGTCGCCGAGCTGATCGTGCGATGTCAGAACCACTAGAATTTTCATGATTTTTACCTTGAATCTTTGTTTTGATCAATCTTCCTTCAAACAACGCACTTCGAACCCTTTGGTTGCGCGGCCGAGCCTCTAAATCCATGGAAACCAGGCGTCAGGCCGCGCATATTACCGAAATGCTCTGCTAGGAATAAGCGCCCTCGGAATAGGTCAGTTCGTAGCTATGGCTGTAAATTTCGAACACGATACCGAACGGGTCCTCGACATAGCACATGCGATAGGGTTTCTCGCCGGGATAATATTCGCGAACCGGCATGCGTTGCTTTCCTCCGGCGGCGACTATTTTCTCGACTAGTCCTTCAACGTCCGGGTCCTGAATACAAAAATGGAAGGTTCCGTGGCGCTTGTGGTCCAGATTGTTTTCGGGCGCATGATTTTTCGGAAACTCGAACAGCTCGATACCAACACGGTCGGCGGTGGCGAGATGGGCAATCCGTAAGCTACCCCACCCGGGGCCGAAAACATCGGTGCACATGACACCGACCGCACTGTCGTCCTCGGTGACGTCGGTCGGCTTCATTATGGTGTAGAGGCCGAGAACGCCGGTGTAGAATTCTACCGCGGCATCGAGGTCGGGTACGGACAGGCCGATATGTGAAAAAGCGCGAGGTGTTGGTAACATGATAGGGTCCTTCTATTTCCTGCGTTGGAGAAAATAGGCGGCACTCGTCATTATATGAAATAATCATTTATATAATTCTTCATAACGTTTAGTGATGGCGGATGTTGAATGCTCAATGGCTAGAAAGCTTCGTCGTCCTCTGCGAAACCGGTCATTTTACCCGGGCCGCGGCTCTGCTGAACATGACCCAGCCGGGCGTTTCGCAGCATCTGCGGAAGCTCGAGGCACAAGTCGGCCAGTCGTTAATTTCGCGTCAGGGGAAAAGCTTCAGCCCCACACCGGCGGGCGAAGCCGTTCTTGCCGTAGGGCGTGCAAGGCGTGCTGAGGAGCAGCTACTTCAGGAGACGCTATTGCGCGATGATCCCGCGTCCGGGGATGTGGCCATTGCTTGCTCCGGCAGTTTCGCGATACTCTTATATCCCCACATCCTGTCAGCGATGCAGGCCTCGCCTCAATTGACCATTAGGCTCGAGGCAACCCCTCAGGACAAAGTCTTGGCCGGTGTGCTGGAAGGGCGGTTTGATCTCGGGGTTGCTGACCATGATCCGCGCCATCCGCGGCTCGATGCAGAGCATTTGGGGCAAGAGGAACTATGTCTCGTGGTCCCGCACCAGACGACGACGTCTTCGATCAGTTTCCAGGCACTCGAAGACCTTGGTTTCGTCGCCCATCCTGACGGATTCTCCTATGCGGATGACCTGTTCTCGATGAATTTTCCGGAAGAGTTCCAGGGAGCGGATCGTCTGCACATCCGCACCTTTGTAAACCAGATCAGCCAGATTCCTTCACCCATCGCGCGTGGTATCGGCTATACTTTGCTGCCGCGAAGCGGCGTGAGCAGCCACCCTGACAGGGACAGGCTTCACGTCGCACAGCTTCCCCACAGGCTCCGCCACGATTTGTGGATGATTTCCCGACGTGGCCGTAGCTTGCCAGCGAGGGTTGCCCGGATCGGAAATCTTATCGAGTCCGTGTCCAGAGATCTGGAGGCCGGTTGAAGGCCGAAACAGCGATTCTACGGTTCACCGTGACTGAGCCAAGCAAGCTGCTGATTATCCCGAAATTGATTGTGGATCGGCTGGGTTCCAGATGAAGCATATGATCGAATTGCCGGTTTTCAGCAATTTATCCAGTCTCCACGCAAGTCAGTAATCGGTCTTGATCGCAGCCGTATATTATCACCAAACGCCATGCTTTCCCATTTGAATGGTTGCTACGGTGGTTCTGGGAAATTTCGAATCACCTGAAAGTGACGGCGTTAATGGTGAGCCCTGCTGGGTTCGAACCAGCGACCTACTGATTAAAAGCGGAACCAGCTAAAATTTCAGGCCGTTTCATCGCGGCCCAAAACGTCCCCCAAGCCCTTGCTTTTCTGCCATTTTTGTGTATCAATTCGGGTCATAGAAAACCACCCTAGCGCACCGGTTTTTGGCCCGAAAATAACTTTTGTTGCCCCAAAACGACTTTTTGAGCCTTGAATATCGGTTGCCATTGAGGCCAAAATTATGCGCGTCCATTTAACCGTAAAACGCATCCGGGCGTTGAAATTCGCACCGCAGGGTGAACGCTTTGAAGTGATGGATGCAATTGTTCCCGGATTTGGCGTCAGGGTCAATGCTAAGAGCATGTCCTATATTTTGACCGCACGTTTTCCCGGCAGCCGCCACCCGACGCGCCGCACAATTGCATCCGTCGGAGAAATTGATCTGGCGAGCGCGAGGGAAAAGGCGCGCAAATGGCTCGAAAAGATGAAAAAGGATCAAGCGCCGCCGACACTGCGCGAACGGATCAGACGTAGGCAGAATCCAGATGAAGACACTTTCGCAAAGGTTGCCGAGAAGTTTCTGCGCAACCATGTTCATCGCAACAAGCTGCGTTCTGCGCGTGAATTTGAAAGGATAATCCACAAGGAATTGATACCGCTATGGGGCAAACGCGACTTCAAGTCGATCAGGCGCAGCGATGTTGCGCGTATGCTGGATGCAAAAGAAGAAACTGCGCCGGTGCAGGCCGACTATATTCTCTCGATTCTCTCCAAATTGTGCAATTGGTACATGGCGCGGGACGAGGACTATGTTTCGCCCATTGTGCGCGGAATGCGGCGCACCAAGCCGCGACAGCGTGCGCGGGACCGCGTTTTCGATGACGATGAATTACGGATATTCTGGAAAGCGACCAGCGACGGGACTACTTATAGCGCTTTTGTCCGCACCGCCTTGTTGACGGCGCAGCGGAAAACCAAAGTGCTTGAGATTCAGTGGGGTGAAATCAATGACGAAGGCGTCTGGATCATCCCGACCGCGTTTCGGGAAAAGTCTAATGCCAAGACCTTGGGACTTTCTCGTTTGGCACTCGATGTTATCGACAGCCAGCCGCAGCGCGAGGATAGCGAATATATCTTCGCTGGCTTAGGGCCAAAGCCGATTGATGGCCTTAGCAAAATGAAGAAGCGGCTTGATAACCGGATGGGGGAGCTAAATGGCGAACCCGTGCCTTATTGGGTGGTTCACGATTTGCGCCGCACCGCCAGATCATTGATGGCGAGGGCAGGGGTGCGCCCCGACATTTGCGAACGTGTTCTTGGTCACGCAATTCCCGGCGTATGGGGTGTGTATGACCGCTATTCCTATGAGGAAGAAAAAACAGAGGCGATTTCAAAGTTGGCCGAATTGATCGAGCAGATTATCTCGCCGCAGAAGAAAGCGGCCAATCCAATTCCGTTGCGGTTTCGTCAGCCCGATAGGCAGGAGGATTTGCAATCCACTGGTTGATTTCAGACTCGCGCCATCCCGCACCATTTATGCTGATTGGAATTTGGCGCGGGAAAGTGCCTTCATTGATTTTGCGATATATTGTTGAGCGGCTTAGACCGGTGCGATCTAAGACGGTTTTGAGGCGGACAATTCGGTCGGTTTTGTCGAACATGGGAGGTCTCCGTTTCCAAGCGTTTTTGGGCTTTGCTGAAACAGAATTGAATATGCTGAACCGGCTTGCAAGAATAAGTATGGCTAGAATTGGCAGCGGCGTAACGTGGCGTGCAAAGACTGTTAGCAGCGTAGGTAGCGGGGTGCTTCATCACACCTAGACATAGTGATTTTTCGCTGGCAATTGTAATGCAAATGAATTACAAGGATGGAAATAGTTGGAGTCGCAAATATGGCCGCAAACGCATTGATTCAGACGCGCATCGACGCAAGTGTAAAGGCCCGGGCCTCTGCTGTTCTCGATAGCATGGGATTGAGCGTATCCGATGCTGTGCGAATTTTGCTGACACGCACCGCACAAGAAGGGGCATTGCCGTTCGAGCTGATCGCAGACAGCAAGGCCTATGATGCGTGGTTTCGAGCAAAGGTGCATGAAGCACTTGATGATCCTCGTCCCGATGTGACGAATGAAGAAGTAGAGGCAGAATTTGCCGCACGACGTGCAGCAGCGCTTGGCAAATCCGGTGATGCGTGAAACTAATCTGGACGGCCTACGCACTCGCTGACCGCCGTGAGATATTTTCGTTTATCGAAGCTGATGACCCGCGCGCTGCGGTGATGGTCGATGAGCGTATCGAAAACGCTATGCGGAGATTGATTGATTATCCTGAAAGCGGGCGAATTGGCCGCGTTGATGGAACCCGCGAACTTGTAGTCGTACAAACCAGCTATGTTGCGGCTTATCAGATCAGCGACGATGCAGTGCGTATTTTACGGGTAATTCATGGCGCACGAAGTTGGCCTGATGAAATGACCGACAACAGTTAAATCTAATGCCATGATAGACGCTGTGGAGATTTGTAATGACGACCAAAGCAAAATATAAAAGTGATGCCTTTGAGGCAATCCATTCGTCGGCATCCGCATTGCGCAAAGTCGGAGCTATCGACAAGGCAACGATGCGCAGCTTTGATGAAAGCTGCTTAACGATGCCGTCTGAAATCAAACCCGCGCAGATCAAAAAACTTCGCGAAGCCAATCACGTTAGCCAGCCTGTATTTGCTCGTTATCTCAATACCAGCAAAAGCACGGTCGAGAAATGGGAAGCGGCCCAGCGGCATGGCACTCAAATTGCTCGCCATAGTGCAGAAGCATGGCTTGCAGGTGCTTTCATAACAACACTCGGTTTAATTCTTCACAAGACAAGCTACGAAGAAGATGCAACTCAACTGGGTTAACCAACTGAGACACAGTCAAAAAATCTTCAAATTTCAAAAACTGGACGAAATAAATTTATGTCAAATCCTGCTTTCGGCGCACAATTGCTGACCTTGCCTGCTATTTTCAAAAACAAGTATTTCATAATTCCGGACTATCAGCGCGGCTATGCATGGGACGAGAAACAAGTCCAAGATCTTTTGCAAGACATCAATCATTTGCTCGATGATGGGATATCACAAAAACATTACACTGGCACCTTG
>NZ_CAXBIA010000007.1:0-126404 GCF_963975735.1 uncultured Parasphingorhabdus sp.
CCTTCAACCCTTCAATGGCACAACGCGCAAGGCGGCCTACAGCTCTCGCTTACATCTGCGGCACCACTCACGGCAATGAACAAGTGTCCTTGTCGCCTCCTCTCTCCGCTCCATACTGTTACTAGCGGATCCCGCAATATGCCGTCCGAGGCAAGTTGGCGACAACAGGTCTTTCCATCAGAAGACGCGAGCGCCTCAACGATAAGCTCGGCGAGTATCGTGCGGCTTCCCACCGGCCAGCAAGCCGCTACCGACTGACCGACCATGAGCGCTTTACCTCGATTGCCCCCCACAAGTCTCGCAGTACGTTCGTTCACCTCGACGATCCGAGCCATCTCGACGAGACTGTTATAGAGGTCGTCCAGTTCCGCTTTTTCTGCAAAGCTGCTACTTGCCGCAATTTTCTCCAATATCGACGTTGCCGACGAAATGTCGATTTCCCAGCTTGCAGCCATTGAATGGTCCGGAAAGGGCCCGACCCCACTTGCCAATACATCCCCTGCGTCTGCCTGCCCGGAAAACTCAACGATATGGCTAGGCTGCCCCGCCGCGCCCCGCCACAAATATCGCCGCGCATCCACGTTGATAACTTTGCCATCACGGGTTTGTCGACAAATTCGTCCCTGCCACGAACCTTCCTGCAGCATCTGCGACCAGAAACGCTTCTCGTCGGCAGGTGATAGTGACAACTCCACGACATTGCGGCCACGAACCGCGAGCGCAGGCCATCCGAACAACCGTTCCGCGACTGGGTTCCAATAGCGTATTATTCCAGCTTCATCGAGAACGACAATGCTTTCGGATGCGATCTCGGCGATCCCGGACTCATATTGCGCGAATGTATCTAGAAGTTCAGAATTCATGGCTTCCCCCTGGATGAGGGGCCGCCACCGATCGCGGCATTGATAGCGCTAAGGAGCCGGTCATCAGTCACCGGCTTGCAAAACCAAGCACGGACCCCAAGCGAGATAGCATGCATACGTGTCGATAAATCGAGAACGGATGATAGGACGATTACGGGCAGATCAACACGTTCTTCGTGCAGGCGTTGAATAAGATCGATCCCGTTCATTCCCGGCATACGGATGTCGGTCACCAAACAGTCGAAATCGCGGTTTAACAGGGCTGAAAGAAAAGAACCCGCATCACCAAACTGGTGACAGCGAAGCCCCGAAACTATCATGAGGTCTGCCAAAGCTTGGCGCACAGCCTCATCATCCTCTACAATCGCGACAGTCGGCAATTCAGGCAAAGTGCAAAATCCTCTTTCACGCGGCTTCTGGAGCCAGGATCGACAATGTCGCGCAACGAGGAAGCCATTATAACCATACGAAAGACTAGGTGCCGACCGGTTCGCGTATATCAAGAGGCAGCCGTTCCCATGCACGGATCAATTCGCCTACCGACCGGGCTTCCATCTTGCGCATCACATTGCTGCGATGCAGCTTCACGGTGATTTCAGTTATGCCAAGATCATAAGCGATCTGCTTGTTGAGGCGGCCCATAGCGACTTCGCGAATAACCTGGCTTTCGCGCGGAGTCAGCGTCTGATAGTGCTCAAGATGCTTCTGGACTGCACGCGCATCTGCCCGGTCCGCGATATTGCGTTCAATACCAGTCGTGACCGCATCCAGCAGCGTTTGATCACGAACGGGCTTTGTCAAAAAATCAATGGCACCTGCCTTCATTGCCTGAACCGACATGGGAATATCACCATGGCCGGTCAGAAACACGATCGGTTTGGAAATGCCAGCGGATGCAAGATGTTGCTGGAGGTCGAGGCCACTGGCTCCCGGCATACGAACATCGAGGACGATGCACCCAACACGATCAAGCAGTGGGGAGTCCAATAGCTCGCGCGTCGTAGCACAGCATACTGCCTCGATTCCGACCGAAAGCATTAATTCGCCAATTGCTGTTCGTACTTCCTCGTCGTCATCAACAACGAAGACTACCGGGCAATCCTCTACAGTCCCAGTGCTATTCATCACCTGACCTCCTTTGCCTATACTGGATTTCCAGTTCGTCGTTCAGCGATCCGCCTGGAGAACCATGTCTTTGTTTCATTTCCGAAACCAATCGGTGCCTTGCGCTCAACCCGCCCACCAATATCGGCAAGCGTTTCACTCGCAAGCGTGTCCCGCATTGCTTTTTCGGCCTTGAGCATGATAGTATGAATCGAACATACGCCGCGCGTTGCCCAATCCGGTGCCGGGTCTTCAAACAGCACACAGCGACTGCGTATCTCCTGGCAATCGAAAAGTGGCTTTCGCCCTTCGATCGCGTCGACCAGTTGCAAGACAGTTATTGTCTCTGGCCGACGGGCGAGGCGATATCCGCCGCGAACGCCCTCAGCAGCTTCGACTATGCCCGCCTTTTGGAGTTTAGAGAAAATCTTTGCCACGTAAGTTGGTGAAATACCCTGAAACTGGGCCAGATCTCGGGCGCTCCGGGGATGATCGCCCGCATCGAGCAAGCTAAGCAAACAATGCATACCATATTCAACGCTGACAGTAAGATGTGCCATAACGTAGACTATATCAGTCCGCGTTTGCCAAGGCAAGAGGTTGCTCCCTTGCCTTGGCATTGGCTGTCGCCCTTTCAAGCCTCAAATTCGGGTAGTTCGGTCAAAAGTGCCAGGCGACCCCCGCGAGAACCTTATGTTGCTCGAACTTGGAACCGCTGCCGCCGAGATCGCTGTAGCGATATTCGACGCGCGCTGAAATATGATCGGTGATCGCGCGTTCGATGCCACCCCCCACGGTCCAGCCATCAAAATTATCCTTGTCATGACGCGACCCGTTAATATCGCGGAAGTCGATCGAGGCCCGGATATTTTCATAACCGCCGCGTCCGTAGACAAGGATATTGGGGGTAACCAAATAGCCTGCACGAATTCCGAGATCGAATCCATATTCCGGATTGATCATCGCCGTGGCATCCTTCTGCGAGCCTGTCACATCGTCATCAATACCGAAATCGACCGCGGCTTCGGCTGATAGAACGATGCTGCTCGTCGGCCGCACATTATAACCAACGAATATGCCCGTCGTCGCTGCGTCCCGCGAATGATCGACTTGCGGGTTGCCAATACTAGTTTCGAGCGTACCGATTTTGTTTTTGATCCAACCTGCTTGGGCACCGACGTAGGGTCCGTCAAAGGTTTCGGCCGCCGCAGGCATTGCAATAGCTGTCACTAGTGTCGCACTGAGCGTTAGGGAGAGTTTCCAATAGTCCATAAATTTACCTTTCTCTTAATATTAGAATATGAAAGCGCCCTGCTTTGACCGGGCGGGTTCATTCGGGGTTAGGCCGGTTTCCGACGCGGGGGGAGGAAGTTGCCGTCGATGCCGCCTGGCCAAGGCGTCACCGTTTCGCCGGCGACCAACCAGGCGTCAGAATCTTTGCGCATCCGAAGTTCATACATCGCGGGCGGGGCATGGGGGCTCATCCGCCGATAGAGAATCGCGGTAGCGTGATTACCTTGCTGCTCCACATGGAGTACGCGATGTTCGGTCGAGAGAGGTTCCTCTCCGTCTTCTCGCCGAGACCGGAATTCGGCAATTGAATCATCGCGGCGCACGCGTGTCACCGCGCCGTCACTGCCCAGTATCAGAAAAATTTGGTCGGCTGTATAAAGCATTTCCATGCCTTCAACGTCATATGCACTGCCGACATGAACGACATTGTGGATCAAATCATGGATCGCAGGATCGATTGGAAGTGGAGTCATCAGGGTTTCCTTTTGGAATAGATGGATACGATACGATCAGAGCAGGGCCATACCGCCATCGACCCGCAGATTGATGCCGGTGACAAAACTGCTTGAATCAGTGGCTAGGAAGAGCGCAGCGTGGGCAAGTTCAGTGGGTTGGCCTAGTCGGCCCAGTGGAATGGCACTTGCCATCGTCTCGGAAAATGCTTCGCGTTCGTCGGGTGGGACGCCCAGCTTTTCGAGTATTGCGGTCTTGGTCGGACCTGGGCTCAACATGTTCACGCGAATGTTACGTTTGCTGAATTCGAGAGCCCAGCTTCGCGCAAAAGCGCCAATTGCCGCCTTGGTTCCAGCATAGACGGCGTGGCCGTCAAGAACCTTGTCACTTGCGAGCGAACCGAGAAGGATTATAGAAGCTCCGTCGCACAACACCGGACTAATCGCCTGCACGCCGAAGAAAGTGCCACGTGCGTTGACTCCGAATTGGGCGTCAAACTCATCCTCTGAGACCTCCGCCGAAGAGGTGATCGTGTTGATGCCTGCATTGGCGATATAAATATCAACAGCGCCAAAACGGTCGCGAACTATATCAGCGACTTTGCGATGATGTTTGGGATCGGCTACGTCTCCACGAATAGCGATAGCGAGCGGCCCAATTTCTTGCACCGCTTCATCCAGCGCTTGCTGGCGTCGCCCGGTGATCACCACCTGAGCGCCTCGCTCGGCAAAAAGTTTCGCGCTGGCGAGGCCTATGCCGCTGTTGCCGCCAGTGATTACAGCAACTTTTCCATTCAGATTAGTCATAGTTCACCTTTTAAAATGGGTTGTTTTCAGAAATTAGGTAATGGTCGTGGTTCAGTAGGTTGAGATTCCATCGGGCCATTCTGCACAGGAGTTTCCGGGCGGTGCGCCCGCTCACGCGATTGTCAGCAGGCGCCCTGGTCGGATTGGTTGGCGATCAGTAGTTCCAGGGCGAGGCTACCCAACGAAAGGCCCCGTTTTCGGATGCGACGTGGCCTAAGGAGGGAAAAGGCAAGTGAGTGGCCACCAGCAGTTCGCCAGTTTCAGCTACCTCATTAAGCAGGTCAATTCTAACCCGTACAGATTCTTCCGGATCATGTTCGAAACCATTGTGCCAGTCCGGGTGATCGAATCCGACCGGGAACAATGCGTCGCCGGCGAACATCAGTCGCTCGCCGTTGGATTCTACCCGAACGACGCAGTGACCGGGTGTATGGCCGCCGGTCATCTTCGCAGTCACCCCAGGTGCCACTTCGAGCATGTCGTCAAACTTATGTATTCTGTCGCCATATTTCTCGGCGAACTGCGCGGCGGTAGAACGGAGTACGTCCGGGATCGGCGATGGCATTGTCGTCAGGGAGAAATCCGGATTCTTCCAGAACTCAACTTCTGTGGAGGTTACATGGATCCGAACATCGGGCTTCAGCCTGTTCCTGACCTCATCGACCAGTAACCCGCCCACGTGATCCATGTGCATATGGGTAATAACCACGTCGGTAATCGATTCCAACGGAATGCCAGCGGCGTCAAGCCGTTTAGGAAACTGCCCTGCGCGCGGAAAACCGGGGAACTGGCCCCCAAGTCCGGCATCGACTAGAATAGTTTGCTTGCCGCTACGGACAACTAGGACGTTGAGCGCCCAATCGAACATGTCAGGACCCAGGAACATTTTGTCAAACCAGGCTTCACGCGCAGCAGATCCCACGTTGGTGGACATGGTTTCTGTAGGTATCGGCAGAACGCCATCACTGACGATGAGGACATCGAGATCGCCGATACTCAATGCGTAGCGCGATGGGACAAGATCTTGGGCACCCACTTCCGAGGGATTGGAAATATTTTCGTGTTTCATTTTTGATTCCTTTCGACTGCCGTCAATGGTGCGGCGAATATCAGGATATGCAGCAGCACCTTCTGGGTCGATTAAGTCGAAGTATTGTCTGGGCCATACGGTCAGATAGGCTCACAAGAACAAGTAGCTAACAGATGCTCTCCTCAAAGCCTGGCAATGCCACTGTCACTGTCACCCCGAATTCAATCGAATGATGTGCCTGTCCTTTGACCTTCGCGGAGAGCGTGCTGAAGCGCGCCAGTTCCAACGAGGTTGCAGAACCGAAGGCGAGAAGAACGTCTAATGGCAAAATTCTTGGCGATGACTGAAGGAAGGTCGAGGTACACCTATCCGTTGGCATGGATTAGCCGAGCCGTCGGTAGGATCGCGCGCATCTTATTAAAATAGTAAAGCCCATTGCCAGCCCGCAGGCATCTGCCCCTCCCGACTAAGAACCTCGGGCTATCCGCACCTTTATGGTGCGTCGAGCGGGCCGATCAATCCCCCCCGTCCTGACCGGCCCGCTCGCTTGGTTATATTGCTTCTGATCGAACCTAGGATGGAATTGTCTAAAGAGTGCAATGCGCTCGGCAATATCAATATGACGGTTTACCCTCTACCCGATGACGTCAATTGCTGACGAGATATGGAAGCTGTTCGGCGAGTTTGAAGGCAGCCGGTCTAATATTCCATCCTACGACGCGATTTATCCGGATCAAGAAGCCCCGGTGTTGACGGCAACCGGCGACCGGCTCTCTCTCTGGTAAACATGACATGGGGTGTGCCCGGCTGGAAAGAAGGAATGCGTCCGATCACCAATGTCCGCAATCTCACCAGTAATTTCTGGAAGAACATGCTGATCGATCCGGATCAACGCTGCCTTGTTCCTGTCACTGCGTTTTGCGAATGGACTGGTGAGAAGGACAGTAAGAAGAAGGTCTGGTTTGGTTTAAAAGATGAGCCACTGTTTTCGTTCCCAGGGATATGGCGGGAAACTCATACTGGTCCGCGCATGGCGTTCTTGACCTGCGAACCGAATAGCTTGGTGGAACCTATTCATCCCAAAGCTATGCCCGTAATTCTTAAGCCTGACGATTATGGCGGCTGGTTATCGGCAGGCTATGATGACGCGGTGAGTCTCGCAAAGCCCTTTGATGCAGACGCTATGGAAATCGTCGAGTGAGGGTCTCGCATAAATACGTGCGTATTTGGCAATGTACGGGGTTTATCCGCAACGTTTTGACCAGCCGCCGACTACAAGGTAGGGCCGGATAATGATGATAAGCGTGTACCTCGCTTTAGCGAGTTCTGTAGTTCCGGCCGGTCAGGCCTTCGACTGCACTCCAGTTGCTGTGTGGGACGGAGACGGTCCTATATGGTGCGCTGAAGGACCGAGAATCAGATTGTCTGGTATCGCTGCACGCGAGATTGATAATAGCTGTAGGACCGGACACCCTTGTCCCACCGCAACCGGCATTGAAGCAAGAGATGGTCTAGTTAAGTTGCTTGGCCGGCCGACCGGAGCTGGGCCCCACGGTCACATTCAGATAAAGGGACCGGTATCGTCTTGCCAATCGTTAGGCGGGGCAGGGGGCAGCCGAACAGCTGCTTGGTGCAGTTCGCCTAAGGTTGGCGACATCTCGTGTGCGATGATCACAGGAGGCTTTGCACTGAAATGGCAAAAATACTGGAAAAGCCAACGATGCTAAATTTGAGAATCTTGGTTCTAGGTCTGCTGTTGCCGCTCGGCGGTGTTTCGTTGCCGGCTGGAGCTCATGGTGGAGGCTTAGCTGCGGATGGTTGTCACAATGACCGTAAAAACGGCGGGCGGCACTGTCATGGCGCTACGTCTGGACCTGTCCGTGCCAAGTCCAGCGGCAGTGATTATTATCCAAATTGTGCGGCTGCCCGTGCTGCCGGTGCTGCTCCGGTGAGGAGAGGTCAACGCGGCTATGGTTCGCATCTTGACCGTGACAACGATGGAGTTGGCTGTGAGTAAATTTTCGATAAGAAAATTTGTGGTGCAATGGTGATCCTATGAAAAAGGTTACCGTTAAGAGGGGCGAGGGATTAACCGCAAGATCTGAAGACAAGACAGTGTTCGAGGGTGATAACCCAGACGATATGGAGCCCATGCGCGAATGGTTCGAGAGTTTAGGCGATCGACTGAACTCGCCATGGCATGGAAATTCTCAACTTATCAATTTATGCCGCGTTCGGCTTGACGAACTCAGAGCTGAAGCAGAAGCGCGCTGGGCAGCAGAGCATTCTGGTCAAATATACTATGAAAACGGAAAACAGCAGTGGCTGCAATACCGCGTAAGTGAAGGATGGTATTTAAAGGAGATATGTACCTACGCAACAATAGTGGAACGCTGCGCAGAATCTGGAAGGTCATGGGAAGCTGCAAACCGCGCACTTTTGATGGGCGAATTGATAAACGAATTCAGAATTTCTGAATATTGGAATGAGTTCGCAATCTACGGCAAGAAACATTTGTCAGGGTTACGTGAAGCAGCGCAAGACAAACAGGGCTGGTCGCTTGAAAAGCGAGCTAGCCGGGTGGCTGAGAGACTTAGAACGAATCCCAACAAAGAGCAGGCATATCGAATGGTTGCGAAGGAAGAAGGGGTTTCACCCAGCACGATAAAAAAATCTTACTTAGCCTTCACAAAATAAAGTTGGACCGTCCAATAGACTCTCCAGTTTGAGCCTGTTTACTGGAGATCTCCTCAAACCAATGAGGAGCTTTGAGTATGCCAGTCAATAAAGGGCCTTCCAGTCCGTTTCTAAATCAACATCAACTGTCCAATCGGTGGCATGTCAGTCCACGAACCTTGGAGCGGTGGCGCTATGAGCGCAAACTCCCAGGATATCTAAAGGTCGGTAACCGAGTACTTTATCGGCTAGAAGAAATTGAGCGCTGCGAAAAGTTACGCGAACAGGCGGGAGACGCCTTGTGATTGTCCTGGCACAGATATTCTTAGCTAAGTCGTCCACCATCATTTCCAAAGTTTGAACATCCAATTTGCTTTGCGGCTGACGGGCCGCGATTGGCGCATTTGTTTGGCTAAAAACTTTTGGGGATGCGCCCTAGTTTTCCGCTACCAGAAGGGGTGAGATCAAAGCGGAAGCCCGAGTTCGAAAGATAGAGCGGGGATCTCCGGAACGGCACAGTTTCGTAAGCAGCTATCAAGCACGCAAGCCGTGTCGGCATTGCGCGCGTCCACGTGCGACGGCTGGCTCCGGTGAGCATCTCGATCGTGTTTGGAACGAACCAACCTAGTCATCGTGACAGGGGTTGGTCGTTCTATGCCCTGAGCTCCGACTTCACCAGTGATCATCTACAAAATAGTAAGACGCTCTATCAGTTGAGAAGGGCGCCGACGTGTAGTCTCCGATATCGCGAAGCGTCGGGGCCCTTCTGAAACGCACGCTTCCCATGTTTTGTCGGTAGGTTCAGCGCGCATGCGAATAGCATGCGCGCCCTCAAAACATATTGCTGCGGCTGGAACAGAACGCCTCTGATGGTTTTAGCTGTGAGGGATAAGTGTAACTTGGAAGGGGGGGGATTTTAAACCTTGGGCCCGTTCCGAAAAAGACCGGCGAGGGACTAAAAAAAGCAAATCCGCGAAACTTCACTAGGGGGGTGAGTAGAGAGTTACGCAGAGCCTATCAGAGGCCGGTCGCGTAGTTATGGCGACCAGAATTGCAAATTATTGGCGTTCAAAACATAGCAAAACAGCTAACATTTCTTGCTGTTTCGCTCTATTTAAGGTTGCGAACTACTTTGTGGCCGTCGGCCACATTCCCCGCCCAAAGAGCTGTTGAGCGGCGATCCGTCTTTCCGGTGCCGAGAACCCGAACAGCTGGCGCTGTATAGCCCAGTCAGTCGGAATATTCGACTCGAGCACAATTTTGCGCGTTAACGTTGTGGGCTGGGTGCCGTCGAGGATGGCCGTCACGATGTCAGGTGCAAGATAGTTCAATCGGATCAGGCGAGCAAATAATGTGGGTCGGCAATTTTGTTTGTGGGCGAGTTCTTCAATCGACCATTCTCTATGCTCTAGTTTGGTCCACCGACATACGACATCTCCAAAAAAGATGATTTCCTTCTAAATATTGGGGCAGGGCAATGTCGCCTGCTGTATCTCATCGGTCGACTCCAATTCGCCGGTACTTATACCTTTTTACAAACCCAGTATCAAAGCAAACAACGCCCGCATAAACCAATATGCCATTGGCAAAACCAGCAGGAAAACGAAAAGTCCGAGGGTCAACTCTTCAAGATCGGGAGGGCGCATACGGCCTAGTTGCCGAGTAGGTTTTGTTTAGGAAAGCGCTAGTATGCTAAGCCGTCACGGCGCGTTTACGGGGCGATAATCAGGTAATGCGTTCTTCCGCTCATCAACCGAGGGGTGGATTTCTGCTTCTCCGATCCGCCGAGGTTCCGCCCAAGGGAAGTAGTGCCAAAATAGCGACCAGCGCTTCCACTCCCGATATTTCTTATTCTTTGGAATGATTTCCAGCGCCCACCAGCCGGTCGTCAGCGATCTGTGAAGCATCCCGGTCGGTGAGGGCGGTTCATATTGATGCTTGCTGCCTTTGCGCGGTTTTCCGTAAGCTAGATGATTGAGCATCTGGGTGCTAATCTTGAGTCCTGCTTTCTTGGCCTCTTCGGCCATCCAGACAAGCGGATATTTGGACAGGGCGCTTTCTTTCTCCGGATAACCGCCGCCTACATCGGAATGGACGCCTGCAAACCAGACCTGCTTGATATCCTGATTTTTAGTCATGCTCTTGTTGAATGGATTTGGTTCGAATTTCTGCGGATCATTCCACTTTGCGACGCGGAACATGCGGCGACGTTCATCAATCGCCAGTGCATGCCGGAACCGTGCCACCGAGGGGTTCTGAAGTGTATATGGCAATGTTTCGAGGCTTGGTATCCAGAACCGGTCAGGTCGCGGCACGAGAACCGAGGCAACAGTGTCCCAGACACCGATAAACTCAATCGGAACCCGGCGTGCTCCAATCACGCGGGCAAAGTGCCATGCCAGATCAAGCTGGTTGTCATTCGCCGCTTTCTTGTAAGTTCCAAGCGCGCTGTCACTCATATTGATTTGTTCAGGCTCCAGAAGCCCGATCAAATGAATAAACCCAGCGAGAACTCTTGCCGTCCAGGCGCCCCGGCTGAACCCGAACAAATAGATTCGGTCGCCATTTTGATAATTTTCAACGAGGAAACGGTATGCGCCGAGTACATTTTCATCGAGCCCAAAGCCAAAGGCCAGACCTAGAACACCGACGAGTTTCTGGCGGAACCGCTGCCACGGACTGATCCGGCTAATTGTACCAACACCCGGGCTGTAATAGACCAGCTGCTGTTCGTTTTTCTGCGCGATGCGGTAGAGCTTCAAGACATTGGAAAGATTGCGCCCCAGTTCATTGCCTGTTCCATCCAGCATAATCACAAGATTACGCGGCGCGGGCGACTTACGGGCGGGCTTAGATTTTGTGGACTTCGTTTCCGGTTTTGTTCCTGCTCTGGGGCGTGAGGGCATTTTTAGTTACCACTTCATCTTTATAAATCTCGTCGTAGGTAACGTTGATATCGTAATTGTATGTTTAGGTCACTGATGAGCACAAACATTTTTAATGGTCGAGGTAAATTTTGAAGAAAACACTGCAGGAAATGCCTCACTTTCGGATAATATCAGGAACTAGATATTATGTCTGTTTTGCGCCGGTGATTTCAACTGATCGACGCAACACTTTCATCTTTTGAGAGAAGATGGAGTGTTGGATATGAAGCAGAGGAAGCGAATTTATTTCAGTGCTGTGCAAAAGCGAGAGATATGGCATCGCTGGCAGCGGGGGGAGTCGATGAGCAGTATCGAACGTAGTTTTGAAAGAGACTCGTTCTCGATACATCCGTTGAAATCTCGGACGGGTGGCATTCGTCCGTTGGAACGTAAGCGATCCCGCCTGGCACTGACATTGGCGGAGCGAGAAGAGATATCTCGCGGCCTTCAGATCGGAGTGTCATTGCGCTCGATCGTACGGCAGTTGCCGCGCTCGATATCAACGATCAGCCGTGAAGTTAGACGCGGTGGCGGGGCAGTTCGATATCGAGCGGCGGCATCTGACAAGGCGGCTTGGAACCGGGCGCACCCCCTCAAGTTGTGTAAGCTGGCTGGCAATCCGGTGTTACGGCGGACTGTTGCCCTCAAGCTTAAGCGGTTTTGGTCGCCGCAGCAGATTGCAGGATGGCTCAAAACACAATATCCCGGCCAAGTGTCCAATCAGATATCCCATGAGACAATCTACCGAAGCCTGTTCGTACAAACACGCGGCGTGCTCAAGAAAGAGCTGCTGGCTTATGACTCATTCGGCTTCGCTGTGCGTCGGTGAGCAATCTTCGATTGCCAATCAGAATGACACTGCATGATGAACTCAGGATATCATTATTCGGACATGTGTTGAACTCTAACTGCGATTGAAAAAAGCGCCCCGTGCAGCGTCGGTTGGGTTTCCGATCTTCATGTCGTTTGCCATCACTTGCAAGCCGCGCTGTACACCGGGTCGACTGTCAATCTCAGCGAGCCAACGCTGAACATTTTTGAATTCAAACACATCAATTCCGTGTAATTTTTGTTGCTTTTCCATCATCCAGGGGAATGTCGCCATATCGGCCAGCGAATAATTTTCACCCGCCAGATATGCTTGCTCGCCCAGCCGCCGGTCGATCAAGCCATAGAGCCGCTTTGTTTCTCCGCAATAGCGATTGATGCCGTGCTCTACGCGTTCCGCAGCATAGCCGTTAAAATAGCCGCACTGACCGAACATTGGCCCGACATTGGCGCATTGAAAGAATAGCCATTGGGTCACCAGCGACTGTTCGACCGGATCGGACGGCCAGAATTTATCGTATTTTTGCGCCAAATAGAGAAGGATCGCTCCCGATTCAAAAATGGCATGCGGACTTCCATCGGGACCATCATGATCAACAATGGCCGGCACCCGGTTATTGGGGCTAATTGCTATAAATTCGGGACTATGCTGCTCTCCAGTAAGGATATTGATCGGCTTGACCGTATAGTCCAATTCCATCTCTTCCAGAGCGAGCGAGACTTTATGCCCATTGGGCGTCGGCCAATAATAAAAATCGATCATCGTGCATGTTCCTTCTGTAGCGCGAGCACTTCTTGAATCGCCTGCTGGCAACGTTCAGGACTGGTATCGCCTTCATAGTCCTTGTTATAATGGGATTTTACCGAAGGCCTTTCGATCGCTTCATCATACCAATCGGACAATGCCGGCCGGTTCTCGCGCCAATTGAAATCGGGATGGATGGGGTCTTTCGCATCGTAAAATTCTACCCGAAATCCGAGATAGCTGATCGCGTGCAGCATGGATGCATGGCCAACATCAAACGTCGACCAGCCAGCTTTTGCGTCCTGCTCCAGCTTATCAAGCGCTGCTATATATTTTGGCCATAAGCGCTGAAATACACTCATGTTCCATTGCTCTTCGGGCTGCCATTGCTCGGCAACCATCTGCACGGTTGTTTCAAATATCGTATCACCTGTGGCCAGCCGGGTGATGGCATCCCAGCGTTCAGGGCCCGCTTTGGGGTACATGCGTCTGGCAACCGAAATCGAGTCCAGATATTCGCAAACGGCCTGACTGCCATAAATGACCTGCCCTGTTTCGGTTGCCAGCGTCGGCACCTTGCTGAGCGGGTTGATAGCGGTCAGATCATAGGCATCGTCTTGGTCTTCGCCATCGAGATTTTTGAACGGAAAAGTCGCGATGAATTCGATATTGTCCCAGTGGCCACATTCATGAGCGGTCACGAGGACCTTATGGACGAATGTATGAAACGGGGAATAGAATAGCCTGATCATCAGTTTGTTCCTTTCAACAAGGTGTTGCAAAATTTTCAATTGCACTGAAGCATGAGACCGCGACAATGCGATATCTACAGCAATACTTCGACTGCAATCCTACCCCTCGGGCTTCAAGCGACTTTTTGTGAGCAGTCCGTGATCCAGTCAGACAAAAAATAGTACTTGAAACGATCTTACCCGCAACACACCGGTACTCCCCAAAGGGGTCGATCGATTTGGGTGTCAAAGCTGTCAATCATGTCGTGACGGACCGCGGCCCGACAACTTCTATCCATTCACCGGTACTACTGGTAAAGGCTAAGCTCGGTTGGCCCGTATATAGTCGAGAATTGCTATTAGCTGGCACGCCGCGTGCCAGCGCCTCGAACGGCTGAACAGACTCTACTTCAAAGGTCATCATCGAGATTCCACCGGGAAGACAACCCTGCACACACGGTCTTGCATCGACCGCTTTCGGCATACCGTCAATTTCAATATAATTCTCATCTTGCAGTTCGACCGTCCCGACGTAAAACTCGTGAGCCTGATCGATAGAATGATAATCCGCGATGAATGGCACAGCCGCTTCGAACGTGTCTTTCTTCGGAGAGCCGAAGCGGGAATTATACTGGATCATGGTTTCATCGACATCATTTACCGCCAGTATAACAATGAAAATTTTATCCACATCGCAGCGTGCAGGTGGAAGGACGTAATTGTCCAACTGTCGGTTTACCTGAGTGAGATACAAGACTTCGCCATGGGGCCCGCTAACCTGCCCTGCCCGCAGCGCACCTTCTGAAAACTCTAGATCCTCTGCTGGACCGAGCACGTCGAACCCGCATTCAGAGAGATTCCTTATGGCAGAATCGCTGTTTTTTACGGTAAATTCGAGTGCTGTCCAACCGCCGGTTAAATAGGGTGTCAGCGGTTTTATAGAGGCGTCTTCAACAAACCTGATGAGACAATCCGCATCAGAGGTAGGTCCAATAATGACAAACTTCGCTCCCGCCATTTTGCCGGCACCCCAACTATTGGCAAGAGGTGTGGAGATTGTACCATCTTCTATGAACTTGTAGCCGAGCGCTCGCTGATAAAGCGCAGCCGCGCTTTCTGCATTTTCGCAAACGATAGTAGCGCATCGAATTTTTCCAAGCTTAGCCAGTTTAGTCATGTAGGGTGCCTTATCTTCTCTAGTGTTCCACTGTGATCGAGCGTTGATTGCTCATGTCGCTCCAGTGTGTTGATGCCAGGTTTTCGTATTTAGAATTTTATCGCGCGCCACTTTTGCGAGGTTAGAAAGTGGCCGGTCATTGGGGTAAATCAAACATGCAGAACGCGTGAGCGTGGGCTCGATAGCGAAGACGCGCGCCATACCTCCGCCTGGCTCAAGATGGGCCATGTCGGGCGGTGACAGGAACAGATAGTCACGCGATTGAATCAGCGCCTGGCCCAAAGTTGGAGCATCCGAGAACAAAAAGGATTTCGGTGGATCCAGATTGGCATTGAGAAATGCCTTTACGATTGCGTCATGAGCATCCCGCCTCGCATAGGGTACTACCCAAGGATATTGCTGCATATCTTCTAGGCCAACGTCTTTTTTGCCCACCAGAGGATGTCTGCTCCGCGCCACAACGATGTCCGTCGATTCAAAGAGAACATGCTGATGCAAACTGTCCGCGTGATCGATATTTGTTATCGGCGCGCCAGCGATTAGATCTATTTCTCCCAACTTCATTCTAGTTATGAGTCGGTCGGTATAGTTTTCAATGATTGCAATGTTCACATCCGGGCGCTCAGCACACATGTCGGAAATAAGCTGCGCTATAGTTGAGCCGGTCATGGTCTCGCCAACTCCCAAACGGAGCCAGCCGGTTTCGGCCTCCCTGAGAGATTGGATGGCCTTATAGGCGGATCGTTCGTTGACAACCAAATTACGCGCATGAGCCTCTAGTGCCAACGCATATTCGGTCGGGGTGGTTACTCCACCGGATTCTCGCTGAAACAGCTTCACTCCCAGCTCTGCTTCCAACTTGGCTATCGAAAAAGCAATGGCCTGCGGCGTAACCCCAAATGATTTGGACGCTCCAGCAAAGCTTTTTGCCTCTATTACCGCTAAAAAACGCGACACGTTCACAATGTCCATAATTCCGTCCTCACCCGCTAAATAACCAAATTTTCGTAAACGCCGTAGCCGAATGACGAGGAGGCCAGCTTTATCGAAGCCAATAAAAGCCATACCGCACATCATCTCCGATCTTATTATTGCTGAATCACACCTTTTCGAAAAACCATTTCATCAAGTCGATTCCCTCATAAACAACTCAGTAGCGTTAAAGCAAATATTTTTTGTTGCTTTTACAAAATAGACATATATAAATTGTTTTAAACAATGGAAGGTTATTGGGGTATGTTGAATTGGAAATCGAAGCGCACACTGCTAGCGGGCATGGTGATGGCAAACTTTGCAGTCACGACCGAAGGCGCATACGCGCAAGCAATTGGGCCTGAAAGCGAAGCAGGGCCAAGACTTGAGGAAATCATTGTCACCGCCCAGCGGCGCTCACAGAATGTTCAGGACATCCCTGTCACGGTAAGCGCTTTGTCCTCTGACTTGCTCGAGCAGCGACAGATTTCGAACACAATAGACTTGTCTCGCAGCGTCCCCAATCTGGTGAGTGCTAATAATGTACTTCTTGGAACGTCAGTCACATACTTTTTACGGGGAACAGGAAGCACAGAATCCATCTCAACATTTGACCTTCCTGTTGGTACATATATTGATGAAGTCTATATCGCCCGCCAGAATGCCAATCAAATTGCGCTTTCTGGCGTCGAGCGTGTAGAAGTGTTGCGCGGGCCGCAAGGAGCCTTGTTCGGTCGAAACACTACAGCAGGGGCAGTATCCATAATCTCCAAGAAGCCCACCAACGAATTTGGTTTCGAGGGAGAGCTTACATATGGTTCATTCAACCGCAGAAGCTTCAATGGAGCACTGAATGCCCCGGTTACGGATGGTCTGATGCTTCGCGTCAGTGCTTTTGGCGTCGAAGACGACGGGTATTTAAAGAGCCCTCTGACGGAAAATCTAAATGGCGAAACCTCGTGGGGCGGCCGCATTGCTCTTCGCGCGCTGCCTAATGACATAATTACCTGGGACATTTCCGCGCAGTACATAAATTCAGAAAAGACCGGTCTAGGCGTTCCTGGCATTGTACAAGACGGACCCGGAGGGCCCTTTACAGTATTCCCAATCCCGGCAACCGGCGATCTACTGACGGGCCTCTATGAAGCAGGTGCCTGTGAGCCACAAGGTGCTATACAAACCTGGGCTGCACAAAACTGCCTTTATAGTGGAGTCGAATCCACTCTTCTTATTTCAAATATCGGCATTGAAACGGGTATAGGCAATTTTAGCATTATAAGCGGATACTCCCGAATTAACCAGAAGTTCAATTTGGATAACTTTGCAAACACCAACCAGCCAGTCCTTGGTGGTGGATTTGGCTCAAATTTTTATCTTTCAAACCTTGGAACGCACGAGCAGTTCACTCAGGAAGTAAAACTGTCTGGTGAGACGTTGAACGGCGATCTGGATTATGTCGTTGGCATATTTTATCTCGATGAGTCTAACAACACAACGGTGATAGACACGGTTGATTTCGCTGATGAAATCCCCGTCGTTTTCGCGGACCGTATAATCGATAACGGCACGAGTTCGTTCGCCGTCTACGGGCAAATCGACTATACTATCATACCCGATCTAAGGCTGCAGCTTGGCGGACGTTTTACGTCAGAGAAAAAAGACTTTGCTGTTAATGGTCAGTTCTTCGGCGCGCCTGTCGTAACCAGTGATCTCGCGGTCGCGGGTATACCCCTGGAGCTAAATGTGAACCGGTTCACACCGCGTGTCGCATTGCAATATGAGATTGATCCAGCCACGCTAGTGTTTGCGTCGTACACTGAAGGGTTTAAATCGGGAGGATGGAATGCACGCGCTTTTGCACCCGGAGGATTTGTAGCGTTCACCCCGGAATATGTGAAATCCATCGAATTGGGTCTGAAAACCGACTTCTGGGATGGTCGTGGGCGCCTCAACGCAACGCTGTTCAGAGCCGAATATTCCGACCTGCAAGTCCCTGGAATTCTTCCGGGCTCGACGGATTTCATAACCTTAAATGCAGCAGATTCTCTCGTTCAAGGGTTAGAGCTTGAAGGATCCGTCCGCATTGTGGAAGATCTGACCATATTCTCAAACGTTGGCTTGACCGATGCAAAATACAAGGAGCTTAGCGCTGCTGCAATCGCTGCCTCACTCGGTCCCAAACTGCAAAGAACACCGGACGTTACTGCCCAGGTTGGCCTTGTCGGCAGCGTCTACATAGCAAATGAGCACAAATTGACGCTAGCGGCAGATGCGCAATATACCAGTTCATACGAAACAGGTCCTTCCAATACCTTAGCAGGAAGTGTGGGAGGGCAAACGACTGTAAACGCCCAACTCAGTTGGACGCCACCTAGCGAAAAGTGGGAACTCAGTTTCGGCTGCAAAAACTGCACAAACAATGTGTATGTTGTTCAGGAATTGCTGGGTCAGATTTTTGCTAACGACCCTCGCAGGTTTACGGTGACAGCACGGTTTAACTACTGATCTCTATATCTCGAGGAGAAAATCGATTGACCGAACGCATCCATCTAGAGACAGATCAAGAAAAATCTGTAGAGGGCAGATATGCAACCTTAGTTTTAGCAATCGCCTTTACAGCATGGTTACTCACCAATCTGGACCAGTCTTTATTTGGCTATGTAGTCCCACAAATCAGAGATGAATTCGGACTAAGTCTCTCTGGCATCAGTTATATTATATCACTTTCGTTCATAGCGGGCATGGTTTTGCCGATAGGAGTAGGTGTATTAACCGATACTATTGGCGCACGCTGGACGTTGCCTCTTTGCTTGGGCACCTCTGCAGTGCTGGTGGGAGTTCAGGGCCTAGTGCCCGGCTTGTTTGGCTTTGCGGCATCAAGGATCGCGAGTTTCGGCCTTAGTGCGGCGCTTTCACCAATTACCAGCTCAATAGTGCTAGCTGCCTCACCGCTAAAATGGCGAGCAATGTCAGTTGCAGTTCTGCAATGTGCTTACCCGCTGGGTTGGCTTTTATCGTCATTGATTGTTTCCCCGCTGATTGATCAATTGGGATGGCGCACTCTCTTCCTCGTCGGTTTTCTGATTGCTCCCATCGCGGTCGTTTTGGGATATTTTCTGCCAAAGAACGAGTTCGGTGCACGGCGCAAGATCGAGAAAGTAGAGCATAATGAAGCCAGCCTTCCTATCATAGCGCTCTTCAATCCCGCGCATCGACGGAAAACAATTTTGTGCGCCTGCGCTTTTTTCTTTAATGCTGGCGCAGTGGCCGCAACGGCCTTTTATCTGCCAACCTTTTTAAATGAAGTCCGAGGCTATAGCTTGGCAAACTCTGCCCTGATAGTAGGCTCCGGATACGGCATCAGTGTCATCGGCTATCTTGGCTCCGCGGCAGTAGGCACCTATTTGCTAAGCCGGCGAAAAACTATCATTCTGTGGAACATTTTAGCTGCCGTCTTTGTCACGACAATGCTGTGGTTGCCTCAGACTTTCTGGCAAGATTTTATCGCCTTTGCTGTCATGGGCATTTTCTTCTACGGTACCTCTGCAATTTTGATCACTTACGTTCTCGAAAACTTCCCCGAAGAAATGCGCGCGACGGCGGCAGCAGTCTGTGGCACTGCCTGTGTCAGTGGAAGCATGGCTGTCTTTCCGGTGTTGGTAGCTGAATTGGTTCCGAGTTTGGGGTGGCAAACTACGTTCACCATTATAGTCCCCCCAGCACTACTCATATCGGCACTAGCGATCACGTTGATGCCGCGCATGAATGCAGAAGGATCCAAGCCTCTTTTGTTTCAAACTAAGTAAAAAATGGGAGAGTAGCACGATGCCTATTTCACTCGCACATGATTTAAAATTCGACCTGACGCCCGATGACAGGTCTGCCCAAGATTTCGTTGTCAGCCTCCGACGTTTTGTTCTCGATGATCTCGCCAAAGCCATGCGCAGCGAATATGAGCAGGCCATCGCTCCCAAGCTGCAACGAATGAACGGCGAAGTCGACATCAGCCAGGATGACATTCACACAGCTATGCGCACAAATACGTTATTTCAGATTTACAGCGGTGTGCGTTATAATGCCCAAGAGATGTCTTGGCGATCGGTCATCCCTGGGATTTCGCAAAACATTGAGCAGCTTCGAAAAACTGCCGAAAAATTCAAGAGGGAGCCGACGGGCTCTCTCACATTAGACAGCTCACTGGAAATCCCGACTAACGTAGCGAAGCTCGATGTTCATTTGATGCCGGGCGGCTACGTGTCAGACACAGACCTTTTATCCGGAGCTATTTATGACAACGGTCTGACGGTTTTTACCGCCGGAATGGTTGGTCCCGAAATGGATGATATTGGGCAATCCTTTTCACGCTATGTCACGCATAAATTCCCGCATCTAAAACCCGAAAAGATTCTCGATTGCGGCTGTACAATCGGACATCATACGGTGCCATGGGCGCAGAATTTCCCTGATGCGGAGGTCCATGCAATCGATGTGTCAGGATCAATGCTCACATACGGTCATGTTCGTGCCGTAAGTTTGGGTGTACCGATCAATTTTAGGCAAATGAACGCTACAGCACTCCAGTATGAGGATTGCTCATTCGATATAATCTTTTCATCGCAGTTTCTGCATGAGTTGCCACTGAAGGATATTGTGAAGTATTTCTCCGAAGCATATCGCGTGCTGAAACCTGGGGGACTCCTGATTACGATGGAATTGCCGCCAAACAAAATGTTGGAACCGTATGACCAATTCTACCTAGATTGGGACTGCTACTATAATCGCGAACCCTATTATCGAAAGTTTAGGGATGCCGATCTTCGATTATTGCTTGCCGATAGTGGTTTCGATTGGGCAAACTATTCACAATTTACCATCCCACAATATTTCACCCATTTGCACGAAGATTTCGAGAAAGATCTAGACCAAGAATATCAATTTGATGACAAGATAGGACGTATGAGTAGCGATTTTCGATATTTCGGTTTTGGGTTGGTTAAATCATGAGTGAATATTCCAAAGAGCAGCACGAAGTTCTGGATTTGTTGAAAAAGGCTCCCGGGAAGCGTCCCCAGTTTTTCGACACTGGCGGCGTTGATCACCTGCTCACGATGATCATGGAGCTTTCCTCGCAACTTTGGATTGTGAAGGAGAAGCTGTATTTGCACGGGGAGATTCTCTGCGAATTGGATCCAGATCTCAAACAAAAACTTAAACATTGGCAACCGTCACCCGACCAATCGATTGAGCTGGAACAAATGCGAACAAGAATGATCAATAATCTGTTTCGAAGCGTGACATCAAATGAACCCGTGAATGATAACGCTAGCGATACCGATGATCCGGTTCCTCCGGGAACTTGATCCAATCGGCGATCAGCTGAATAGCCAAGGCCGCAGTGCTCAGACGGTAGTTATGTGATGAGGATCACTTCAGGCGCGCAAACTCAATTCCGGTGGGGTCAATAACGGACTGTCGGCTGTCGGGTTTCCAAGAAATATAAGCGGACTTGTTTCTCGGCGTGATCGCAGTGACTGCTTCCGGCCCAAATGTTGCCGTTAGAGCGCGAGTGAATTGTTCAGCAAAAGTGAGCTTGAGAACACAATTTCAGTACGAGAAGCGCTCGATAGTCAGCTAAGAGTTGAACCATCTTCCTGCCGCTCGGCTGCTTTCAGGCTTTCAGCAATCAGAGTCGTGATATCGTTGGCCGCTGCGATAATCGGCTCTGTCGCCAAATGGGCATAGCGGGCCGTGGTCTGAACCTGCGTGTGCCCAAGTAGCTTGCCGATCATTGGGAGGCTCATGCCGTTGCTAACCGCGACCGAGGCAAAAGTATGCCGCAAGTCATGAATGCGCGCGTCCTTAAGTCCAGCCCGTCCGCGCACACGTTGCCAGAACGGCTGGAGGTCAGTGAGATGTGCTCCAGGGTTACGACCAACGATAACATATGGGTTGTCGGGATGGCGGTCAATTTGCTCAATCACATCCACCGCCGCCTGACCAAGGTGCACTGTCTTTGCGCCAGTTTTGGAGTCAGGGAGGTTTAACGCATAATTGCCGAGGTCGACCCACTGCCATTCGAGTTTCATGATTTCGTTGAGCCTGCAGCCGGTAAATAGCAGCAGTCGAACAGCTGCGATGGCGGATGGTAGCTCGATATGTTCATCTTCCATTTCGCTGAGTACCCGCCCGATGGATCGCAGCTCGCCTGCCGAGTAGTAGCGCTCGCGCTTTTTCTCGGGATATTTTTTGATGTGGCGACGCGGGTTTGTGCCGTCAGGTCTCAACCCCCAAAGCTCAGCTAGGTTGAATATCTTGGATATAATCTCGAGATTGCGGTTTGCCTGATACGGCCGGTGTCGCCAATCATGATGATATTTGGAGATGTCGGCTCGAGTGACATCAGTAATCCGTAATGAGCCAATAGCAGGAAGGATGAACAGCTTAAGGTTGCGCCGATATTCTTTTGCTGTGCTGGTTTTGAGATGGACGGCACAGTGTTCATCGTCAAATCTCGAGGCGAGTTCATTTACGGTTAGAGCAGTGCGGCGCTCGCGCTTTTCTTGCAGTGGGTCGATGTCGTTGCGTATCTTCGCCAGATTCTCGATCGCTAAACCTCGAGCCTGATCGACCGTCAGCGCGCCATATTGCCCGAGCGACATACGGCGTGATGTCCGGCCATGCCGATATTGTAATACGAACTTAATTCGGCCGGTGGGAAATACGCGAACGCCAAAACCAGAAAGCTCGCTCTCCCAAACAAAATAGTCCTTGTCCTTTATCTTCAATCCTTCAATCATCCGCTTGGTTAGCTTCGTCATTTTCAGCCTCCTGTTACCAGCCGGCTTTCGAGGGTCTCAACTGTAAGCATATAGTAAGCAAGAGGATGAGAACCGGTGCGAAAGTCTGCGTAGCTACTGAGCCAAAACAACGGCAAACAGTCAAGCTAAGCTATTGAAAATAAGGGTTATTGCGTAGCTATGCGCAAAGGAAAGTAGGGGTGAAGCTGGGCCCTCATAACCTGAAGGTCGTAGGTTCAAATCCTACTCCCGCAACCAACAAACCCCAATATTACAAACCACTACAAGCCTCGCTGATACCAGCGGGGCTTTCTTGCGTTCGGGATATGGGGCTAGGTTTCGCCGTCCTCCGCCCTTTATATCCAAAATGTCTGTCTATTGGAGGGAACCAGTCGCAGGTTTGCTGCGTTATGAAAGCAAACGGACTAAAACAGGCTATCTCAATGAACCATCAAATCATGATCGTCGAAGACGAATTTCTCATCGCCATGGAAATGGAGCAGATTGTCGGCAATCTGGGATATGATTGTATCGGCGTCGCCGACGACACGGATTCTGCGATCGAACTGGTAGCCAAAAAGCCGGAAATCGCGCTCGTCGACGTCAATCTGAGCGACGGCCCAACCGGCCCGGTTATCGGCTCGCGCCTGGCCAATGAATTCGGGGTGAAGGTCGTCTTTGTCACCGCGAATCCAAAGCAGTTGGGAGACGGAATCGAAGGTACGCTTGGCGCGGTTACCAAGCCGGTCGAAATTGACTTGCTGAAAGATGTTTTGAACTATCTGGTGGAGGTCTCGAACAATGGTGACGAAGTCGAGCCGCCGCCGAGGATGAAGCGCTTCAATTGAGCCCGACTAGCTTCCGGCCATGCGCGAGGCCTGTACGGACATATTTATTTGTAATCCGTCCGACAACCAATGTCTTTCGATCGACCCGCCCAATTGCTGGGTAACCGACATTTCGACGAGTTTTGATCCAAATCCGGAATGGGAAGGCGGAGCCGGGATGGCAGGTCCGCCACTTTCCGACCAATTGAATAGGATCATGTCGCCATCGCGCGCTATCATCAGATCCACATGCCCCTTGTCGGCGGCAAGCGCCCCATATTTCATCGAATTGGTAGCCAGCTCGTGAAAGACGAGCGCAACCGGCGTTGCGGCGCGGTCGCTCACCTCTATATCGCCGCCGGAAATCAGCAGCCTATTCTCCGAAAAAGCGGGGTAGGATGCAAATATCTCGGACAGCAAATGGCGGATTGTGACCTTGCCGATCTCTGCCTGGGCTTTATCATTATGCGGACGGACATATTCATGGGCCCGGCCGAGCGCGGCAATCCGGCCCTTCAGCGTTTCCGCAGGCTCGCGGAAATTCTCGTCGCCGCGCGCGGTCATGCTGATCAAACCGGAGATTATCGCGAAAATATTCTTGATGCGATGGCTGAGTTCCTGGCTCAGAATCTCGTTCTGGCTTGCAGCCTGTTTGGCATCTTCAATATCCGTGCAGGTACCGATCCAGCGCTGTATCTTTTGATCGGGTCCGAGAATCGGGAGCGCACGCCCCAGCACCCATCGATATTGTCCGGTGTGATGCCGGAGCCTATATTCGACCTCATAGGGCTCGCCGCTCGTCAGGCTGTGATTCCATCTTTTCCAGGCTTCTGGCTGGTCGTCCGGGTGAAACATGTCCGCCCATGCCTCGCCATCGGTTGATCCGGCGGGGGCCCCGGTAAATTCATACCAGCGGGCATTATAATAGTCATGGTCACCGTCGGGCAAAGTCGACCAGACCATCTGCGGCATCGTGTCGGCCAGCGCGTGGAAAGCGTCGCCGCTCAGCTGCAACGCGCCTCGCTCCTGAAGCCGGGCGTCGCTTGCCTGACGGTCTCGATATTCATTCAATATGAAATTTCTGATTTGGCTACGGGTGGGCATAAACAGCTTTCACTGGCTTTTTGGAAATGGCGTTCAACGATCGTCAGATTATATGACATAATAACGCAGGGAGCCAATTTAGTTCATTTTCAGCAAATGTAATAAAAGTTTTTCCGGCTAATTGAAATCTTTTCAGCGAGCCAACTCGCGGCAGTTGCTAACCGGTTGTTATGGCAGGACGGAAAACCGCAGCCATCCGCTTTGCCCGACTTCCTGAAGGAAGCACGACCGTGCTCGATGATCCGCAAGGGATCCGGTGCGGTTGGCTGGTTTCGCCGGACGCGGCTGTCAGATCGCAGGTCCGGCCATGATCGGTCGGCGACGCAGGCCCATCCGCTGCGACTGCCGACCGATCACTGGATCCGGTTATCGGCTCAGGCGGGAAGGCCGCTGATCGATTTCATTTCCATAAAGTCTTTAATCCCGTAAGCGCCGCCTTCGCGACCATTGCCGGACTGTTTATAGCCACCGAAAGGAGCGCCCGGAGAGGGAGCCCAATTGTTGATCGCCACCATCCCGGCACGCAACCGCGGCGCCACTTTTGCCGCTTCGGCAGGATCGCCCGAAATAACCGCGGACAGCCCATATTCGGTATCATTCGCGGTTTTGACCGCAGCATCGATATCATCATAAGACATGACGGTAATGACAGGACCAAAAATCTCTTCTTTGGCAATCCGCATGCCGGAGTTCACGGCGCTAAATACGGTTGGTTTTATATAATAGCCGCGGTTTACATTGGTCGGCAGGCCGGTGCCGCCGGTTTCCAGCGTCGCGCCTTCATCGATCGCGGACTGGATCAGGTCCTGGATTTTGTCATATTGTGCCTTGTTCACCACAGGTCCGAGATGTCCGCCTTCCTGCAGCGGGTCACCGACTTCTTGCCCGGCGAATATGTCGCTGATCATTTTGGTCGCTGCGTCAGCCTGACTGCTGTGCACCAGAACTTTCGTCGGCGCGATGCAGCTCTGCCCCGTGTTGATCAGCACCCCGGCGACCGTCGGTGGCAATACCGTCTCGAGGTCCGCTCCGGGCAGAACCAGATTGGGCGATTTTCCGCCCAGTTCCTGATGCACACGCTTGACGGTATCCGCTGCCGCCTTGGCAACCAATATACCGGCACGGGTCGAGCCGGTGAAGCTGACCATATCGATATCGGGATGCGCTGCGATGCGCGCGCCGACTGTCGGGCCATCACCCAGGACGAGATTGAAGACGCCAGCGGGCACGCCTGCTGCATCCATGATTTCGGCGAGAATAGCGGCATTGCCCGGACATTCTTCCGATGGCTTCAGCACCATGGTACTGCCGCCGGCAAGGGCAGGGGCCACCTTCAATACAATCTGGTTCAGCGGCCAGTTCCATGGCGTGATCATGCCGATGACGCCCATTGGTTCGTAGACAATGGTATTGTCGCCCTGCCGTTGGGAAAACTGGAATTCTTCCAGTGCGGCAATCGTTCCCATGAAGCCCCCAATGCCAGCTGGCGCTTGTGCCGCAGCGCCCAGGCTAAGCGGGGCGCCCATTTCTTCTGCCAGCGAACGCGCGATATCCGGGATCCGCTTTTTATATTCTTCGACAATCCGGCCGAGCAGCGCGAGACGATCCTCGCGGCTTGTCTGGCTATAGGTTTCAAACGCGGTTCTCGCCGCCGCTACCGCCGCATCGACATCGGCTTCGGTGCCGAGGGTGATTTCCGTACAGGGTTCTTCGGTCGCCGGGTTGATGACCGAATGCAAAGTGCCGCCAATAGAATCAACCCATTGTCCGTTGATATAATGTTGTAGATATTTTTGCATGTCACACTCTCCCGGGTCCGCGCTGCAGCGCGCCTTTTAACTGTCTGGTTAGATCGTCGCATTCTTATGGACCGTCACCTAGCATAATCCATAGCAGATATAAGAGAATTATGGATGTTGGGCCCGGTTATGGCGGTTGATACGATCATTCGACCGACCTCGAGGACAGCGCCACTGGTTGACCGGTAGCGAGACCGAGCCTGGCTAGCATTTTTATATATTGGGACTTTCGCTTATTGACCCTAGGAGAGGGATATGAACTATCCAAAGCTGTTAGAGCCGCTCGATCTGGGCTTCACCACCATCAAAAACCGCGCGATAATGGGTTCGATGCACACGGGTCTCGAGGAAATCGAGGGCGGCTTTGAACGGATGGCCGCCTATTTCGCGGAACGGGCTGCCAATGACATCGGTATGATCATTACCGGCGGGATTGCGCCCAATCAGGAATCGTCACACGGCGGTGCCACGATGTCGAGTGACGAGGAGGCCGCGAAGCACCGGTTGGTAACCGACGCTGTCCACCAGGCCGCTCCGGATGTGAAAATCTGTATGCAGATACTCCACTCAGGACCGCTCGCGCACAATCCGGATTGCGTGGCACCTTCGGCGGTAAAATCTCGGATTGGGCGTTATGTTCCCAATGAACTCGACAAGGCAGGAATTGAAAAGCAGATCGACGATCATGTGCAATGCGCGGTGATGGCAAAAAAGGCCGGCTATGACGGCGTCGAAATCATCGGATCGGCGGGCTATCTTATTTCGACCTTTCTGGTCGAGAAAACTAATTTGCGGGAAGATGAATATGGTGGAAACTATGAAAACCGCATAAGATTTGCCGTCGAAATTGTCGAGCGGACCCGCGCGGCGGTTGGCGAGGATTTCATATTGATCTTCCGTATTGCGGCGATGGACATGCTGGAAGGCGGGATGAGCTGGGACGAGGTCGTCACTCTCGGCAAAGCTTTGGAAAAGGTCGGTGTAAACATCGTATCCACCCACTTCACCTGGCACGAAAGCGCGGTCCCGACGATTGCCACGATGGTTCCGCGCGCTGCATTCACTTCGGTTACGGGACGATTGCGCAAACAGCTCAATGTTCCGGTGATCACCTCCAATCGGATCAACATGCCGGATGTCGCAGAAGAAGTGCTGGCACGCGGCGACGCAGATCTGGTGTCCATGGCCCGTCCGATGCTCGCCGACAGCGCCTTCATGCGCAAGGCAATTGAAGGGCGCGAGGATGAAATCAACACCTGTATTGCCTGCAACCAGGCCTGTCTTGACCATACATTCTCCGGGAAGCTGACGTCCTGTCTGGTCAATCCCAGAGCCTGTCACGAGACGATGCTCAACTATTTGCCTGCGCCAACACCGAAACGCATCGCCGTCATAGGTGCCGGACCTGCGGGTCTCGCATACGCGACGGTTGCTGCCGAACGCGGTCACAAGGTTACATTGTTCGAAGCATCGTCTGAAGTCGGCGGCCAGTTCAATCTGGCGAAGAAGATTCCGGGCAAAGAAGAATTTTACGAAACGCTACGCTATTTTGCCCGGATGCTCGAGGTGCTGGGAGTCGATGTGCGGCTCAACACCTATGCCAGCCCGGCTCAGCTGCAGGCGGAGGCCTTCGATGATATTATCATCGCGACCGGCATCACACCAAGAATGCCGGAAATCGACGGCATCGGTCACGCCAAGGTGGTAAGCTATATCGATGTCATCACCGGAAAGAAGCCGGTCGGTGACAAGGTTGCCGTAATCGGGGCCGGCGGGATCGGCTTTGATATCTGTGAGCTGATCAGCCATTCCGGTCCATCCGGTGCGGTTGACCGTGATGTTTTTGCAAAGGAATGGGGCGTCGATTTTGACAACCATCCCCGGGGCGGGGTGACTGGCGTCGAACCGGTTGTGGCCCGTTCCGCTCGCGAGATTACCATGATCCAGCGCAAGGATAGCAGGGTCGGCTCCGGTCTGGGGAAGACGACGGGCTGGACCCATCGCCTGTCGCTGGCGCGGCGTGGCATCAACATGATAAACGGCGCGCACTACGACAGGGTCGATGATGCGGGTCTGCATATCACCGTGGACAACAAGCCCATTCTTCTGGATGTGGATACTGTCATTCTCTGCGCCGGCCAGCTTCCCAGGCGGGATCTATATGACGGTCTCGCTGCATTGGACCTGACTGCTGACCTGATCGGCGGCGCATTTGAAGCCCGCGAACTGGATGCCAAGGCGGCGATCAAGCAGGCGTCGGAAATGGCTGCTGCGATTTGAAGCAGGGACGGTCCAGCGATTGGTGAGAGCATGTGCCCGGGAGGCTATGGTCGATCGCGTCATTGCTTCAAGTGGTTAGAAACCATGCCACTGTTCCCATAGCAATTGAACCGATTACCGGTTTGATGCATGGACAGGTCCGTCGTCTGCATTCGGGCGACTGGCGGGACCATATTTTTTGAACAATATTCTACCGATATTCCGTTTCCTGACCTTGGCTGCAGAGAGCGGCCTGAAAACGGCTCTGGTGACGCTGACGGCGGTCACCGGCGCATCGACGCGAAATCCTGGTGCGCATATGGCGGTTGCAGAAGACGGATCATTCTCGGGCTCGTTTTCCGGAGGTTGCGTGGAGGCGGCGGTGGTTTCCGAAGCGCTGGATGTGATCAACAGCGGGAAGCCTCGGGAAATCAGGTTCGGGGCAGGCTCACCTTATCTCGATATTCGTTTGCCGTGCGGCGGTAGTATCGACTTGCTTTTTACTCCGATAATCGACGGCTCCAGCACTGCCGATATATTTGACCGGATCAGGGACCGCGAACCGCTCACAATTGTGCTCGATATTGAAAGCACCGACATCCAATGCGAAGCGCAAAGTTCAAACAGGATAGCGGTTGAGCGCGCCGGTTCGCAACTTCTCGTCCATCACCTTCCGGCTGCCAGAATCATCATAGCAGGACACGGCCCGTCGGTTGAAAGCTTGGTGGGGCTATCCGCGAGCTATGGCATCGAATGTTCGATATTATCACCAGACCCGGTGGTGGTTGATCAGGTTCGCAGGTTGGCCGGAACGGCCCATATTCTGAAAACGCCGGCGGCGACGCCGCTGCTCGATCCCGACCCTTGGACCGCCTGTATATTCTATTTTCATGATCACGACTGGGAAACCCGCTTGATGAAACAGGCGCTTTCGTCGCCGGCCTTTTATGTAGGTGCAATGGGCAGCCGCAAAACCCACGCCCTCCGGCTGCAATATCTGGAAGACATAGGTGTCTCGGTAAAGGACAGTGCCCGGATGGTTGCACCGATAGGGCTGATCCCGTCAACGCGGGACCCCGCTACCCTCGCATTATCGACTCTGGCGCAAGTGGTGGAGCATTATCACCGAAATTTCACAGAATAGAATATCTCCAGGCCAACTATTCAGCAAAACCCCTACAGAATTGGATGAACCCCAGTTTAACGAGCGGGTCATTCCGCTGAATGCTATGTGAATAGAGCGTTCAGAAACTCCATTCATCTCCGTTTTCACTCATAGTGGCCCTGACAAGGGACCCTAATGGCGACGGCATTCGTTGATTGCTCGACACATTAGGAGAAATGAGATGACCAATAATATAAATGCACCCATCGATAGCGGCTTTCCGGTTAAATCTGCTGGCCGCCTGTCCATGATAAGCATGTTGGCGATTTCGGTCGGTATGGTTGCCACACCTGCCCATGCCCAGAGCGTGACTGCACCAGATATGATGGCACCCGCGCCGGCCCCGACGGCCGCGGCCCCGCAACCTAAGCCGGCACCATCCTCGACGATGGCCCCGACCGTGGCATTACCTCCCGCTAGCAGTTCTCCTGCGGCCAAGGCGGAAACAACGCCACCCGTCACCACAGACCGGGCCGATGATCTGGCGCGCAAGGGTGGCTTTGATGCGCAGACGGTCGCTCCCGAAGCGCTCGCGCAGATCGAGAGCGAACAGCAGGCTCGCAAGGCTGCTGCAGCAAAGGCAGCAGTTGTGACTGCCAAGCCGCCGGTCAAGGCGTCACCTAGCCCGACCAAAAGCTCGGCGAATAGCGCTGCCACCAGCATAGCAGCTACCGCTCCGGAACCAATTACTGATCCGGCAGCCGGATTTTCACCCGATCTGGCCATTGGCGCGGGCGCGCCGGTAGCGGCGATCCCGAATGGCGAAACTGCACCGCCGGAAGCTGCGCCCTCACCCGACACATCCACCGGTGAGAGCAATGCCGACTGGGGCCTGCTCGCCGCGCTTGCAGCCTTGCTCGGTGTTGGCGGAGCCGGTGCCTATGCAGTCGGTCGCCGTCGCAAAAGTAAGGGGCAGGCTACTGCTGCTGAGATCCGCAGCAGAGATCCCCTTCCTGCTGCGATGAACGAAGCGATCATGCCTGAGTTACGCAAAGACCCGATCACACCAAAGGTGGATAGCGAGCAGGTCACAGCGCAGACGGTCGATAGCAAAGTCAAAACCAAGGTCGCATTTGAAAATTTTGTCGCGAACCTGCCGGAACTTGAAGTGCCGCGTGGCAGAACCGGTAATGGCGTGACAATTGGCGAGCGGCGTGTTGCCTCAGCTCCGAGGCCTTATCTGGGCGAAGCAGACCTGTCCCGGCCGGAAGGATATTTTACGAGGAATGTTGACGCAATGCCGACTGCGCAAAACCCCTTCCTGACACGATCGAAGCGCCAGAAACGTGCGCGTCTGCTTGATCGCAAGCTGACCGAAATGAAAGCGTCTGTAGGCGAAGCGCGCAGAAAGATGGACAGCGAAATGCAGGCACCGCGCCCCTTGGAGCCGGCCTTTAGCTAAGTCCGTTTCTCATATTCGACAAATGAGGATGCTCCGATATTTCGGGGCATCCTTTTTTGTTGGCAGGCGAATGACGGTGATCTTTCCGGTGCCCTATTGCTGCGGATCTCACAGGCCGATCGCAAATATGCCCGATTAGCTGTTCGAAATGTCCTTTCCTACACCCGTCCCCATCACTTATCGTTACCACCGGTACCGGGACAGATACGGGGCAGGCTCTTTGACAACCTGGATAAGCGCAAAATCATTTCGCTAGCCTCCATATTACAGGCGCGCCAATTTCCCAGGGCATTTGGAAGTTTACACTGTCGACCGTCCTCGCAACCTACAAATGCAGGAAACATGCGGGCTTGGGGCAAAGTTTACAGAAAATAAACAGGGGCTACCCTGTAAAGTTCCAAGCGCGGAGCCGGGCGATGATTTTTGGCTTTGGATCGCGCATGAAGAGTCGAAAAGACAAAAGCCGGGCATCATCGATCAATGGAATTTTATCGGGCTAGCAAATTAGCTAACGGATTGCCTGGTAGGGGCAGAGACAAGGTGGGTCTCCTCCCTTGTTTCAGCCTTTTTCCGGTCAATTGCAAAAAATGAACTCGCAGGTGCAACATTTCATATTGCAACTTATTTTTGGCGGGGCATAGTTTGATCATCATTCTCAAAACATTGGAATAAACCATGCGTAAAATATCCTCCCTGATCCTTGCAGCCACCGCGCTGTCTTTTACCGTCCCTGCTGCATCCGCTGCCGAAGCGGAACGCAACGACCGGCTTTATGACGCCACTGGTTCGAGTGTCGCCAAAGTGAACCGCGTAACCGACGCTGGCGATATTCTGGTAATCTACAAAGGCAAAGTGCGGCGGATCGAAGCTTCGACGCTTTCGAACAACGAAGGCAAGCTGATGACCAGCCTGACCAAGACTGAAATCCGTCGTCTCGACTAATTGGTAATTGCCAATACTCACGGTGAAGAAGCGTGAGTACCGAATTAAATGCAGCCGGTGCTTCCCTCAAGCGCCGGCTGTTTTGTCACGTTCCGCCGCCGCCAGCTCCTCCGGCCGGTTGATGTTCATGAACAGCGTTTCGTCGGACCAGGTCACGGCTTGCGCTGCCGATTGCCGGGCAAGCCATTGCAGGGACGGCGCCCGTTCGCCGGGGTCATGGGTGGCGCGAATGCTGTTGATGATATCGCAGCGCCAATAGGCAAAGGTCGGATGAATGCGCTGGTCATCCTGGGCCACCGCGCAGCCTCCGCTCGTCGAAAGGCGTTCGACCAGATCGGCCGGTGCGTGTGGTGCATCGACCGGAACCGTCGCAAATCCGGAAAGGCCGGGCAGTACCTCTGGCAATCTATCCGCCAGCGTGAAAATGCCGCCGACAGGTCCGCCGGGGAAGTCTGGGTTGTCGCTGATCAGCGAGAGGCCGGTGCCGTAGTCCTGTGAAGCGGACAGAAAGAGATGGTCGGTCTTCCCGGAAAATCTGTCGATCAGAATATCGACCATCCGGCGTCCGCCGAGCGTGATGACCGCCTTGTCGCTGCCCATCCGAGTCGACTGCCCGCCTGCGAGAATCACCAGGCAGGTAAAGGGATCTGTGGTCATGCGAGAGGTTCCGGTTGAAGCATCATGCTCCAATCTGGCCTCAGCTGCCCACACTGTCCAGCAATTCCCCGATCAAGTCGACCTGGCCTGCGCTATCGGAGCGTTCTCCTTCCGCAGATTGAGCAAGTTCTGCCTTGAGGCGCCGGTCAAAAAGTGTTCGATTCGGAGCCTGAGTCCGGGGTGCCGGTTTTGCAGAAGCCCATTGCCGACCGCTTTGCTTTGCCGGATTCTTGGGATAGATGAATCCATTGACCGGAAAGGCGGTAGTGCCGAGCTCGGCTATGGGGGCATACCAGATGCGGACTAGGCTCCAGTCATTGTTGGCCGACACGTCTCTCGCGGCGACACGGCGTTCGATCTGCCCGCGCCGGCCGTCGATCGGGGACCAGTTGGCATGGCTGATCAATATATTGCGGCTATCGACAATCTTGCGAACGACAGCGACATGGCCCAGCTGCATCGAACCGTAACCGGGCAGCGACAGCACCGCGCCTTCGGCCGGCTGCGTGCCCCGTTGATAAACGCCCTCCGCCTGGTCCCACCAACTATGCGCATCGCCATAAATCTGGATGCCGCTCAGTTCCCTGGCGAACGGGACGCACTGGAGATAATCGTTGGCCTTGACCGGGGTAGGCATCAAAACCGCCTGCAAAACCAAAAGAATCGGAATGATCGCATTCCGAAGCAGAGTGGCAGAATTTGTCAGGGCTGTTGCATTCATCGGGATCAGCATAAACGTCGGTCGCAAAGTCTACGCTAAAGAATATGGTTAATTATCGGTAAATCACCCAGGAACTGGCCGGCAATTTATCGTTCTTTGATGGTTCCGTTCGAGACTTCGAAATGCAGTGCGCTGTCCGGAATGTCTTTGAACAACGCCGGTTCTGTTCCGGTAAGCCAGACTTGCCCGCCTCTTTCTGCCAGCTTGTCAAAAAGGGCTGCCCGGCGTTGCGGGTCAAGATGGGCCGCCACTTCATCAAGTAGCAGGATGGGCCGGCTCTGGCGCCGATCGGCGATTAAATCCGCGTGGGCCAGGACGATGGAGAACAGCAACGCTTTCTGTTCACCGGTTGAACATTTCTCGGCTGGTTGCTGTTTCGCTGCATGGAATACGGTGAGGTCTGCGCGATGTGGTCCGCGCAACGTCCGGCCTGCTGCCCGATCCGCAGACCGGTTCTGTTGCAGCATTTGATGGAGTTGTTGCTCCGTGTGCAGTCTATCATCTGCAATTTGCAAAATCGGTGTGGCAAATATCTTGCTGTCTGATTGTTCCAGCTTCGCGTTCAGTGCCGATACCATTCGATCGCGGGCTTCTGCGACGGCCGAACCGAATTGCGCGAGTTGCACATCGAGTCCCTCCAGCCATTCCTTGTCCGCCCGATAGCCATCCGCAAGCAGCCGGTTCCGTTCGCGCCGTGCCGCTTCGTATCGGGCACAGTTCCGTGCGTGCGAAGGTTCTAGCGCCATAACCAGTCGATCAAGAAAATTTCGTCGCCCGGCGGCTCCTTCTGTGAACAAGCGATCCATTGCAGGGGTTAGCCACAATATGGAAAGCCATTCTGCCAGATCATTGGTCGGGGCAGCGGCTTCGTTAATCCGCGTCTTTCTACGTTCGGGCGCATCTGAATCCGTGCCGGTCCCAATCTGGATATCACCCAACTGCGCCGCAACAGCGAAATTCCCCGTTCCCGTTTGGCAAGCCATGTCGCGCAGCGCAGCCCGCCTGAGTCCGCGACCTGGTGCGAGCAAGGACAAGGCTTCCAGGATATTGGTTTTTCCAGCACCGTTTTCGCCGCTGAAAACCATGAAGCCCGGTTTAGCCGCCAGACGCAATTCGGGATAGTTGCGAAAGTTGTGCAAGGTAAGCTGGGACAGGTTCATGGCAGAGCCTTGCACTAGCTTTTGCCGCTTTTAAAGAGAAGTAAATTCGGAAGGGGGGGGGCTTGGCTCATTCATTTATTGTTCACGAAACCCAAAAATTAGTAATTTTCACCAAGTGTAGGTTTTTGATGTATTGCACTCAAGTTGGAGATGAACGCAACCTATTGGAATATAACCATATATGTAAATTGGCACGGGCTATGCAATGTATTGGATATCTTCGCAATGACGCGAAACGCAGTTTCAAATCGAAAGGTATCACAATGTTCTCGAATATCTCCAACAGTCTGACCGCCGCCGTCGCCGCCTTGTTTTCCGCCGCCCTGTTTGTTGGCGCGAGTGTCGGCCCGGCCGTTGGCAACACAGCTTCGATCATCGCTTAACCCAGCTCAAGAAAAGAGAAGATAAATCATGTCCCACAGTTTTCAAAATTCGTTTCTCGCCGCTTTTGGTGCCATTGCAACGGCAAGCCTATTCATCGGTGCCAGCGTAATGCCGGCCTTCCAGAACGCATCAGCATTGCTTGTATGATGGCGGGCAACATTAAAAGCAGCGAAACCCGTCCGCGCAATTGGCCGGAACCCATTTCATCGAACAAAGAAAGTGATCGTCCTATGAAAAACAAACTGAAACTCGACAAGGCGAACGGCAAGCTCATGGGCGTCTGTTCAGGTCTCGCAAACTGGAGCGGTATGGATGCAAATCTGTTGCGGATCATATTCGTTCTCGCGACGATCTTTGGCTTTGGTTCTGCAATCATCATCTATCTGGCGATTGGATTGATCGTCGATTGATCCCGACATCAATTCATCCGAAGATGATATAACATACGGAAAATATGGAAATAAAATATGGACCGCTCGGGCTAGTCCGTGTAATTAGAGCGTAGAGTTTGCATTGTCATTGTCGGAGCGTGAATGTCCGCAGGTCATCAACATAGCCACGGGCATTCCTCCCACAGCCATCATGATCGTCATGGTCCGCACGGTCATATGCCGAAAAATTTCAGTCGCGCTTTCGCTTTGGGCATTGCGCTCAATATAATTTATATCATCGTTGAAGTGGTATTCGGCTTGCTGGCTGGATCGATGGCGCTCCTGGCGGATGCTGGCCATAATCTGAGCGATGTTCTGGGATTGGCCGTTGCGTGGGCTGGCGCCGAACTTGCAAAACGCCCACCGAGCAAACAATTTACATATGGTCTGGGAGGATCGTCCATTCTGGCTGCTTTGCTGAACGGACTTTTTCTGCTGGTAGCTTGTGGGGCCATCGCCTGGGAAGCGATCGAGCGTTTCAGCGCACCTAGTGCCGTCGCTTCTACCACCGTCATCATCGTCGCTTCGCTGGGAATCATAATCAATTTCGGGACCGCGATGCTTTTCATCCGCGGGCAGAAGGATGACATCAATATACGCGGAGCCTTTCTGCATATGATGGCGGATGCCGGCGTTTCGGCTGGGGTCGTGGTTGGTGGCATTGTCATCTATTTTACCGGAATAAACTGGATTGATCCCTTGCTCAGCCTGCTGATCGTCGGTTTGATATTCTGGAGTACATGGGGATTGCTGTCCGAAGCGGTCCGGATGTCGCTAGCGGGTGTGCCGCGTGATATTGATGTCGAAGAAGTCTTCGAATATCTTGCGTCGTTGCAAGGGGTCGAAGCCGTCCATGATCTGCATATTTGGCCGATGAGCACGAGCGAAACCGCAATGACCGCCCATCTGGTTCTACCACATGGCCATCCCGGGAAAGGTTTCCTCGCCGAGGTGCAAAGGGAAATGAAGATTCGATTCTCTATCCATCACATCACGATCCAGATCGAGCTTGAGGACGAAGAGGCCGATCTGTGCCAGGTCGATTGCGGTGACCGGGACTGAGAAGAGCTTATATTATTCAATGAATTTCCGTCATTTACCCAAAAAACTCCCATCTCTGTTAACGATTGAATAAACATCTCTTGTTAATCTTTGTTTGTAGGCATTCGGTTATCTGGTCATGAAAGTGATGGTACCGGAAAATACCATCGGCGAGCCTGCATTATATTCGAAAATTGGGGGCAATATGAACGATAGGGCGGTCCAATGAATGATATATCGAAGCGGCGCGATCCTCGCGCCTCACAGCGAACCGACGTTGAAATATCCGCTTCCGTCCGCGAGCCAGGCTTGGGTAGCGTTGATGCAATGATTCTGGATCTGTCAATCACCGGGTTCCGGATGCGCTGCCTGACTCGCTTGACCGGTGAAAAGGTAATTTTTCTGAAACTGCCGTCATTCGCCGCCTTGGAGAGCAAGATATGTTGGCGCGATGGCGACTATTTTGGTTGTGAATTTGCCCAATCACTCCATCCGGCCGTCTATAACCATATCATCGCCAAATATCCTTCCTTGCAAATAGCAGCCGAATAGTCGGCTTGGCCCATCTCGCCCGCCATACGAACCGCTAACGCACGATCGCTGTCTTCAACCCGTTGGTCCGGTTCACGGAGCGGGTGCAAAAGGGGAGGGGTCGGAAAGGTTCTTCTCGAGTCTGGAGAACCGGCCTGCGGAAGATCTGCTCTATATCATCCGGATTAATGCGTTGCCGATATCTGTCGTTGCGCAGTCTGAAAATAGACTTATGGTCGTTCGATCATCGCGGCATCCGGTCCCGCGAGAGGGAGGATGCGTGCACGACGAGATTGAACCGAGCTGGTTGTCGGAAATTGTCCGCCGGTTTTCCGTATTCATGTTTACGATTAACGGCTGGACTGCGGTGCAGGAAAACCCGCCTCCCAGAAAAGCAGTCATCATAGCGGCACCCCACACCAGCAACTGGGATTTCCTTTATTATTTCGGGCTGCTCAACAAGCTCAAGATTTCGTCTTATTGGATCGGCAAGGACACTCTGTTCAAATGGCCCTGGGGCGACATGATGCGGCGTCTGGGCGGTGTTCCGGTGGACCGGTTTAAATCCCACAATATGGTAGATGCGATGGTCCGGGAATTCGAGCGGCGCGACGATTTCCTTTTGACAATTCCGCCCGAAGGCACGCGCGGCGCAGGCAAGCAATGGCGGACCGGTTTCTATTATATTGCGCTCCAGGCGAAAGTCCCTTTGATCATTGGTCTGATGGACTATCAGAAAAAGACAGGGGGTTTGGGCCCATCGTTCATGCCCTCGGGGGATTATAAAGCGGACATGAAGATACTCAGCGATTTTTATCACAGCGTGACCCCGAAATATCCGGAGAAAGCAATGCGTGATATTGTCTCGACCGATCCGGGAAGTGCGAGCGGCAAGTCAAAGGCAGGAGAGCCAAAGTGAATATACTGACAGCCCTGGGTCTGAATTTTGCTCTGCTGGTCGCTATCATGCTGTGCTTGTGGTTGATATCGGTTCGCATCCGCGACGTGTCATTCATTGATGCCTTCTGGGCTTATGGCATGGCTATCATGGCGAGCGCTTCTTTCATCCAGTCTGAGAATCCCGGATCATTAGCCTATATAATCTGGGCTTTGACAGCCTTGTGGGGGATCCGGCTGGGAACACACCTGTTCTTGCGCTGGCGCAAGGAAGGGGTCGATCCCCGTTATAAAAAGATAATGGGCCGGGCCATGGAAAAACAGGGGATGGGCTTCGCCAAAGCGGCGCTGTTGAAAGCATGGGTGACGCAAATCCCGCTGCTTTTTATCGTCTGTCTGCCCGCCCAGCTTGGTATTCTGCTGGCTGGCCCTGCTTCAGCTGGCCCTGTCGCCATTATCGGCGTTGTCATCGCGGTGGTTGGAATCGCCTTTGAAACGATCGGCGACATGCAACTCAAAGCCTTCCGATCGAACCCTGGCAGCAAAGGCAAGGTACTGGATAGCGGCTTGTGGAAATATACCCGTCACCCTAATTATTTCGGTGATTTTTGTGCCTGGTGGGGAATTTGGCTGGTGGCCGCACAAACCGGCTGGCCGGTTTGGATCGCGGTGGTCGGGCCTCTGTTCCTGAGCTTCACCCTGATGAAATGGAGCGGAGCACCTTTGCTGGAAAAAAGCCTGAAAAAGAACCGCCCCGACTATGTCGATTATATCGAGCGGACGTCCGGCTTCTTTCCGATGCCGCCTGGGAAAAAGTGAAGCTCAGGCAGCTTTCTGGAGCAATTTGTTCTCGATAATATTGGCAAAAACATCAGCTTCCTGAGCACCCGGTACCATGAATTTCTTGTTGAAGATAAAGGCCGGTACGCCGGTAATGAAACGGTCCTGCCATTCCGCTTCGGTAGCCCGTACTTCGTCGGCATATAGGTTCGTGCTGAGCAGATCCCGGGCCCGCTTCTCGTCCAGGCCAACAGACGCTGCGACAGAAACCAGCGTTTCGTGATCGCTTACATTCTTGCCATCGGTAAAATGCGCTTTGAACAAAGCCAGTTTCAAGGCCGTTTGTTTTCCGGCTTCGCCAGCCCAGTGGAGCAGGCGATGCGCATCAAATGTGTTCACCATCCGCATATTGTCACCATAGCTGAATTCGAAATCCAGTTCGCTCCCGGCATTGCGCAGACGCTCTCTATTGGCTTTGCTTTGTTCGGGCGTGGCACCATATTTTTGGGCCATATGTTCGCTGATGTCCTGGCCTTCCGGCGGCATGGAAGGGTTTAGTTCAAAGGCATGCCACGCCAGTTCAAAACGGGCCTTGCCTTCAAATTGCTGCATGGCTTTTTCAAGCTTCTTATATCCAATGATACACCATGGGCAGACCACATCGGAGACGATGTCCACAGTGATGACAGGTATATCGGACATGGGGATTTCCTTGATTATTATCAGGCTTTCTCAAGCGTGCACTGCAGCGGATGTTCGTTTTTACGGGCAAAATCCATCACTTGCGTGACTTTGGTTTCTGCAACTTCGTAGCTGAACGTACCGCAAACCCCGACTCCCTTCTGGTGAACGTGGAGCATGACGCGCGTTGCTTCGTCGATGTCCATGTTGAAGAAGCGTTTCAGAACGAGGACAACAAATTCCATCGGCGTATAATCGTCGTTGAGGATCAGGACCTTATAGGGGCTGGGCTTCTTGGTCTTGGCCCGGGTCTTGGTTGCGATGCCGAGATTTGTGTCGTCATCATTGTCACCTGATCCATTGTCCGGATCGTCGCCCATGACCGGATGGACGCTGGCGCGGCTTGGCCGGTCAGGTTTCTGTGCGGGTGAAAGAATCTGCTGGTTCATCATTAGCCTCAGGATATGGTATTTTTACCCCCGAGGGCAAGTGGGGGATTGATAGTTTCCACAGCTTTTGCGGCTATGGGTGTTAACAAAAGGCAAATAAAAAGGACCGCTCCAACGGAACGGTCCTTTTTTAATCTCCAGGAAAGAGCGGCTTAAGCAGCTGCTTTCAGTTCCTTGCGGATTTCGCTGACGCGATCAGCGATCGGCTGATAAGCTTTGCCAGCGAGCTTGACGACGGCGTCGGCGTTGTTCGAAGTCTGGTCCATTACCCGGTCCAGGCCACTGCGGACATAGTCAGCTTGCTTTGCAAACATGTCTTTTGGCGTCGCAACGCTGAACAGGCCCTGCAGGGCGCGGCTGGCTTCAACAAAATTCTCGCGGGTATATTTCACGTTGGTCTTGCCGATTTCCTGAGCGCCCTTTGCAGCAATCTTGCCGCTTTCGAGCAGGGTTTCAACATTTTCGCGGTTGAATTCAACAGCATTTTTCGACAGCGCAACAGCACGGTCAGCAGCAGCCTTGGCGCGAGTCTGCGCTTCGGCGGTCAACTTTTCAAAGCGCGAGCCGAGCTTGTCAGCGGTTTTCTTGGCGGTGTTCGCAGCCTTTGTGTTGGCCGCTTTGGTGTTCTTTACAACGCGTTTGGTTGCGGTGGTTTTGGTGGTAGCCATTTTCTTGGTTCCTTTGGTCGTTTTCTTCAATGTGGTTTTGGCAACGGGCTTCGCAGCGACTTTACGCTTTGCGACGACCTTCTTTGTTGCCGGCTTGGTTGCTGCGGTTGTTTTGGCAGCAGGCTGTGCCGCTGTTGCCGGTTTAGCAGCTGTAGCCACCGGCTTATGGGTTTCGGTCCGCTCGACAATCGCAGCTTCTGACGCCGGTTTGTCGGACAGAGTGGTCGCGGATGCCGCTGCAGAATAAGCGGCTTCAGCAGAGAGCGAGCCGGTTACTTTTGCTGCCGGAGCAGTAGATGTTTCGTTTTTCGTATCAGCCATCGGTTATCTCACTTCTATGTTGCAGTGCACAAATAAGGGATGGGATAGCCGATGTCAAGAAAAATGGTGCAGTGCACAATAAACTGTAAATCGGGATAGAGGTCACCGTGTTATAGCTATTTTTTTGGATCGGGTGTTTCTAAGGCTCTGCATTTCTCAGGCATCGGACATACATGCTATGGTGCAATGCACCAGATTTCTGTGTTTCGAGGCCGTATCTGTTGTAACAGGGTCAATATGATCACTGAAAGTTTTCTATGCCTGTATTGAAATCCATCGCCACTGCCGTTCCCGATCACCGGATCACCCAGGCCGAGGTACTGGCGGTGCTGGCCAAGGCGAGGGGATCGGCGCTACCCGCGCGGCTGGAACAGATACTTGGCAATAGCGGTATTGATCGGCGGTATCTCGCCTGCGAGGCGGATTACTATCTGGAGCCGCGTAGCTGGACGGGGCGAGCGGCTATTTATGATCAGGTCGGAACCCGGCTGGCGCATAAGGCCGCTGGCGATGCGCTGGACAAAGCGGCGCTACTGCCCCCCGATATCGACGCCATCATCATGATTTCGACCACTGGCACGATGACACCTTCTATTCCCAGCCGGATGATCGAGCCGATGGGTTTCGATCCTTCGACCCAGGCGATCCCTGTATTCGGCTATGGTTGCGCCGGCAGTGTGCTCGGGCTGCGGCTGGCCAATGATCTGGCGGCGGCGGGTGAAGGGCAGAATGTCCTGATGATCTCGCTGGAACTGTGTAGCCTGTCTTATGACTATAGCCAGTTTGACAAGAAGAATATGATCGCAACAGCCCTGTTCGCCGACGGCTGTGCTGCTGCGGTGGTCAGCGGCAAGGCCGCACCGGCCGGCGCGCCCAGCTTCGGTGCGTTCGAGCAGAAGACCTGGCCCGACACCCGCGACATGATGGGCTGGGATATCGGAACCACCGGCTTCGATCTTGTGCTGGCCCGCGATATCCCGAGCTTCGTGACAAAGGATTTCGCGCCTTTCTGCGACGGGTTTCTGGAAACGCAGGGGCTCGAAAAATCCGATCTCGCCGAACCCGCCTGCCATCCCGGCGGCGGCAGGGTGGTGGAAGCGCTAGAAGCCTATTTCGCGCCCGAGATCGCTGGCATCCCGGCAACCCGGGAGATCCTGCGACAGCATGGCAATATGTCCTCGCCGACGGTGCTGTTCGTGCTCGAAAAGCTGCTTGCGCAGAAGCCGGACAAGCCGATCTTGCTCACCGCGCTCGGGCCGGGCTTTACCGCGGCGGTCGGTATCCTCGATCCGCAGGGTGCCGCATGACCGGTCCGCTCGGCGCGATTTTCATGACCAGTCCTACGCTGGTGACCTGGGTGCTGGTCTACATCGTCGTCCAGCGGTTGGGCGAGCTGGTTCACGCAAATCGCAACACCCGGCGTCTGCTCGGCGAGGGCGGGCAGGAATATGGTGCTGACCATTATCATTATTTCATCTTTCTCCACAGCGCGTGGATTGCGGTGATTGCGCTGCTGGTCGACCCGCAGCATGTCATCCATCCTGCGATGCTGGCTCTGTTCGTCGCCACGCAGGTCCTGCGCGTGTGGACGCTCGCCAGCATTGGCCGCTGGTGGACCACAAGGATCATCTCGGCGCCGCATTTTGATCGCGTGAAGCGGGGGCCGTATAAATATATCAGCCACCCTAATTATCTGGTGGTGGTGCTGGAAATCGCGATTGTCCCGCTGATGCTCGGTCTGCCGTGGGTGGCATTGGTCTTTTCGATTCTCAACGCCATGCTGCTGCGCCACCGGATCGGCGTCGAGAACCAGGTGCTTGGCGAGCGCGGCTAACCAAAATTGCGCTTGCCGTTTTACAAGCTGGAATTTTACAATCTATAAGAGCGAAGGCTTGGGGAGTCGCAACATGTCCAGACTGGCAAAGATCATGATCGTTCTGATCGCTCTCTTGCATCTCTATATAGCCTGGTTCGGGATATTCGCGTGGCAAGGGCAGGGGCCTGCGACTTTCCCCGACCTTCCGGCCAGCCTGTTTGAACCGACCACCGCCATGGCCGCCAATCAGGGCATCTATAATCTCTGTCTCGCGGCTGGCCTGATCTGGTCGCTGTTCATTCGCGATGCCGAGTGGCAGCGCAAGGTCGCGACTGCTTTTCTGCTGTTCGTTACCACCGCCGGTATTTTCGGTGCCTGGCGGGTCTCGGCCGATATCGCACTGGTGCAGGCCGGCCCGGCGGTGATCGGGATATTGCTATTGTGGTTGCCGGTGCGGAAGACGCGGTAACGCCGTCAGGCCCAGGACGACAATTGTCGCGACTCCGGCCGCGACCGTCAACATTATTGCGGAATCGATATTGGCGATCGCAATGCCAATGAACCCCCAGGACACGGCAATGGCATAGGGCCATGATCCGAGGCGATACGCGTTATAGCCTGCGAAGCCGGTCGCCAAAACAAGCGCGATCACCGCCGCTGCAAATTCATCGACAAAGCCATATCCTGCAAGCAGCAGTCCGATGGACACGAAGGACGCGGCGGAAAGCCAGCCAGCATATAGGGCGACCGGCCAGCGGGCGATCCAGGGAGGCGCAGCATTGGCCAATTGATATAGTGCAATCAGGGCGGCGATCAACATGATCCATATCAAGATGGTCGCCCATATCGGCGAAGCAAGCGCGACAGGAAGCCAGATTGTGCCGACCGCCAGTGACAGCATCAATGCAATGCGCCCCTTGTCCCATTCCGCGTCCTGCCTGAATTTAAAGGCACCAAAAAGCGCGTGGGCCACCAGCCACAGATAGATAGGGCCCCAGATGCTGAAGGCCCATCCTACCGGCTGAACCGGCGGGTTCAACTGGGGTACCGGATATCTGTCCGGATCAATTCCGCCGAATTCCGGCGACAGAAAGGGCGCAACGGCAAAGGCAATTGCTACGATAAGGACGAATATGGCTTTCATGGATTCCGCTTTCCGCTGGTCTTTGGGCCGGTCATAGGATGGCAGGACGACTGGCGCAGTACGTGTCTTTGGACAGATACGCCCGGCCATCACGGACAGGCTTTGTCATGGTAAAACCGGGAAGGATGATATTGGTTGCAGGTTGGGCGATTTTCCGGGCTGTGCCCAACCGGCCTCGCTGGTTTGGCCTGCGCTGTCTCACGCAATATTGCGCAAGCCGCTTCCCGGATATCCGCCCGCATTCTTGCCCGCCCGCTTCATATGATAGAGCGCGCCGTCGGCGGCCTTGAGCAGTTGCTCGGTGCCGGTGCCGTCCAGCGTCTGGACAGCGATACCGACGCTGGCGGAGGGAGTCAGGACATGCCCGTTGATATGGGCCGGTCTGGCAAAGCCGGAAAGATAGGCGGTTGCTCTTGCTGCCGCCTGATCGTGTGCTGTCACATTGGGCATGAAGATCAGAAATTCGTCGCCGCCCAGCCGCCCGACAATCTCTTCTGCTGCGCTGCTCCGGTTCAGTCGCTCGGCTACCTCGACCAGCAGCCGGTCACCGATATCATGTCCCAGATTATCATTCACCTGCTTGAACTGGTTGAGATCGAGCAGGGCCACCGCGAAACCGCTGCCGTGCCTCGCAAAAGCCTGTTCTGCCAGACGCAGGTGGTTCATCATCGCGCGGCGGTTGGCCAGCCCGGTCAGCGGATCGCTATGCGCCTGTTTCCAGATCGTATGCCGCATGATCAGGCCGGAGATGATCTGGTTATAGCTGTCGATGATGAACCGGATCATCAGCAGCGCGATCGTGATCATGCTCCATCCCATGATCATGTCGTCAAAACCGCCCGCCAATATCATCGCCACGGCAGAGGGAATGACGCCGAGGACGAGAACCGTGACGGCCGGTTTTTTCAGGCAGGCCAGACAATGGGCGATGCAGGTCGATCCGAAAACCAGCGACATCGGAATGAACATCTGGTTGGCGAAAATACCGGTTGAGATGATCAAAACCGACCAGATGCTGAGAAAGGAGACAATGCCGACCGCAAGGACGGAGAGGTTCCTGAGTATCTTTTGCGTCTGTGCCGCCGATTCCGGCTTTCTCGGATAGCGCATCCAGACGATCATCCGCGCGAGACTGCCGACCGCCATTAGGCCCATCCAGCCATAATAGACGGGCTCGACCCCTTCGTGCGCGGACAGGACCATCACCGCCACCAGATTGAATATGGCGACCAGATAGATCATCGGCACATGGGTCAACGCCCGCTGCAGCTGCATTTCCTCGACCGCCGGCCGGATGGCTTCCGGGATTTTTGGTGAACGCCATGGGGTTTGCCAGGATGTCCGCCAGTTTTTTTCCATTTGCGGCGTTAACACCATGTCTTAAGACTATCCCACAAGAGCAGAGTGACTGTTTCATTCCAACTAGGCCTCGCTTGTAAAAATAGGGTTAACAAACGCCCGTCTGTCGCTGCCTGAATGGCCCGCAAAAGCAGGCCCGCGCCGAAATTCCCCCCGCGCCTGTCCGGCCTCCCGGCAAGCCTGAACCGCAACCTTTCGACCGGTCGCGCATTGATGGTCTGAACCTAGAGAGGACTACCATATGGCTATGCTGAATTTTCCGGAAGAAACATTTGCAGTGATCGCGACGGGCAGGGAGGCGAAGACATTCTACATCAGGAGCGGCGCGCTGGAACATGACGGCGACTGGACCCCCGGCGATCTGGCCGACCAAGGCCCCTCCGGCAAATCCCCGTCCGAGCAATCGCCCCGGGAAAGCATGGAGGCGACCTTCTCCAAGATCATCGCCGAGAAACTCTACGAACGCTCACACAAGGGTGCATTTGAACGGCTGATCCTGATCGCCGATCCCGACACGCTCGGCGAGATCCGCCCGCTGCTGCATCAGGAAGTGAGCGACAAGATCGTCCTGGAGCAGGCCAAGACACTGACCAATTCGCCGATTGCCGATATCGAGAAGTCGCTGGCGCAATAGCGGCTGCGTCATCCTGACCAACTACCCGTCATCCTGAACCCGTTTCAGGACCTCGCGCGTCGGTGCGCGATCTCTGGAGGTTCTGAAACGGGTTCAGGATAACGAAGGGGGTTGTGCGGGCGCCGCCGCCCTCCAAGGCAAATTTGCATCAGAACCATTTTAGGGTTATCACCCTAAACACAATGAGTCGTGCAAAATCTCTGGAGGGGGAAGACTATGGCAACGGTACTGGAAGCAACAAAGGCGTCGATCGAACCGGTCGACGTTTCGCTGGCGGAACTCTATGCGGAGGATCGCTGGCAGGAGCCGTTTCGCAAATTGCGCGCCGAAGCTCCGATCCAATATGTGCCGGATTCCAAATTCGGGCCTTATTGGTCGGTCTCCACCTACAAACCGATCGTCAATGTCGAGGCACTGCCGAAGATTTTCTCGTCATCCTATGAATATGGCGGCATATCGATCGCCTTCTATACTGATCGCCTGTTGCCGGACGAATTTCGCCAGCCGCAGTTCATCGCCATGGATCCGCCGCAGCATACGGCGCAGCGCCGGACTATCGCTCCGGCTTTCGGGCCGAGCGAAGTCAAGGCGATGCAGGACGAAGTGCGCCAGCGCACCGGCGAAGTGCTGGACTCTTTGCCGGTCGGAGAAGCCTTTGACTGGGTCGAGAGACTGTCGATCGAGCTGACCACCGGGATGCTGGCCAAATTGTTCGATTTCCCCTGGGAAGAGCGCGACAAGCTGACTTTATGGTCGAACAAGCTCGGCGATGTCGAGCTGATCCACGAAGAAAACGGCATCGCGCGGCGCAATGAATATGCCATGGAAATGGCGGCGGCCTTCACCAAATTGTGGGAACGCAAGGCGGGCGAAGCGCCGGGCAAGGACCTGATCTCGGTGATGATGCAGTCGGAATCGATGAGCGAGATGAAGCCCGAGGAATTTATCGGCAATCTGATCCTGCTGATCGTCGGCGGCAATGACACCACCCGCAACTCGATGAGCGCATATGCCTACGGCCTCAGCCAGTTTCCCGAAGAGCGGGCGAAGCTGGAGGCTGATCCGTCGCTGATCCCCAATGCGGTGGCCGAGCTGCTCCGCTGGCAGACGCCGCTGGCGCATATGCGGCGGACGGTGATGGAAGATACCGAACTGGACGGCGTGGCGATGAAAAAGGGCGACAAGGTCGTGCTCTGGTATCTCTCCGCCAATCGCGACGAGACGATTTTCGACGACCCCGACAGCATCCGCGTCGACCGCGACAATGCCCGGCGGCATCTGTCTTTCGGCTATGGCATCCACCGCTGCGTCGGCGCGCGAGTGGCCGAATTGCAGCTGCATGTGCTGCTCGAGGAAATGGCGAAGCGGCGGCTGCGGGTCAATGTGCTCGAGGAACCGGAGCGGGTGCCTGCCTGTTTCGTCCACGGTTATCGCAAGATGATGGTCAAGCTGGAGCGCTACTGATTTGAAAACCCGCGACCGGATCGTGCTCGAGGCGCGGCGGCTCTACAACCAGCGCGGCTATGGCAATGTGTCGAGCGCCGCGCTGGCCGAGCATCTCGGCATGGCCGAGGGCAATCTCTGGTATCATTTCAAGACCCGGCGGGCGATCCTGTCGGCGATCAGCGAGGGCTTTGCGGTCGACATCGAGAAGCGGCTGTCGCGGCTGCCGGCGGCTGGCGCGGATATCGTCGACGAATATGGCGACCTGCTGCAGGCACTGATCTGGGAGTTTCAGGAATATCGCTTCCTCTACCGCGATCAGGGTGATTATGGCGGGCATGACGAGATCGTCCGGCGCGGCGCCCGCGGCTGGATCGAGCGGACGCAGCAGCAATTTCATGTCTATTTACAGGCCTTTGTCGCGGCCGGCCTGCTCGACTGGCAGGAGGACCGGCTGGCCGACCTGGCGATCAACGCCACGATCATCCTTCGCTATGGTCTCGACCATTATCGCGAGATGGGCGCCTCGATAGAGCAGGGCGGCGGCGCGGTGCGCAGCAGCTTGTTGCGGCATCTCACCCTGTTCGAGCACAAGCTGCTTCCCGAAGCGGTCGAGCGTTTGAAGGGATCGATCGAACGGATCGAAGTGGGTGAGGGACCGATCCAGAGCGTTGCTGCCTGATTGATGACGATGTCGGTTGGCGGGTGATCAGTGCATTCGGTAAACTGTCACCGTGATTGGACCGGGTTTGGAGCCAGATAGCCCATCGCCTCAATCCGCACCCGGATATAGGAGATGGGCCGCCGGCAGCAGACAATTGATATTCTAGAATTTTGCGCTGGCCTGAATGCCGTAAAAGCGCGGTTCGGCCGGGATGAATGTCGGGATGCCAAATCCACCGCCGGTGTTGCCAGCATCAAGCAGGTAGTTTTTATTGGTCAGGTTTCGTGCGAATCCGGCAATCTCGAACTGCTCGTCTGCAAAGGATACACCGGCCCGCAGATTGACCAGAGTTACACCGGGTTGACTGATCAGGCTGGAATTCGGGGCTTCGAAATATACCCGGCTGCGATAGGTTACGCTTGGTGTGGCAAACAAGCGGGTGCTGTCGTTGATCGGATAGTCGACGGTAAAGCCGCCGGCCGCCTGGACCTCTGGCTGGAGACGGAATCGTGCCCCTGCAAGATTGCCATTTTCAGGGTCATTCGCGATACCACCATCAATAAAGCCGATATTGGCAAACAGGTTCAGCCAGTCAGCGGCACGTATATTGACTTCTGCCTCGACCCCGAAATTGGTCGCGCTGCCAGCGCTGCGTGTGATCGAGGTCCCCGGGTTGGCCGGATCGTTCACGCTAACCTGGAAATTCTCATAGGTTTGGTAATAGACACCGAGCGAACCGGATACCGGCCCAACCGCGCCTTTCAGTCCTACTTCATAGTTCCACACGATTTCCGGCGCGATGTCGGTGAAATTGCCGACCGGCCCGGTAGCGGTAGCGGTCGCGCCAGCGTTTACCGTCGCCGAGCGACGGCCTTTGGAGACCGTGGCAAAGCCGTTGATATCATCGGAGAAGCGGTAGAGGATGTTGAAGCGCGGCAAGATCGCGGAGAAACTGTCTTCCGTGCGGAAGGTCTGGCCAGCGGTGTCGGTGAGCGGGAAGGGCGGCGAGCCGGTGAAGAACGAACCGGGTGCGGTCGCGCGATAGCCGGAGCGGCGCTTTTCGATCAACACGCGGACGCCTGCGGTCATCTCGAGGCTGGGGGTCGGTATCCAGGTGCCGTCGGCGAACACGGAATAGCTGTCATTCTTGCCGAGATTTTCGAACACGGCCTGATAAGGCACTGCTCCGACCGCGCCGTTGGTCAGCGCAGTGATCGCATCTCCGGCGGGCACGCCATTGGCATCGACACAGGGCACGCCGGGGACGACGATACCGGCGAGACATTGAAAATAGGTCACTTCATCGGTGGAGAAGGGGACCCGCTGATTGCTGTCTTCGCGGAACAAGTTCCAGCCGAAGCTGCCACGGAATGTGTCGCTTGTGTAGGCAAAGCGGGTTTCGTGACTGCCCTGTTCGCCGTTGGCGTCCTCGGCAAATTCGAGGAAATAGGCGGCGGAGCCATCGGCGTCGAACACCTCGTTGCTGTTGAATTTGCGGAAACCGTTGACCATGGTGATTGTCCAGTCGTCGGCAATATCCCAGTTCATTGTCAGATTGGCGTCATAGACGTCGCGGGTCAGGCCCAGTCTGGCATCGCCCAGCACTGCTGCCGAAAAAGGTGAGCCGCGCAGGTCGGCGGCGCCAAATGGATCTGCCGGTCCGGCGCTGGTCGGCAGGGTGCCGGAGATAAAGGCCGTGCCCGGGTTGCGCTGACGGTCGTAGGTCACGATCAGGTCGGCGTTGAAAGTGTCGCTCGGCGTGAAGCGTAGGGAACCGCGCACGCCGAGCTGGTTTTGACCATTGAGGTCATCCTGGTTTGGGGCCAGGTTGGTCACGTAGCCGTCGCGCTTTTTATAGGCAAAAGCGACACGGCCGGCGATTGTGTCAGAGCCGGCATTGACATGGCCAGCGACCGAATATTGGTTGAAATTGCCGTAGGATCCGGACAGCTCGCCGGAAAAGCCGGCTTCCGGCTTGTTCGAGATGATGCTGATGGCGCCGACGGCAGAGGCGGTGCCGAACAGGGTCGCCTGCGGGCCCTTGATGACTTCGATCCGGTCGACATCATAAATATCCTGATAGGAACCGCGCGAACGGGAAATGTCGACGCCGTTATAGTAGAGCGTGACGCGCGCTGCCTGTTGCGCCGAGCCGCTGTCGGAGGTGATGCCGCGAATGACGATGCCGGGATTGTTGGCGCTCTGTTCCTGGATATTGAGGCCGGGAACATAGTTGGACAGTTCGTCGAGATCCGATACGCCCAGCTCCTTGAGCCGCTTGCCGCTATTGGCCGAGATGGTGATTGGCACATCGGTCGACTTCTGCTCGAATTTCTGGGCAGTCACGATGATGACATTGTCGTCTGACTCTTCGGCGACATCATCGGTGCCGGTCAGCGCTAGGGCCGGGGTGGTGCTGACGGCCAATAGCGCGGAGGCGAGGGCGATCAGCGAGGGGCGGGAGAGGGCGTTGGAAGACAATTTTGTCATGAAGGAATCAGCCTTTTATATGCGACACTGGAATGGATGGTGCAGTGCAGCAAGGCCGTGACGGGCTGACGGTGGTTGAATGACGTTTCGGCGACTGCTGCACGACGGAATTGTGACGGCGGAGCCAGCGCGGACTTTGACCCGCCCACGACACCATCGCAACAATCCCGCAAGATTTTAAGCCTGTATATGAGATACCGGATTGGAAGATTTGGAGGCTCATTTATGGCTAATTTACGGGCGACTCCGGGAGGCAACGCGATGATTGTCTGTGTCGCGCGTGGTGCCGGTAGGGCGGTCGGGCAAAATTGTGCAAAAATGCAGCGAAAAGCGGGGAAAGCGTAACCCTATTATGCCCGAAATGGCGAAATATATGGCGGGAAGTGGCAATTTTCGACGGTTTGGGAGGGAAGGCTTCGATCCCGCTGGCCGGTTGCAGCGGTTGGTTAGTGGGTGACTGTTGGCGATAAATATGCTGTCACGGCTATCCCGTCTCCAATGCCCCCTTCCAAAGATTGTGACCTGATGTACCCCACTCCCGATAAACAGGAACGCCGCGCCGATTTTATTGTCCACGGCATAGGATTGATGTTCATCCTGGCGGCCGGCCTGGCCTTGTTGTTACAGGCGGCTGCCGGCGACGGTCCGGCTGCGGTCGCGGCGGTCGGTACCTATGTGGTCTGCGTTGCATTTTCTCACGTCATTTCCATGTTCTACCATTTGTCGCCTTTTCATGACCGGCGGCTGATGCTGCGCCGGATCGATCATGCGGCGATCTATCTGACGATCGCTGGAACTTTTACCCCGATTTTTGTCCTCGCGGGTACGGAGTTCAGCCTCTTCCTGCTGACGACTGTCTGGGCGCTGGCCATTCCCGCGATATTGTACAAGATATTCGGCAAGAACCTGGATTCGCGCTGGTCGCTGGCTTCCTATCTCGGTCTGGGATGGATGGGCATTATCGGCGTGCCCGAGATGATGGAACAGTTACCGCCATTATCATTATGGGCGATGTTGGCGGGTGGCGTCTTTTATTCGCTCGGCACGATCTTCTATGCCCGCAAGGGGCGGCCCTTTCGCTATTCCATCTGGCATAGTTTTGTCATGATGGGCGGGGCGAGTTTCTTTGTGGCTATTTGGGTGGCTTTGGTGGCGGGATAAACGTGCTGTGGGCAATGAGTGTGCGGTTGTCGGTTAGTGGGTGACGGTTGGCAATAGAGAGCACTGTCACCGTAGATTGAACCGGGTGTAAAAACAGCGGCGAACATTGGCTACTTCGGACTTGATCTAGACTCTAGAGCGGCTTAGCTTGGGCTTGATGACTGATCCACAACACAGCCTGCTTTCTAAGGAACGCCTAGAATGGCTGAAAAAATGGGAAGAGGCAGACTATAGTTGGGATGGCCTCGCGTCTAAAAAGGCTCCGTGGAATTCTGGATCGGATAACTTGCAGGATTTTTGGAGGAAAGCAAATAACACTGCTGGGCTGCGGGCCGACGATGACATGGGTCAGGAGTTGGTCGATTTCGAAGGCAGAGGCGTTTATCATGTCGCTTACGTGCCAGATTATTGGTCAGATGGTACACCAGCGAAGGTGCATTGGGATGACGAGCAACGCCTATTAGCAGAACACACTTTGCTTAAGAAAATTGTAGCAGCCAACTCCCATTCAAGTGGTGCATATTTTCATGATGATAAAAGGGTTGAGTACGGCGGGCTGATATTTTCGGAACGTCACCAAGTCAAAGTGTTTGAGGGCAATGTCGGCAGTCTCGTACATTGTAATTTGCCGTCGGCATTAAGCATCGGCGTAGTGGCAAAAGCAGATTTTACTGAGTGCTTATTTGAAGAATTTGTCGGACAAGAAGGAATCGGTCCATCAGGTACCGTCGACCGGCTTTATTTTCATGAATGCACGTTCTTAGGTGAGGTTCGATTTTCGAACACTACAATTCAAAAATCCACTTTTTTAGGAGAGTCAATTTTCTGCAAAAAGCTGACATTTTGGCGTTGCAATTTTGAAGAGCTCGCAAATTTAGAGTTGATAGATTGTGGTAGCGATTTCTGCGCTTACAAATGCGCATTTGTTGGTGGCATATCTCTTAATTCCAGTAGGTTTTCCGATGGCTTCTCTATCAAGAACTGTCAAATTAGCGATAACGCCGATTTTGAAAATTTGTCTTTCGAAAATTGGATGTCGTTAAATTCTAGTGACATTTCTTGCAGATGTACGTTCGCAAGTTCAACATGGACATCGGCTGAGCCAGAATCTGCGTCGATGGAGGACACGACATTCTCAGACAGCCTAAATTTAGTGTGCAATACACCTCCGCCCATCCAACTGTTTGCCAATGCACGATTCAAAGAAGCTGTCATTATGAGCAACCACGATGAGAAAGATTGGGATGTTCAGTTTAAAGCTGAACTAAAAAACGCTGATGTGGCCTATAAAAATAAACAGTTTGTTAGAAATCCTTACGATAGCATTATTGGAGGGTGTCAGGTTTTGCAGACACTTGCTAGGATAGATGGTAATTCAAATAAAGAGTTTCTCTGGCACAGGTTTGAGTTGGTGAGCCGTCGAAACTCAATTCCCCGCTTTAATCCTGAGAAGATTTTTTCATACATTTATTCTGTTACAGCAGATTACGGATTGTCTATTCCACGGCCGTTTGCGTTCTTAGTGATAAGCGCGGTTGTTATGGGTCTTCTGTTCGCCTTCATTGCAAACAATGGAGCGGTCAGTGCATCTGCTGATTGGGACAATATTTGGCAAGGCATCAGTTTTTCGTTTAGCCGTACGTTTCCGATCGGAGTTTTCGGACCTGATCAGGAATGGGTCGAGCGATTGTTAGGGAATGGCAGCAGCTTTAGCTCGATAGTTATTCGTTCAGTAGCTACGCTTCAAACTTTCGGTTCGGTGGTACTTATTTATCTTGGCGTAATGTCTGTTAGGCGAAAGTTCAAGATTGGTTGATATCTTAAGTCCAAACCGTCGCCCAACCCTTGACCCCCGCCCGAATCCCGTCTAAGGGCCGCGCTTCCGCTTCTTCGGGCTCCGCTCGACGCCGCAGAAAACTTACATAGGCAAAACACTTGCCGCTATTTTGAGCGGTGAGAGTAACCCCTGCATTTTGCAGGACAATTCTACTATAAGGTGAAGACTTTATGCCAACGATCAACCAGCTCGTCCGTAAAGGGCGGGTGCCCCAGAAGACGAAGTCCAAGGTGCCAGCCATGGAAGCCAACCCACAGAAACGTGGCGTTTGTACCCGTGTCTACACAACGACTCCAAAGAAACCAAACTCCGCTCTGCGTAAGGTTGCCAAGGTTCGCCTGACCAACCAGCGCGAGGTCATCAGCTACATTCCGGGTGAAGGTCATAACCTTCAGGAACATAGTGTTGTCCTGATCCGCGGCGGCCGTGTTCGCGATCTTCCCGGTGTGCGTTATCACGTCCTGCGCGGCGTTCTCGATACCCAGGGTGTCAAGGACCGTAAGCAGAGCCGTTCGAAATATGGCGCCAAGCGTCCTAAATAATTCAGTTTCGGAGTTATAAGATATGTCACGTCGTCGTCGTCCCGAAAAGCGGGTCATTTTACCCGATCCAAAATTCAAGGATCTGATCCTTTCGAAATTCATGAACAACCTGATGATGGATGGTAAGAAATCCACCGCAGAGCGCATCGTATATGGTGCCTTTGACAGCGTTGAAGCCAAAGCGAAGAAAGATCCTTTGCAATTGTTTCATGATGCTCTGAACAATATCAAGCCGGGCATTGAAGTTCGCAGCCGCCGTGTTGGTGGTGCGACCTATCAGGTTCCCGTCGAAGTGCGTCCCGAACGTGCGCAGGCTCTGGCCATCCGCTGGATGATCTCTGCCGCTCGCGGCCGCAGCGAAACCACAATGGCCGCACGCCTGTCGGGTGAAATCCTCGACGCGTCGAACAACCGTGGCAACGCAGTGAAAAAACGGGAAGATGCACACAAAATGGCTGAAGCCAACCGTGCATTTGCCCACTACCGCTGGTAGTAAGAAATTTAGACCGTTCGTCCCGGGCCTGTTGAAGGGCATGTCTCGCCCGAGAATCCATTCTCGATCGAGGCGCTTTGACCGGCCCGGTACGGACGGACTTTATATCAAGATTTCGATTTAATCGGGGCTGGCATTGTTCAGCCCATTTCACTATAGGGCGGCCTGATTTGGTTCCCCACATACTGGAGTACAGACTATGGCACGCAGCCATCCGCTCGAACGATATCGCAATATCGGCATTATGGCCCATATTGACGCTGGTAAGACAACAACGACCGAACGTATTCTTTTCTATACGGGCAAGTCCTATAAAATCGGCGAAGTGCATGATGGCGCGGCGACGATGGACTGGATGGAGCAAGAGCAGGAACGTGGTATTACCATTACCTCTGCTGCGACCACCTGTTTCTGGCAGGCCGAAGACCGCAAGGGGCCTGAGCACCGGATCAACATCATCGATACGCCAGGCCACGTCGACTTCACGATTGAAGTTGAACGCTCCCTGCGTGTGCTCGATGGCGCGGTAGCCTGTTTCGACGGTGTTGCCGGCGTTGAGCCACAGTCCGAAACCGTATGGCGTCAGGCTGACAAATATAAAGTGCCGCGGATGTGCTTCATCAACAAGCTCGACCGCACCGGCGCCAACTTCAAATTCTGTGTCGATTCGATCGTGGAACGCCTCGGCGCGACGCCTGCTGTTCTGTATCTGCCAATCGGTATGGAAGCGGATCTGGTCGGTCTCGTCGATCTGGTGAACGAACGCTCGATCACCTGGAAGAACGAAGATCTCGGTGCTGAATATACTTATGGCGAAATTCCTGCGGATATGGTCGACGAAGCGGCTGAATATCGCGAGAAGCTGATCGAGCTTGCTGTCGACCAGGATGATGACATCATGGAAGCCTATCTCGAAGGCAATCTGCCCGACGCTGCGACGCTCAAGGCGCTGATCCGCAAGGGTACGCTGAACCAGAGCTTCGTGCCTGTGCTTTGCGGCTCCGCGTTCAAGAACAAGGGCGTTCAGCCTTTGCTCGACGCGATTGTCGATTATATGCCGAGCCCGCTCGACGTTCCTGCCATCAAGGGCGTGAAGCTCGACGGCGAAACCGAAGATACGCGCCCATCGTCCGATGAAGCGCCATTCTCCGCGCTTGCCTTCAAGGTCATGAACGATCCGTTCGTGGGTACGCTGACCTTCTGCCGTATCTATTCCGGCAAGCTGGAAAAAGGCACGTTGCTGAACTCGGTCAAGGACAAGAAAGAAAAAGTCGGCCGTATCCTCGAAATGCACTCCAATGACCGTAAGGACATTGACGAGGCATTTGCAGGCGACATCGTTGCTTTGGCGGGTATGAAAACAACCACCACCGGCGATACGCTTTGTGATGCTGACAAGCCGATCATTCTCGAACGCATGGAATTCCCAGAGCCGGTTATCGAGCTTTCGGTGGAACCAAAGACCAAGGCCGACCAGGAAAAGATGGGCGTTGCCCTCAACCGCCTGGCTGCCGAAGATCCAAGCTTCCGTGTTTCGACCGATCACGAATCGGGCCAGACGATCATCAAGGGCATGGGCGAGCTTCACCTCGACATTCTCGTCGATCGCATGAAGCGCGAATTCAAGGTCGAAGCCAATGTCGGTGCGCCGCAGGTGGCCTATCGCGAATCCCTCGGCAAGGCTGTCGACATTGACTACACGCATAAAAAGCAGTCCGGCGGTTCCGGTCAGTTCGCGCGTATCAAGTTCGAAGTCACTCCGGGCGAGCGTGGATCGGGCATTACCTTCAGCGATGAAGTCAAGGGCGGTAATATTCCGAAAGAATATATCCCGTCAGTTGAAAAAGGCATGCGCGAAACGGCTGAAACCGGTTCTTTGATCGGCTTCCCGATCATCGATTTCGACATCCGTGTCTATGACGGTGCCTATCATGACGTCGATAGTTCGGCGCTGGCATTTGAAATTGCCGGTCGTGCAGCAATGCGCGAAGCGGCTCAGAAATCCGGCATCAAATTGCTTGAACCGATCATGAAAGTTGAAGTGATCACTCCGGAAGACTATCTTGGTGATGTGATCGGCGATCTTAACTCTCGCCGTGGTCAAATCCAGGGTACGGATACACGCGGTATCGCCCAGGCTGTGGACGCCATGGTGCCGCTTGCCAACATGTTCGGTTATGTGAACGAGCTGCGTTCTTTCAGTCAGGGACGTGCGCAATATTCGATGCAATTCTCTCACTATGAGGAAGTGCCGAGCAACGTGGCAGAAGAGATCAAGGAGAAAATGGCTTAACCGCCACTCCTTTTCGAGGTAATGCGCTTTCCTTTTGTGCAGGCCCGACGGGAAATCCCCCGGACCGGCAAAAGGGTGTTGACAGAATTAGAGAGTCTCGCCAAAGCGCGGCGCAGACTATCAAGATGATAGAAAATCAGAGGTAAAATAAAATGGCTAAAGAGAAGTTTGAGCGGAACAAGCCGCACTGCAACATCGGAACCATCGGTCATGTTGACCATGGTAAAACGACGTTGACCGCGGCGATCACCAAAGTGCTTGCTGAATCAACCGGCGGTGTTGCCGTTGACTTCGCAAATATCGACAAGGCGCCTGAAGAGCGTGAGCGCGGCATCACCATTTCAACGGCTCACGTTGAATATGAAACCGAAGCTCGCCACTATGCGCACGTCGATTGCCCAGGCCACGCTGACTATGTGAAGAACATGATCACCGGTGCTGCTCAGATGGATGGTGCTATTCTTGTGGTTAACGCTGCTGACGGCCCGATGCCACAGACCCGTGAGCACATCCTGCTCGCTCGTCAGGTTGGTGTTCCTGCGCTTGTTGTTTTCATGAACAAGGTTGATCAGGTCGACGACGAAGAGTTGCTCGAACTGGTTGAAATGGAAATCCGCGAGCTTCTGTCTTATTATGACTTTGATGGCGACGCTATTCCAATCGTATCCGGTTCTGCCCTGGCTGCGCTCGAAGGCCGCGACGACGAAATCGGCAAGAACAAGATTCTTGAACTGATGAAAGCTGTCGACGAAGCCATTCCACAGCCAGAACGTCCAGTTGACCAGCCGTTCCTGATGCCAATCGAAGACGTGTTCTCGATCTCGGGTCGCGGTACGGTTGTTACCGGTCGTGTTGAAACCGGCATCGTGAATGTTGGTGACGAATGCGAAATCGTCGGTATCAAGGATACCACGAAGACCACCGTTACCGGCGTTGAAATGTTCCGCAAGCTGCTCGACTCCGGTCAGGCTGGCGACAACATCGGTGCCTTGATCCGTGGCGTTGACCGTGAATCGGTTGAACGTGGCCAGGTTCTTTGCAAGCCCGGCTCGATTACGCCGCACACAGAATTCTCGGCTGAAGTTTACGTGCTGTCGAAAGACGAAGGTGGTCGTCATACGCCATTCTTCGCCAACTATCGTCCACAGTTCTACTTCCGTACGACTGACGTAACCGGCGAAGTGATCCTTCCTGAGGGCACCGAGATGGTTATGCCGGGTGATAACGTTACAATCGGTGTTAAACTGATTGCTCCAATCGCTATGGATCCAGGTCTTCGCTTCGCTATTCGCGAAGGCGGACGTACTGTTGGATCAGGGGTTGTCAGCAGCGTAACAAAGTAATATAGGAACGCCTCGCTGCCCGGATCGGTGATTCGGGCAGCCAGTTTTTTCGCCGCTCCGGCCTTTTTCGCTAGAAAATCGGGGCGGTTTATTTTTGGCTCTTTGACATTGGTAACAGGTACATGGAAACGCAGAATATCCGCATTCGCTTGAAGGCATTCGACCATCGAGTTCTTGATCAAGCAACCGGCGATATCGCTGATACAGCTCGCCGCACCGGCGCTCTAATCCGTGGCCCGATACCTTTGCCAACGCACATAGAAAAATTCACCGTAAACCGCGGACCGCACGTGGACAAAAAGTCCCGCGAGCAGTTCGAGGTACGGACCTATAAAAGGTTGCTCGATATCGTGCAGCCAACGCCGCAGACGGTTGATGCTTTGATGAAGCTCGACCTTGCTGCCGGTGTAAATGTCGAGATCAAACTGGCCTGAGCCAATTGATTAGCGATGCCCGCCCAGGCGGGGATCCAGACGAACGACAGGATACCGCCGGTTTCAACCGGGCAGCGTCCTCCGTCTCGTTCCGAAATTTTCGGAACAATACAGCCCGGACGGGGTGACGCATGACAATTTGGGCTGGCAAGCCGGACGAAATGGTTCGTTCGGCCTCTGTGAAGGAGATTGATCGTGCGTACAGGCGTGATCGCGAAGAAAATGGGGATGACCCGCTTGTTTCAGGAAGATGGTCGGCATGTGCCGGTTACCGTTCTTTCCTTGGAAGAATGTCAGGTTGTTGGAGCCCGCAATCAAGAACGTGATGGCTATTTTGCTGTCCAGCTTGGTGCAGGTGCCCGTAAAGCGAAAAATGTTAATAAGCCGCAGCGTGAAGCTTTTGCCAAGGCAGAAGTTGAGCCAAAAGCGCGTGTTGCCGAATTCCGGGTCGATAGCGAAGATGCTTTGCTCCCCATCGGTGCTACCGTAACTGCAGACCATTTCATTGCCGGCCAGATGGTCGATATCCAGGGTGTTACCCAGGGTAAAGGCTTCGCCGGTGCAATGAAGCGCTGGGGTTTCGGCGGTATGCGCGCAACTCACGGTGTTTCCATCTCTCACCGTGCCCACGGTTCTACTGGTCAAAACCAGGATCCGGGCAAGGTGTTCAAGGGCAAGAAGATGGCCGGTCACATGGGTTCGAAAAATCGTACCCAGCAAAATCTGGAAATCGTCCGTACAGACGCCGCTCGCGGTTTGATCTTTGTACGCGGCAGCGTTCCCGGTTCCAAGGGCGGCTGGCTTCTCGTTAAAGATGCAGTGAAAGTCGCTCTTCCTGAAGGCGTTCCATTCCCGGGTGCCATGCGCCGCAACGCGGATGAAACGAAAACGGAAGACGCTCCGGCTGGCATGATCGAAGCGGATGCAGCGATCGAAGTTCCAGTTGGTCCAACCGACGCAGAAGTAGCGGCAGCAGCCGACGCTCCCGCAGAAAAACCGGCAGCAGAGAAATCTGATGCTGCAGATGATGCAGGGAAGGAGGGCTAAGCCATGAAATTGAAAGTGATAACCCTCGACGCAAAGGCCAAAGGCGACATCGAATTGAACGATGACGTATTCGGTATCGAAGCGCGCGCAGACATTCTTCACCGTGTTGTTAACTGGCAGCGTGAAAAGGCTCGCGGAACGGCCCGTCCGACCCGCGAACGTTCAGACGTTGCCCGCACCGGCAAGAAATTCGGCAATCAAAAGGGCGGCGGTACAGCTCGTCATGGCGATCGTCGTGCTCCGATCTTCATCGGTGGTGGTAAAGCCCACGGTGCCCGCAAGCGTGACTTCAATCCTTCGCTGAACAAGAAAGTTCGTGCTTTGGGTCTGAAAATGGCGCTGAGCGACAAGGTCAAAAATGAAAACCTGATCGTGCTTGAAAATATTGATCTGAAGGAAGCCAAAACACAGGCGCTTCTGGCCAATATCGCGAAGCTCGGTTTTGGCAAGTCAGCACTGGTCATGGACGGTGATGTTGTGAACGAGGCTTTTTCGAAAGCGTCCAACAATATTCCACGTCTCAACGTGATGTCAGCTGCCGGCGCCAATGTTTATGACATTTTGAACCATGAAACCCTGGTGCTGACGCGCGCAGCGGTAGAAAAGCTGGAGGCGCGCTTCAATGGCTAAAAAAGAAGCTGTCGATATCCGTCATTATGACGTGATTGTCGGCCCGCACATCACCGAAAAATCAACCTTGCTCAGCGAACATAACGCTGTGGTGTTCAAAGTTGCCAAGACTGCAACCAAGCCACAGATCAAGGCAGCCATCGAGGCGTTGTTTGATGTCAAAGTCAAAAACGTCAATACGCTGGTGCAAAAGGGCAAGACCAAAAAGTGGAAGGGTCGTCCCTACACTCGCAATGACATCAAGAAGGCTGTTGTCACCTTGGCCGAAGGCCAGACCATTGACATCACCACGGGAGTTTAAGGGCACATGGCATTAAAATCCTATAAACCGACAAGCCCCGCCCGGCGTGGTCTTATCCTGGTCGACAAGAGCGGCCTCTGGAAAGGCAAGCCTGTCAAAAAGCTTGTCGAAGGCAAGAACAAGACCGGTGGCCGGAACAACAAGGGCCATGTTACATCGCGCGGCATCGCCGGCGGCCATAAGCAGCGCTATCGTCTGATCGATTTCAAGCGTCGCAAATGGGATATGGCTGCTACGGTCGAGCGGATCGAATATGATCCCAACCGCACAGCCTTTATCGCGCTGCTGAAATATGAAGACGGCGAACTGGCCTATATCATTGCACCGCAGCGTCTCGACGTTGGCGACAGCGTGGTTGCCGGTCAAAAGACCGACGTTAAGCCTGGCAATGCGATGCTTTTGTCGCAAATGCCGGTCGGTACGATCATCCACAATGTTGAAATGAAGCCAGGCAAGGGCGGCCAGATCGCTCGTTCAGCCGGTGCTTATGTCCAGATTGTTGGTCGTGACCGCGGCATGGTTATCGTTCGCCTCAAGAGCGGCGAGCAACGCTATCTTCGCTCCGATTGCATGGCGACTGTTGGTGCGGTTTCAAACCCGGACAATTCGAACCAGAATTTCGGCAAGGCAGGCCGTACCCGTTGGAAAGGACGTCGTCCTCTTACCCGCGGTGTTGCGAAAAACCCAGTCGATCACCCGCATGGTGGTGGTGAAGGCCGGACTTCCGGTGGCCGTCATCCGGTTACCCCATGGGGCAAGCCAACCAAGGGTGCTCGTACCCGTAGCAATAAATCGACTGACAAGATGATCATCCGGTCGCGTCACGCGAAGAAGAAGAGGTAAGCATGGCTCGTTCCATCAAAAAAGGTCCATTTGTTGACCTCCACCTGCTGAAAAAAGCGCAAACCGCGCAGGAAAACAGTGTTCGTACACCGATCAAGACCTGGTCGCGCCGTTCCACTGTATTGCCTGACTTTGTTGGCCTGACTTTCAGCGTTTATAACGGCATGAAATTCATCCCGGTTTCGGTGAACGAAGACATGGTCGGCCACAAGCTTGGTGAATTCGCTCCGACCCGTAACTATTACGGTCATGGCGCTGACAAAAAAGGCAAGAAATAATGGGTAAGGCATCATCACCCCGCCGCGTTGGCGATAATGAAGCTTTGGCTGTCGGCAATTCCATTCGTGGTTCTGCCCAGAAGCTGAACTTGGTTGCTCAGTTGATCCGCGGTCACAAGGCCGGCGACGCGCTGAACATATTGTCCTTTTCGAAAAAGGCGATGGCCAAGGACATCAGCAAGGTTCTGGCTTCTGCCATCGCCAATGCCGAGAATAATCACAATCTGGATGTTGACGCTTTGATCGTTCACGAAGCAAGCGTCGGCAAGTCAATCACGATGAAACGCTGGAAAGCGCGTGCTCGTGGTCGTTCAGCCAAGATTATCAAGCCATTTAGCCGCGTTCGCATCGTCGTGCGCGAGCATGAAGAGGAAGAGGCGTAACCATGGGTCAAAAGAGTAATCCTATCGGGCTTCGCCTGCAGATCAACCGGACCTGGGACTCTCGCTGGTATGCGGAAGGTTCCAATTACGGCGATCTCTTGATGGAAGACATCAAGATGCGCAAATATATCTTCAAGGAACTGCCACAGGCAGCGATTTCGAAGGTTGTGATCGAGCGTCCGGCCAAGAACTGCCGGATCTCCATCTACGCGGCCCGTCCTGGTGTGATCATCGGTAAAAAAGGCGCGGATATCGAGAAACTACGTCGCAAATTGAGCGACATGTCCTCGAGCGACGTTTCTTTGAACATCGTCGAAATCCGCAAGCCGGAAGTTGACGCGAAACTGGTAGCACAGGGCATTGGCGATCAGCTGATCCGCCGCGTTGCTTTCCGTCGTGCGATGAAGCGCGCCGTGCAATCTGCGCTGCGTCTCGGTGCCGAAGGTATTAAAATTGTTTGTGGTGGCCGTTTGGGCGGCGCGGAAATCGCGCGCGTTGAATGGTACCGTGAAGGCCGCGTGCCGCTTCATACGCTGCGCGCCAATATCGATTATGCCGAATATGAAGCGCTGACCGCTTATGGTATTATCGGTATCAAGGTCTGGATTTTCAAAGGCGAGATATTGGGTCACGACCCGATGGCTCAGGATCGGTTGAATGTGGAAGCGCAAACTTCCGGCGTCCGTCCGCAGCACCAACGTTGATTTTTGAGGAATAGGTAGAGCATCATGCTGCAACCCAAGAAACATAAGTTCCGCAAGGCTTTCAAAGGCCGGATTAAAGGAAAAGCGCCAGGTGGCTCTAGCCTGAATTTCGGTAGCTATGGCCTCAAAGCCATGGAGCCTGACCGGATTACCGCGCGCCAGATCGAAGCGGCTCGCCGTGCGATCACGCGTCACATCAAACGTCAGGGACGTTTGTGGATCCGGATATTCCCGGATGTGCCAGTATCCAAGAAACCTGCCGAAGTTCGTCAGGGTAAGGGTAAGGGCTCGGTAGAATATTGGGCCGCTCGGGTTAAACCAGGCCGCATTTTGTTCGAACTGGACGGTGTTCCTGGACCGATTGCAGCGATCGCTTTCGAGCGGGCAGCTATGAAGCTCCCGATCAAGACAAAGGTTGTGGCCCGCCTCGGCGATACGTCACATCTGGAAGGTTAAGGTAGATGAGCATTAAGACAGAAGATTTGCGGACCAAAACCGACGATCAACTCGGGACGGAACTGGGCGAACTGAAGCGCGAGGCATTTAACCTGCGTTTCCAGGCTGCGACCAACCAGCTCGAAAAACCAAGCCGGACGCGGGAAGTGCGTCGCACGATCGCCCGGATCAAAACTTTGCAGGCCGAGCGTGCGAACGCGGCGACCACAGAAGCTAAGGCGTAAGGAACCGATATGCCAAAACGTATTCTCACCGGCACGGTTGTGTCAGACAAGGGCGACAAGACTGTTGTCGTCAATGTCGAACGCAAGGTGAAGCACCCGCTTTACGGAAAAATCATCCGGCGCTCGAAGAAATATCACGCGCATGATGAAAATAACGAGATCAGCATGGGCGAAACCGTGCGCATCGAAGAAACGCGGCCGATTTCCAAGTTGAAGACCTGGAAAGTTCTGGAGCGGGTCGGTGCAGCAGCCGGTGTCGCAACGCCGACGGTCAGCGAGATTACGGCAAGTGATCCGAAAGACGAAAAGGTCAAGGCGCCGGTCAAGCCAGCAGCTGAACCAGCGGCCGAGTAATTTTAGAATATCCCGGATTTGTCCGGGATGACGAAGTAGGAAACGCCCGGTTCGCCGGGTTTATGAAGAAGGAATTGGATCCATGATCCAGATGCAATCGAACCTGGAGGTCGCTGACAATAGCGGAGCCAAACGCGTGCAGTGCATCAAGGTGCTGGGCGGCTCGAAGCGTCGCTTTGCCGGCGTTGGCGACATCATTGTTGTGTCGATCAAGGAAGCTGCGCCACGCGGCAAGGTCAAGAAGGGCGACGTTCACCGCGCTGTGATCGTTCGTACCAAGAAGGACATTCGTCGCTCGGATGGATCGGTTATCCGGTTCGACAGCAATGCAGCGGTTCTGGTGAACAACAACCAGGAGCCAATTGGCACCCGTATTTTTGGCCCCGTGGTTCGTGAACTGCGTGCGAAAAAGCATATGAAAATCATCAGCCTTGCGCCGGAGGTACTTTAATCATGGCCAACGCAAAAATCAAAAAAGGCGACACCGTTGTTGTTCTGTCCGGCAAGGACAAGGGCAAGTCTGGTGAAGTCAGCAAAGTAATGCCGAAAGATGGCAAGTGCATCGTTTCGGGCATCAACATTGCTATCCGCCACCGCAAACCGACCCAGGCAAACCCGCAGGGTGGCCTGGAACGACGTGAAGCGGCAATGCACATCAGCAAGGTGGCCCTGGCTGACCCGAAAGACGGCAAGCCGACGCGGGTCCGATTTGAAAAGACAGAAGACGGAAAGATGCAGCGTATCGCTGTAAAGTCCGGGGAGAAGGTCGATGGCTGATAAAAAATATATCCCGCGCATGCGCACGAAATATGACGAGGAAATCGTCAAAGCGATGCAGGAGAAGTTTAACTATTCCAACCACATGGAAGTGCCTCGTATCTCGATGGTCACGATCAACATGGGTGTGGGCGAAGGCAGTCAGGACAAGAAAAAAGTCGCGACTGCTGCCAATGAAATGGAATTGATTGCCGGTCAGAAGGCCGTCATCACCAAGGCGAAAAACTCGATCGCGACGTTCAAGTTGCGTGAAGGCATGCCGATCGGTTGCAAAGTGAATTTGCGCCGGGAACGTATGTACGAGTTTATCGATCGTCTGGTGACTGTCGCAATGCCTCGTATCCGGGATTTCAGGGGTCTGAATCCGAAAAGCTTTGACGGTCGTGGCAACTTCGCCATGGGTCTGAAAGAGCAGATCATTTTCCCTGAAATTGCCTATGACAACATCGACGTTGTCCGCGGCATGGATGTGATTGTAACGACAACCGCAAAAACTGACGACGAGGCGCGTGCGCTTCTGGCATTATTTGGTTTCCCGTTCCCTAAAGAGGAACAATCGGAAGAAAAAGAAGCCGCATGAGCGCTTCATTATACGGAAGGACGAGAACTTAAGTCATGGCGAAACTGAGTTCCATTAACAGAAACGAAAAACGCAAGCGGATGGTGAAGAAATACGCCGGCCGTTATGCGAAACTGAAGGCTATGGCAGCAGACCAGTCTCTCGACGAGACCGAACGTCTGATGGCGCGCCTCAAAATGGCGGAAATTCCGCGCAATGCGAATCCAACACGCGTGCGCAACCGCTGTGAAACCACAGGAAGACCACGCGGTTATTATCGCAAGTTCCGCCTGTGCCGCATCGAGCTGAGAGACATGGCCAATAAAGGCCTGATTCCCGGCGTAACGAAATCAAGCTGGTAAGGGAGAGATAATATGGCTTTTACCGATCCCTTGGGTGACATGCTCACCCGTATCCGTAACGGACAACAGGCACGCAAAGACAGCGTCGTAACACCTGCGTCCAAATTGCGCGGTGCCGTCCTCGAAGTGTTGCAGCGCGAAGGTTATATTCGCGGCTACAGCGAAGAAGAGGTCAACAAGCACCCCGGTTTGCGGATCGAACTGAAATATTTTGAAGGCGAGCCGGCTATCCGCCACGTGGCCCGCGTTTCAAAGCCTGGTCGTCGTGTCTACAGCGGATCTGAAGATCTGCCACGGGTGCGTAACGGTCTGGGCATAACAATCGTATCGACGCCAAAAGGTGTTTTGTCTGACGCGGAAGCGCGCCAGGCGAAAGTCGGCGGCGAAGTACTGGCTGAGGTATTCTAATCATGTCCCGTATCGGCAAAAAATCAGTAACTATTCCGGACGGCGTCACTGCCGTGATGGAAGATGGCCTGGTCAAGGTCAAAGGGCCAAAGGGCGAGCTTTCGACCCCTATGTCTGATGACCTGACTTATGAACTGGGCGACGGTGGTTTGCTGGTGAAGCCAGCGAACAAATCGAAGACCGCACGCGCGTTCTGGGGAATGCAGCGTACATTGGTTCAGAATTTGGTCGACGGCGTTACCAGCGGCTTTACCAAGGTGCTGGAAATCAACGGCGTTGGTTATCGTGCAGCGGCTCAGGGGAAAAACCTGAACCTGCAGCTCGGTTACAGTCATGATGTCAACTTCGCGATCCCTGACGGTATCGAGATCAAGACACCTGACCAGACCACGATCGAAATCACCGGCATGGACAAGCAACAGGTTGGCCAGGTCGCTGCCGAAATCCGGCGCTGGCGCAAGCCCGAGCCGTATAAAGGCAAGGGTATTAAATATCGCGGCGAATATATTTTCCGCAAAGAAGGGAAGAAGAAATAAGCCATGGCGAATATTTCTCAGTTCAAACGGCGCCAGCAACGCGTACGCAGCAAATTGCGGAAGCGCGGGCTCTCAAAGCCTCGTTTGTCCGTCCATCGTACGAGCCGGCATATCTATGCCCAGGTTATCGACGATGCCGAGGGCAAAACGCTGGCTTCCGCTTCGACCATCGACAAAGCGTCATCTGTCAAAACCGGTGCGGATAGCAAAGCTGCAGCCGATGTCGGCAAGCGCGTTGCCGAAGCAGCCAAGAAGGCAGGCGTTAAAGAAGTAATTTTTGACCGTGGCGGGTTCCTGTTTCACGGACGTGTGAAGGCCCTGGCCGACGCAGCACGTGAAGGCGGATTGGAGTTTTAATATGGCTGATGACAAAACAACACCAGAAGGCGCGGCACAGCCGGGCACCACTGGCGAAGGCAATCAGCCGGAAGCTGCTGTAGCGGCTGAAGCGAAAACCGGTGGCGCTCCCGATCGTCCAGCACGCGGTGGAAACCGTGGCGGCGGCGGTGGCAACCGTGATAACCGTGGCGGCGGTCGCGACAATCGTGGCGGCGGACGCAACAATAATCGTGGTGGTCGTGGCAACAATGACGGCGGCGAAGAGCTGGTCGAGAAACTGGTCCACATCAACCGCGTTTCCAAGACTGTCAAAGGCGGTAAGCGCTTCGGTTTTGCTGCACTGGTTGTGGTTGGCGACGGCAAGGGCCGGGCTGGCTTCGGTAAGGGCAAGGCACGCGAAGTGCCGGAAGCCATTACCAAGGCAACCGCTGCTGCGAAAAAGAATATGGTTCGTGTACCCCTTCGTGAAGGCCGGACCCTGCACCATGATGGCACTGGCCAGTTTGGCGCGGGCAACGTGACCGTCCGTTCGGCACCAGCCGGTACCGGTATTATTGCCGGTGGTCCAATGCGTGCTGTTTTCGAAAGTCTCGGCGTTTCCGACGTTGTGACCAAGTCAAACGGTACGGCCAATCCTTATAACATGATCCGCGCAACTTTTGCCGCACTGGCAGATCAGTCGAGCCCGAAATCCGTGTCACAGCGACGCGGCAAGAAAGTGACCGACCTGCTTGCACGTGCTGGCGGTTCGGCTGCTGAAGTGGCAGCAGATGCCGCGGCAGTTACGGAGTAAACTTTGATGGCCAAAATTAAAATCAAGCAGATCGGATCTCCGATCCGTCGTCCGGAATCCCAGCGCAAGACGCTGATCGGTCTCGGTCTCAACAAGATGCACCGTGTTTCCGAACTGGAAGATACCGCTGAAGTCCGCGGTATGATCGGCAAAGTACATCATCTGGTGGAAGTTCTCGAAGGGTAACACCCGAGACTTCCGTGCGCATAAAAGCGAAAGCGAGTACAAGACATGAAATTAAACGAACTTAGAGACAATGACGGCGCACGCAAATCACGCATGCGCGTCGGTCGGGGCATCGGCTCGGGCAAAGGTAAAACCGCTGGACGTGGCCAAAAAGGTCAGAAATCCCGTTCCGGTGTAGCTATCAAGGGCTTCGAAGGCGGCCAGATGCCACTCCACATGCGTCTTCCAAAGCGTGGTTTCAACAACCCGTTCGGAACCGACTATGCGGAAGTCAACCTGGGCATGATCCAGAAGTTCATCGACAGCAAAAGCCTCGACGGCAAAGGCACGATCGATCACGCAACATTGAAAGCTGCTGGTCTGGCCCGTGGCGGCAAAGACGGCGTTCGTCTGCTTGCCAAAGGCGAGTTGAAAGCGAAAATCACGATCACCGTTGCAGGCGCTTCGAAAGCTGCTGTTGCTGCGGTTGAAAAGGCCGGCGGCAAAGTCGAAATTCTTCCAGCGGGTGGCGAACGCCGTCCCAAAGGCGAGAAAAAAGCTGTTGCTTCCAAGCCTGCTCGCGAGAAAAAAGCCGCGAACCGCGCGAAAAAGAAAGATTGATCTTCGAGAGGCGCTGATTTCAGCGCCTCTTTTTCTGGCCCCTTGTTTTTGATGGATTAACATCCGATATGGGGCGGGTTGCATAGTTGCAAAGGCAGCTATTCATCTCCGGAGATTGCACCAATACGCAATAGTTGGAGATGGGCCTCTGCCTAAGCAGAGGCGCGTTGCAAACTAACTTTGGGGCAGGGAAGTCAAGCATGGCATCAAGAGCCGATCAGGTCGCAGCCAATCTAAGTCTATCGAAATTCGGTCAGGCTACCGAATTGCGGAAACGCATCTGGTTTACGCTCGGAGCGCTGGTCATTTTCCGGATGCTCAGCTTCGTTCCGCTCCCCGGTGTTGATCCGGTCGTTCTGGCTGATCTCTATGACCAGACCCGTGGCGGCGTTCTCGATATCTTCAATACATTCTCGGGCGGTTCGCTAGAGCGGATGAGCCTGATCGCGCTGGGCGTTATGCCCTATATTACCGCTTCGATCGTAGTCCAGTTGGCGGCAGCTTTGTCACCAACGCTGGCAGCGATCAAAAAAGACGGCGAAGCGGGGCGCAAGAAACTCAATCAATATACCCGCTACGGTACGGTCGGTCTAACCGCCGTGCAGGGTTATTTCATTGCGGTTGGCCTCGAAAGCTTTGCTTCCCAGTCGGGTCTGCAGGCGGTCGTCGAGCCCGGCTATATGTTCCGCGTTGGCGCGGTTATCAGTCTCGTCGGCGGTACGTTGTTCCTGATGTGGCTGGGTGAACAGATCACCAGCCGCGGTATCGGTAACGGTATTTCGCTGATCATCATGGCCGGCATTGTCGCCCAGATGCCTACTTTCGTCGGCAACCTCATGGAAGGCAGCCGCACCGGCTCGATCAACGCACTGACGATTGTAGGTCTGATCGTGATGGTGGTAGGACTGGTATTGTTCATCAGTTTCATGGAGCGCGCGCAGCGACGGGTGCTGATCCAATATCCGAAGCGTGCCACCCAGCATGGCGTGATGCAGGCCGACCGCAGCCATTTGCCGCTGAAGGTCAATACGGCAGGCGTCATCCCGCCGATTTTCGCTTCTTCGCTGTTGCTGATGCCGCTGACGGTAAGCCAGTTTGCCGGCAATGCGACCGCGGGCGAAACATGGTTCGGCGATTTTGTCATCACGCTCAACCAGTATCTGGCGCATGGCCAGCCGCTCTATATGGCGCTCTATGCGTCGGGCATTATCTTCTTCTGTTTCTTCTACACTGCGGTTGTCTTCAACCCCGAAGAGACGGCTGAAAATCTCAAGAAAAACGGTGGCTTTGTTCCAGGCATTCGTCCGGGCAAGAATACCGCAGACTATCTCGATTATGTGCTTACCCGGATCACCGTGGTCGGCGCCGCCTATCTGGCGCTGGTCTGCGTCTTGCCGGAATATGTCATGGCGCAAACCAATCTTCCGATTTTCTTCCTGGGCGGCACCAGCCTGCTGATCGTCGTCAATGTGACGGTCGACACGGTGACCCAGATTCAGAGCCATTTGCTGGCGCTGCAATATGGCGATCTGCTCAAGAAAGCGAAACTCAAGGGTGGTCGGCGTAGACGCTAAGGCCGGAAGGCGTTAGGTCCGGATCAGAATCATTACACGACAACAGGGGCAATTCATGGATATCATCTTGTTGGGACCACCGGGTGCCGGAAAAGGCACGCAGGCCAGCCGTCTTGAAGACGAGCATGGCATGGTCCAGCTATCCACTGGCGACATGCTTCGGGCGGCGGTGAAAGCCGGCACCGAGGTTGGCTTGAAGGCCAAGGCCCTGATGGACGCCGGCGAACTGGTCCCAGATGAAGTGGTGTCCGGTATTATTGGCGACAAGCTCGACGAGCTTGGCCCCGACAAGGGCGTTATTTTTGACGGCTATCCGCGGACAGCCGCGCAAGCCGAGTCGCTGGACGAGATTCTGGCGGCGAGAAATCGCAGCCTTTCCTATGTTATCGAGCTTGCTGTCGACGAAGACGCGCTGGTCGAGCGCATTGTTGGCCGCTTCACCTGCGGAAATTGCGGCGAAGGCTATCACGACACATTCAAGAAACCTGTCAAGGAAGGCGTTTGCGATGTGTGCGGCAAAAGCGAATTCAAGCGTCGTCCCGATGACAATGAAGAAACCGTGCGCACCCGCATGAAGGAATATCGCGCCAAGACCGCGCCCATTCTCCCGATCTACGAAGCGCGCGGTATCGTGCGCAAGGTGAACGGCATGGGAAGCATGGCGGAAGTCAACGACGCGATCGAGGCGGTTCTGTCGCTCTGAGATAACGCACTGGAGACATGGTCATGATGAAGCTGGCATTTCACGCAATTTCGGGAATGGCAGCGCTTTGCAGCGTGACATCCGCGCAGGCAGAAGTGACCAACACCGCCGCGAATGGTTTCACCGTACAGCATCAAACCGAGATAGCCGGAAATAGCGACGCGGTCTGGAAAGCCCTGATTGCGCCTTCGCGTTACTGGAACGGTGATCATAGCTGGACCGGCAATGCGGAAAATTTCTATCTCGTCCCGCAGGCTGGCGGTTGCTTTTGCGAGCTGATCCGGACCACGTCCGACGACAATATCAAATCATCGGATGGCAGCGTCCAGCATATGCGTGTGATTTACGCGCATAATGGCAAGATGCTCCGTATGTCCGGTGCGCTGGGTCCGTTGCAGGGCGAAGCTGTGACCGGCACGCTGACCGTGCAGCTGCAACCGCAGGGCGACGCTACCGTAGTCCGGTTCACCTATAAAGTGGGTGGTTACATGGAATTCCCGGTGGATCAGATCGCTCCTGCCGTGGACGGTGTGATCGGCGAGCAACTCGCGCGTCTGTCCGCCTTGTTCAGTGACCCTGACGCGGCTGATGCCGGTTTGCAGGATGGCGCCGACGAGCAAATCGACGAGAGCGCCAGCGCAGTTGATGAAGGTGACGATCCGAGCTGATTCCGGCTCGATCTCAACACTTTACGTCGGTGGTTTAATAGTACTATGATGGTTTCATACTTGTGGTCGGCTTGAGGAGGCTGGCGGCGAATAACGGGTCGTGCAGACATTCAATATTTGAGGGGTAAGACGATGGCCGTTTCCGATCATGTAGATTTTCCGACATTCATGGAAGGCGTCAAGAAGCGCAATCCGGGACAACCTGAATTTGTTCAGGCGGTTCACGAAGTCGCGATGGATATTTTCGATTTCATCGAAGACAAGGAAGCGTATCACAGCGCGCAGATATTGCGCCGCATGGCGGAGCCCGACCGGGTGATATCCTTCCGGGTTTGCTGGGAAGACGATAATCACAATGTCCGCGTCCAGCGCGGCTATCGCATCCAGAATAACAATGCGATCGGCCCGTATAAGGGTGGCATCCGTTTCCACCCGAGCGTTACCGAAAGTGTGCTGAAATTCCTGGCGTTCGAGCAGACGTTCAAAAACTCGCTGACCGGACTGCCGATGGGCGGCGGCAAGGGCGGGGCGAATTTCAACCCTAAGGGCAAGTCGGACGCCGAAGTCATGCGCTTCTGCCAGTCGTTCATGACCGAACTTTATCGTCACATCGGCCCGGACACGGATGTTCCCGCCGGTGATATCGGCGTGGGCGGACGCGAGATCGGCTATATGTTTGGCCAGTACAAGCGGATCACCAACCGCTGGGAAGGCGTGCTGACCGGCAAGGGCATCGAATATGGCGGGTCGCAGATGCGCCCCGAGGCGACCGGCTACGGCGCGGTCTATTTCATGGAAAATATGCTCAAGCATCGCAACGACGCGATCGCTGGCAAGACTGCCGTTATCTCGGGATCCGGCAATGTCGCTACCCATGCAGCAGAGCAGATCACCAAGCAGGGCGGCAAGGTTCTGACCCTCTCGGACAGCGGCGGCTTCATCCACGATCCCGATGGTATTGACCAGGAGAAGATTGACTGGGTCAAACATCATAAAACCCACACGCGTGGCCGGATCAGCGAATATGCCGACCATTTCACCGGCGCTTCCTATCATGAAGGCGCTCGTCCCTGGAGCGTGCCATGTGATCTGGCCTTGCCTTGCGCGACGCAGAATGAGCTTAATGAAGAGGAAGCCAGGGAACTGGTCGCCAACGGCGTTATCGCTGTGTCGGAAGGCGCGAATATGCCGACCACGCTGGAAGGCGTCCACGTTTTCCATGATGCCAAGATCATGTACGGCCCCGGCAAGGCGGCCAATGCCGGCGGTGTTGCTGTCTCCGGTCTGGAAATGAGCCAGAATGCAGAGCGGATCAGCTGGAACCATGAGCGGCTCGGCGAAATGCTCACCGAACTGATGAAAGGCATCCACGGCAAATGTGTCGAATATGGCGATCAGGGCGATGGCTATGTCGACTATGTGAAGGGCGCCAATATCGCAGGCTTCAAAAAAGTCGCCGACGCCATGCTTGCATATGGTGTCACCTGATACATAATTTTCTTGCGCAAAAAAGCGCCATCGGCCAGATCATGGTCGATGGCGCAGACAATAACTCCAAAGGCAAAGCGGCTTCGTACCAAGCTTAAAGAACCTTGCGAAATAGGCTGGTGCGAACTTATCGATTTGCCTGGATTTGGCGTAAAAAACCTCCACGCCAAGGTCGACACCGGGGCAGCGACGTCCTCGCTCCACGCCACCCGGATCAAGCCGTTTGATAAAGATGGCCAGCCCTATGTGAAATTTACGATCCCGATGGGATCCGGTGTCCCGGACTATCATTGTGAAGCGCTGGTCTATGGACAGCGTAGAATAAAGAGTAGCAATGGTGTCATGCAAACCCGTTATGTGGTAGAGACAGTCATGAAGCTCGGGCCACTGGAGTGGGTCGGGCATATGACACTTGCCAACAGGCAATCAATGATATTTCCGGTCCTGATAGGACGCCGGGCGCTGAAGCGGGGCTTTCTCGTTAACAGCGCCAGGCGCTGGATGCTGGGCCGGCACGAAGAAAGATAATTTATGAAAATCGCTATGCTCGCACGTAATCCCAGACTTTATTCACACAAACGCCTGGTCGAAGCGGCTGAAGAACGCGGGCATGAAATGAGGGTTCTCAACACATTACGCTGTACGATGAACATCACCTCGCATCGCCCGAGCATATTATATAACGGTGAAACGCTGACCGGCTTCGATGCGGTCATTCCGCGTATCGGCGCATCGATCACCCATTATGGCCTAGCCGTGCTGCGCCAGTTCGAAATGATGGGCGTATGGCCGCTGAACGAAAGCGTCGCCGTCGGCCGTTCGCGCGACAAGCTGCGCTCGATGCAGATATTCGCCAAACATGGCCTGGGCCTGCCGGTCACGGCTTTCGCGCATGATCCGAAGCAGACCGACGAGGTGCTCAAGATTGTCGGCGGCGCGCCGGCGGTTATCAAGCTGCTCGAAGGAACCCAGGGCATTGGTGTGGTGCTGGGTGAAACCAACAACAGCGCCAAGTCGGTGATCGAGGCTTTCCGCGGCCTCAACGTCAATATTCTCGTGCAGGAATTCATCAAGGAGGCCGGCTCGAGCGACATCCGGATTTTCGTTGTCGGCGGCAAGGTCGTGGCCGCGATGATGCGGACCGGCGCGGAAGGTGACTTCCGGTCCAATCTGCACCGTGGTGGCTCTGCCAAAATGGTCAAGATCACGCCGGAAGAGCGCTCGACCGCTATCCGCGCGGCAAAGGTCATGGGCCTGAACGTGGCTGGCGTCGACATATTGCGCGCCAATCACGGTCCGGTGATCATGGAAGTGAACAGCTCTCCGGGTCTCGAAGGAATCGAAGCGGCCACCGGCAAGGATGTCGCCGGCCAGATCATCGAATTTATCGAGGCAAAGGCGAAAGCCGGCAACACCAAGACCAAGGGCAAGGGGTAGCTCGCGGACGGCGGGCTAAATAACCTCGTCCTCGTCGAGCAGCTGGTTGCTGGTGATTGCACCCTCGATCTGCTCCAGCCGTTCGCCCACCGTATGGAAGATCCTGACTTCGGCGATGTGGAGCAAAGCGTCACCCTGATTGACGACTGGAAGATTGCTGTGGCCGATAACGATGCCGTCGACCGGGGAGAGGATCGCTTCTTCGCCATCGCCGAAAATATCGCTGATGCAGGCCACGGTATCGCCCTTGTGCACTTTACTGCCGGAGGGTGAAATCAGGCGGCAAATCCCGCCTCTGGTCGAGCGCAGCCAGACCGTGCGGGTTGCCTGGGCGGGGGGGGGGCCGCGCTTGCCGAGCCGCTTGGTGTCGATCATCTCGAGCTTTTTCAGCACCCGCAAGATGCCGTTGACTCCGGTCAGTACCGAGAACTCGTCGAACCGCAGCGCTTCGCCGGCTTCCATCAGCAACATGTCGACGCCGGCTTCCCGTGCGAGTGCGCGCAGCGAACCGGGGCGCAATTCCGCCTCTATGACAACCGGCGGCCCGAATTCGAGCGCCAGTTCCTTGAGCTCGGGATTGCCGGCCGCGATCCGGATCTGCGGCAGGTTATAGCGGTGCTGGGCGGCGCTGTGGATATCGATGCCCAGAGAGCAATGGTCGATGATCTCGGTCGAGAAGATATTGGCCAGCTGTGATGCCAGCGAGCCTTTTTCGGTTCCCGGGAAAGACCGGTTGAGATCGCGGCGGTCGGGCAGGTAGCGGCTGTGGGTGATGAACCCGAACATATTGACCACCGGCACGAATATCACCGTCCCGGACATGCGGCTTGGATGGAGTTTCTTCATCACCCGGCGGATGATTTCCGTGCCGATGATTTCATCGCCGTGGATCGCCGCACTGACAAAGATCGTAGGGCCGGTGCGCTTTCCGTGAAAGACGCGCACTTGCATATTGGCCTGCATGCCCGCGGAGAGATCGCTGATAGGGATCGCGACGTCACCGATTTTCCCGGGAGCGATCGTCTGTCCGGCTATTTCGAACAGATCATATTTGTTTCTATTGGTCAAAAAAGGCCCCTCGTTGATATGCAGGAAATGCTACTGCATTTCGGCGTTAAAGCGAAGCGCGAACAAAGCGGTGGCGCTTGGCGGGGGAGGGGCATAGTGGCCTTGGCCAAACTGCGCAGATGGGCCGATCCGCGATATGTCATCGGTTTATTAATATTATTGTCTTTCAGACAATGGGACTAAGGGCTTATGCAGGCAGGAATAGCTGATTCTCAGGCGATTCCACAGTTGACAGCGACACCGACTCGCCCTACTTCACATTTATTCGAAATCCAACACAACCGGCAGCGCCCTTCGTGCGTCCGCTGGTTTTGTGCGTTTCGGGTGTGTTTTTAACGACTTGGCGATGAGATAAGGTCCGGCGAATCGGTCCTTGTGGAGCATGGAGAAATATATTGGCACGTATTGCTGGGGTAAATATCCCCACTAACAAGCGCGTAATCATTGCGCTTACCTACATTCACGGTATCGGACGCACGGCTGCGGCTGAAATTGTTGAAAAATTGAAGATCGATCCGGCCCGTCGGGTTCAGGACCTTACCGATCAGGAAATCTTGCACATTCGTGAAACGATTGATGCCGAACATACGGTTGAAGGCGATTTGCGGCGTGAAGTTGCAATGAACATCAAGCGTTTGATGGATCTGGCCTGCTATCGCGGCCTGCGTCACCGTAAAGGCCTGCCAGTTCGCGGACAGCGTACGCATACCAATGCGCGCACCCGTAAAGGCAAGCCCAAGGCGATTGCTGGCAAAAAGAAATAAGACTTGTCTCTGGATAAGTATTTTCAAGATATTAGGTAGGAATTGATCACATGGCACGCGAACCGCAGCGCATAAAGAAGAGCGCGCGCAAAAACATTTCGGCAGGCGTAGCGCACGTCAACGCCACTTTTAACAACACGATGGTCACCATCACCGATGCACAGGGCAACGCGATAAGCTGGTCTTCTGCAGGCATGATGGGCTTTAAGGGCTCTCGTAAATCGACACCATATGCAGCTCAGGTTGCAGCGGAAGACGCAGGCAAAAAAGCGGCCGACCACGGTGTGCGTACGCTTGAAGTCGAAGTGAAAGGCCCCGGCTCCGGTCGTGAATCGGCTCTTCGTGCGCTTCAGGCTGTTGGCTTCACGATCACTTCGATCCGTGACGTTACACCGATACCGCATAATGGCGTTCGTCCATCAAAAAGACGCCGCGTCTAACACCGCTTGAGCTTTTGAGGCAGGCATCTGGCCGGTCTCACATTTTACCATTCAGAGCGGAAACGACGTCCAAACCCGCTCTTTGAACATTAGGGGAAGTCCATGACTGTCAATATGAAGAACTGGCAAGAACTGAAGAAGCCCAACGTCCTCGACATCAAGCCCGGCGGTGACCCGAAGCGTAAGGCAACTTTTGTTGCTGAACCTCTGGAACGCGGTTTTGGCCTGACGATGGGTAACGCGCTACGCCGCGTGCTTCTGTCGTCGCTTCAGGGTGCAGCGGTAACGTCGATCAAGATCGAAAACGCTCTGCATGAATTTTCCTCGCTTCCCGGCGTGCGTGAAGATGTGACCGACATCGTTCTGAACGTCAAGCAGATCGCTCTGAAGATGGAGAGCGAAGAAGCCAAGCGCTTGCAGCTTTCCGCAACCGGTCCTGGTGAAGTGAAGGCTGGCGACATCGCTGTCTCCGGCGATATCGAAATCATGAACCCTGAAATGATCATCTGCCATCTCGACGAAGGCGCTACGCTGAACATGGAACTGACCGTCAACGTCGGTAAGGGCTATGTTCCGGCAATCGCCAACCGTCCGGCAGACGCACCAATCGGCTTGATCCCGATCGACTCGCTCTATTCGCCGGTCCGTCAGGTTTCGTATAAAGTCGACAATGCCCGCGTTGGTCAGGAACTCGATTTTGACAAGCTGAACCTCACCATCGAAACCGATGGTACGGTTAGCCCGGAAGATGCGATTGCTTATGCAGCCCGCATTTTGCAGGACCAGTTGCAGCTTTTCGTGCATTTCGAAGAAGCTCTGGAACAGGTGTCTTCGCCGATCGGCATGGCCGCTCAGCAGAGCCAGGCAGAAAGCGATGCCAACCAGCTCAACCGCTATCTTCTCAAGAAGGTCGACGAACTGGAACTCAGCGTTCGCTCCGCCAACTGCCTCAAGAACGACAATATCATCTATATTGGCGATCTCGTGCAGAAGACCGAAGCCGAAATGCTGCGTACGCCAAATTTTGGCCGCAAATCTTTGAACGAAATCAAGGAAGTTCTTTCCAGCATGGGTCTGCGTCTCGGCATGGACATTCCTGGATGGCCGCCTGAAAATATCGAAGAAATGGCCAAGAAGCTTGAACAAGAGCTGCTCGGTTAAATAAATTATCGTTAGTGGTGAGCTTGTCGAACCACGCCTATCGGACGAAAAGCGTCCTTCGACAGGCTCAGGACTAACGGATATGGGTGATGGGTTGCTCCATAAGTCAACCTGCTGCGGGGTACCTCATACGGCCCCATAACGAACGAAGGAACTAACTATGCGTCATAGAATGAAGGGCCGCCGGATGCAGCGGACCGGTGCCCACCGTCAGGCTCTGCTTAAGAACCTCGCGGCTGCACTGATCAAGCATGAGCAGATCATGACGACTGTACCAAAGGCGAAAGAATTGCGCCCGGTTGTCGAAAAGCTGATCACGCTCGGCAAAAGAGGTGGCTTGTCCAACCGTCGTCTCGCGCATGCGCGTTTGATGGATGAAACCCAGGAAAAGAAACTTTTCGAAGTTCTGGCCGACCGTTATGCCGAACGCAGTGGCGGTTATACCCGCATCATTCGCGCCGGTTTCCGTGCTTCCGATGCTGCGCCTATGGCGATTATCGAGCTGGTTGACCGCGATGTCGACGCAAAGGGTCAGGACTCCGGTCCGGACCAGAGCGTTCAGGATGAATACGAAGACGCTTAAGTCCTTCATCCAGGATACAGTTTCAATTGATATGAGAGGCCGTGAGCGATAAGCTTGCGGCCTCTTTTCTTTTGTCCGGGGTGAATATGCGCAGTCTGACGATTTTGACATTGGCCATCGGTTTGGTCGCCACTTCTCCCGCGCTTGCCGCGGATCACGAAAATAAGGAAAACCCGCTGACCTACCCGGAAACAAAGACTGTTGATGTCATTGACGAGCAATTTGGCGAATATATCTCCGATCCCTATCGCTGGCTCGAGAATGACGTTCGCGAGGATCCCGAGGTTGCGGACTGGGTGAAGGCACAGAATACGGTCACCGATGCCTATCTCGAAACGCTGCCTGGCCGCGACAGTCTTGCGCAATCGATGAAGGAATTGTTCGATTACGACGATCTCGGCATTCCGGTCGAAGCCGGCGGCAAATATTTCTACGAGCGCAAGAGCGGCGGCCAGAACCAGGCGGTGCTCTATGTCCGCGATGGTGCCGATGGCGAAGAACGCGTTCTCATCGATCCGGCGGGCTGGTCGGACGACGGGGCAACCGCTCTGGCCGGGTGGAAACCGTCCGGTGACGGCAGCCTGCTCGCTTATGCGGTGCAGGATGGCGGTTCCGACTGGCGGACCCTGAAAGTGCTTGATGTGAAAACGGGCGAAGTCAAGGCGGACACCGTCGAATGGGCCAAGTTCACCGATCTGGTGTGGATGCCCCGGAATTTCGGCTTTCTCTATTCCCGCTTTCCGGAACCGGAAAAAGGCGAGGCGTTCCAGTCTCTGAACGAGAATCACGCCGTTTATCTGCATCTTATCGATACCGATCAGGAAAAAGATACGAAGGTTTACGCGACGCCCGATCAGCCGGAACTCAATCATGTGGCGGACCTGACTTCGGACAAGGAATGGGTGGTGATCACCTCATCTTCCGGCACGGATGACCGCTATGAAATCACCCTCGTCAAGGTGGACGCGCCGAAGCTGGAAACGCGCAAGCTGGTCAGCGGATTCGAAAATGACTGGCGACTGATCGATGGCGCCGGTGACACGCTCTATTTCGTGACCAACAAGGATGCGCCGCGACTGCGGGTGGTGAAAACCGATCTGAGCGCGGAAAATCCGGAATTTACCGAACTGGTTGCGGAAAGCGATGCGGTCGTCGATGGCGCAATGATCGTCGGTGACCGGCTGGTCGTCAGCTATCTCGTCGACGCAAAGAGCCAGCTGTCCGTCTTCGATCTTGACGGCGAGGCGCTCGGCACGCTCGACCTGCCCGGACCGGGGCAGGTGGGCAGCCTCAGCGGATCGATGAAGAGCGACGAAGGCTTTTTCACCTTTCAGAGCTTCAACCGGCCGACGACGGTGTTCCGTTACGAGCCATCGTTGGAACCGACCGTCTGGGCCGCTCCGTCGCTGCCATTTGATCCGGACACGGTCGAAGTGAGTCAGCGCTTCTACGAGAGCAAGGACGGGACGAAAATCCCGATGTTCCTGGTCCACATGAAGGGGCAGGATCTCTCGGAAGGCGCGCCGACCATGCTCTACGGCTATGGCGGCTTCAACATTTCGGTATTGCCGCAATATAAGCCGGCCTGGATGGCGTGGATCAAGGCAGGCGGCGTGTTTGCCTCGGCCAATCTTCGCGGCGGCGGCGAATATGGCAAGGATTGGCACGACGGTGGTCGCTTGCAGAACAAGCAGAATGTGTTTGACGATTTTATCGCCGCTGGCGAATATCTGCTCACTACCGGTATCACTTCGCAAAACGGACTGGCCATAGAAGGGCGGTCCAACGGCGGATTGCTGGTCGGCGCGGTCATGAACCAGCGGCCCGATCTGTTCACCGCCGGTCATGCTGCGGTCGGGGTGATGGACATGCTCCGCTTCGACCGCTTTACCGCCGGACGCTATTGGGTGGATGACTATGGCTATCCGAACAAGGAGCAGGATTTCAGAACCCAGCTCGCCTACTCGCCTTATCACAATATCAAAGGCGGGATCGACTATCCGGCTTTGATTGTCTCGACCGCCGATACCGATGACCGCGTCGTTCCCGGTCACAGCTTCAAATATACCGCACGGTTGCAGGCACTGGATACGGGCGACAAGCCCCATCTCATTCGTATCGAGACGCGTGCGGGTCATGGCAGCGGCAAGCCGACCGACAAGGTGATCGAGGAATATTCCGACATCTACGCCTTTCTGGCTCACGCGACCGGTTTGCAGCTTGATAAATAGCTGTTCATAAAAATAGCCTTTAACATGAACGAATCCTGTCAGGCCAGTTCAGCCTTCACTCAAGCCGACTCTCCTAAAAGGGCTTTGCAAGCTCGGGAAAAGGTTTCGGGCAGTGTGAAAGGACAGTCGACATGAACAAGTTAAACAAGGCTCTTGTCGGAACCGCTACTGCTGCTGCAATGGCCGTTTCTGCAACCCCCGCAATGGCCAAGGACAGCCGCAATGGCGGACCAAGCGCTGGCGAGGTAATCGCCGGTGTCGCGATCATCGGCGCGATTGCGGCAATCGCGAGCTCGAGCAACAAGAATCGTGGCTATAGCGATGCGAATTATCGCGGTGATCGCTATGATAACGGGCGCTATGGCAATAATTATCGCCAGATCGACCAGCGTCAGGCCGTGAACCGCTGTGTAAGCGCAGCCGAAAACGAAGCGACCCGTCGTGGCCGGGCCAATGTCACCGATATCCGTGACGTCGACCGGACCCGCTCCGGCTACCGGATCAAGGGCAATATTCAGGTCGACCAGAACCGTGGCCGTTATCAGCGGAACAGCTATTCGGACAAGGGCAAATTCACTTGCTATATCGAAGGCAACCGGGTGAGCAACGTGCAGTTCAGCGGCCTCAAATATGCCGGCCGTTAACAGCCTGGTGCATTATTGACCGAGACAAAATGGTTCAGCCTGGCGACAGGCTGAACCAACTATGTTTGTGGCAATGGCAGGTTTTGGACTATGGAATCTGCATCATACGGGGTATTTCTTATGGCCAGAATGGCAAAATTTTCAGCTCTTGCAGCTTCGACAGCGTTGGTTTTGACCGGCTTCTCGCCGGCGATGGCAGCGCCGATGTACCCCGGAACCAGCGTCGCTACGCCGATCGAGGCGGGAGCACTCGGCTGGAGTGCCGACAATGAAAATGCTCAGGGCTGGCGCAGTTATCGTGGCAATCGCGGTTATCGCGGACATCGTCATCGCGGCGGGATAGACGGTGGCGATCTATTGGCTGGCATATTGGTGATCGGCGGCATAGCCGCTATCGCCAGCGCCGCGTCCAATAATAGCCGAGACCGTCGCTATGAAGATCGCGACTATCGCAGCGAAAACCAGCGCTATGATGATCGGAGCGCCGATAGGCGTGACGACAGCAGATATGACCGGGGAACCGGTGACATGGAATCGGCTATCAATGCTTGTTCCAGTGCCGCCGAACGGCAAGCCGGTCGCGATGCGCGCGTGTCCGCCATCGAATCTGTCGCCCGCGACGGTGACGGCTGGCGCGTCGAAGGCGAATTGTCGAACAGCGAAGAGCGTTCATTCCTCTGCGGCGCGACCGAGGGCCGTGTCGACTTTGTTCAGGTCGGGAACGGCAATCTCGCGTTTGCGCAATAAGCCGCTTCCCGAACTATACTGCAGTCCGGCCGAATTCCTGACGGGTGACCGGGTGCGATGCGCTCAGGCCACCGTCAACCGCAATGGCCTGTCCGTTGACATAGGACGAGCGGTCGGAAGCCAGAAACAGTGCAACTTCCGCCATTTCGCTAGGCGATGCGCCACGGCGTAGCGGGTTCAGATAGCCGAGCCGGTCTTCCTTGCCCTTCTCCCGGGCCTTGTCATAGATGAACTGGGTCATGCCGGTTTCGGTGATACCGGGGCAGATTGCATTGCAGCGGACGTTGGATGTCGCAAATTGCTGGGACGCAACCTTCACCAGATTGATGACGCCGGCCTTGGAGGCCGAATAAGCGGGGCCACCGGCACCGGACCGAATGCCAGCCACGCTGGCGGTACAGATGATCGAGCCCCCATGTTTGCTTTCTGCAATCACCTTGCCGGCATATTTGCAGGCCAGAAACGGTCCGATCAGGTTGACCCGCAGAACTTCCTGCCATTCGGCAACGCTGCTGTCGAATATCCCTTCAAAACCGCCGCCGATACCGGCGTTGGCGAAGAAGACATGCAGGTCGCCAAAGCGTTGTTCCGCAGCTTCTACCAGCATTTCGACATCGCCTTCGGATCCGGCGTCGGCCTTGATTGCGATGATATTGCCTTCGGAGCCCTTGGCGGTGTCCTCGACTGCATCGGTAACGTCGCTGGCGATAACCTTGGCGCCATGTTGAGCGAAGAGCAAAGCCGCAGCGCGGCCAATCCCGCTGCCGGCACCGGTGATGATCGCGACTTTGTCCTTGAGATCCATATTATGCTCCTGCGCGTTTTGCGACTTCCCATCCGGCTTCTGCCAAGGGTGTTACCCGGTCCGACATTTCGGCCGCGGCGGCGCTATTGGCGGTGCCATCGGCAACCCGCTTCTGAATGCCCTGCAGAATAGCAGCAATCCGGAATAAATTATAGGCGAGATACCAATCCATCGGCGGCAGCTCGGCCATGCCGGATTTTTCGCAATAGCGGGCAATGGCTTCTTCGCGGGAAGGGATGCCGAGAGGTTCAAGATCCACGCCCTTCAGGCCGCTGCGGCCTTCCGGCTCCATTTCATAGGCCATCAGCCAATAAGCGAAATCCGCTATCGGATCGCCGAGGGTCGAAAGCTCCCAGTCGAGAACCGCAATAACCTTGGGTTCGTCATGGGCAAAAATCATATTGTCGAGCCGGTAGTCGCCATGGACAATGCCGAAGCTTTTCTGCTCGGGGATGGTTTTGGTCAGCCACTCTATCAGCCTGTCCATCGCCGGAATTTCCTGCATTTCGGAAAGCCGATATTGCTGGGTCCAGCGGGAAATCTGGCGCTCGCAATAATTGCCGGGCTTGCCGTGCTTCTCCAGTCCCAGTTCGGTCGGATCATAGCTGTGCAGCAAGGCGAGCGTGTCGATCATCTCGTAATAGATGGCGCGGCGCTCTTCCGGATTGCTGTCGGGCAAGGTGCCGTCCCAGAACGTCCGTCCGTCGGCCATTCCCATGACGTAGAACATCGTGCCGAGCACGCTGTCATCTTCGCACAGGCCATAAGGCTTGGCGACCGGGAAACCGGTAGGGTCGAGCCCGGCAATCACCCGGAACTCCCGGTCCACCGCATGGGCGGAAGGCAGGAGTTTGCCGAAGGGTTTCTTGCGCAACACATAGGAGGTGGTCGGTGTGTCGATCTTGTATGTCGGATTGGATTGACCGCCTTTGAATTTGCTCAGACTCAAGGGGCCGACAAAACCTTCGACATTGGACTCCATCCAGCGCGCCAGACTTGCTTCGTTGAGCTTGTCTTTTTCCGGCACTTCCATCGTGCCTGACATGTCTTCCTGTGGGTTCATGGAAGTTCCTATTCCTTTAGCTAAAGGTGATTACGGACCGCGCCGAATCACCTTTTTTCATTTTCTCAAAACCTTCGTTGATCTGCTCTAGCGGAATGGTCTCCGCGACAATGCTGTCTAAATCAAGAAGCCCGCGCAAATAGAAATCTACCAGACGAGGGATATCGACCGGAAACCGGTTTTCGCCCATCAGCACGCCTTGCAGTTTCTTGCCCGAAAGCAGGTCCATCGCGCTCAGGCCGACTTTGTGACTGAGCGGCATCATGCCGAGGATGGTCGCGGTGCCGCCGCGTTTCAGCGAGCCGACCGCGAGATCGCCGGATGCCGGACGACCGACCGCTTCAATCGCATGATCGACGCCGCCTTTGGTCATTTCGACAATCTGTTGCGCGGCATCATCAGCCATCGCGTCGATAACATCTGTTGCGCCCAGTTTGATCGCCAGATCGCGTTTTTCCTTGATCGGGTCCGCAGCAATGATCCGCCCGGCGCCCGCAATCTTGGCGGCGTTGATTGTCGCCAGTCCGACTCCACCGCAGCCGACGACGACAACGGTTTCACCCGGCGTCAACTTGCAGGCGTTGAAGATCGTGCCCGCGCCGGTGGTCACCGCACAGCCGATAACGGCAGCGCGATCGAGCGGCATGTCCGGATCGATCCGCACACAGGCATGTTCGTGGATCAGCATCTGTTCGGCAAAGGCCGAGAGATTGAGCATCTGCCCGACGGTTGATCCATCGGGGCGGGTGATCCGCGGTGCCTCGCCTGCACCGCGCCGCGTGTCTGCACCGAGGCACAAAGACATCCGGCCGGACACACAAAATTCGCAATGTCCGCAAAAGGCCGACAGGCAGGTTACCACGGCATCACCGACAGCGACGGTGCGGACTTCGCTGCCGATCGCCTCGACGATACCCGCCGCTTCGTGCCCCGGAATGGCGGGCAGCGGATGCGGATAGATGCCGTCGATAAAATGCAGATCCGAATGGCAAAGCCCGCAGGCCGCCGTCCGGATCAACACTTCATGCGGCCCCGGCTTGGAGATTACGACATCCTCGATGACGAGCGGTTTTCCCGCTTCGACTAATACTGCTGCTTTCATTATCTGCTCCTAGCGCGTGACAGCCAGATCACCTGAAGAAAATTCGTCCTTCATCTTGCTGCCGTCTGCGGTTTCGGCATATTTGCCATATTCCATCTTGGCGATCGTGCGATTGTGGACTTCGTCCGGACCGTCGGCAAGCCGCAGGGTCCGTTGATGGGCATAAGCTTGGGCAAGTCCGAAATCGTCGGAAACGCCGCCGCCGCCATGGGCCTGAATCGCATCATCAATGATTTTCAGCGCCATGGTAGGAGCCTGAACCTTGATCATGGCAATTTCAGCCTTGGCATATTTATTACCGACCTTGTCCATCATGTCCGCCGCTTTCAGGCAGAGCAAACGGCTCATGTCGATATCGATCCGGGCCCGGGCGACGCGCTCGTCCCAAATGCTGTGTTCGGAAAGGCGTTTGCCGAATGCGACACGTGATTGCAGGCGCTTGACCATTTTCTCGAGCGCTTCTTCGGCGACACCGATGGTCCGCATGCAGTGATGGATACGACCGGGTCCAAGGCGACCCTGCGCTATTTCAAAACCGCGCCCTTCGCCGAGAAGGATGTTTTCAGCCGGAACCCGGACGTCCTTCATCTCGACTTCCATATGACCGTGCGGTGCATCGTCATAACCGAAGACCGGCAGGTGCCGGATGATGTTTACGCCCGGTGCGTCGGTTGGCATGAGGATCTGGGACTGCTGCGTGTAGCGGCTGCCCTCGAACGTGGTTTTGCCCATGACGATCGCGATTTTGCAGCGCGGATCGCCAAGACCCGAAGACCACCATTTGCGACCGTTGATGACATATTCATTGCCGTCACGGACGATCGCGGTTTCAATATTGGTTGCGTCGGATGACGCAACGGCTGGCTCGGTCATCAGGAAGGCCGAGCGGATTTCGCCGTTCATCAGGGGGCGCAGATATTGTTCTTTCTGTTCCAGAGTGCCGTAGCGATGGAAAACTTCCATATTGCCGGTATCGGGGGCCGAGCAGTTGAACACTTCGGAAGAGAAACCGACGCGGCCCATTTCTTCGGCGCACAGGGCATATTCGAGATTGGTGAGGCCCGGACCTTCGAATTCGAAGACGTCGTCAATATGGGTAAGATTGGGATTGGCTGGCGGCATGAAGAGGTTCCAGATGCCGGCTTCCTTGGCCTTCTTCTTCTCTTCCTCGACGACCTGGAGAACTTTCCAGCGCTCGCCAGTGGATTCTTCCTTGTGGAAATCCGCCATGCGGGGCCGTAGGTGAGTCTCGATATGATCACGCACCCGGTTGCGCCAATATTCCTGCTTTTCAGTGAGATCAAAATCCATACCCAAGCCCTTTTCTTTTTTAACTATGCGATTAACTTATCAGAGGCAGTCTGGCTTTGCCACAGCGAAAACGGTTAGTCGGAGGAGTTTTTATTCCACTATCTTCATTTCACCTGCGGCATCGACGCCGTCAGTTTCGATATCCGCTCGCCATGATCTTGCTCGCCCAGAGGGAACAGAGTGTAGGCCCATGTTCCTCCGAGTCCGATCAACGTCACCAACGACACAAAAATCAACGCCAGATTGTCGACAATCGCGGGATCAACAGTCCCGGGAACCGCTTGCGCGGGCAACTGGATGAACGAAATGATCAGGCCTGCCAGCAAGATCCCCATGCCGCCAACCATTTTCTGCATGAACCACATGCCCGAAGAGAACAGACCTTCCGCGCGTTTGCCAGCGTCAAATTCATAGGCATCTGTGACATCGGCCATCATCGAGAAGGTCAATATCATAGCGGAGATACTCGCCGCGATTCCGATAACGAGCAACGTGAAGAGGATGGGGATGAGATAGGGGGATCCGGGTTCAGGAAACAGGCCGGCCATACGCAGCCAATATGGTGCCGTCCCGATAACCACCGCAAATAGCGTAAAAAACGCCGCGCCTTTCGGTTTTCCTGTCCGTACGGAAATCGGGGTGACAAGCAGAAAAGCCAGAATGACCCCGATGAACAGAACGGCCGAATAGAGCGTCATTTCCGCAGAACCGAATTCCCAGACGTGAGTCAGCAGATAGGGCGTCATCGAGAATAACAGCCCCTGGTTGGTAAAGGCGAACACGCCGGCGAGCATCAACAAGAGAAAGGGTGAAAAACGGAATGCCGAGAGCATTTCGGAAAAGCCTTCCGCTGTTTTCGGTGGTGTGCGTTCGGCTTTATAGCGCGCGACCGTCCGTTTGTGAGTGCTGAGACCCGACACCAGAACGGCAAAAGCCATGATGCAGGCACCGATGATGGCGAACGTCGAATAGCCATCGATGTTGAGAAGCCCGACGGGATATTTCTCGCTGGGTACCAGCAGGATGCCATAAGCAAGAACCATGATACCGAGACCACTCGCCCAGCCGAACAGGCTGCGATAGCGCAAAATGCTGGTGCGATCATGATAATCGCGGCTGAGTTCCGGTAGCAGCGCCAGCGATGGTACTTCATAAGCGGACAGGGATATCCGCACGAGCATCGCCATCGTCAGAAGATAGAAAAATTGTATCGTGGCGCTGGCCTCGGGTGGATGCCACAACAGCAGCCACGCCGCCGCAATCGGAAGCGCCGCCCCGTATAACCACGGGTGGCGCCGTCCGATCGGCGTTCTGGTCCGGTCGGTCATCTGGCCGATCAGCGGGTCGATAAAGGCATCGACAAACAGGGCAATGGCAATAGCCAGACTGACGACATCAGCTCGCATGCCGATCACCTGATTATAATAGAAAAGCAGAAAGACCGAAAATCCGTTATCCTTGATCCCGTATGCGGCGGAACCGAAGCCATATAGAATCTTGGTTTTGAGCGGCAGCTTGTCCGGAGCCTCTGTCAACGCAGATGCTCCGGCAGGATCGCATCCAGCATACCGGGTATTTCCGGATTCCAGCTGCCCTCGGTGCCGACCAGCATACCGCCATCCACCAGCAAATGCGTGCCGGTGACAAAGCCGGCGGCATCAGATGCCAGATAGGCGGCCGCCTCAGCAATATCGCCGGGCACTCCGGGACGGGCAACCGGCTGGGCATTCGCGGCTGCCTGGCCGAGAACCGTATTTATCTCTTGTGTCTCTTCCTTATTGGCACCGACGGTCGCGGCGAAAATATTGGTCTGGATGAAACCGGGGCAGATCGCGTTCACGCGGATATTATATCGGGCCAGCTCCGCTGCAGCCACTTTGGTCAGATGCAATACACCAGCCTTGGCAGTGGAATAGGCAATCGGGCCATAGCCGGCCTGGAACGCGCAAATGGATGCTGTGTTGACAATCGCTCCGCCGCCGCGTTTTTTCAGATGCGGTGCGGCGTGGCGGATACCCATAGCGACGGACTTGAGCAGCAAGGCCATGGCAAAGTCCCAGTCGTCGCCGCTGATTTCGTCAATCGGAGCACGCGGGCCGCCGGCGCCTGCATTGTTGAAAACGACATCAATGCCGCCGGTCTGCTCAGCAGCATAGTCCATCAGCGCTTTTACTTCGGCTTCGCTGGTGACATCGCATTTCCTGAACAGAAAGCCGTCGCCCATCGCCGACATCATCGCCGTGCCTTCGGCTTCATCGATGTCGCCCATCACGACGGTGGCGCCTTCGCGAAGAAAAAGCTCGACGCTGCTGCGTCCTATTCCCGATGATCCGCCGGTTATCACGGCAGTCTTGCCTTTAAATCGCATCCTCTTGCGCTCCCTTTTTTTTCTTCATTAAAGCAATGACATTTTTCAACGTCAATCACTTGTGCTGACCATGTTCGTTTCCGTTACGGAAATCAGACGGCTGACCGGTCGTGCCAGTAATTTTCTTCGGATTCTCCGATTATTTTTGACTTCTGGTCAAGGGAATCGTTGAATCAGTCCACGCAAATATGATAGTCCAACTTTAATTGATCAATTAAAAGGAAATTCGTGATGTCCGATCTTGAAACCTTCCGCGCGGAGACGGCCGCCTGGCTCGAAGCCAACTGCCCGCCGGAAATGCGCGAACCGATGGTAAGCGAAGAAGATGCCGTCTGGGGCGGACGCAATGCGACGTTCAAGCCCGGCCAGAAAGAATGGCTGGATATCATGGCGGCCAAAGGCTGGACGGTACCCGACTGGCCGAAAGAATATGGCGGCGGCGGATTGTCACGCGCCGAGGCCAAAATTCTCGGTCAGGAAATGGCGCGGCTGAAATGCCGGTCGCCGCTATCGAGCTTCGGCATCTGGATGCTCGGCCCCGCGCTGCTGCATTTCGGCACCGAAGCACAGAAGAAGCATTTCCTGCCGCCGATTGCGCGCGGCGAAATTCGCTGGTGTCAGGGCTATTCCGAACCGGGTTCCGGTTCCGATCTGGCCTCGCTGCAAACCAGCGCGGTCGACAAGGGCGATCATTTTGTCATCAACGGTCAGAAAATCTGGACCAGCTACGCGGACAAGGCCGACTGGATCTTCTGCCTGACGCGGACCGACAAGAATGAAAAGCACAAGGGCATTTCCTTCATGCTGTTCGACATGGCGAGCGAAGGCGTGACCACAAAACCGATCGTGCTGATTTCCGGCCAGTCGGCCTTCTGCGAAACATTTTTCGATGACGTCAAAGTGCCCAAGGAATATGGCGAGGGTGTTTCGTCTGTCGTCTATGAAGTGAACAAAGGCTGGGACGTTGCCAAATATCTGCTTGGTCACGAGCGCAGCATGATTTCCGATCAGGGTGGGTCGGCTGGCGGTTCGCTCGGCGCGAAATTTGCTGACCAGATCGGCCGCGATGCGATGGGCCGACTGGATGATCCGATGCTCCGTGCCCAATTGGCCGATATGGATATCGAACTGCTCGCCTTCCGTGCGATGGCCGAACGGTTTGGCGATACGTTCAAGGCCGGGCTCTGCCATCCGGCCCAGCCCAATATGATGAAATATGCCGGCACCGAAATCAACAAACGCCGGCACGAGCTTATCATGGCTGCCGGCGGCAGCGAAGTGCTTGAATGGGAAAGCGAAGCCACCAACGGCGGGATGACCGCACGAAGCTGGCTGCGCACCAAGGCGAACAGTATCGAGGGCGGCACCAGCGAAGTCATGCTGAACGTCATATCCAAGCAGATATTGCGACTGCCCGGCGCCTAGCGGAGCGACTTTCGAACAGAATGGCTTGGCGAGCGAGCTTGCCGCGAACAGGATTAGATAAGGACTAGAATATGCCGCTTTATTTGAACGACGATCAGAAAATGCTCCATGACAGCGCTGTGGAATTTATGAAGGGCGAGGCACCGGTTTCGCATCTGCGCGAGTTTCGCGACAAGCAGTGCAAGGACGGCTTCTCCCATGATTTGTGGAAGCAGTTTGCGGAAATGGGTTTTACCGGCATTTTGATCGGTGAAGAAGAAGGTGGCCTGGGACTGGGTCATGTCGAAGCGGGGGTGGTGCTCGAAGAAATCGGTCGCAATCTGACGCCTTCGCCTTTCCTGACCACAGCGGTCGCTGGTGTCGAAGCGCTCAACGCAGGCGGCAAGGCTTTGCGCGACAAATATTTCCCCGGCATCATTGCCGGTGATACGGTTCTGGCGCTGGCGATTGACGAAGGCGCGAAACACCGTCCCGACCAGATCAGCATGGCCGCTACGCGCGAAGGCAATGGCTTCAAGCTCGATGGCAAGAAGCAATTTGTCGTGCAGGGCGGATCGGCCGATACATTGATCGTTGCTGCGCGAACCAGCGGCAGCGCGGGTGACGACAAGGGGCTGACGCTATTCGCCGTCGATGCAAATGCTGCTGGCCTGTCCAAAGACAGCGCTCGGCTGGTCGATAGCGCGATGGCGGCGCATATCCAGTTTGACGGCGTGCTGGTCGACGCCGATGCGGTGATCGGCGAGGTTGACGAGGGCGATACGGTCCTGCGTCGATTGTTGAACGCCGGTCGTTCCGGTGCCGCTGCCGAAACACTGGGCGTCGGAGCGGGGTCGATGGATATCACGGTCGACTATATCAAAGGGCGGAGCCAGTTTGGCGCGTTGATCGGTTCGTTCCAGGCGCTGCAGCACCGTATTTCCCATCTCTACAGCGAAATGGAAATCGCCCGCGCGACAGTCTTGAAAGCGCAGCAAATGCTCGACGAAGGCTCGGCCAGTGCAGAGCTGATGGTATCGGTTGCCAAGGCCAAGGCGGGCAAGGCGACAGCGCTTTCGGTCAAGGAAGGCGTCCAGATGCACGGCGGCGTCGGCATGACCGACGAATATGATATCGGCCTCTATATGAAGCGTGATCGCGCGCTGCAGGAATTCATGGGTGATGTGAATTACCACACCAATCTCGTCGCCGAAATGCACGGCTATTAAAGGATATTGACGATGGATTTTAACAAACTTTTCTCGCTCGAGGGACGTGTTGCTCTCGTCACCGGCGGCCAGCGCGGCATTGGCGCGATGATCACCGAAGGCTTTCTGGCGCAGGGCGCCAAAGTCTATATTTCCGGTCGCAAGGCCGATCAGGGCGAAGCTGCTGCTGCCGAATTCGGTGAAAATTGCACTTATATCCAAGGCGATATCTCGACCTATGAAGGCTGCAAGGCCCTCGCTGCCGAGATCGCATCCCGCGAAGAGAAGCTCGACATACTCGTCAATAATGCCGGTGTGGCCTGGGGCGCGGAATATGTCGACTTTCCGGAATCCGGCTGGGACAAGGTCATGGACACCAATGTCAAAGGCCTGTTCTTCCTGACCCAGGCGCTGCACCCGCAACTGAAAGCGGCTGCCAGCTTCGAGCGTCCGGCCAAGGTTATCAATATCGCATCGATCGACGGCATGAAGGTCAACCCCTGGGAGACCTACAGCTATCAGGCGTCCAAGGCAGCTGTCATCCATCTGACCCGCAAAATGGCGTCGAAGCTGGTGCAGGAAGATATCATCATGACCGGAATCGCGCCTGGTGCCTTTGCCTCGTCGATGAACAAGGCGGCTCGCGATCATGAAGACGCCGTGGAGAAGGGCATTCCTGCCAAACGCATCGGCCGGCCCGAGGATATGGCATCCGCAGCGGTATTTCTCGCAAGCTCTGCCGGGGATTATGTCGTCGGTACGACGATTCCCGTCGATGGCGGTGTGGTAAATGCCCCAGGCCCCGGAACGTCGATCGACCCCTGATCAGCGCTTGCGGCTTGACGGATTGAACTCCAGACTGTATTAACATAGCAATACAGTCTGGAGAAATACGCATGTCGACGAAAAATCTGATTCTACTCGCGGCACTGCCGCTTGCCCTTTCTGCCTGCAGCAAGGTTGACGACGAATCCGGCGACGGTTCCGGTCTGTCGATCGACTTTAGCGACGACAGCAAGGCCGATGCCGAAAAAATCAAGATCGGCGGCGACGGTAAAGACAGCAAATTCTCGATCAAGGCGGATGGTTTCTCGATGGAAGTTGATCTGCCTTCGATCACGCTCGACAGCGACGATTTCGACATGAACGATGTCGATCTTTATCCCGGCAGCCATGTCACCAGTTTTGATATCAAGGACACAGGCGGGCAGGGTGGCAAGGTCCGGATCAGTTTCACCGCGCCAGTGGGTGTCGACAAGCTGGCCGACTGGTATGAAACACAGCTGACCGGCAATGATTTCAAGGTCGTGCGCGACGGGACAAATTTGTCGGGTAAAACCGCTGAAGACGATCCGTTTTCGCTGGAGTTGACGGAATCATCCGGGGATGAAAGCAAAGGCGTTCTGGAATTTTCCGAACGCTAGATGTTTCCGTAAAATCTCGAATTTGCACAATTTTACCGATATTTCTTGCCAGGTTCAGGCGTGGGCCAGTGAAATATGCTATGACCCTCCGACATAGTTCAGGAGAAATGGTCATGCGTCACGGAAAAACCTCTGGTAGAATATTCGCCACGATCGCTCTGGCAACGGCTCCGCTGGCGCTCGTGACTTTCGCGGCGACACCCGCGGCAGCGCAAAGCTCCGGCGTGAAAGGCATATTGGGTGATGCCTCCGACAATGCGCTGGACAAGCTTTCGGAACCCGGTGCTTTCTATGCGGACAAAGCGGTGCGTATATTGCTGCCCGGTCCGTTGCAGAAGGCGACGAGTATCTTGCGCTTTACCAGCAAGGCCGGCCTGACCAAGGACATTACCAAGACGTTGAATGATGCTGCGGGCAAGGCAGCACTCGAAGCCAAACCCGTCTTCCGCTCGGCGATCGACGGTCTCACATTGCAGGACGGTGTCGGTATTGTAACCGGTGGCGAAGCGGCCGGTTCCGACTATCTCCGGCGCACGTCGGGAGAAGAACTGGCGGTTAAAGTCCGGCCGCTGGTAGAAAAGGCACTTGTCGAACTGGGGGCTTACGAGCAGGTTGAACGGCTCGGCTCGATTTCTTCACTGGCCAAGCTGGGCGGGACCGATCTTTCACGTGACGGCCTGACCGACAGCGTTACGGATCAGGCAATGGATGGCATTTTTACCTATATCGGCAAGGAAGAGGCCAATTTCCGCAGCAACCCGCTCGACAAGGGTAAGAAGCTATTCAAAGGCATTTTCGAATAAAGCTAAAGCCCAGGCTATATTCCCCGGATTTTGCTCCTTGGACCAGTTGCATAACGTGCAACTGGTCGGGCTGCGTTCTCAATTGAAACTTATTTGCGATGCGACCATTTGGGCCTCGTAAGTTACGCAGGAAAAGAGATGTTTGATCGGCGTTTGTAAAAAGGAGAAAATCCATGAGAACGCTTTTCAATATTATCGCAGCCATTTCCGTCAGCAGCATCGTTCTGTTTTCGACGGTTCAGGGCTAAGGTAAACAGTTACAATCCCGGTTGCCGCCTCCTCCTCCTCCCGAAGTTGGCGCCGGGATTGGTCCAAAGGTCCGGACCTTCCTCCATCCCTCCCAAATGAAGGTCCGGACCAGCGGACAATATTTGCAAAATTTGCAAAAAATCCCCCGACAGCACGAAGTATAATCTTATCCACCAGATCGGCAGGAGTTTTCCACCGGTAACTGATCTGCCTGTGGATAACTTGCTATTTTCCCCTAGGCGCGACTCGGCATGAGGAGTCATATATAGGTCATCGGAAGGCAAACGGACGAACCAGCGACCAGTCAGCAATGACCCGCAGGACAGCCCGGGAACCCGAAGATGGTCGAGATGACCAGTTTGTTTTTCGCAAGAAAAGGAAAATGATCTCTCGGTCGGTGATCGGAGAATGACTGGAAAGGGAAGGCGCAAGCCCGAGCGGAACAGCCGGACGAAGATCATCAGGTGACTGGACCAAATGCGGGTTGGAAACCGAAGCGAAGAAGCGCAAGCGGAAACGTGGATAACCACCAACCATTAACGTATTCGATCCGGGATCCGGACGCCGAACAAGCGGCTGCTGGAATCGCAAGAGGACATCAGCCCCAACAGAGGCGCAGCGGGAGCTTATCTTCGGATAAGCTCCCGTTTTTTTGCTCCGCGCCCGTTGTTGATTTTCTGCTGCTGCAAAGGCGTGCCCGTGAAAGCGGCAAATGAAATGCAGTCCCTGCGATATCGAGCCCAAGTGATTCCGGTCACAACGACAAGCGTGCATATCGGCTAAACCGCTTTTGCGAAGTCGCTACTCGTCACGCAGGCGGCTTCGCACCACCCCCCCCAAACAACCCCATATGATAAAGATATTCGGCATATGGCCACTGGCGGACATTGTCGTTCGCGAGCGGCTTTTTTATTTTACCAGTGATGGGGATCACAGCGTCGGCAATAAGACTCGGTTAACAAAATCTTGCGGCACCGATGTGACGGAGCAGTTTATTCCGTTTTATCCCCATGCCGCACCAAACCCATTTGTTGGGTATCCAGGGGAAGCTCGGCGGTTTATGCGACCCGACCGCCGAGCTTCTTTGCTGTGTCCGATGGAAATTTCAAAATTGAACTTCCGGATTGAGCCGATCAGGTTATTTTGGAGGACGGGCTTTGCTTCCGACCGATAGAATATTGCAGTTAGCCCGATAACATTCGCGCCTCAGCCCCTATCAATCCCCCCTGTTCCTCTCCCGATATTGCCAATTTCCGGAAGCCACCCACCATCATCTTCGGGCATCTTCGGGTGCGCCGATGATCGACAGGTTCGATTACTCTCAGGAAATTTACTGATTTCGTCACCTATTCCATTGAGCCTAGAGTTTTTATCAGAACCAAAAACCGGGAATTCAACAGGAGAGAAAGATGTTCAAATCACAGGTTTCACTTTTTGCCTTGCTGGCAGCGTCAATGACGCCGCTGGTGATGGCCAGTCCGGCCGAAGCCCAAAAAACGGTTGTGCAAGACCCGCCCGGTGCCATGTCGAACAAGGACTGGTGGCCACAAACGCTCGACCTCGCGGCGCTTCGCCAGCATGAGGCACAGTCCAATCCTTACGGCCCGGACTTCGATTATGCCGCCGAATTCGCCACACTCGATCTCGCTGCGGTCAAGGAAGATATCCGCAAGGTTCTGACCACGTCACAGGACTGGTGGCCGGCCGATTATGGCCATTATGGTCCGTTCTTCATCCGTATGGCCTGGCACAGCGCCGGCACCTATCGCGTCGGTGACGGACGCGGCGGCTCCGATGGCGGCGAGCAGCGTTTCGAACCGCTCAACAGCTGGCCCGACAATGTCAGCCTCGACAAGGCGCGGCGTCTGGTCTGGCCGATCAAGCAGAAATATGGGCGGAAATTGTCCTGGGGCGACCTGATGGTGCTGACCGGCAATGTCTCGCTGGAGGATATGGGCTTCAAGACCATCGGCTTCGCTGGTGGTCGCGTCGACGCATGGCAACCCGATCTGGTGTTCTGGGGTCCGGAAGCCAAGATGCTGGCCGACAACCGTCGCGACGGCAAAGGCGATCTCAAGGGCTCGCTTGCTGCAACGCAAATGGGTTTGATTTACGTCAATCCGGAAGGACCGAACGGCAATCATGATCCGATTTCGGCCGCTGCCGATATCCGCCGTGCCTTTGGCAATATGGCGATGAATGACGAGGAAACGCTGGCGCTGATTGCTGGTGGGCATACGTTCGGCAAGGCGCATGGTGCGCACAAGCCCGAAGAATGTATGGATGCAGAACCCTCTGCCGCCGGTATCGAAGCGCAGGGTCTCGGCTGGGCCAATAAATGCGGCAAGGGCAATGCCGAGGATACGATCACCAGTGGCCTCGAAGGCGCATGGTCGGCCAATCCGATTGCCTTTACCAACCAGTATCTCGACAATCTGTTCGGTTTCGAATGGGTCAAGGTCAAGAGCCCGGCCGGTGCGACGCAGTGGATCCCGAGCGATCCCAATGCAGCGAACATGGTTCCAGACGCCCATATCCCGGGCAAGACCCACGCGCCGATCATGTTCACCACCGATATCGCGGTCAAGGAAGACCCCGGTTTCCGCAAGATCGCCGAGCGTTGGCATGCAAATCCCGATGAATTTGCGGCGTCCTTTGCTCGCGCATGGTTCAAGCTGACTCATCGTGATCTCGGGCCCTCGGCGCGCTATGTCGGAACCGATGCACCGAGCGAGAGCTTCGTCTGGCAGGACCCGCTGCCCGCAGCCGACTATGCGATGATTGGCGACGCCGATGTTGCGCAGCTCAAGTCGAAAATCCTGGCTACCGGTCTGACAACACCCGAACTGGTGCGGACTGCATGGGCTTCGGCCTCGACCTTCCGTGGCAGCGACATGCGTGGCGGCGCCAATGGCGCGCGGCTACGGCTCGAGCCGCAACGCGGCTGGGCGGTCAATGACAAGGCGGAACTGACCAAGGTGCTTGGCAAATTGGAAGCGATCCAGAAGGATTTCAACCGGAGCGCTGCCGGCGGCAAGCAGGTTTCGCTCGCTGACCTGATCGTCCTGGGCGGCAATGCTGCGGTCGAGCAGGCGGCCAGCAAGGCGGGCCACAAGGTCAGCCTGCCGTTCACACCCGGACGTGTCGATGCCACGCAGGCACAGACCGACGCGGCATCCTTCGCCTATCTCGAACCGAAGGCCGACGGCTTCCGCAACTATTATACGTCCGGTGCCGACATGGCGCCAGCGGCAGCACTGGTCGACAAGGCCGACGCGCTCAATCTGACTGTGCCGGAAATGACGGTGCTGGTCGGCGGGCTGCGGACGCTGAACGCCAATGCGGGCAAGTCGTCCAGCGGTGTGTTCACTGCCAATCCCGGACAGCTGAGCAACGACTTTTTCGTCAATCTGCTCGACATGAAGACCAAATGGTCGAAGTCGGGCAGCAATGCCGGATTGTACGAAGGCCGTGACCGCGAGACGGACAAGCTGGTCTGGACCGCGACACCGGTCGATCTGATCTTCGGATCCAATTCGGAATTGCGCGCCGTAGCCGAAGTTTACGCTTCTGATGATGCGGACCAGCAATTTGCCGAAGACTTTGCAGCAGCCTGGACCAAGGTGATGAACGCCGACCGTTTCTAGGTCACGTTTGAATTAGGGAAAGCCCGGTGGCCGCGTGATCCGCAGCAGCCGGGCTTTTTTATGCGGTTTGAATTGGGGCGATCGGGACTGGTCCGTTCGTCCTGAGCCTGTCGAAGGGCGGGTGCGCGCGAACATGCTTCGACAGGCTCAGCACGAACGGAGAGTGTGGTTGGGTCTCAGGGAAATTATGCTTGTTTCATAAACATTGCGCCATTCCACCGAGAGGGATCCCATCCGCCAAAACGCACGCGAAGGCGCGAAGCCGGGAAGAAAAAAGGCCGCGCTACCCTTCGCGCCTTCGCGTCTTCGCGTGAGAAACATTCATCCGCCGGCCGCTTTCCCGTTCGTCCTGAGCCTGTCGAAGGACGAGTGCGCGCAACCGTGCTTCGACAAGCTCAGCACGAACGGAGGGGGTGGCATCGTCCTTGGGCGGAGCCTAGATCGCCGCCTGCGCGCTCATGATCTCTTTGCCGTTATGGCCAATCACGGCGAGCGTGATAGTCTCGCCCTCCTGTTTGCCGACGAGATATATTGCGGCATTGGCAAAGGCGGGCGCCTGTCCGCGAAAGGAAAAGCTGGAGAGCTTGTTTGCACCCAACTCGCTTGCGGCGAGGTTCAGCAACAATGTCGCCATCAGCGGACCCTGAACGACAAGGCCGGGATAGCCTTCTTCCTGGATCGCATAGGGGCGATCGTAGTGGATGCGGTGGCTGTTGAAGGTTAGCGCTGAATAGCGGAATAATAATGGTTCGGACGGCAGGATTTTCTGCTGCCAGTCCCAGTCTTGCAAGTCTGGAATATCATTGCTGACCTCGCTGACCGGTACCGTAGTCGCGGCAGGCTCGCGATAGACGATATTCTGCCGCTCCCTGATCGCCACCCGATCGCCAACGCGTGTTTCATGATCGACAGCGACAAACACCAGATCGCCCGACTTGCCCGACTTCTCTTCAATGCTGGCCACGGTCGACACGCGCGATATTTCATCGCCCAGTTGCAGCGGATGTTCGAATGAAACTTCGCTCGACGCCCACATCCGGCGGGGCAGGGGGATGGGCGGAAGAAAGCCGCCCTTTGCGGGATGACCGTCTTCCGCCAATTGTGCCGTCGGAGCATCGGGCAGGCAGAGGCACCAGTGCAATCCCTGCGGAACGTCGTCGCTGACGGGCGTATCGATTGTTGCGCAAAAACGTTGCAGCAGGCCCGGCGTGATCACGTCGTGGCGCGTCTCGCTCTTGCCGATCCACTCCGACCAGTCAGCCATCAATAGCTCCTCGGCAGACCCAGCACATGTTCGGCGACATAGGAGAGGATCATATTGGTGCTGATCGGGGCGACCTGATAAAGTCTTGTCTCGCGGAATTTCCGCTCGACGTCATATTCCGCGGCAAAGCCGAAGCCGCCGTGGGTCTGGACGCAGGCTTCGCCGGCGGCCCAACTGGCGTCGGCGGCGAGCATCTTGGCCATATTGGCTTCCTCGCCGCAATTTTCACCCGCTTCATATTTGCGCAGGCCTTCGTGGACCAGCAGTTCGGCGGCGCGCATTTGCGCATAAGCGCGGGCGATCGGGAATTGCACGCCCTGGTTCTGGCCGATCGGGCGGCCGAACAGGACCCGCTCCTTGGCATAGGCTGTCGCCTTCTCGATGAACCATTTGGCATCGCCGATACATTCCGCTGCGATCAACAGCCGCTCGGCGTTCATGCCGGACAGGATATAGCGAAAACCATTGCCTTCCTCGCCGATCAGATTGGCGGCGGGCACGCGCATATTGTCGAAGAACAGCTCCGTGGTGCTGTGGTTCATCATCGTGTCGATCGGCCGGATGGTGAGACCGTTGCCGAGCGCCGCGTTCATATCGACGAGAAACACTGACAGGCCGTCGGTGCGCTTGGCTACCTGATCACGCGGTGTGGTACGGGCGAGCAACAGCATCAGGTCGCTATGTTCGGCGCGGCTGGTCCACAGCTTTTGCCCGTTGATGACATAATCATCGCCGTCCCGCTTGGCGACGGTCTTCAGCGCCAGCGTGTCGGTGCCGCTGGTCGGCTCGGTCACGCCAAAGGCCTGAAGGCGCAATTCGCCCGTGGCGATTTTGGGCAGATATTGGCTTTTCTGCTCGTCCGACCCGTGGCGGAGCATCGTACCCATGATATACATTTGCGCGTGCACCGCGCCGCCGTTGCAGCCTTGGGCCTGGATTTCCTCGAGAATCGCTGCCGCTGCCGAAATCGGCAATCCGGCGCCGCCGAATTCTTCCGGGATCAGCGCCGCAAGATAGCCGGCTTCGCCCAAAGCAGCGACAAAATCGCTCGGATATTCACGCGCCTTGTCGCGGGCCCGCCAATATTCTCCCGGAAATTTCCGGCAAAGTTTCGCGACTTCCTCGCGGATGGACGTGTAATCCTGCGTCAATTCCGGTTCTCCCCTGTGAACCTGCCATTGAACCGATCTCGCCAGGAAGATCAACTGCCAATCACGACAAGCCGGACAAGCAAAACGGCGCGGGACAAAGAAGTATGGAACGAAATAGCCCAGTGACGCTTGCGGACACCCGCATGTCTGACTTACAAGGCCGGAAATCATTCAACAGAGGACTAGCCCCGTTATGAAGACCCGCGCAGCCGTAGCATTTGAAGCCAAAAAGCCACTCGAGATTGTCGAGCTCGATCTGGAAGGTCCGAAGACCGGCGAAGTGCTGGTCGAGATCATGGCGACCGGTATTTGTCATACCGATGCGTACACGCTCGACGGTCTGGACAGCGAAGGCAAATTCCCCAGCGTGCTCGGCCATGAGGGCGCCGGTATCGTGCGCGAAGTCGGCGCCGGTGTCACCTCGGTGGCGCCCGACGATCATGTGATCCCGCTCTACACACCGGAATGTCGCCAGTGCAAAAGCTGCCTGTCCGGAAAAACCAACCTGTGCACCGCGATCCGCGCAACCCAGGGGCAGGGCCTGATGCCCGACGGCACCAGCCGGATGTCTTACAAGGGTGAGGCGATCTATCATTATATGGGCTGCTCGACCTTCTCGAACTTCATCGTTGTGCCCGAAATCGCGGTTGCCAAAATTCGCACCGACGCGCCGTTCAACACCAGCTGCTATATCGGCTGCGGCGTCACCACCGGTGTCGGCGCGGTGGTCAATACGGCGAAGGTAGAGCCCGGCGCCAACGTCATCGTCTTTGGCCTCGGCGGCATCGGCCTCAACGTGCTGCAGGGCGCGCGGATGGTCGGCGCGGACAAGATCATCGGCGTCGATATCAACGACGACCGCGAGGAATGGGGCAGGCGCTTCGGCATGACCCATTTCGTCAATCCGAAGAAGATCAAGGGCGATATCGTCGAGCATCTGGTGGCGCTGACCGACGGCGGCGCGGACTATACGTTCGACTGCACCGGCAATACCGACGTGATGCGCCAGGCGCTGGAAGCCTGTCACCGCGGCTGGGGTGAAAGCATCATCATCGGCGTGGCCGAAGCCGGCAAGGAAATCTCGACGCGACCATTCCAGCTCGTCACCGGACGGGTCTGGAAGGGCACGGCCTTCGGCGGCGCGCGGGGCCGGACCGATGTTCCGAAAATCGTCGACTGGTATGTAAACGGCAAGATCGAGATTGACCCGATGATCACCCACACGCTGTCGCTGGAAGAGATCAATAAGGGCTTCGACCTGATGCACGCCGGCGAGAGCATCCGCAGCGTGGTGGTCTTTTAATGGAGACCGTCTCCACCAACAGAAGTTTCGCCGGAACGCAGGGCGTCTATTCTCATGCGTCCGCCGAAACGGGTACGGAAATGACTTTCGCAGTCTATGTTCCCGATCATGAAGAAGGCGCGAAGCTGCCGGTCGTCTGGTATCTGTCCGGCCTGACCTGCACCCATGCCAATGTCATGGAAAAGGGCGAATATCGCCGGGCTGCCAGCGAACTGGGCCTGATCATCGTCGCGCCGGATACATCGCCGCGCGGCGAGGAGGTGGCCGATGACGAAGCCTATGACATGGGGCAGGGCGCCGGCTTTTATGTCGATGCCACCGAAGAGCCATGGGCCAAGCATTTTCGCATGCGCAGCTATATCGAGAAGGAACTGCCCGCCTTGATCGCCCGGGAATTTCCGGTCGACATGGAGCGACAAGCCATATTCGGGCACAGCATGGGCGGCCATGGCGCGCTGACCATCGCTCTGCGCAATCCGGATCGCTTTAAAAGCGTGTCCGCCTTCTCGCCGATTGTTTCGCCGCTCAACTGCCCCTGGGGTGAAAAAGCGCTGGGGGGATATCTGGGCAGCGATCAACAGGCATGGCGCGAATATGATGCCTGCGCCCTGATCGAGGATGGCGCGCGCGTTGCGGACATATTGGTCGATCAGGGAACCGCCGACAATTTCCTCGAGGAGCAGCTGAAGCCGCAACTCTTGGCGGAAGCCTGCGACAAAGCGGGCATAAAGCTCAGCCTGAATATGCGCGAAGGCTATGACCACAGCTATTATTTCATTTCGACCTATATGGAAGATCATTTACGCTGGCATGCCGAACGGTTGTGATCCCGACAGGCGCATCCTTCGATTTTGATAATTTTGGCATAAAAGGATGAACGGATTGCAGCAGCTGGATTTACAAAAAGCCCTCGATCAGGCGCTGGCCGACAATCAGGTAGCCGGCGCGGTCGCGATGATTGGCGATGCCGGTACGGTGCTTGCATCGGCGGAAGCGGGTTTTTCTGACCCCGCTACCGGCAAGCCAATGGTGCTGGATGGCATTTTCCAGATCGCCTCCATGACCAAAGCGATCACATCGGTCGCTGCCATGCAATTGGTGGAACGGGGTCTTTTGGCGCTGGACGAACCGATCGGCGCGATCCTGCCCGAACTGGCCAATCCCGATGTGCTGACCGGCTTTGACGACGACGATACACCGATTGTCGCGCCAGCCAAAAAGGCGATCACGCTCCGGCACCTGCTCACCCATACATCCGGCCTCGGCTATGCTTTCACCAAAGCGAATATGGCCAAAGCGCAGGGCAAGGTCGCTCCCGCCAGCATCGCCAGTATTACCACGCCGCTGATGTTCGAGCCGGGAACAGACTGGCTGTACGGCGTGAGCACCGACTGGGTCGGTCGCGCGGTCGAGGCCGCCAGCGGCCAGACGCTTGGTGCCTATATGGAGGAGCATATTTTCGCGCCTTTGGCGATGCAGGACACAGGTTTTACCGTCGCGACCGACAAGAGCGAGCGCCGGGTTCCGCTGCTCTCCCGTCAGGCGGATGCTCTGGTTCCCTTTCCCATCGAAATTGGCGGTGGTGATGCGGCGGAATATCAGTCCGGCGGCGGCGGTCTTTATTCGACGGCGGCGGACTATATGCGTTTCATGCGGATGATCCTGAACCGCGGATCGCTCGAGGGAGCCCGGATCATCAGCGCAGAGACCGTGGCGGCCATGTCGAAAAACCAGATTGGCGGGATGAAAGCGGGACAGATGGAGAGCGTGGTGCCGCTGCTCGCCAATTCGTTCGATGCCTTTCCCGATATGCATTGCGGGTGGGGCCTCGGCTTTCTGATCAACCCGGAAACAGGACCCGATGGCCGCGCGGCGGGCAGCCTGTCCTGGGCCGGGCTGACCAACTGTTATTACTGGATCGATCCCGCGAGCGACATCGCGGGGCTGGTGCTGATGCAATTTCTCCCTTTTGCAGACCCCGATGCTCTGCGCGTTCTGGCAGCGGTGGAATCGGCGGCCTATCAGCGGACATAATATCTTCCGCATTGGTTTGCTGGTAGATCAATTCCGCTATAGTGGAGGCGCCCGCCCAAATTGGAGATTTGACCATGACCACAGCATCGCGACCGCCATCGATCGGCAACGCCGAACGCGACCAGCGGTTGAACAATCTCCGCCAGACGATGTCCGCAAATGGCCTTGATGCGATCCTGATCACCCCGGGCAGCAACATGCGCTATTTCTTCGCCGAGGCTTTCTATGAAAGCGAACGCTTTGTCGGGATATTGCTCACGGCGGACCGCACCATCTTCATCTGCCCGAAATTCGAGGAATCCGCGATCCGCGCCAAATTCCCGATGGCTTCGGAAATGGCCTTCTGGGAGGAGCATGAATGCCCCTGCGCGCTGATCGCGTCGCTTTTGGCGGAAGCTGGCTGCCAGCGATGTGCGCTCGATCCTGAATGTTCCTACGGCCATGCCGCGCGCCTGTTCGACGCGCTGGCGCAGCTGGAAAAGCCGGTGCTCTGTGGCTCTGCCGCGTCGGTGATCGCGCCGCTGCGCGCGATAAAATCACAGGCCGAGATCGATCTGATGATCCATGCGATGCAGCTCACGCTGTCGGTCCATCAACAGATTTTCGAGTGGATCAAGCCGGGCATGAAGGCGAGCGAAGTGATCGCCGAAATCGACCGCCTGCACCGCGCCGGCGGTGCCGATGGCGGCAACAGCTTTTGCGCGGTCCAGTTCGGCGAAGCGACCTCCCACCCGCACGGTGTCCCGGGCGACCCGGCGCTGCAGGAGAGCGAGCTGATTCTGATCGATACCGGTTGCACGATCGACGGCTATAATAGCGACATCACCCGCACCTATGCCCTGTCGAAACTGGACAACGAGATCGAACGGCTCTGGCATGCGGAGAAAGAGGCCCAGCAAGCCGCCTTCGACCGCGCCGCCATCGGCACGCCCTGCGAAGACGTAGACAAGGCCGCCCGCGATATGCTGTTCAGCCACGGCCTCGGCCCAGACTATCACCTGCCAGGCCTCCCGCACCGCACCGGCCACGGCATCGGGCTGGACATCCACGAAGGCCCCTATCTGGTCAAAGGCGACCAGACGCCACTGGCGACGGGCATGTGCTTTTCCAACGAACCGATGATCGTTGTGCCAGGCGCATATGGCATCCGGTTGGAAGACCATTTCTATATGACGGCGTCCGGGCCGAAGTGGTTTACCCGGCCGCAGGAGGATCTTTACCGGCCCTTTGGTTAGAGTGGGAGTGATAGTGCGTCGATTCTCCAAAAGATGTATTGGCACCGAAATTCCAGAATAATTGTACTTTCGATTTCTTAACACTTCAAAACGTAAACGAATATTAGCGCAGGCCGGGAGTATATTATGAGCGATAGAAAGAACCGTCGCGCCAAAGGTGGTATGTGGGGGCGAGCCCTTGATATTGCGGGGAGAACGCCTGCAGAACGCAATCGCTATGTCGATTTCCTGCGTGCTTTTTCCATTCTTGCCGTGGTCATCGGCCATTGGCTGGTTGCCGCGCCTTATATGCAGGACGGGGAGGTTGTCGGCGGACATTTGCTGGAGATATTGCCCTGGTCGCAGTGGTTGACTTTGGGCTTTCAAGTCATGCCGGTGTTTTTTCTTGTCGGTGGATTTTCCAATGGCGTTTCCTGGTCTGCGACCCTGCGCAAGGAGGGCACATATGCCGACTGGTTTACCGGCAGATTGCAGCGGCTGATCAATCCCGTGCTGCCCTTATTCCTGCTGTGGACGGTCATCGCGATGTTTGGCACGCTGGCCGGTGTGCCACGGCCGATCGTGTCACTGGCGGCGGAACTGGCGCTCATTCCGGTCTGGTTTCTCGCGGTCTATATCATGGTCACCGCGCTGGTCCCGTATACGTACGCGGCATGGCGGCGGTTGGGGCTAAAGTCCTTTGCCGCGCTTTTGCTCGCAGCGGTGATGATCGATAGCGCGACCTACGCCGCGCAAGTTCCTTATATCAAATGGTTCAACTTTGCATTCGTCTGGCTGGGCATCCATCAATTGGGCTTTGCCTGGAGCGACGGGTTTTTCGAGAAACGTTCGCGGGCTTTGTTGTTTGCATTCGCCGGATTTGCAGCGTTGATCATATTGGTCGGACCCGGCATTTATCCGGTCGCGATGATCGGTGTCCCCGGCGAAGCTATGAGCAACAGCATGCCGCCGACGCTGGCCCTGATGGCGCTCGGCGTAACGCAAACGGGTATCGCCCTGTATCTGGAGCCCGCTGGCCGACGGATTCTGGACCGGGTGAAAATCTGGGCGAGCGTGGTGCTGTTAAATGGCATGATCATGACGATATATCTTTGGCACCTGACCGCATTCGTGTTGGTGATGATCGTCGCCTATCTGCTTGGCGGACTTGGCCTCGACGTAGCTCCCGGCAGCGCTGGCTGGTGGCTGGCCCGGCCGATCTGGTTCGCCATCTATATTGCGGCGTTGATGCCGCTGATCATCATATTCGCGCGGTTCGAGCAGCCAGGCAGCATCGCCGGCCAGGCGCCCAAGCCGGCCATAGCGCATTGGCGGTTGATCCTCGGTCTGCTGCTTATTTGCGCAGGACTTGCCTCGACCGCAGTGTACAGCATAGCAAGTCCGTTGGGCATCACCGGCGTTCGACTGTGGATAATCGCAATGCCGCTGATCGGGGCGGGCATTGTAAGATTTGGGCCGGTCTATGATATCGTGGAGCGTCGCAAGGCAAAATAGGATGCGGTGACATGTGTTATTGCGTCGATGTCCGCGTCCGCTACTTAATTTTATAACCTCTCGGTTTAGCGTGACAATGGCTGGCTGGCTGTATACCGGCTTAGGTTGTGATCTCTCCCAAAGAAAAAAAGCCGGGCCATGATTGTGCCGGCGAAACCGTTTCTGCTCCATCGCAGGGTCGCGGTGGTGACGAGCCAACCGCGCGCCAGACGGAAGTCGAAAGCACCGCGCTCGATCCCCAAAAACTGATGCGCGAGCTAAGAGCATTCAGAGACTCACGGCGAGGCCGAAGCGTCTGGGAATTGACCATCACGCTTGTGCCTTTCCTGTGCCTGTTCGGGCTCATTCTGGTCGCGGTCAAAGCAGGTTATGTTTTTGCGCTGGCCCTGACACCGCTGGCGGGACTTTTGCTGCTCAGGCTTTTCGTCATCCAGCACGATTGCGGTCATGGATCGTTCTTGCCCAGCCGGTCGGGCAATGACTGGGTCGGCCGGGCGCTGGGCGTGCTGACCTTCACGCCTTATGATTGCTGGAGGCGGTCCCATGCGCTGCATCACGCCGCGACCGGCAATCTGGCTGCCCGCGGTGCGGGAGATGTCGACACGCTGACGGTGCGCGAGTTTTACGAACAAAGCAGCATGCAGCGGTTTCTATACCGTCTCTACCGTCATCCGCTTGTTTTACTGGGTCTCGGTCCGGCCTATCTTTTTCTTCTCCGTCACCGGCTTCCCATTGGCCTGATGAAAGAAGGCTGGGCCTATTGGATCAGCGCGATGGCGACCAACGTCGTAACCGCTCTGATATTGGCTCCGCTTATCTACCTGTTCGGATTTGCCGTAACCGCCATGGTATTCTTTCCGGTGCTGCTGGTGGCCGCTTCGGTGGGGGTATGGCTGTTTTATGTGCAACATCAGTTTGAAGATGCGCACTGGGATGAAGGGAAGGATTGGTCCTTCCACGATGCCGCCTTGCACGGCAGCTCTCATCTCGATCTGCCGCTGGTGTTGCGCTGGTTTACCGCCAATATCGGAATCCACCATGTCCATCACCTGGCCAGCCGCATTCCCTTTTACCGCCTGCCCGAGGTATTAGAGGCCTATCCCGGTCTGCGAAATATGAACCGCTTTACAGTGTTTCAGACACTCAAGCCGCTACGTCTCGCTTTATGGGACGAAAGTCAGCGAAGGCTGGTCTCCTTTCGCGAAGCGTCGCGGATGGCCTCCCGAAGCGCTGTGCGGTCGTAATTGGACTGAGTCCCGATCCCGTTGAATGCCGCCGCTCTCGTCATTGGTCAGGATATGGTAGCAGAAGGTATCAATTTCTGATCGACGATTTGGGCTTCAAACAAAGGGCCGGTTCGGGGGAGACGTCCGGGCTCTGAAAACGACTTCGGCCTGTCTGATCATGAATGGCGATGCGGCACCATGACGAGACATTCGAACGGTATCATTTCAATTTTTCATTTATCAAGTTTAGAATAAATGATATCTATGTTTAATGCGTTTAGACAATTTTGATCTCAATCTGCTTGTGGCCTTTGATGTGCTGTTGCGGGAGCGGAACGTCACCCGTGCGGCCCACCGGCTGAATGTAACCCAGGCCGCCATGAGCGCGGCATTGAAGCGGCTGAGGGAATCGTTTCAGGACGACATTCTGACGCAGCACGGCAAAAAGATGATCCCGACTGCGCGGGCGATCTACCTCGCTCCCAAAGTGGCCGATATGATCCTGCAACTGCGAAGCCTGATTTCGAGCGGGAAGGGCTTTGACCCGGCCACTTCAGACCGCTGCTTCAAGATCGCTGCTTCCGATTATATCACCACGGTTCTTATTGTGCCGCTTTTGGACGTGTTGCAACGGGAGGCCCCCCGCGTGACCCTCGATATCTCCCTTCCCGATCAGGATGTTGCTGATCAGCTCACCAACGGGGAACTGGACCTGCTCCTCTCTCCGGAACAATTTGTGCATCCGGATCATCCACGCGATCTGTTGTTTGAAGAACGGTTTGTGGTCGTCGGCTGGTCCGGCAACCCTGTGATGCAGCAACCTTTGACTGTAGAGGCATTCTTCAACAGCGGGCACGTCGCAGTTCAGATCGGACATCGAGACACGTTTATTGAACATGCGCTGCAAGAACATGTTCAAAAGCGGCGGATCGAAATCACCGCTCCGTCCTTCATCCAGGCACCCTGGTTGATCCCGGGCACGATGCGGCTGTCCCTGATGCACGAGCGGTTGGCCAATATCGTAGCGCCTGCAGCTTCCCTGATCACCGCCGAACCGCCTGTCGAACTGCCGGTGATGCAGGAAATGATGCAATATCATGCGAGTCGAGCCACTGATGAAGCCTTGATCTGGCTGCGTGGCCGGCTGCAGCAAGTTGGTGCCAGCACAACTAATTCCTGACTTCCGCGCCTGACGAGGGCTGGTTTTAGTCCGACAACGGCGTAGATTTCCAACGGAAGTCACTGTCAGTGTTGGATTATTCACCGAACCTGATAAGCTTTTTTAGGTATAAATATTATTTATGCTAAATGGTAAAAACAATTGATTTTTCCTATTCCCGAAAATGATTATTACTATCGATGAAAGTGATTATCATCGTCGATGAGTCTCGCTTATTCAGATTTTTATCAAAACAAGCCGTAATTAAAGCGGCAAAAATTAGAACCTAAGGGGAGGAAAATAATGAAATTCCATATGAACAATGCGTCTGTATCCAAGGCAGCGCTTTCACTGGCTTTGGTTTCGGCGATGTTTGTGTCGCCAGCTGCGGCTCAAGATAATACGAACGCTGTAGACGAGAGTGCACAGCAATCGGGCGGGCTGGACGTTATAGTCGTGACCGCGCAGCGTAAAGCAGAGTCGCTTCAAGACGCCGCGATACCGATCAATGCTGCAACCGGCGCAGATCTGACTCGGGCCGGTGTTGCCGACGCGACAACGCTTAATGCGGTTGCTCCTGCGCTTTATGTCACATCGGGCGGCGGCGCGAATGCCGGTTATTTCGTCCGCGGGGTAGGCAATTTTACCAACAACGGTTACACCAGCCCTGCCGTCGCATTCAATGTCGACGGCGTTTATGTCGGGCGGCCTTCATCGACCATCGCTTCGTTTCTTGATGTCGCGGTCGTCGAAGTATTGAAGGGTCCACAAGGTACATTATACGGGCGCAATGCGACCGGCGGCGCGATTAACGTGCTCCCGACCAAGCCAGTCCCTGGCGAGACAAGCGGATATGTCTCCGGTTCCTACGGTAATTACGACGCGTTCGGTATCGAAGGCGCGCTTAACCTCGCTGTCGGTGACGACGGCGCGATCCGGCTTTCCGCCGCCGTGAACGAGCATGATGGCTATAACGCGGATGGCACATTTGATGCCAAGGATGTCGCGTTCCGCGGCCAGTTCTATGCAGAACCAGCGCCCGGATTTGATATCCGTTTCTCGGTCGATTATTCGACCCAGAAAGGCGCGGGCCCCGGAACAGATGTCTTTGGTGCCTATGGACTGATTCCTCCTGGAACGCCTGGGCGGGACGATCCCCCGGTACCGGGATGGGCATTCCAGCCTGCTCCGGCTGCAGTAGCAGAGCCATTTACCGGCCTCCACACTCCCGAGGCGCTCGCCTATCTTGCGACGGTCTCGACGGCTCCGCTTTTCTCGCCATTTCAGGGCTTCGCCTATCCGTCGCGCGATGATGAATATCTTGGCGTGAGCGCAGAAATGAATCTCGAGCTCGGTTCTGTCGATTTGGTGGTGATCCCGGCCTATCGCCAGTCAAAGCTCGACAATATATTTAACGGGCCTCCGTTCAAGGCCGCGATCAACAAGGACACCGCCGAGCAGTGGAGTATCGAGGCTCGGTTCTCGGGGTCGACTGGACCCGTCGACTGGATCGCGGGTGCCTATTATTTCGACGAGAGAGTTGAGGGTGTGAACGCTTTCAACCAGTTTGGCACCGTCTCGAACAACGCATTTGATTCCCAGTCGGATTCTCTTGCATTTTTCGGCCGTGCGACTTTCAACGTGACCGACGAACTCCGCCTCGTAGGCGGTGTGCGGCACACCACTGAAAACCGGTCGATCGATGCATTTGCTACTGCAACAGCGGGTGTTTGCCTCGAGGATCCGGTCGGTCGGGCTCCTTTCTGCGGCCACGTGCCCACCCTCCCGGTCGGACTCACCCTGCAGGACGTGCTCGGTGGCCTTGACCCGGCCCTGTTTCCAATCCCCGGCAGAAACCCGCAAACCGACTATAATACTAACGGAGCAGACGGTGTGGGTCAGGTATTCCCTTATGGTCCGCTCAACATCTTTGCACCGGCACAATTCGGACCAGGCGCGCTGTTGATCATCACGCCAAATACCATCCAGCGTTCCGATAGCGACAAGGAATTCACATATCGCGCTGCGGTGGAATATGACATTACTCCAGAAAACCTGCTCTACGCCAGTTTTGAAAACGGTTTCCGCGCCGGTGGCTTCAATCTCGCTCGCGGCAGAGAAACATATGAGCCCGAGTTTATCGATGCATTTACCATCGGGTCGAAGAACCGGTTCTTCGACAATCGCTTCGAGCTGAACGCGGAGCTGTTCTACTGGAAATATAAAGGGCAGCAATTGGCGGCTCTGGGTGTCGATACAGATGGCAATAACGCCTTCTACACCCGCAACGTTGGTAAATCCTCGATCAAGGGTGTGGATATCGACTTCCAGCTGATTAATGCGTGATATTTACTGGGACGGTTTGGTATGATTTGGGACTATAATTGCAATAAAATCAAAAAGATAGCTTGATTTTAGCGTTCCCGTTTTGTACTCATTGATCCCGGCAGATTTCATCATTTTGCACTTACATTGCACTTACAGAAAAAGTGCGTGTGCTGAGATAGAAAGGAAATGGTCATGCAAACTGCGCTTACACAGACTGTCATAGATCGTGCCAAATTGGCTAAAAGACCTTATGAAATTAGAGATAGCCGTTTAAATGGTTTTCTGGTTCGGGTGCAACCTTCGGGCATTAAATCATTCTACTGCGAATATGATCGCGGCAAGCGCTGGCGGCTTGGACGCGCAGATTCTATGGCCGTTGGACAGGCCAGAAATCAGGCAAAGAAAATAATTTCCCAATATCATTCGGGTATTGATCCGATGGACGAGAAAAGATCAAACGCGAGGGCAATCACGCTAGGTGAGTTTATCGATCTATTTTTCCAACCCTGGGCTCAATCTCATCAAAAGTCACACGAGCAAAATATCAAGCGGATCCGAACCGTGTTCAAAGGTTTTTTGAAACGAAAATTGGATGATGTGAGCGTTATTGATCTGGAACGGTGGAGAGCTAGCCGAATTGCTGTGGGCAATAAAACAACAACCATCAATCGCGACATCGCATCGATAAAAGCAGTCTTTAACCGAGCAGTCGATTTTGAGATCATTGAACAAAATCCAATCGCCAAAGTGAAGAAGGCAAGAGAGGATACCAGACCGCGTGTTCGCTATCTCAATGATGAAGAACTGAAGTTGCTGCTTGATGCGTTAGATCGCCGCGAGGAACGCAGGTGCGGTGAACGGGACAGTGCCAACCGGTGGCGAAGTGAACGCGGTTATCGTAAACTTCCTAACTTTAAGAAGCGGGCGTTCACAGATCACCTCAAGCCAATGATCGTACTTTCGCTGCACACCGGTATGCGGCGAGGGGAGGTATTCGATCTTAAGTGGCAGCATGTCGATTTTACCGTGAGATCAATTGCTGTTGTTGGCGAAACGGCAAAGTCGGGAAAAACCAGACATATTCCCATGAACCGCACTTGCTTGAAAGTTCTTCGCTGTTGGCAAAAACAATGCGCAAAATCATCGGGCAGGGTATTTCAAAATGCTGATGGCATGCGTTTTAACAATGTGAAAAGATCGTGGACAGCAATCTTAAAACAGGCGGGAATTGTCAATTTTCGTTGGCATGACATGCGGCATCATTTTGCATCACGCCTGGCTATGGCAGGAGTCGATTTAAACGCGATCAGAGAGCTGCTGGGACATAGCGATTACGAAATGACTCTGCGCTATGCACATCTTGCACCCGAGCATAAGAGAAAAGCTGTTGAACTGCTTGATTAGCCAATTCTATTGATCATTTTTTGGCGCCAACCCAGTCCACATCAATTCCGTCAACACCGGACTGAACGCCTTCAATGATCACTTGGGTGCCGTCCTTTGGGGTTTTCACGTCCAAAAAGTTTAACCGCCAAACATTTTCATCTGCGCATTGAAGCAAATAGTGGCGTTCGCCTTTGATGAGTTTACCGGTTAGCCGAAGGCGGTTTGAGTTTGAATGGTTCATGATCAAGTGTTCTCTGTCCTACAGCCCCGATTCTGTCCAGCGCGCAAGGACCTTCTTTACGTAATTCCGTGTTTCCTGGTATCGGGGAATGCCATTGGCTTTCAGCACGGCGTTAGGTCCGGCATTATATGCCGCCAGCGCTAGGTGAATCCCCCCAAACTTATCCAGCATTTGCTTGAGATACCGTGCTCCCCCGTCAATATTGGCGGAAGGATCGAACCGGTTCTCAACCCCAAGGTCTAATGCGGTTCCAGGCATCAACTGCGTAAGACCGCCAGCACCAGCAGAACTAACAGCCATAGGATTGTACCGCGATTCCTGCCAAATTAGAGCGTCGAGCAACCCAAAGGGTAGGGCGTGTTTTTTTTCGGCTGCCCGGATGGAGGTTAGGTAAATAAACCGCCTTGACGAGGCTGATCGGCTTAGTCCTGTAAGCTTTCTTGGTTGTAGATTGGTTTTAGTACCTTCATGATTTGTCGGTGCTCCAGTCACGGGCTTTAGCTGATTTTCCGGTTGCCAAATTCCATGCTGGAACAACCGAAACGTGGGTTTTTCACTTGCGTGTTGATCCAGAGCTTCCCGTTCAGTGGGGGCATTGCTTTCTTGTAAACTCACATCCTGCGCCCATGTCACGCTTGAACACATCGCTATTGTAAGCAGTCCCATTGATAGCTTCTTTGCCAAAATTCATCTCCATCTTGTATCGAATCGGATGAGAACATAAATAGAACATATAGCTGTAGGAAAGTGTTTTCTTACGTGTTGAAGAGGGGAGGCTGCCGGGAAGGGGAGAACTGGCGCAGATGCAAGGAACTCCTCGATGTCCCGTAACGTCCTGACTAATCCCACATCATCCCTCGAGAATACTGCCAGACAGATTTGTGAAAAATTTTCAGGCTATTGGAAAAATGACAAAGGAATGTGCTGCTGCCCGGCACATGATGATAATACGCCGTCGCTTGGTGTCAGTATCGGCCGAAACGCGATTCTCTTTCACTGTTTTGCGGGGTGTCCGCAGAAAGAGGTGCTTGCGGGTTTTGAGCGCCAAGGTGTGCCCGCGCGCAGTCTGTTCAGCGGAAGCTCCATTCCAATTCCCGCAACAAGTCCCAAAGAGATAAAGCCGAGCGCCAATGCACAGCGACTCTGGCGGCAGGCTCAGCGCCTGCAAGGAACTATTGCCCGGACTTATCTCAAAAAGCGCCTGATTAGTATTACTTCTCCAGAATTGCGCTTCCTCGAACGCACGCCGCTTGGTCCCAAGAGCCATGTCCGCTTTCTACCAGCGATGCTGGCATCGGTGCGCACCGATGCGCATATTATGGCCATTCACCGTACATTCCTGCTTCCCGATGGTTCAGGCCAGTCTGATTTCATAAAACCCAAACGCGCACTCGGATCCCTCGGGACCGGGGCTGTGCGCCTTTTTCCACCCAAAGATGGTGTTCTGGGATTGGCAGAAGGCACAGAAAGCGCCATGTCCGCGACGCAGCTGACCGGCATCCCGACCTGGGCAACATTGGGCAATGAGCGCTTTGGGATCGTTACCATCCCGGAAAGCGTGAAGCAGCTTTATCTCTTCGTGGATCATGACGCTGGCGGCGACCTTGCCGAAGCCAAGGCCCGTGAACATTTTCAGATGCCCGGCCGGTCCATTATAGCGCGCCGGCCTAGCCGGCGCGGCGATGACTGGAATAATGAGTTGTTTCGAGCAAACGCAGCTTCCACCTAACCCGGTCCACCTGTGATCCAGAGGAAAGGGGGCTTTTCGCTGTTTGTGCACGAGAAGGCCGTCTGAGGTCTGTCCGTGCCTAACGGAGGAAAACCATCATGACTCTACAAAACGCACAGTTGCAACTTGACGATACACAGGATCTGGCCAGCGAAATAATAATCAAAGCCGCTCACGAAATAGCAGGTCGTCTAGAGACAAGTTCCCAAGTCACACGAAAAGACATTAATGCCATATTCAAGACCTTCACCGGAAGCAGCGACGCGACAGATGGTTGGTCGGTAAAAATGTCCGGCTGCGCTATCGAGCTGGCCGAACTGATGTGGCTTCGTGATCATTCCGGTATTTCACTCCATTCCGATTTTGCTGAAGCCGACAGATGCTTCGCAACTCTGGAGCAAGTTCTTCCGCCACAACATAACCGGCATGATGACCAGATTGCCCTCCAGCAGTTTTCGACCCCCGCCCGGCTTGCCTGGGCTATGGCTTTGGCAGCGGGCACAAAGCCCGAAGATATCGTACTCGAGCCATCCGCGGGAACGGGAATTCTCGCCATCTGGCCGCATCTTGTTGGCGCGAAGCTAATCCTCAATGAGATCGACGGCCTGCGCGGTGCGTGTCTAAACGAGCTGTTTCCGGGCGCTCCGCTCTCCTCACACGATGGCGAGCTGATCGACGAACTGCTTCCACCGCGCCACAATCCAAATCTTGTCATAATGAACCCGCCATTTGCCCGTAGCGCAGAACGGGGCAAAGACTACCGCTCAGCCCTGCGGCACTTGCGCTCTGCCTGGCGGCGTCTGGCGCCAGGCGGACGGCTTGTCGCGATCATGCCCGAAGGCTTTGACGCGACCATATTTGCTAAAAACGATCCTGCTCCCTGCGCTCTGCGTTTGGATGCGCGCATCATGCGATCTTTCGCCCGCCGGGGAACCGGCATCACCGTGCGCCTGGTGGTCTTCGATAAATTTGTTTCCGAGCAATGCGTAACACCAATCGACATCGCTGATTTTGAGGGTTTGTACAGAGCCTGCTGTGCTTTGCCCGCTCGCGCTACCTCCAAACCAACGGCGCAAACTTCCAGGTCCAATGCAAAGCCATTCGCGCTGGTATCGAACGATCGTTCGAAACGCCCTGTCGCGCCAGTTTCCAAATCCTCTCCAGACTCGCAAATATCCGAAAAACTCATCTTTGAAGTTCTCGGCGATGCGGCACCAACACCGGAGCAAAAAGGCATTTATCTAGCCTATCGGCCAAGCCGGATATCAATCGCCAATGCTCCCGTTCACCCGACCCCACTGGTGGAATCGGTAGCGATGGGGTCTGTTGCTGCGCCAGTCCCGCAGCACCAGCCATTGGTTCCGGCAGACTGGCGGGAGAAACAGCTTCTTTCCGATGCACAATGCGAAACGCTTATTTATGCAGTAAACGCCTTCGCCCGCGATTTGCCCGGTACTTACAGGCCAATCAACAAAGGCTCTGGGCTGGAACCGTCCGAAGAGGGTTTCTGTTATCGGACTGGCTTCTTCCTAGGTGATGGAACTGGCGCGGGGAAGGGCCGAGAGATTGCTAGTGTCATCATGGACCGGTGGCTGCAGGGTCATTGCCGTCATATCTGGATTACCAAAAACGAGACCTTGCTTGAGGACGCCCGCCGGGACTGGTCCGCGCTCGGCGGCTTGCCGCTTGATATCCAGTCGCTTTCGAGCTGGAAGCTGGGAAGGCCGATTTCAATGTCAGGCGGGATTTTATTTGTCACCTATCCAACGCTGCGCTCGGGCAGGATGGATACGACTAGACTTGCTCAAATATTGGAATGGGCAGGGCAGGAATTTGATGGCGTCATAGCCTTTGATGAAGCTCATGCGATGGCGGGTGCGCTGGGGGGAACGGGAAGCCGCGGCAAAGTCAAAGGATCCGAACAGGGCATTGCAGGTCTGCGTCTTCAAAATCTTCTGCCCAGCGCGCGAGTATTATATGCATCAGCAACCGGCGCATCTGATATTGCCAACCTTGGTTATGCGGCGCGTCTTGGATTGTGGGGACCGGAAACCGCCTTTCCCAATTATGACACGTTCCTCACCGATATCCGAGCGGGCGGTATTTCTGCGATGGAACTGGTCGTGCGCGACCTTAAATCCCAAGGTCTCTATCTGGCCCGCGCCTTGTCCTTCGCGGGCGTTGAATATGAGCTTCTCGAACATGAACTGACCAAGGAACAAATATCGGTTTACGATAGTTATGCCGGGGCTTGGGCGATTATTCACAAGAATCTCGAGGCGGCCCTTGAAGCCACGCGGATCGTTGATGAGGATAGCGGCGATACGCTTAACCGAAATGCAAAAGCAGCGGCGCTTTCGATATTCGAGGGTACCAAGCAGCGTTTCTTCGCGCAGCTGCTGCTATCGATGAAACTTCCCAGCCTGCTCCCGGCGATCGAACAGGCATTGGAAGAGGGACATTCCGCCGTTGTGCAGCTTGTCTCGACCGCCGAGGCAATGCTCAACCGCAGACTTGCCGATCTCAGTGCTGAAGAACGCGAGCAGCTTGATATCGACCTGTCCCCGCGCGAATATGTCATTGATTATCTGGCCAAAAGTTTTCCGGTCCGTTTGATGCAGGTGTTCCTCGATGATGACGGCAACTTGCGATCAGAGCCTATGTCCACTTCGGAAGGCCATCCAGTCCTCTGCCCGCGCGCCGTTCAGGCAAGAGACGCGATGATCGAAAAGCTGTGCGCGCTTCCGCCCATTTGGGCGGCGCTTGATGCGGTAATCGAACGTTTTGGAACAGATCATGTTGCCGAAGTGACGGGCCGGACCCGCAGGCTTGTAAATGGCAGCGACGGACGTCAACGTCTCGAACGCCGCACGGCGCGGTCGAATTTAATCGAAGCTCAGAGCTTTATGGACGGCGAGAAGCGCGTGCTTATATTTTCTGACGCAGGCGGGACAGGCCGGTCCTATCATGCCGATCTGGACGTACAAAACCAGCAGCGGCGCGTGCATTTCTTGCTCGAGCCGGGCTGGCGGGCCGACAATGCCATACAGGGTTTGGGCCGCACCAATCGTACCAACCAGGCATCCGCGCCGCTCTTTCGGCCCGTAACCACTGATGTCAAAGGTGAACGGCGTTTTATCTCCACCATCGCCCGGCGCCTCGACAGCCTTGGCGCTTTGACTCGCGGCCAAAGACAAACAGGCGGTCAAAACCTGTTTAACCCGGCTGATAATCTTGAAAGCGAATATGCTCGCGACGCGCTCACTAGCTGGTTCCACCTGCTTTATGCAGGTAAATTGGATGCCGTATCACTGGACCGCTTTCAGGATGTCACGGGCCTTAAGCTTGAAACACCCGATGGTGATCTGGCTGAAAAACTGCCAACCATCCAGCGCTGGCTAAACCGGATATTGGCGCTGCCCATCGCTCTGCAGAATGCAATATTTGATGAATATCTGTCGCTGATCGAAGCCCGCGTCGAAGCGGCGCGTGAAGCGGGAACTTTGGATATGGGCGTTGAAACCATTGCGGTTGATACATTTGAAATTATGTCAGACAAGCTTCTGCGAACGGATGGTATTTCTGGCGCAACCACGCATCTTGTGACCTTGGAAACACAGCGCCCGCTTAAACCGCTCCGTTTCAAGCGACTGTACCAACTATATGATTTCAGCTTGCCAAATATCCATCTGCTGCAAAACGCGCGCTCGGGCGGTGTCGCCTTATCTATTCCGACCCGGCGTATGATCACCGATGAGGGAGAGACAATCGAACGCCGCCGCCTGATCAGGCCGCTAAAATCGGTAAATTGGACACTCGAAGCTTTGTCGGAAAGCCTTTGGGAGCAGGTCGATTTCAAAAGCTTCCGAAAAGGCTGGATGGATGAGGAAGAACAAGCGGCGATGGAAACGGCCCATGAACGCGTACATCTCGCCACCGGATTACTGCTGCCAGTCTGGAATAAAATCCCCGGAGAGTTTGTTCGTGTCACCCGCATTGCAGCGAGCGACGGGCGTTCGATCATTGGCCGCGAAATTTCCGAACTCGATATGGCTGATCTCGCACGGGCCTTTGGTCTCGACATGAACCAGACTATCAATCCCTCCCGGATTGCAGAAATGGTGATGCAAAGCGGCAAGCCGTTTTCAGTTCAAAGCCATGATGACCTTATGGCCAAACGCTCACTGGTCAATGGCAGCCAGCGACTGGAACTGACGGGCTTTTCAGCCGAGCGGCTCGTCTGGTATAAATCCAAAGGCTGTTTCACCGAGATTATCCGCTACCGCACGCGTCTATTCGTGCCGGTCAATGAAGCAGCGCAGATACTGGAAAAACTGACTGCCTAAGCGCTTCCGCTCTCCCTCAATCTCAAACCACCAGAAAGCGAACGCGTGATCTCTAAGAATGAGAGGGGAGGAGGCTTGGCCCTTTTGAACCCGGTTTTGGCGATGGTCGCCGAAAATCGTTAGTTCGATCAATCAGGAGTTAAAAATGTTCAAATCTATTCCACTCAACAAACTCGTTGAATCCAAGAAAAATGTCCGCAAGCGGACTGATCCGGCAGCCGATGCATGGCTGAAGGCGGATATTGCTGCGCGAGGATTGTTGCAAAATCTGGTCGTCAACGCGATTGCGCGCGGCAAATTTGAGGTCACGGCAGGTGGCCGCCGTCTCAACCAGTTGAAGGCACTTGCCAAGGACAAAGCGATTAAGAAGACCGAGCCGATCACATGTCTGGTCAAAAACGGCGAAGCGCATGAAATCCGGGAAATCAGTCTGGCCGAGAATTTCCAGCGCGTAAAACTCAATCCGGCTGATGAAGCCGAAGCGTTTCAGGATATTGTGAACGACGGCGCAAGCGTTGAAGATGTTGCCATTCGCTTTGGTCAGACCGTTCGCTTTGTCGAAGGGCGTTTGCGGCTCGCCAAGCTCGCACCAGTGGTTTTTGAGGCGTTGGCAAGCGGTGACATCACGCTTGATATTGCAAAAGCTTACGGCGCGACCTCGGATGTCGAACGTCAGGCCCAGGTGTTCGAGGAAGTCTCTGGAGGATATTACAGCGTAAATTCCGACAGCATCCGGCGCATGGTTCTGGACGCCAGTGTCCAGGCCAGCGATCCCCGCGCCGTTCTGGTCGGACGCGATGCTTATCTCGAGGCAGGCGGCAAGATCGACCGGGAGCTCTTCGATGATGATGAAACTGAAAGCTGGGTTGACGTTGCTCTTCTTGAACGTCTCGCTGCTGAGAAAATGGAATGGCGATCCGACGAGATCAAAGATCAGCATGGTCTTGCTTGGGTAAAGCCGACGCTCGACTGTTATGTCTCGCATGAACTTGTCGAAGGCTTGAACCGGCTTCCTACCGAGCTTGAACCGCTTAGCGAGGAGGCAATCGCGCGTCTGTCTGAATTGGAAATCGAATATGACGGCGAAGCTGTCATCCTCGAAAATGAAGACAGCAGCGAAGATGACGTTTTCGCAGCCGAGAAACGCGTGTCGGAAATCGAACAGGAAATGCGCTCGCTGGATGATCGCAAACCAGTTCTGGCCGATGCGCTTCGCAGCGAAGCAGGCGCTTTTCTGGCACTTGGTAACGACGGGATACCGACATTGGTTCCGCAATATTATACGGACAAGGTTGATGTCGAGCATGAAGATGAAGGCGTTGAACTAGTCGAGGAAGGCGAGGCCGCCCAACCCAAGCGCACGGCGCTTTCCAAACGCCTTGTCGATGAACTGGCGATGCAGCGGCGCGATATTTTGTCGCTTCATGTGGCAAGCGATCCGGCGCTCGCGCTCGATTTTATGATCTTTACGCTTGCGGATAGCGACAGCCATGACTGGCGGGCACAGGAGGCATCGACGCTGAAAGGCCCTGTTGCAAATGGTCCGGCGCATAATTTCGAGGCAAAGGATGCACCGGCAAGTGCAAGCCTAGCGGAATTGCGCGGATCGCTGGATGAAAGTTGGAAAGCTAGCACTACCGATGTCGAGCGTTTCGTGGCATTTCGGGAGCTCAGCGATGACGCGCGCAGCGCGTGGCTCGGCCATGTTGTCTCGCGAACGCTGATTGCGAGCCTGAATGTTGAAGGCGATCGCCAAGTTTCAATGCACGATTATCTGGGCGGTATCTTGGAAATCGATATGGCGGCTTGGTGGCGACCGACTGCGGCCAATTATTTTGACCGTGTACCCAAGGCCAAAACGCTTGACGGCATGCATGAGGTCGGCGGTTTGGAGCTTTCAAACCGCTACGGCGCGTCCAAAAAATCCGATCTTGCAGCAACCGCCGAACGCATCTTCTCCGGAAACTTCATCGCAGAGGCTGAAGTCAAACAGCAAGCTGCGCGGTGGGTTCCCGATGCGATGCGCTTTGCTGATTTGTCTGCGGCTGATGAAGTTTTGGAAGATGAAGCTTCGGAAGCCGGCGCATCAGAAGATATTCCAGAGATAGCCGACAAGGCTGCCTGATCCTCCTCCTGACAGGTGGTCTTCTGGCTGAAGCGGCTTGCCTTTTTAAGGCAAGCCGCTTCTTTTCATCAAAATCATGGCAGTAGGCGGTTACCGGATCGCGGCCAGTTGACCGGCAACTTCCGGGAGTGATGCAATTTCAATGCCCTCGGAATGAGGATAGCTTTCGGAGCCTGGATATATGACAAGCTTGCGATCCGGGTGTATGTCGTCGCAGGCGTTGTAAAAGCCTCTTTCCAATTTTGGCGTCAAGCTTCGCTTGATCTCAATCGCCCATCGTTTGCCTGTGGGCAGCGTCAAAAGGAGATCGATTTCCGCTCCTGCCGATGTCCTGTAAAAATTAGCCAGCGCAGCTTCAGGTGCGGCAGCGATCAGGCTTTCGATGACAAATCCTTCCCAGCTGGCTCCGGCGACCGGATGGCCAAGCAGGGCTTCGAGACTGTCTATGCCCAGTAGCGCGTGAACAATGCCGCTATCGCGTACATAAACACGCGGAGATTTGACCAGTCTTTTGCCGGTATTATTGTGCCAGGGCTCAAGACGCCGAACGAGCAGCAAGTCAACCATCAAGTCAAGATAGGATGCAACCGTTTTTCCATCGACCCCCAATGATCTTGCGAAATCGGCAGCATTTAATAAGCCTGATTGATGATGCGCGAGCATGACCCAGAAACGTCTTAGTGTTTCAGCGGCAATTCTCGGTCCCAGTTGCGGGATGTCCCGCTCCAGATAGCTGCGGATAAAATCCCTGCGCCAGCGTAGGCTCATCTGATTGCTTTTGGCAAGATAACTGTCCGGGAAGCCACCCCTTACCCAAAGTTCATTCAAATCGCCTGGATCAATTTCCAGAGGGTCAAGTGGCCGCATTTCCAGATAGGAGATGCGGCCCGCCAGACTTTCGCCCGACTGGCGCATCAGGTCCAGAGATGCTGATCCTAACAGGAGGAACCGGCCCGTTCTCCTTCCCTTTTTACGCCCTTTGTCAATCAATCCGCGCAAGTTCTGGAAAAGATCCGGAACACGGTGAACTTCGTCGAGGATTACAAGCTTGTCTTCATGATTGCCAAGATAAAGCTCCGGTTCTCTTAATCGGGACCGGTCAGCATCCGATTCCAGATCGAGATAGAGGGAAGGACCGCTTTCACCAATTTCCTGCGCTAGAGTCGTTTTACCCACCTGACGCGGCCCAAGCAAGGCTACTGCTGGACTTTCATCCAGTCTTTCGAGCAAAATATCGTGGATTCGGCGGTTAATCATCCTTGCATTTATGGAGTACAGTTCCAGAATTGCAAGTTATATTGATAGCCTGACTTCCTGATGAGAGAGGAGAGGGGGGCTTGGGCCTGTCTGATCCGGCAATTTTGCTGGATATATTCAGGAGAATACACATGCCCAAAAGATCATATCTCTCACCGAAGATATCCCCAGCCGCAAGGATCACCGCCGCGATCATTGAAAAACTGGAAGTTGGAACAAAACCCTGGATACAGCCTTGGAGAGGACTTCCAGTCTCACGGCCCTTGCGCAGTTGCGGTACGCCCTATCGCGGAATGAATGTATTCTGGCTCTGGATGATGGCGCAAGAGAACGGCTATAGCGCGCCATACTGGATGACCTACCGGCAATGCGCATCGCTTGGCGGTCAGGTCCGCAAGGGCGAAAAATCGTCCATCGCCATATTCTACAAAAGCTATACCAAAGAAGTCGAAGCTGCGGATCATAGTGAAGCGCAGGAGGAAACCCGCCGCGTGCTCAAATCCTATGCTATATTCAATGCCGATCAATGCGACGGTCTGCCCGAACGCTACCATCCCACGGCTGAAGTATTGGATATCGAACCGGAGGGACGAGCGGAAGAGTTGGATCAATTCTTTGCGCGAATTGGTGCCAATACCCGCGAGCATGGCAGCAGCGCCTACTATGAACCGGTAGCTGACCGTATTACGATGCCGCCCATCAGTCTGTTTGATGGCTATGACCAATTTTGTGCGACCCTTTCTCATGAACTTGGTCACTGGTCAGGCCATAAGTCGCGCCTGAATCGTGATCTCAAGAACCGTTTTGGCAGTGCTGCTTATGCCGCCGAAGAGCTGGTAGCAGAGCTTTCCAGTGCCATATTGGGCGCGGAGCTTGGCCTTCCGGTCGGACATCTGGATAATCATGCAAGCTATATCGCCAGTTGGCTAAAGCTGCTCAAAAAGGATGATCGCGCTATACTGACAGCGGCGGCGCGCGCGGAAGAGGCGTCAAATCTGCTGTTGAGCCTTGGCGGTTATGTGCAACAAGAGTCTGGTGAATTATCCGATGCCGCATGATTGAGCAAAAAACTTGCAATCTTGCAAATGAAAGATTATTGTAAAATACATTCATTAGAAAGAAATGAAAATGACTAAACGGGCACTCAAAATAGAACGGAGCGATGATAGGTTGCTAAGTTCTGCAATTGGTAGAATTGCAAAATTCTGGAACCTGAGCAATGTCAAATTAAGTGCGGTGCTGGGCCTGTCGGAAGCAACCATTTCCCGGCTTCGTTCGGGAAAAACATTTCTGGATCCTGCATCCAAATCTTTTGAAGCTGGGCAGTTTCTCCTGCGGCTGTTCCGCAGTCTGGACGCGCTTATGGGCAGTGATGATGATGCAGCCAAATCCTGGCTGACATCGCATAACCTTGATCTCGAGGCGCGGCCGATTGATCTCATCGACAGTTTCAAGGGACTTTTGACGGTATGTGACTATGTGGACGCCCACCGCGCTCGCGTCTGAATTTCGCCGCTACCGCAAAACCGTTTGGCGGGTGGTCGAAGCGCAGCACCGTATATCGACCAATCGCTTGGCGGAAACCTTCGAAGATCAGGCACGCCTTGAAGAGCTTGCCGAAGCAGCAAAACCCGACCTTCCGAAGTCTGCTCAGGGTCTGCATTATCTTCTCGCTTCACCCTTTCGATACGGTCATAAAAGTCTGAGCCGGTTCCGGCGGGCGAATGAGCGTCCCGGCATTTTCTATGCCAGTGAGGCCGAAGCCACAGCGATTGCAGAGACTGCCTATTGGCGACTGCGTTTTTTCAGCCGATCACCGGATTTTGTGCCGGGGAACCGGACCAGCGAGCATCTGAGTTTTTCCGTTGCTGTTTCGACCTTACGCGCGGTTGATCTTTCCAGGCCGCCATTTGACGCGCAAGCATCAGACTGGGTGCATCCCAACGAATACAAAACCTGTCAGGAATTTGCTGATGTAGCTCGCAAAGCAGATGCGCAGCTTATTCGCACAGTCTCGGTGCGAGATCCGGATGCTGGATATAATAGCGCGATATTTGACCCGTCCATATTCGCCGGGAAGACACCGGATTATCGCCAGACCTGGCATTTCCGTTTTGAGCAGGGGCGACTGAACGCCATTGCGGCTTTTCCGGGCGGGGGAAGCTACGCCTTTGAACCGAAGATTTTCGGACTACCAAGTTCGCCTGGACACTGATCCCATAATCTCCTGATGGTAGACTGAGCATCCAGCCGTTTTTTCTCCCCGCAAGAGAGGCCCTGGACCATCAGGGCTTTGACGCAACCCCGCGAGGACTGCGGCCCGTGTGGCCCGCGCCAGCCTTGTCTCGCGAGGTTCCCCGCTTGGGCAAGCGGTGCGTCATGCGCCCTGACGTTCCTTTCGGGCTCTTGCGGGATAAAGCGGCAAGGTGCCGAACATCTCCCGCATATCAGGAGAACATCATGGACAATTTATTCAAACAGCAACTTGCTGGTCTTGACCTTTCCGGTCTCACGATCAGCAGTTCCCCATTTATATCATCGGATTTTCCAGCTCAGGATGCTATCTCGCAGACACTTGCAGCTGTTTGGTCGGATTTATTCGCTGTCTTTACCGATACCGCTCTTGAAGCCGACGTTGAAGATCTCGGATGGGGCTTCGTCAATCTCTTCCACCGCGCTGCGCAGCGTAAATCAAAGCAGCTTGACCGTGCATCGGATGAGGTCCGGGCACTCATCGCATCTGCTGATGGATCGGAAGTTCATACCAGCAACCTGGAAGAGCAGATAGAACGCGCGCAAGCCGCAGAAGCCTCCATGGTCGCCTTTGAAGAAATGCGCGAGGTTGCAGCAGCGCTCTATCTCGATGAAACGCACAGCTCCTGGAAACCAGTTTCCAGTTCCCGCGCCAGCCACGGGGCGATGCTGACCTCTGCCGTCATTCAGGGGCGGGATTTTCTCAAAGCTCGCAGCCAGTCCAGACGCAAAGCGCTGATGCCCGAGGGTGCGCCAATAATCTTTGCTGGTGGCCGCAACAAGCAAGACAGTACTGAAGATGCGAAGACTTTTGCCAACAATGTCTGGGCCACGCTCGACAAGGTGCATAATTCCGTTGGTGACATGGTGTTGGTCCATGGCGGAGATGGCAAGGGTGCCGACCGTTTAGCTGCCTCTTGGGCTGAGCGTCGCGGCGTTGCGCAGCTTACCTTTTCGCTGGATCGCCATTTGGGCGCACGAGCAGGCTTCAAACGCAATGAACAGATGCTGGGGCTCGCTCCTCGCTACGTCATTGCATTTCCCGGGAATGGCGTATTGGAACGTTTGGTCATCGAAGCCAAGAGACGGCGTATCACGGTCGTTGATCGGCGCGGGCCTCTTGGCGTCAGTCCCAAGACAAAGCCAGCCGATACAGGCAGCTAGGCTGTCCGAGTCAGCACCGCTTTGGCGGCGCTGACTTTTCTCGCTGAGAGGAAAGGAGGCTCGGGTTTCCCTGAGCCGGACACACGGTGTGATCGGCTGAAACAGAACCGGAGGTATTTATCATGGAAACGAGGGAATGGATGACGGACTATTTCGACAAACAGAAAACCCGCAATGCGCGTTTGATCCAGTCTTTTCAGCGCAACAAGTCAGCTATTCTTGATGGGCTGCGAGAAGCAAATGTAGCGAGCGTTGAGCTCAACTATGACGGTATGGGCGATAGTGGTTGTCTGGAAGGTGCTACCTATTATTCGAACGATAACAAACCAATCGACTGTTCCGATACCAAAGTTGCAATTGAAATTTTTGAGATTGGTTCGACCATGATCATGCGTAAATCCATGCCACTGGCAGAAGCGCTTGAAACTCTCGCTTATGATGCGCTGGAAGTTCATCATCCGGGATGGGAAATCAATGAAGGAGCCTATGGCATCTTCAGGATCGAGGTTGAAGAGGGTACGATGGCACTGTGCTGTAGTCTTCGGAGCACCGACTATACCGAAACAGAAATCGGCGGAGAGGAATAATGTCGCATTGTCATTATCATGCGCTTTCTTCGGTCCGTAAATGGGGCGGGGAGGCAAGCGATTATCTGCCCCTGCATCAATGGTTTGATAAATCGAAGGAAATATTGGCGGACCCGCGTCACCGGGCGCTCCGGCATCATGCCGAAGGTATATTCATGCTGGAATCACTCTTCGGTACGACCATTGTTAACGCCGATGGCCGCGAGGTTCCTGTCCGCCTGATCGGCGAACAGCATGTCATGGAAGATTTGGGAACCATCCCCTCGTTTGCGGATTGGGCGCGGCTGATCGAACCACAGGCCTGGATGATGCGAGGGCAACCAAAGCTCGTCGCCGTTGAAGCGAATATGGCGGCGTAAGGCTTTTTCACGCGCAGCCTGTTCCGTACTACGTGTGCCGGTGTTGCAGGCGGGTTCCCAATATATAACCACTAAGCCAGCCGTTAAACATGCTTGCTTCAATCGTGATTGACGGATCCAAAACACGCGCTGTCAGCGTCTCCTGAAGATCAAATCAACCGTGACCAATTCGGCTTTTTCGCGAACCTTCCTGAACCAGGTCAGCCGCATTGCAACCAGCTTTGTTACCGGCCGTGTTGCACCTTTCAGGTGCTGCCCGCACCACCCGGACAAAGCTGGTTTCCCTTCGGTGCAATCCCGCTTCTCCCTGTTTCTAACGGATGTTCGCAAGCCGGAATGGTCCGGTTTGAAGATTAATATCAGGAGAATAACAATGACAAATATCGTAGTTTTGGTTGGACGTGTCACTCGCGATCCAGAAAGCCGGGAAACAAACGGTGGTACAACGGTTACAAATCTTTCGGTCGTAACCGATCGGCCAGCCCGCAACAGTGAAGGCAAGACCTACAAGGATGAAAAAGGCTTTACGGTCAAAGATGCAGAATTCCACCGTATCACTTGCTTCAACGGTCTTGGCAAAAACGTTGCCCAATATTGTACCAAGGGCCAGATGGTTTCGATCGAAGGGCGCCTGCATTATACGCAATGGGAAGATGCCGATAAAATCAAACGCTATGGCTGCGAAATTCTTGCCGATAAGGTGGATTTTCTCACCCGCGGTGCTTCCCAGGATAACAAGGATGCACCCGATATCGGTGAATAATCCTTGATCTTCATGCTTAATCAATCAGGCCTCGCCGGTTTCCCGGCGGGGCCT
>NZ_CAXBIA010000008.1:0-124604 GCF_963975735.1 uncultured Parasphingorhabdus sp.
CAGAGGACAGTACATATCTTGGCGCTCAATGACGGGCGAGCTTTTAACAAACCTAATCCCCTACCTACATTCCTGACTATCGCTCTAGTCAATGCAATAATTTCTATACTGCTTATCGTTATAATGATATCTATTATTAATTATAATTTGATATTACAAGCGTATTTAAAATTTGTGTCGGCTTTTGCAGTTGAGCGAAGAACGGTGTCGACCTAAAGAATTAGGCAGCCAATGGCGGATTTAATCTAGGCCGCGCGGAGCCCGTTGTGCTGAAATACATTGGAATTGGACGCGCCGCATTTTTATTGGAAAGCCTAGATATTCAAGTCAGCTATTTCTTGTTCTTGCAATTTTGTCCGTCTGGTGGCGGTTCAGTCCGCGGTTTCCAAGTCGTCGCGCTTGATCTGTTTGTGATCATCTTCCATCAACCCTCGCTTCCAATAGCTGGATATATAGAGGCGGTCTGGTCCGAATTGTCGCTCGACCCGGAGAAATTGACGGAGCAGCTTCATAGCCTCGAACTCGCAGGCGACCCAAGCATAGGCAACTTCACCCCCAGTAGGCAGTTTACGGACGGCATCGGCGAGCAGCGTTGGGTTGGCGCCAAGATCGGCTTCTACCAGCCAGTGAACCACGACTCCTGCCGGTTTAGCAAGTCGCTGCTTGTCCCCAGCATCGCGAACAAGAATGATAGCATCGCCTTTCGCTTCATCCGACAAGGCCTTGAGATTGACGGAAATCGCTGGTAATGCCGTCATGTCACCGACAAGCAGAAACGGGCCGCGCATATCTGGTAAAGGTCTGGCAGCGCCCGGACCACCAACCTTTACCATATCGCCCGTTCTTGCATTTAGCGCCCATTTGGTGGCCGGACCGGACTTTTCAATGGACCCGTGCAAGGCGAAATCCACTTCAATTGCGCGCTCCGACTGACTTCTTATAGTGTACGTTCGAACAGGCGTCTTGCGACCTTCAGCTCCGGGGAGCATCAGCTTTATGTAACCGCCGCTCTGGCTGCGCGGAAAGTCAGCAAGGCCTTCACCGCCGAGTGTCAGGCGGTGAAGGTTCGGAGTGATCCTGACACTCTTCATCACCGTCAAATTTCGTGGTTCCGGCCGAGCCATGATCATTCCTCATCCAGTTTCAGCACATCTTGATCAACGCTCGGAACAATCCAAGCCTGCGGATGTTCAAAAGGCGAAGCGGCGCAATCCGCCATCGACGGAGATTGTTTCCCCGGTAATATATCGCGCGACAGGGCTGGCCAGAAAGGCAACAAGCGCACCGACGTCCGAAGGTTCGCCATAGCTGCCGACCGGTATTGCGGATTCTGGCACCGGCACCGGAGCCCGGTCCATTTGCTCGCTACGGATAAAGCCAAGTGCGATCGTGTTTACAGTCACGCCATCGGCGGCGACCATGTGCGAAAGGCTCTTGCCATAAACGGTTATCGCCGCATTGAACACGGAAGCCGCGTTAATTGTTTGCTGCACTTCAAAACCACCGCCTATTGAAATAATCCGTCCAAAACGGTTGGCGCGCATATGGGGAAGCAACGCTTCGATCAACTGTCGACCACCGATCATCCGCAATTGCGCCGAGACCGCCCAATCGGCTTCGGAACCACCGATTCCCAGCGGTGCGGACGCACCGGCACAATTGACCAAAATGTCGACATCCTCCGCCGCACGGGCCAGCTTTTCGGCGGCGCCCACTTGTGATAAATCGATAGAGACCGAACGGGCATCGCCTATTTCGGCGCATGCTCGCGAAAGCGCGTCTTCACGCCTACCGGCAATAACAAGTCGCACACCTTCTGCCGCGAGTGCCTTGGCAATACCAAGACCGACACCAGCCGAACCGCCCGTAACAAGCGCTACCCTTCTTTCAAGTCCGAGTTTCATCGGTCTTCCACCAGCGTGCGGACCAACTGCCGAGGTTCGTCATTCTCGCGATAACGGCAAGCCCGATGCAGTGTGGAGCGGTCGTCCCAGATAACCAGTTCACCCGGGCTCCACTGGTGGCGATAGCGATATTGTGCCTGCGTGGCATGTTCCCGCAGTGCAACAAGCAGGGCTCGTCCTTCCGGGAGCGACATCCCTTCGATATGGGAACAATGCGAGCCGATGTTCAATACCTTGCGGCCTGATCCCGGATGAGTTTCGACGAGCGGCCTCGGCTGATCCGGCAGGTCGGAGGTAAAGCCGCCTTGGTTGGCCTTGGTCGCACCCAAAAGGTCCATCACGGTCCAGGGGCTGTGAATGCCAACTAGGGGGTCAACTTCCTCGCGGATGTCTTGTGGCAAACCGTCATAGGCGGCAGCCATATCGGCAAACTCTGTATCACCTCCGGAATGCGGCACCTTTATCGCCAAGAGCATGGTGTAACGCGCGCGTACCGGACGAAAGGTACTATCAGTATGCCACAACTGGTTTGCATATTGGAAGGTCCGGCGCAGATCGTTTTTCTCTAGCAATTTCTCACCGTCGACAAGATTGGATATTTCGGAAACACGCTGGTCTGCAAACTTCAACTCTTCCCGAAGCTTCTGATATTTGGGATTGCCTTCGTCGGAATTCTCAATCGGACCGAGGTGCTCGCTAAACGCAATCTGCTCGTCTGGCGACATATTCTGACCCGGCAAGACGACCACGCTATATTGATCAAGTGCGCTTATGATGGTTGCGATTTGAGTCGGATCGAACGGCGGCTTAAGATTGAGGCCGGTCAGACGTGCGGCAAAACTGTTTCCGACTTGCTCTATTTGGGCTGTCATTCTTGCTCTCCATTCAATCTATGTTAGTTTGGGCTACCTTGTCGCATCCGGAGAGGCTCGAGTAAAATAGCTGATCGGAATAGCGGGTATAGGAAGCAGAGCATAGGGCGGCTCGATCATTTGCGAAACCATGGCTCGTTTGACTCATACTATCGCGAGTGAAAGGCCGGAGCGAATATTTTCGTTCCGGCCTTTCGCCGATTTTGGTACAGGATGCGTATCAAAAGCTCTTTTTGATATTGAAGAACCATTCTCTCGGGGCGGCGGGAGCACCGACCATGGTTTGCGAGCTGTTCCGATTGTCAAAATAGGTGTTGTAGTAGAGCTTGTCAGTCAGGTTCGACACCGACAATGCCATTTCCAGATCCTTGTCTGCGTTGCGCCACGACAGGCGCGCATTCATGATCGTGTTGCCAGCGACATAATTATAGGGGTCGTTGCCAGCTGCGGCGAAAAACCCTGACTGATATGCCATGTCGACCCGGGGTGTAAGCGAGCCCGCGTCGCCCAGCCCTATCTCATATTGCGCCCCGATGCTCAGCTTTTTCTCGATCACAAAGGGGCCTTTTGATGCCAGATTGATCCCTGACGCTAGCGCCTCGGAAGTCAGTGATTTATATTTGAAATCAACGAGGCTTCCCGATGCGTCGATGATGAAGCCGTCGACGGGTTCAATCGTCGCTTCGAGTTCGCCGCCCCGAAGTGTTGCGCGACCTGCATTAATCGGCGCGGCGCATGGAGGCGTGAGCGGGTCGAGCGTTGGGCAGCTAAGCACAGTTATCTGGATGTCACTATAATCATTCGTGAAGATAGCACCATTCAGCCTTAGCCGGCGGTCGAAAAATGTTGATTTAAAGCCTAGTTCCCATGCCTTTGTCTCTTCGATATTAAACGGCTTCACCTGTGCTGCAGAGAATGGCCGAGGGTTTACACCACCACCCTTGAAGCCGGTAGCAAACTGGCCATACGCCATAAAGTCCGGAGAGAAACGATATTGCAGTCCAAGCCGAAAATCGGTGTGATCGCCAGTGTAGACCTGTGGAACCAGAGTTGCGAACCCTGCGATCAGCGGAATGGTTGAAATCGGGTCTCCATTTGAGGCGCGCCGGTCGAAGATATAGTTCTTTTTTTCAGACGTATAGCGAACGGCGCCGATGACATTTAGATCGGGCACAATCTCCCAATCAACATGGGCAAATACCGCCTTCGACGATTGCGGAACTTTTTCGTTGTTCACCGTATCGAATGCACCAAGGTTGAGGCGGCCACCAAGCGTCGTGGTCTGCTTATTGTATATACCACCGACAGTAAAATTGGCCACGTCAGCAATCGTGCCGGACAAACGCAATTCCTGACTAAACTGCCAGTGCGAATAAATATTGCTCGTCAGGCTGGTTTTCACCGGCGACATGTCCTGGTCAAATGCGTAGTCGCTGTTATAGGCGCGATAGGCCGTGATCGATTTTAGCGCCAAAGTATCGCTCAGTTCGGCGTCAATCGTGCCGGAGAAGCCGTAAATATCCAGATCGTTCGTTCTTTGCAGGCAATAGGGATAATAAGCAGTAGCCCCCGTTCCTGGATTTGCTGGTCTGCCAACGCTATCGCAGTACGTCGAATAATTGGCATAGGGGCTGTTCGTGAACGTATCACCCGGGACGATTCCCGCAAAGGGCGAGTAACTTAGATAGGGAGACGATCCCGGACGGCCTACACCGGGAATTACCGGCGTAACCAGAGGGATAACAAAGTCTACCCCGCCAATGGTTGGCCCGACGCCGCCGCCGCGTGAGGTGAACGCGGCGAGCATAGTGTTGGCAACTGGTTCCGAGCGGTCGCGTGTATAGTCAGCGGCCAAATTGATTTCGATCCCATCAGACGCAACCCAGCGCAATGCCGCGCGTACACCGCCCAAATTGATGCCACCCTGCTTGCCAATCACACAATCCTGCCCGGAGACCATAGCCGCGGGAACACCGCTGCCGGGATGGGTGCAACCGTAATCATAGGACGTTACATAGCCTTTTTTAGACTTGTAGACGCCAGAAACCCGTCCAAAAAGACTGTCTTCCGCAATAGTGAAACTTGCCCCACCACGCGCTTCGATGCGATCATAGGCACCATAACCAACCGACAGAAAGCCATTGGTTTCGGGACCCGGCTTCTGGGAGAAAATCTTGACCGCGCCACCGATTGAGTTGCGACCCGATAGCGTTCCTTGTGGACCGCGAAGGACTTCGACCCGGTCAATGTCGAGCAGGTCTACCTGCGAACCCACGAGGGTCGCATAATAGACGTCATCTACGTAAAGACCGACACCGGGTTCAACGGCAGCATTGGTGTCACTTTGCCCCACGCCGCGAATGAAAGCGGTTATCGCTGGACCAGCAGTATACGGCTTCAACGACAGATTGGGGACCGACTGTGCAATATCCGTAACCGTAACCTGTCCGCGCGCATCAAGCATATCCGCATTGACGGCGGTCATAGAAATCGGTGTATCCTGCAGGTTTTGGTTGCGAAACTGGGCCGTCACAACGATCACATCATCTTCGTCTGCTGCGTCAACCTGGGCTGCATCAGCCTCGCTCGCCATTGCCGGCGTCGCAATGGCCATTGCCAGCGCCGTTAGCGATCCACCGATCAATGTGGCGAACCGCAGATTCATCTTGTAGTTTATTTTTGTCATTTTTGTCCTCCCCAGACATATTTATTATTACACACTTATGTTGCGCGTATTGCGCTTGCTTACGTCACGAATTTAAGTAACCGAAGCCAAACAATCGAACAAAAACCCATCTGATATAGGGATATGCCCTGTCGCGATGCTGACATCCGTTAGCGAGCTGCTAGATGTTGCGAATGGAAATTGGAAAACACGCTCGCGTGAGCCTTGCGCTCATCTTTGGTTCACTTGTTGCCTTGCCGGCGCAGGCTGCCGTTCAACCTGGCAACGAGTGCAGTTCGACGCCCGCACAGATTGCCGCCAATAAACAGTTGGTCGAGACTTTCTATGACAGCAGCGGCGCTGACAAAGTTGCACTGATCCATCCCGACTATATTCAGCACGATCCCGCCTTCGAGAAGCGTTCGGAAATCAACGGAACGAGTGCCTATGATGAGATTGCTTCGGCAATTTTGAACGGCAGCCAGCCGACACCCGAATCAGCCAATCGCGAAATAGTGATTGTGATGGCGGAATGCGATTTCGTGACAGGCATCGTCAAGCGTATCCGACCGGATCCACATACCGCAGGCAGAACCTACGAATTATACACATTCGATGTTTTCCGGGTTCTGGATGGTAAACTATACGAGCATTGGGACGGGGTCGACTTGAACCGCGCTCCCGGGGCCCCGGAATAAACGCTTATTGGCTGTCAAGCGCACAGGGCTGCGTGTTTCCATTCACCGCTCTCGATCTTGTCGAGAATGATTTGCTGCAATTCGTGTGCAATGGCGCGTGCAGCTAGTGTTCGCGGCCGCCCTTCAGCGACACAAAGCACGATCGTCCGGCTTAGCGGCATATCCTTGAGGCGCTTCAGGCATAATGACCCGCTTTCGACATTTCCTGCGACAAACGATTCAGGCAAGATGCATGCCCCATAGCCCGAAGCCATCAATATCTTAATCGCGTCGCCGTCAATCTCGGCCACCACGTTCAATTCGATCCCGTGCCGTCGGAAAAAATCAATTGTATACTGGCCACTCGCGAACGTTTTGGCAGTGGGAAATATGAAAGGTATATCCGCCAGAACCGCCCGATCGATACATTCCTGTTCCGGAAGCCCGGGCAGCGTCGGTCCTGCGACGATGAACAGTTCCTCGTCGAGCCGCATATCGATATCCAGATTATCCGCTTCCTCATCGAAAACCATGATTCCGACATCGATCAGACCATCGATCAGCGAGCGGTAGATATCCTTGGTCTGCCCGGCACCGACCGAGAGCCTGACATTGGGGTAATCATTGCTGACCTTGATCGCCAGCGGCGGTGCCAGAAGTCGCGTCAGACTGTGCAAGCAGCCGACCCTGACCTCGCCGGTCGGATTTTCATCCGCTGCATGAACTTGGTCAATGACGTGCTCCATATCGCGCAAAACGCGCTGGGCTGCCTGGTATAGCAGCATTCCCTGCTCGGTAGCTTGAATGCCGCCCGGCCCCCGATGAAGCAATGTCACTTTCAGGCCGAATTCAAGATTGGCAATACGCTTGGACAAGGCGGGCTGGGCAATGTTGCAGAGCCGGGAAGCTTTCGAGATGCTGCCAGCGTCAATAACCGCGACAAAATAGCGGAGTTGCTTCAGATCTATGTTAGAATTGAAGTTCATGATCTTGTGGTCGCTTTCGCCATATCGCTACGATATTTTCCCATTAGTTGCTCCCGTATATTAACCGTAAATCCATAATAATGGCATCTATTATCATGTTATGCTTATCAAGTATATTCGACTGAAGCAGCACTAGTGGCCAAACTAACAATCAATCCCGAGGGGGCAAAGAGGTTAGCCGTTAGTAGGATGTATGGAGAGATTTGCAGCGGCTAGTTCGGCATCGCGCAGACTGTGCAGCACGCCGCGTGCTGACGGGAGAAAGGCGCGTCCCGCTTCCGTCAGCGACACCCTGCGTGTGCTACGCTCGAAAAGTTGGGCACCAATGCTCAGCTCGAGCTTTCCGATGAGAGCGCTCACAGCAGAAGTAGTCAGCGCAATGCGCTCCGCAGTCTCGGTAAAGCTGCTCAACTCCGCAACCAAAACGAAGGCTTCAAGCTGGCGCACGATCAGTCGGGAACGCTTCATACGACGCTCTTTTGCCAAGTTGCATTTAACTTCACAGACACCCGATCTAAAGCGATTGGCGAAAGACTAAATACCGATTCAGTAGATCCCACGACTTTCCCCCATAAGGCGCGCAAGTCCGAAAAGAGCGTCGAGATTGGGTGTCGAGACCCCGAGGCCAGCAGCAATTTCCAGCGGCGCGCCCAGCAGCGCATCAAGCTCGATGCTGCGGCCCGCCTCCGTATCCTGTAACATTGATGTCCTGAATGCGCCGAGTTTGCGCGTCAGCTGGTTGCGCTCCTCACCACTTTGCTCAATCGGGCAGCCGATTTTCTCACCAATCGCATTGGCTTCCGACATCACCGAGAGGATGAAGTTGCTGACGAGTTCGTCATCAAGGATGCGATCAGCAGTCGCCAGCGTTAGTGCGGAGATCGGGTTCACCGTCATGTTACCCCAGAGCTTGTACCAGATTTCCTGCCGGATCGATTCGCTCAATACGGCAGGGATGCCGGCTTCCGCAGCAACCTTGACGACGGCTTCGGCCCGGTCAGCGCCATCCAGAGACGGCGCACCCAGGATCAGGCGATCGGCAAGCCTCAATTGCACGATGCCCTTTTCAGGGCAGAAAGCAGCGGCGTGGACGACAGCTCCCGTGATCTGATCCTCTGGCAGGGCAGCCCTGATCTGGCCCTCGGGATCAACAGATCCCAACGGCTGGTCAGCACCCATGAACCACCAGGGAACGCCGTTCAGAAGCGGGACGATTGTCGTGGATGTACCGACCATCTTGCTGAGTTCTGGAGCGAGAGCGGGAAGGGATTGCGCCTTGACTGCGATGAACAATATGTCCTGTTCGCCCAATGCAGCGGGACTATCGGCGGCGAACATTCGATAGCTCTGTTCTACGTCTCCCTCCCGCAAGATCAGGCCGCGGTCGCGGACTGCATCCAAAGTGGTTCCGCGAGCCAGCAGCGACACCTCGTGTCCGGCACCAGAAAATTTTGCGGCAACCCAGCCGCCTATCGCACCAGCACCAGCAACTCCTATTCTCATGCCACATTCTCCTTCTTGCTTCCCAATACATCATCCCAGATACGGCGGCCACTCTGGTCCGGGACCCATTTCCAATAAACGAACGTTCCAATTGTGAATATGAAAATGGGCAGGTAAATTCCGCCGATCGGGTCGTTGAGAAGCTGTCCCACCAAGAGCGAACCGCCAGGTGCAAACCCTCCGACGATACCTCCGATGGAAAAGGACAGAGCTACGGAAGTGGCGCGGCGTGAAGCGGGAAATGCCTCAGTCATTGCCGCGAAACCAGGCCCCACAATCATCGCGCCCGGAATTTGCAGCAGACAAATCCAAAGCCAAACCATGGATGAAGCGGCTTCAGCCGCGCCGATCAGAAGTCTGAACAGGGGCAAGAATATGATGATGCCCAGAATCATGCCAGCCATCTGCACCTTCTTGCGATTAAGTTGGTCAGATAGCCAGCCAAAGAAGACGGTGGCGCAAAGACCGAAAAAGCAACCGGCCGCAATAATCAGCGTTGCCGAACCCGCGTCGAGGCTCGCCACTGTCTGCAACATATATAACGCCAGCATCGAACCACTCAGTCCAGCGGTAATCTGCGGGGCACAAATGCCGAATGCCACGGCGAGCGTAAGACCGAGCGCAGACGGATCGTTCAGAATATCCCTTAGCGGTGTTTTTGCCACGCCCATGGTTTTCTTCAGATGCACGAAGATCGGAGATTCGCGCAGTTGCGACCTGACGACAAGAGCCAGCACAAGCAGAATCGCTGCGCCTAGAAACGGCACCCGCCAGCCCCATTCGTCGAATGCTTCCCGTCCCAGCCAGGCCTGAACGCCAGCTACAACAAGCAAAGCTAGCAACAACGAAGCGCTCGTCATCGCACCAAGCCAGCCGGTATAATATCCGCGCTGCCGATCGGGAGCATGTTCTACGACGTAGGTCGATGCCGCGGCATATTCCCCCCCCACCGCCAGGCCCTGTGCAACACGGAGCAGCAGGATGAGGACCGGCGCAAGGATACCGATAGCCGCATAGGTAGGCACAAGGCCCATCAATATCGTGGCACAACTCATCAGCAACAATGTGACCATGAATGTGAATTTTCGTCCGATCCGGTCAGACATGACGCCAAATAACGCTCCGCCGAGAGGCCGGACAAGGAAGGCCGTACCGGTCGAAGCAACCGCGAGGAGAATTCCGAGCTCGGGATTTTCCTGTGGGAAAAAATTCATCCCCAGATAGACAGCCAAGGCAGAATATATGCCAAAATCATAATATTCGATCACTGTGCCAACAGCAGCACCCGTGACTACCTTATTGAGCGGCGTGACCTCGTCTCCAGAAACATCCGCTTCAAGTTCGAAATCCGCCAAAACATCTGCCATTATCTGCATCCCCCACCAGCGACTGCTTGCAAGCGGTCGCTACTCAACATCTTTTGCATTTTTGCAACTCTCCAATGATGTGCACTCACGCGAAATAATGCAAAAATGCTCAAGCGAGATGGGGGCATAGGAGGAAACTATAGGAAGGACATAAGTTTCTTTCATCGCTTGCACCTCACCTGCAATCAACCAAGCATCACGGATTGTTGCCAGGCGATGCTGGGGATCCACTAGCGGTATCACGCACTGATATACCCCCGTCGTCAAAGGTGATTTTCGACGACCCTCAAACCATGGCAGGCATTTGTCTGAAAGTGCACGCGAAACTGACCAAGCTGCGCAAGGAGTTGACTGATGGAAGACGAAATTCTAAAAACACCGATCACGGGAGCAGCGCTCTGGGGCCCCGAAGACTTTCCAGGTGACGACTGGGTCTGGCGGATAACCGACGAGGAGCTTGCTGACATTCACAACGCATTTCTGAATGCCCAGTCGCGCCGACTTCGTCTGGGCGAGTTTGGCAAAGAGGACTTTCCTCTTCCAGTGTTCGGGAAGAAGCTAGAAGAAATACGCCAGGCACTGATCGAAGGAGTGCGCTTCGCGCTCATCCGCAAGCTGCCGGTTGACCGCTATTCCGTCTCCGAACTCGAGGTTATTTACTGGGGGATCGGCACTCATTTGGGAAGTGGTATCGGACAGAATGCTTCTGGTTCGCTCCTGACCCATGTCACCCATCGCGGAATCGACCCGTCTAATCCCAATGTCCGCGGCTATCAGGACCGGCGTCACCAAGAACCTCACAACGATCTTGCTGATATCGTCGGCTTGCTGTGCGTGCGGAAAGCCAAATCGGGCGGCGCGAGTTCTATTGTCAATATTCCCGCGGTCTATAACGAATTTCTCGCCAATCGACCGGAGCTGCTGAAGATATTCTACCGTGGCTTCCACCTCGACTATCGCGGCGAAGGCGACGATCCCAATGCGACGACCGATTACCGGGTCCCGAATTTCGGTGTCGCCGACGGCAATCTTAGCGTGTTTTTCGGACGTCGCGGCATCGAAGCCGCACTACGAAAAAGAGGCGAAACCGCAACTGTCGAAGAGACCGAAGCGATGGACTATCTGGAAGATCTGCTTAACCGCCCGGAATATCGGCTGGACATGCAACTCGAAACTGGCGACATCCAGTTTGTGAATAATTATGCGGTGATGCATGCGCGCACGGCTTATGAGGATTATGAAGAACCCGAACGCTGGCGACTAATGCTGCGCTTGTGGCTCAATCTGGAAGATATCCAGCTGCCGCCACGACAGGCACGCTTCACACGCGCGGGCTTTGCAGATGTCGCTACCAAGGATAAGTGAACCGATATGATCGGACAGTCTTTATCGAACCACAATAAGGAATATTTCAAGTCATGGATCTAGGACTGTCAAGTAAAGTGGCGATTGTAACAGGTGCGGGAACCGGAATCGGCTTTGCGGTCGCTGAGGCTCTTGCCGAGGAGGGCGTACGGGTCGTCATGGTCGGTCGCAGAGAAGCCGTCCTAAAAAAGGCCAGTGAGCAGATTGCAGCGACGGGCGCACCCGAACCGCTTATCATCCCTGCTGACTTGACTGAAGACAACGGGGGCAAGCTGGTCGCCGCTGAGGCCATTCGGCTTGCAGGGCAGGTCGATATTCTGGTGAACAGCGCAGGTGTATCGCAACCCGTCGGAATCGGCGGCTCTGAAGACAGATGGCAGCACGCTTATGCGTTGAGGGTGATTGCAACCCGTCATCTCGCCGAGGAGTTATTGCCCGCAATGCGAGAACGCAAATTCGGTCGGATCATCAACATCGGCGGATCATGGGAAGTCCAGCCAGTCATCAACACGGCAAGCGTGATGAACGCCGCACGAACCGTATATCACAAGAGCCTGAGCCACGTGGTCGCAGCTGATGGGGTTACCGTGAATACTGTCGGCCCGGGCATCATAGAAAGCGAACAGATCGGAAAGATTTTCCCGACCGACAAAGAGCGTGAAGCTGCGATCGACCAGCTCATCCCGGCTGGTTATTTTGGCGCAGCCCGCGATCTGGCCGTTCTTGTCGCCTTTCTCGCCAGCCCCGTCGCCCGCTATATTACAGGCGAGGTCATTGCAGTCGACGGCGGCATGCACCGCTTCGCGTTTTAGGCAAAGCGGAGATGCGACTTGTCAGTTTCGGGCCCAAAGGTGAAGAACGTTGCGGCATCATCGATGGCGATTGGATAATTCCGTTCCCCATACGTTCATCCGAGCATGGCCTTGATCATGTTATAGCCAATTGGGAGAAATTTGGCTCAACTGCAGCAGCCGTGAATCAATCATCACCCGGAAGCGTCCCGCTCGCTGGCTCCCGGCTTGGCTCGCCATTATTACAGCCCGGCAAAATTCTAGGCGTGGGTGCGAATTATTGTGATGCAAATGGGGCACCTCCCAAAGGACCGCCCGATCCGATCCTATTCTTCAAGCCTGCATCCAGCCTCGCAGGCCACAATGACCCCGTGACTCTGCCCTTCGAGACTGGCCGTGTGGTTGCAGAGGTAGAGCTTGCCATCGTGATCGGAAAATCCGGTCACCGGGTCCCGGTCAGTGAAGCCATGGATCATATATTCGGCTATACAATCGCCAATGACCTGACGGCGCCTGATGTCATGCTTGGAGACAGCCATGAAAGCCCGCTCTATTTCCAGCAAGGGCGCGGCAAAGGGTTTCCTGACTTCTGTCCGCTGGGCCCATGGATTGTAACCCGGGACGCCATTCCCGATCCTGAACGGCTGATGTTACAGCAGCATATCAACGGTCATATCGAACTATCCGGTTCGTCGGCTCTTATGCATCACTCACCAGCTGTACTTGTCTCCGAGGTAAGTCATGCATTTGGCCTCGCTCCCGGAGATATCATCTTGTCAGGGTCTCCACGCCCAACAGCAGCGGGGCGCCAGCCCTTGACACATGGTGATATCCTGGAAAGCCGTATCAGCGGAATTGGTGTTCTGCGGAATCAAATAGTAGCAGAGAGCCGACAGTCCGCTAACCAACCAATCCGCATATTTAAGGGGCCGAACGGAAGCTACTAGATTGCGGTCTTTGCCCGTCTAAAGTAGCACATTCCGCCAGCCTTTTTAGACGATCAAATGCAGCCAGTCCGCAAACGGGATAGAGCGAACATCCCCGCCCCATCAACATAAGATAAATTATCAACCGTTCTCTAGCTTCCGCTTTGCGCCCAATTGCCGCCATATCATAGTCGAAAATTGTGCCTAATTGCGGCCATTCCACTCGCGCTGCTTACTCGAGCTCGAATGGCAACAACTGCGTGAGAAGCTGTCGTTTAATGGGTGATGAGCGGAAATATGTTATCAACAGGGAACCAATTGATGAATTGAACGTATTGTCGCTGAGGCCGATATTTGTGAGGATCTGCGGCCATCTCGGTTTGACAAACAATTTCACAGCATCTCGGTACTGATATGCGTTCAAGTAGGTGCGGCACCACAATGCGTCATAAGAATATGATCCCGGGCTTCACCGCAATTTTATCACTGGCCAGTTTGAACGCGACACCCTCTCGTGCTCAAGCGTTGGATAGCCCACAATCTCCAACAGAACCGCGTGCGCCGATCATCGACGATTCCGAATTTGATCGGACGATCCCGGCAATCGACGAAAATCCAGATGCTACGATGGGCAGCGTGGAAGAATGGGATGCCGAACAGCAGAAGCTGGAACGCGAGACACAGCAAGAAGATTCGGAGGATGGTCTGTCGGCTCTGCCTGCACTGCAAGATGCAGATCCGGACGAGTTGATTGCCGATGCGCCGGTCAATGATCCTGAAATCGACGATCCGCTGACACCGATTGAGGGTTTTGATGTCGAGCCATTTGATGAGCGCCAGTATACGGAAGCAGACGACGGCGAGCAAACGGCGTCATTGCGATATGATTATAGGATAGATGGTCTCGAAAGCCTCGACGAAAGCGGGAAGACTCAAGTGCGTCCTGTCAGTGCGGATGATATTCGCAGCCTGTTTGAGGAGCTCTCTGCGCTCGAAGAGGCTGACGGCAAGGCCGCGAACGGCGCAATGGTTTCGGCCCGGATGCAAGAGGACCAGCAATTGCTGGTCGATATCATGACCGGTCAGGGATTTTTTGACGCGTCGGTAAACGGTATGGTCGAGCTTCCCGAGACCGAAGGCGAGAAACTGACCGTTGTACTCCAGGTTGAGCCCGGCAGGCGCTATAATCTCGGCGCGATAATATTCGATGCTGACAGAGTCGTCCCCGAAGACCTGATCACCAAGAATTTCGTACCGAAAACGGGTGAACCAATTGTCGCCGAGCGGGTCTTGGCCGCCGAAGCCAATATTGCAGTGGTTCTGCCACAGGAAGGCTATCCTTTTGCTGAAACCGGCCAGCGAGATATTCTACTCGACCCCGACACTGGCACGGGCGATTATATGCTGCCTGTCAATATTGGCCCACGTAGCAGCTATGGTGAGATAGTCACGAACGGCACAACCGCTTTCGATGCTGACCATATCGCGGTGCTGAGCCGGTTCGAAAAAGGTGCGCTTTACGACAGCCGTATGGTTGACGACCTCCGCAAGGCCTTGGTCGCCACCGGTCTGTTTTCAATCGTATCGGTCAAGCCAACCGCGAGCGGAGAAACCGCGCCGGACGGGACCGAATATGCGACCATCAATGTCGAGCAGGTAGCAGGGCCACCGCGCACTCTAGCGGGCAGCGCGGGCTATAGTACTGGGCAAGGTTTCCGTCTGGAAGGCAGCTGGACCCATCGCAATTTATTCCCGCCAGAAGGCGCACTGATCGCAAGCGGAGTGGCAGGAACCCAGGAACAGGGTGCATCGCTAACCTTCAGGCGCAGCAATGCCGGTCGTCGCGACAGAACGGTCGAACTGGGTCTCTCCGCGTTGCACAGCGATTTTGAAGCCTATGAAGCGTTTACGGGCAGGCTCGCCGGACGTATTTCCTATGACAGCACGACAATCTGGCAAAAGCGGTTAACGTATAGCTATGGCTTCGAGATTCTGGGGTCCAACGAACAGGATTTCAATTTCACAACCGGCGTAAGGGATCGGCGCACGTTTTACGTGGCCGCTCTACCGGGGCAGGTAACATTTGATACAACGGACAACCTGCTTGACCCGACGCAAGGCTTCCGTTTGTCGGCGAAACTGTCCCCCGAAGCGTCACTTGGCAGCGGCGCGCAGCTCTACGTCCGGGACCTTCTGGAAGGAACCGCTTATTATCAGTTCGATGACGGAATCGTCATCGCAGGCCGGGCGCGCGTCGGTTCTATCGCGGGCGCGGATCGGGAATTGATCGCACCTTCGCGGCGCTATTATGCCGGCGGTGGCGGATCGGTGCGCGGCTTTGGCTATCAGGAGCTGGGCCCCAAAGACATCGAAGACCGTCCTATCGGCGGACGCAGCCTGGTCGAAGCGGCGGCGGAAGTCCGCTATCGCTTTGGTGACTACGGGATCGTCGGTTTTGTCGATGCTGGCCAAGTCTATACGAGCTCGACTCCGGGCTTTGACAATTTACGCTATGGGGTCGGCATAGGTGGGCGCTTCTACACCAATTTCGGACCACTCAGAGTCGATGTTGCCACCCCGATAAACCGGCAGCTGGGTGAATCGCGGGTATCGGTTTATGTCTCGATAGGTCAGGCATTCTGATGGCGGAAACCGAAACCCTGGCCGGGCCAAACAAGCAGGGGAGCCTAGCTCAGAAGATCGCGATCGGATCGGGGGCATTGATCGGGCTGGTTCTGGTGATCCTGATCGCCGGTTATTTCTGGCTGGACAGCATCAGCGGACATCGTTTTGTCGAAAAACAGATTGAAGCTCTAGAGTTTGAAAACGGCATGGAACTGGAGGTCGGGAAGATCGACGGTTCCATATACGGCGACATGGAAATTTCCGGTTTGAAAATCCGCGATCCCAAAGGTATTTTCGCTACCGCCGATGCGGTCAGAATGGATTGGCGACCCTTCGCTTTCATTGGCGGTCATGTTGACATTCGTTCGCTAATCATTCCGAAAGCAAGCTTACTCCGCCTCCCCGAACTGCTGCCGACCTCTTCCGAAGGCCCGTTATTGCCCGACCTCGATATAGATGTCGGAACACTGGAGGTCAGCGAGCTGGATATTTCCAAAACAATAACCGGCGAACGTCATGTGCTTAGCGTGTCTGCGGACGTGAAAATTGCCGACGCGCGCGCCCTTCTAAACGGCGATGCCCGGGCGCTTGCAAGGCCCGGCGTCGCTGGCGGCGACAGTTTGACATTCAGGATCGACGCTGTGCCTGAACAGAATAAGCTTGACCTCGCGCTCAATCTGAATGCTCCGTCCAATGGACTGGTAGCCAGTATTGCAGGCACTGGTCAGCCGATGAGCCTCGCGCTGAACGGCAAGGGTGACTGGGCCAAATGGAACGGTGCCTTGAAAGGCAAAAGCGGCGGGGATATGCTCGCAGACGTAGCCATATCGGCACGGAACGGTACATTCACCGTGCGCGGCGATGCGCGTCCCGGATTGTTTGTTTCCGGGTCCGGTCGCAATATGCTGGAGCCTGTCACGAATATCGATTTTACTGCCGCCGGTGCAGACCGGAAGTTCGACATCAAGGGACAGATCGGCAGTGACAATTTCATATTGGCGACCGACGGTGTCGTAGATCTGGGCAACAATGAGCTACGCGACCTTAACGTTGATTTCCGATTGCTCCGGCCCTCGGTGATTGCGGCCAATTTAAATGGCGCCGGTGTTGCTGCCAATATGATATTGAACGGTGATTTCGCTGCCCCCACTATCGCATATACAATCAATGCGGCGCGGATCGGCTTTGACGAGACGTCGGTGATCGGCCTGCGCGCCAGCGGCAATGTTAAGCTGGAAGAAGAAGAATGGCGCATTCCGTTGCAGGCGCGGGCGCAACGGATTGCCGGTCTCGCCGAAGGCGTCGGCGCATTGCTTACCAATGTCCGGCTGGATGGTGACTTCGGTTATGCCAATGGCAGGTTGCTATCCGACAATCTCAAGATTGTTTCGGACCGTATCAATGCCACTGCGATCATCGTTGCTGATCTCAACCAGGGACTTTATACCGGAGGCCTCAAGGGGCGCATTAATGGCTACCGGGTCGAAAGCGTCGGTGTCTTCAATATCGATAGCGATATCGACCTGCAATCCGGGAGCAATGGCGCCTTTGCATTGACCGGCACTGTCCGCGCACGGTCGAGCCAGATATTTAACGACGGCGCTCGGGAATTTCTCGGCGGCAACAGCCTGATCGTCGTGAAACTATCCTATGACACTAACGGCATCGCGCGGGTCAGCAGCCTGAACGTCGCCGCTCCATCCTTCCGGCTGACCCAGGGCAGTGGCAGCTATACCCCGTCTGGCGGGATCAGTTTCGCTGCCAAGGGCGTCTCCGACCAATATGGCCCGATTGGCGTAAAAGTCAGCGGCAGCGTTGCCCGTCCGGTTGCCACAATAGCCGCTGCGCGGCCTGGCCTTGGCGTGGGCATGAACAATGTTGTTGCCACCATAAGGGGCAATGCCAAGGGTTATGCCATCGTCGCGGATGGCAATAGCGATTACGGACAATTTGACGCCAATGTCGATATTCTCGCGGGTAGTGGGCCGCTGACGGTCGACGTGAATAATGGAACCCGGTTTGCCGGCGTCGGTTTGACAGGGCGGATCCGGCAGATCGGAGCCGGTCCTTTTTCCGGGCAACTTGCCGCCAGTGGTTCCGGGATAGAGGGCAATGTGATCCTCAGCGCCTTCAGTGGCAAGCAGCGCGCGATCATCGACGCGACCGCCGTCAACACCCTATTGCCTGGTCCCGCCGGTCTGGCAATCGAGCGGGCGATCATCGATGCGGATATCATTCTTTATGACCAGCCGCAGATCATTGCCGATGTCCAGATCCTGGGCCTGAAAATGCAAGAGCTGCAAATTGCTGCGGCGCGGGCAAAGGTCGATTATCGCGCCGGACAGGGCACCGCAAAAATCATGGCGGAGGGCCGAAACCAGGTTCCTTTCCGTTTTGCGGCAAACGCCGTCCTCAATCCCAAGCTTTGGCGAGTGGCGCTTGATGGGCGAGCCAATGGCGTCCAGTTTAAAACCCGTAAAGCCGCGCGGATTATTCCGGGGAGCGACAAATATAGCTTGCTCCCAACGACCATCGACTTGTCGAAAGGTAGTATCCAGTTGGCCGGGGAGTACGGACGCGGCCTCGATATCCAAAGCCGCTTGAACAACGTCAATCTCGCTCTCATCAACCCGATGATGCCCGGCCTTGGCCTCGGAGGGACAGCGACGGGAAGCCTCGATTTTTCCCAAAGCTCGCCCCGCGCCTTTCCGGAAGCGGACGCGCGCTTGCGGATCGACAATTTTACCCGTACCAGTCTGGCGTCGGTATCGCAGCCGGTCGATCTGCACTTTGTCGGACGGCTGCTCGCTGATGGCGGGAATGCTCGTGCAATATTCCGGCGTAGAGGTGCCGCTATCGGCCGGATGCACGTAAACTTGACGCCGCTTCCACCCGCCGCCGGGTCATGGACGACGCGGTTGCTTGCGGCGCCCCTGTCGGGAGGTTTGCGCTATAACGGACCGGCCAGTACCTTATTCTCTCTCGCGGCGCTTCCGGATCAGGATCTGCGCGGCGCAATAGGCGTGGCGGCAGATTTCTCCGGCCGGGTACAGGCACCGGTGCTGACCGGTGTCGTCCGCGCGAACAAGCTGGTTTATGAGAATAACGCCTATGGCACCCGCCTCACCAATATGAAAATACGCGGCGAATTCACCAATGACCGGCTAGAGGTTACCGAATTGACCGCCAATGCCGGAGAGGGAACGATCAGCGGCAAAGGTTTTGTCTCTCTGAGTTCCGCCAAAGGCTATCCGCTGCAGCTGGCACTCGATCTGGACAATGCAACGCTCGCAAAAGGCAGCGATCTTGCCGCATCCGCCACTGGAGCGATTGAGATCGTCAACAATGCGACAACACCTGCGACGATCCGCGGCCGTATTCGCCTGCCCGAAACGCGCTATAAGATCGTGTATGAAGGTTCGGCGAAAGTCGCAACGCTTACAGGCGTAAGACGCAAGCCTGCTTTGGGTCGCAAGAAAATCACCGGCGATGCCGATCCGATCAGCGGAGTTCCCAGCAACTGGAAGCTGGATATCGATCTGATAGCCGACAACCAGATTTATGTCAGCGGAATGGGGCTCGATTCCGAATGGTCCGCGGATATCAAGGTGCGCGGCACCACCGGCAAGCCTGTACTGACCGGCGGCATTGATCTGATCCGCGGAACACTCGGCTTTGCCGGTCGATCTTTCGATCTGGAATCTGGACAGCTCCGCTTCAATGGGGGTTCAATAACCAACCCGACCTTGAAGCTAGTGGCAAGCGGTGAAGCGGATGACGTGGATATCAACATCAATATCACCGGCAGCGCCGAATATCCGGAAATCGCGTTCAGTTCGACGCCCAGCCTGCCGCAGGACGAGATTATGGCGCGCATATTATTTGGCAATTCGATCGGCGAATTGACCCCGATTCAAGCAGTGCAACTGGCATCGTCCCTCAACGGTCTGCGTGGCGGTGGCGGCGGGCTTAATCCGCTAGGTGTATTGCAGTCCTCCGTGGGCATCGATCGTCTGCGCATATTGGGCGCAGACGAAGACACGGGGCGCAGTACGTCAATTGCTGCCGGCCAATATATTTCCAATGACATCTATGTCGAAATTGTCACCGATGCCCGCGGCTACACCGCGACACAGCTGGAAATTAGCCTGACGCCTGCCTTATCCGTCCTAAGTTCGGTCGGCAGCTTTGGCGGCTCGAACGTCAATGTGCGATACCGGAAGGATTATTGATGCGCGGACGAATTATATTGCTGGCAAGCTCGCTATTATCGTTGAGCGCTTGTGAGAAGGATTTTGATGAAAAATATCAGGATAATCTCGATCAGTTGAACGAAGAGGCCAAGGCGATCGAGTCCGGCGTCAACGAACATCTGGCCGAGGGACGCAAGGCGGATAAAATCATCGAGTCCGCAGGACAACCGGACGAAGCAATCCAAAGGCAAAACGGGTCGGCCCGATGATTGCTGAGCATGACGATGACAAAGCTCAAACCAACCGGGTTGATGAGAATCTCAGCCTGAGTGACATCGAGGCGCAGACGCCCGGAGCAAAGGCTCGGTCTCCGCTCCATTTCCCGGTGACAGCATGGTGGGCGATATTGAAGCGGCTATATGTGATGAACGACTTTCACAATCTGCCCTTGCTGTCGGCCGGCGTTGCGTTTTTTGCTTTTCTCGCCTTTGTGCCACTGATCGCCGTCATCGTGCTGCTATACGGCCTCGTCGGCGACCCCGATACAGTTACCGACAGCATCGAACAATTGTCTGCCATCCTACCTACTGCCGTGCTTACCATCCTGCGCGAGCAGCTGCTGTCGGTCGTCAACACGAACAAGGCCGCGCAGGGCCTGGGCCTGGCGCTCGCCTTGTTTGTCTCGACCTATGGCGCGACGCGAGCGGCAAATGCGATGATGAAAGCGCTCAATATCATCTATGAAGAACATGAATCACGTAATATTTTCATGACGACGCTGGTTGGCGCGCAGATTACCATCGGTATGGCGGGGGTCGCGATTGTCGGTCTGACCGCAATCTCGCTATTCACCTACATCAGTAATTTTCTCCAGGGCTATCTTGGCGATAGTGTGCTGGTCTTTCTGAAACTGGCGATCTGGTTGATGGCGGGTTTTCTGGTCAGCCTGACCTTTGCCTTATTCTTTCGCTATGCACCCGACCGCCGCCCCGCAAAATGGCGCTGGCTCTCGCTGGGGTCGGTAGTGGCAACTCTGCTCTGGTTATTGATCACCTTAGGTTTCGGCTATTATGCCGCCAATGTCAGCGATTATAACGCAACTTACGGATCGCTCGCTGCGGTTGTTATTTTTCTTATGTGGCTGTTCCTGTCGGCATATTCCGTATTGATCGGAGCCGAAATAAATGCGGAAACCGAACGCCAAACGTTTGAGGATTCCACGATCGGAAAAGACCGGCCCATCGGCGAGCGCGGCGCGGTCATGGCAGATACCATCCTTCTCGGCGAAGCAAGCCGTAAAATTCTTGAAAAGAAGCAACGCCGACGCGCGGACTGGCTCGCTCGGAAGGTAGCAAACGAAGATATGAACGATGCCGATAGCCGATAGATACATTGGTTCGCTGACATTGGTGGCTATCATGGCTCTCCCACATCCGCCTTATTGCAGATTTCCATGAACAGAAGGTCTGCTAACAGCTAAGCGCTGAAACCGACCTTGGATCGCATGATTTGCTGCTTCCCAACCAATTTTGTGATGATGAAACGCGCCGATCGAGTTCAGGCAATGGCCGCTCACATGAACAACCGTCTGCCCTCGGAATGACAACACCTCGGCGCGAAGCGGACGTACAATCGCGCGGATGTGAATGTCTGCAAATGGGGTGGAGGCGGTCATTTCGATAGCCCCGACTGAAGTGTCCGCTTGCTTTGCTTAAAACCCTCTAAGCCGACAGTCGGCTGTCGGCCCAGAAGCTGTCATACAGATCGCTCATTTTGAATGACCGCTTTCCACCCAACATCAGACATTTGCATGGCAATCGTGAGAGCCTAAAAGCCGACGCAAGACGACTTCGCCTCCTACAGCAGGAAATGGGCCGTTTCGAGACTGTCCGCTATTGGATGCTGCGCGGTGGAAAGCTGACCTTCCGGCTACCGCCCCAATTTCGCTTGTGCAAATGCAATCGTGATTCCGCCGATAGCGGACGACTAGCACAGTTTCGACTTCTATAGCCAGACGCTAAGGATCAAGATCATCATTAGGTCAGGATTTCCAATCTAGACGCTTTCGCAGCGAACTTTGTACAATAATTATCAAAATTGCTGTTTAGACCCTCGAAAATTCATCCGAGGGCCCGTGTTGGTGAAAGGAGGAGTAGCAACTTAGCTGCTCCATATAAGATTCGCGATTTCGCGCATTTTTAGCCAGTTGCTCTAAAAAAGGCTGAATGAACGCGGGAGGCGAATATTTTGAGTTCTGACAATTCAATTTGGTGCGACAGCGAAAAGGTCCGATGATGTGAAATTAAGGAAAGAGATCGTTACGAGTTCAAAACCGCTGGCGGAGTGAAATATTGGCTACGGTTCCTATTGCATCGAATTCAGAAAGGAAGAAGGAAGATGACTGATCTTCATACGCAACGCTCGCGGATATCGTCAGATTGCTGGTGGGCAGCCAAGAAAGCGCTGCACTCAAGCCTATATTTTCATCACGGCGCTCGACAAAGGTTACGTCTTCGTAGAAATTCTCATACCAGCGTTTGGAAAACGAAGCCCGGCCAGACATCATCCACTTGGGCGATAACGCGTATAGAATATCAAGCGATCCGATAGCCGATAGGCTGTTATTCTCGGACACACCCGACCATTGTTGGGTCATTCCGATACCTGGCCGAACCAGGAAGCGCTGTGTAATGGGCAGAGCCGCACTTATGTTACCAGCAACGCCGTAAAAGCTCGTTCCGCTCTCGAAATCGCTGTCAAAGACATATCCACCAAAGCCAGTAACGCCTCCATAAATAGGGCCCAGAATTGTGGTGCCAGCTGACATAGAACCAGAAACACTGCGGCTAGAAGCCAGATTGTTTTCGAAATACTCCCTGCCATCGAGATTGAGGGCCGCACCGAAATCAACATTTCCGCCAAGACGAGTGCTAAAACCAAGGCTTGCTCCAAAATCCCCGTACCAATCGCCGCCAGGATCAGATGCCGTGCGTGTAGGATTTGACGTGTAGCCAAGACCCGCATTTCCGGAGATCGAGAATATCTCGTTGATGTTGAGAATATAGATACCGGCTTCCCCATCCAGTTCGGTATCTGAAACTTCGCGGGTCCCCTTAGGTTCGCCGATGGTGGATCCTACCGATCTGTTAAGGATTTCGCCCTGGATTACGACATCCTCTATCGGAGGGGCTACCTGCGCGTTGGCTGGAGCAGCGATCGCGGCAATAGCAATTAATGCAAAAATACGGTAAACGTTCATTGTGGGCCTCCTGCACTTGCCGTCGCACCAGCCTCGATACGAAGTGTGGCCGTCTCCCCTGTTCTAAGGGAATAGCTTTGCGTTCCTTGCCCGCGGACAACATTGTCGACGGAAATTTGTGCGGTATTGGGCGAAGCTGTTCCCTCGTTAACAGCAAAAATCTCTAGCGAGGCGACCCCGCGACCCAAGCCCAGGTTGAACAAGTTGCCAATATTGGTCAGTGAAATCTCCCCTTCGTAGATAGTCCGGCCAAATTGGGTTATCCGAACGCGCACAATATCACCGTCCTCAAGGGCATTGTCGCGCAACAGATAACTGAGATTGAGACCCGAAATGCCGATGTCGCTAAAGCCGCCGGTCGAAAAAATATCACGGCTACTGCTCAATATATCACCCAGTGCTACGATCGATGTTTTCATATGCCAGCGTTCGAGATAACTTGGTCCGCAGCCAACATAGCCTCCGCAACTTGGCGCTTGAAGCGCCCATTGCCGATAGCCCTCGTCCTGTGACTGGCGCAGTATGTTGCTGGAATCGGAAAGCGCCGACGCAAGGTTCGGATAGCCTGCCGTTAGTGCCAGACGTTCTAGCTCGCGAACATTCTGCGTGGCTAGCCACTCGGACCAACGCGACAGGCTGGTCGGAACAATGCCGACCATGCTGCTATAAGTGAAAGCATTATTGGCGACAAAGCTATCAAGGCTATCTGCCCCGGAATCAGCGCGTTTCTTATCGACCGCTTCCTGGGCGGTGCGGGTCTGGTCGAGTTCGCTTAGCAGATCCTTGAGCAGTTGATCATATTGCGCCCTGCGTTCGGATTCATCAATCGGCGACATTTCGTCTACCAACCAGTCCGGCGATACACCGTCGCCAACGCCTGCGTCTTGCAGCCTGGGGCCATCGCCCTTTTTGACGCTGGCGTCTTTCATGAACTGCACCACCGCCAGAGCGGCTGCGGCCTCGGCATTTTTCTTTTGTTCCGCGCTGAGCTCGGCCGCTGACGACGCCGCTATCTGCGAGACCAGCGCGTCCAGTTCTGCGGCGGTTCTATCGCCGAAAGCCTGATAGTCATCTTGCAAATCCCGCACCATCATGCTGATAAGTCTCATTGGAAAGCCTCGGAGTTTGTTCTCCTGTTGCGCCCTCACTTGGTCTGCAAATTGTTTTAGTTCCTCGGGCGTCGGTTGATGATCAAGATACTTCCTCTCCAATGCAATTGATAATATATCGCCGTGAGAAGCTTGAACAGGGATCTTATCCTTATCTGTTAGCAGTGGGGCACCTATAGCAGCATTGTACTGATTTATGATTGCGATCTGCTCATCAGTATAAATAAAAATCGGCGAATTTGCTTCTCCAACTTCGTTAATATTGGAGTTCCGCAGAGATTGCGCGCGCTGCTCGATTTCCTCCGCCGTATACGGGTTTTCAAAATCAATGCCGGCTAGCGCTTCGTTAAGTCCCGATAGATCGGGTAGGTCAGGAGCCATTACCTTGACTATGTCATTGGTCAGATTTGACAGTCCCTCTGTAATTTTTTTGTTGATGTCTGCCAGTTTATCACTCTCCGATGCCGAATCTGTGTCGGCAACCTCATTTTCAGTAATAATTTTCCACGACTTTTCTTTTGCGGCAGAATCGGCGATGTCGCGGGCTGTGCTGAGTGCGAGCCCGATACCGTTGGGGCTGTTCTCCATCATACCAAAGGCAACAAAGTCCAGTCGAGCAGCGACATCATTAAAGCTGACAGCGCCATTTGACCGCCCAGAAGCACTCTCAGTCGTCGCAAACTTACCCCCTCTAGTCGCCATTACGCGATCTATGGCGGCCAGTACTTCTGGTGACTTGCCGAACTGCATGCGCCATCCACCATTTCGGTCTATTCCATGGAGAGAGGTGGATATGCTGACTGGGCGCATCGTCCCATCTGGGGCCATGTTGCTGATCCGGTGCTGGGTAGCCAGAGCGTGAATTTGTCCAAAGCCGGGATCGGAAGCCGCAAATCCGTGCGCCCAATGAACAATCGTATCACCGTTAGGCAGTCTGTAGGTGAAAGCCGGAATATCGAACTCAATCAGCGCGATGGGCGCTCCCTGATTATCCAGATAGCGACGGCTCAGTTTAAAGCTGACTGCCGCAGGATCCTGCTGCAACCCCAATGAATGGAGATTCGTAGTGACTGACCAGTCTGCATCACCGTCCAAAGGTGGTGAAGAAATTAACAGCGGATGGACAATGGTGTTGAAATTACTGGCAGCCGCGTCGCTTCCGCTTGCGATATTATTGACATAATCGAAAGCGTAACTGGCCTCCGGTCCGGTCTTGTTTAGCAGGGGCATAATGCCAATGCCGCCGGCGCGTTCGGCTATGGCCACTCCATTTTGCGCATCGAAGATCAAAAGCGACCTGCCATTGACGCGTCTCCGCGCCATCATCACATCCTTGCTCTCGCTTACAACCTCACCCGCTTGTGAAACTTCCTGGCCAAAGCGCAAAAGACTGACGCTCTGCTCCGGGGTTTCCTGAGCGATGGCTGGAGCTTCTGCCATAATTCCTAATGTTGAAACCCCGGCCCAGAGGGCTAGGCGCAGTGCAACGCGCATATTAAGCTTGGTGGTCAATTTACGTCTCCTGTGATACGGCTAACAAATACAAAATCGTCAATTGGGCGCAGCGCCAGAGTGGCCCCACCCGCACGCCAGACCCGGTCGCGGAAAGTCGGTTCGTCCGATCCGACGATGTTGGCCCAGTTTTGACTTGCGATCAGTGCGCGGGCAGCGATCAAGCGCGCTTCACCTGCACCGCCTGCGAGCGTGCGCCCGCCGAATGGCGTAGGGTCCATCAATGCGGACGCAGCTTCAGCATCACCGGATTTCAATGCATTCAGGAAACTCGTGGCGACCATTTTTTCGACGGCCATCGGGTCGCTTGCGCCCGAAAAGCGTATGTCGCGAACCGCTGATTCTCCCATTAAACGGCGCGTTGCCCTTTCATTGGCTGCTGAGCCCGACGCAGCAACATTATAGCTGGTCTGGCCAAGTCGTCCGAGCCAAACGCCCCTTTGTTGACGATTTTTAATGCGCGCGAGACTTGCATAGGCATCGGGTGCGGCGGCCTGGACAACTTCTGACCATTGTTGGGTCAGCCGGATAGCATCGAATCTTTCTACACCGATCTTTGCCCCATATGGGCGAAGCAACAGCAACTGCCCTGGTTTGGCCTTTTCATTGTTTACTGACGCCGAACCCTCGATGACGGCTATATAAGCAACTTCATTGGCATAGCCTGCAATTCCAACAAATTTATCCAGATCCACTTGACGGCCAGCAAAGGGCATTGAGGATGCATCAGAATTGATCAACAATTGTTCACCCGTCGCGAGCCGTTCGCTGTGCCCTGCTTGCGCGTTGGCGAGCAAGACGCCCGTCTCTGCGCGCACAGACGAAAATGCGCTTCCCATTATTACCAATGCTATCGCTAGATCGCGACCAATGCGTAAATCAAATGTCATCGATGCCCCCTGTTTCAGTCCTGTCACAAGGTACAGCGAGTTATTGTAGGAGAACGGATCACAAAAATCTGACGGTCGCAAAAAAATCTTACGGTGACAGCGCCAGAAACTATGAATGTCCCATCATCTAACAGAACAAAATGCGTTCACTTAATGCGTTGGGCTTTGATACAGTGCGATCTTCTTTAATCGATTGATCTTTCTTTGTTTTTCAACTTTAAAGATATTCATCACCACGGGGGCGACGAAAATTGTCACGAAAGGGTCCTGATACCCAGCAAATGATCGTGAGTTGGCGCGAAGGGGTTGCTGACGATCGTGATCGATTGATCCAGCATCTATTGCCTGAACTGCAGCAAATCGCGGCTGCTAGGCTTCGCGGCGAGTATGGAAGCTCGCTTTCGACAGGTGATTTGATTAATGATGCAGTTCTCAAGCTGATCCGGATCGACAAGATTACTCTTGCAGACCGGGCACATTTCATCGCTCTCTCATCCCGGCTGATGCGTAACATCTTGACCGATCACGCTCGCGCGAAGTCGTCAGAGAAACGTCGTCATCACAAGGTCGAACTCAACACGAGTATCGATGGCGAACAGAGATTTGATCTCGATTCACTCAATTCTGCGCTGATAAGATTGGGGGTTATTGATCCTCAATTAATGGAGATAGTTGAGATGCGTTATTTTGGCGGCATGACGATTACCGATATAGCCGAAGTCAGTGGACTGTCCGAGCCAACCGTCAAACGGCGCTGGCAAACTGCCCGCGCTTGGTTAATGGCCGCTCTCGACGAGCAGGAGGTATGACCGATGCTGATATTGAACGCGAAGCCATAGCACTCTTCGAAGCGATGTTAGACATCGCTGAGCATGATCGCGATAACTGGTTGGCGCAACGGACTTCGAATAATTCTCCTATACGCATGCGCGTCGAAGCCATGCGTAGAGCTGACCGGAATGCTATGCTCCGTACTGGTACTGCATCCGAAACTATTTCCGAGGAACTTGCTCCAGAGAGGATCGGTGCTTATCGGATAGTGAGCTTGATCGGTCGGGGCGGTATGGGTTCAGTCTATCGCGGCGAACGCGACGTGGGCGATTTTGACCATGTGGCTGCTATCAAATTAGTCAAGCCTGGGCTCCTGTCGACATCATTAACCGATCGGCTGCGAAAAGAACGCCAAACACTTGCACAGTTGCGGCACCCCAATATAGCTCAACTTTACGATGGTGGTGAGACTCCCGAGGGACTTCCCTTTATCGTCATGGAATATGTTGATGGCGAGCCTCTGCTCAACTGGGCTGACGGCAATAAATTGGATCTGAAAGCCAGAGCTGCATTGTTCGTGACAGTATGTGATGCCGTCGCATTTGCTCACCGCCATCTCATTGTTCACCGAGATCTGACGCCATCGAATATTCTCGTTACATCGGACGGCACTGTCAAGCTGATCGACTTTGGTATCGCCAAGCCCGCTGAGACCGACACCGTGGACGTTCTGACGAGTTTGGTTACACCATCGATTGCTAGCCTAAGTCTGACGCCAGGTTTTGCCGCACCTGAACGGCTAACCAGCTTGCGGGTAACGACAGCTGCCGACGTATATTCTCTCGGCAAGATACTCGCCGCACTGATTCCCGAAAGTGAGACAGATCTTTCGGCAATTGTGTCAACGGCGACAGCTACTGAACTGGAAGATCGCTATGCTACTGTCGACGCTTTGCGTGATGATGTATCCGCTTGGCTTGAAGGTATGCCAGTCAGTGTGCGGCCAGGTGGGTGGCGTTATCGTACGGTGCTTTTTGTCAATCGTCACAGGCTCGGTAGCCTGTTAGGCGGTCTTGCATCGGTTTTTATAATTGGCGCATTGATAGTTGCGACTGTGGCTTATTCGCGAGCAGAGCGGGCCCGGCAAGCGGAGGCTGCGCGCTTTGCCGAAGTCCGCGATTTGGCCGGCTTTATGATTTTTGATCTCGAAGAGCGGCTTTCACGGGTCGTTGGGACAGGCGAGGCGCGAGTGGCGCTGACGAAACGGGCGCAAATTTATTTATCAGAACTGGCGAAGAATTCTAACGTTACTGAGCAACTTCGATTGGAGGCAGCACGAGGCTTTCTTCAGTTAGCACTTATCCGCGGAATACCGGGTCAACCGAACCAAGGCGATCGCGTCGGTGCTCGACATAATATTTTGGACGCTCTCAAATTACTTCATGGAATGGAAACGGCAGAATCCAGAACCCTGAAGGTGCGTGTTTTGGCTAAACAGGCATTGCTGGAAGCCCATGTCGATAGCGATCTCAAAAAGGCAGGTGAGAGTGTTGAGAAAGCAACGCAGAATCTTGAAGCCGTCTCTGAATCTAAGCGTGGCGCCGCTTGGAAATCGGCGCGCAGCGACGTCCGGCGCAGCCAGCTTGAGCTAGCTTTGCTAAATGGAGATGCAGACGGGATTCGCAAATTTGCCGCTCTGCTGGCTCGCGAAGCACAAGAGCGTAGTTCCGATTCACTGCCTGATAGCGACGTTCGCCTAGATCAAGCCTTGGCAGAGCATTTCCTTGGGCTCGCTGGATATTTGTCGGACAATCTCGATGAAGGCGTAACCTATTTCACAAATGCCGATCAGCGCTTCGCAGCGATCATCAAAGACGAACCAAATGAACCAAATTTGCTCTATTTGCGTGCTTTCAACGCTTATACAGGCCACGGAACCGCCGAAGGGTTGCCAGGGAAACGGTCCGCGGCAATCGCGTTTTTGCGTACCGCGACCGATAGTGTCGACAGGCTATTGGCTGTAGAACCAAATGATGCCGCAATGCTCAGTTTTGCAGCAGCCGTTAAACAAGCCCAAGCACAAGATCTGTCTGCTCAAGGTCGCTATTCACAGGCAATCGAGACGCAGAAGCAAGTGATTGAGAATTATACTTCAGCTTACAGGCGCAGCAAAAGCCCCGGAACTGCCAACAAGCTTGTTGGTGCATATCAAACGCTCGGACTGATTTTCGATCAGGCCGGTAATAAGAAACAAGCTTGCAACGCTCGTACCGATGCGATTGATTCGCTAGATGTCCTAAGAAAGGCCAATCAATTATTGGGTTCTATTGAGGCGATGGAAGTGAAAATTAGGGCTTCTTTAAAAAGCTGTCCGGCATGATCACTGCCGCCTTCAATGGTTCAGCGGCGACCGCTTCGTGTAAATCTATAATGAAGTACAGAGGCAAAAGATAAGGGCAAAGTAGACGACAAGCCAAATCTATTTGGATGACCAACCCTAAACGGAGCCGATTTTCTTCTTGCCAAGCATAGACGATGGCATCGTCTGAGTGTCTGCTTTCAGAAATTCCTCGCGACGACCTGATAGTCTGCAATTGGGCGCGAAGCAGACAAAGGATCCGACTGTTGTCAATAACCGCTCGTGGGGCGTTAGCCGACTAGCCGCTTTTGACAAAATTCGGATAATCCACTGGACTTCGGTGTTTGTTCGAGCATTGCTATTGGGGTCGCTGCAAATAACCGCGACACGCCGCAGGGTTTTCAATCCCATCCGCGGCTTGGGTCAGTGGAAGAGCCGGATAGACCGGCTCCAATGCTGGAGACCCAATGTGCCAACGACAAAACCCAAGACGCAAACCAAATCCGCCACCGTTATTGCGCTGCTAAACCGCGGCAAAGGCGCAACTCTTGGTGATATTTGCAAAGCCACAAAATGGCGAACCCACAGCGCTCGTGCGTTCCTGACTGGCCTGCGCAAGAAAGGCTTTACTATCACCCGCGAACAGCGCGGCGATGATGGCACGGCCTACAGGATTACACAGAATCCGGATCAGAGCGCGATACAGGCAGCATCATGACCGCACTCGAACAGCAGTTGGCCGAACTGATGACAATGCCCCCTGCCCAGCTGCGATCCTTGTGGCGCGACACATATCGATCGCCTGCTCCCGACATCGGACCAGACCTGCTCAGGCGCGGTATCGCCAATCGCCTGCAGGAACGTGTGCACGGCAGCCTGACAGGCGCCACCACGCGAGAAATCCAGCGCCTTCGCAAACGCGTCGAGCGCACCGGAAAAGCCGGCTACATGCACGCCATCTCGTTGAAAACCGGAACCAGACTGGTTCGATCGTGGAACGGCAAAAGCTTTCATGTTCTGGTATGTGATGACGGGTTTGAGTTTGAGGGGCGCCACTACGAGAGCCTCAGTCATATCGCCCTAGAGATAACTGGCGCCCATTGGTCCGGCCCTCGCTTCTTCGGATTGAAGAAGCGGAGCGGATACAAATCCAAGGCATCGGCTTATGTCTGACAAACCCAAAAAGCTGCGCTGCGCCATCTATACGCGCAAATCGACCGAAGACGGGCTGGAACAGGATTTTAACAGTCTGGACGCTCAGCGTGAGGCCTGTGCTGCCTATATCCTCAGTCAGGCCAGCGAAGGCTGGGAAGCGGTTCCCGAACTGTATGATGACGGTGGCTGGTCTGGCGGTTCAATGAACCGACCTGCCATAACCCAGCTTCTCGGCGACATAAAAGCCGGCAAAGTCGATGTCATCGTTGTGTACAAGGTTGATCGACTGACCCGCTCGCTAGCTGACTTTGCCAAAATCGTTGAGATACTCGACGAGAACGAAGCCAGCTTTGTCAGCGTCACCCAATCGTTCAATACAACAACCAGCATGGGGCGCCTGACGCTGAACGTCCTTCTATCATTCGCGCAGTTCGAGCGCGAGGTGACCGGCGAACGCATCCGCGACAAAGTTGCGGCATCCAAGAAGAAAGGCATGTGGATGGGAGGCGGTGTGCCGTTTGGATATGATGTTATAGAACGCCAGTTAGTGATCAACCAATCTGAAGCGGAAATCGTGTGCTGGATGTTTGAACGCTACACAGAGATAAGATCAGTGCCGCAGCTGGTCGAGGAAATGGCGGCGAAAGGTATCAAAACTAGAATGCGTGTCTGGAAAACGGGAAAGGTTGTGGGTGGAGTTACTTTCAAAACCGGTACTCTGACCCATCTCCTTCAAAACCCGGTCTATGTTGGCAAGGTGAAACATAAGGACAATGTCTACGATGGAGCCCACCAAGCCGTAATCTCTCAAGAGCTGTTTGATATCGTTCAGGGCACCTTTGAGGCCAATCGACGCACCAATGCGCTGGGTAAGAAAAGCCGCAACCCGAGTCTGCTAACGGGCATGATCACGGATCCAGATGGCAAACCGATGACGCCCACCCATGCAACCAAGGGATCAAAACGGTTCCGCTATTATGTCACCCGTACCCAACCAGGAGACCAATCAACCAAATGGCGCATGCCCGCTGGGGAAATCGAGAGGCTGGTGGTTGATGCAGTTGCGAAGCAACTGGGCTTTGTTGATTCCAACGGCGATGAGACCGCAGCTCATCTTTCCGAGCTGATAAACAAACGTCAGGATATTGCTGGTGCCCTGCCCGGCATGACCATCAGGGAACAGCGCAAAATATTGCTCAGCAGGCAGACCAGCGTGGAGGTGAACGAAGCTGCTATAAAAATAAGTTCCAAACCATCAGATCAGGATGAGCCATCCACAATATCCGTCAAGGCAAAGCTGGTGAGCAAGGGCTCCGACTTAAAACTCGCTATCGCACCTGACCAAGGCCCGCCCAAACGGGACCCCGATCCAGTGCTTCTACGATTGATCGCTCATGCGTTTGCAGCGCAAGACCTTCTGCTCTCAGGAAAACCATCGCCGATGATCGCAGAATATAGCCCGCGCCATCTCCAGCAGCTTACCCGGCTAAGCTATCTTGCCCCTGACATTATCTCCTCCATTATAGATGGCGCGCAGCCAGTTGATCTCACCGGCCGCAAGATCCTGCGCATTGGCGGCGTTCCGCTTTGCTGGAGAGCACAGCGCGAGCTGCTCGGCTTCAACGGAAGCTCGAAAACCACCCAATTCCAATAGTGCATCTGGTGCCAGCGTTTTGGGCCATGGAGATAAAAAGGCATTATGCCCTACTATGGCCGCTGCCAAATGGTCTCTGGTCACGGGAGCTCCCATGCGGCGCGAGCTAACCCTCTAAGAACTTGGCATTAAATTGGCCCAAGGCCGCAGTGCCGCTAGACATTGAAAAATAAGAAAAAAGGTGGTGCCCGAGGGCGGATTCGAACCACCGACACAGCGATTTTCAGTCGCTTGCTCTACCAACTGAGCTACTCGGGCATCTGGGCCTGCGCGATGCGCTGGCCACGTTAGGAAGCGACGCTATAGGCGGGGCTATTGCTGCTTGTCCAGCCTAAAAATGGCGGTTTTGTTGCGCCTGTTCAGTCCTCTCCATTTCGGCCCGAATCCCCGGTGAAATGTTCAGCCAGTTCATCCGGCGAAACCGCCTGCCCGGGGATTTTATAGCCGTCGCCCAGCCATTGCAGCAGATCGCGATCCTTGCAGCCTGCGCTGCAGAAAGGGGCGAATTCTGCCGTCGCTACACGCTTGCACACCGGACATTTTGGCGTTTTTGTTCCGGCCATCTGCTATCCTTATCCCAACAGTCCGGGAAACAGGCCCGACAGCAGGATGGCAGATATCACCAGCGGGCAGAGCCAGCGGACCAGAAACAGCCAGATGCGATGCAATTCGCCGTCGAGACCATTTTCGCTGTCGATCAACCGCCGGTCGGCGATCCAGCCGACAAAGATGGCGACCAGAAGCGCGGATGTTGGCAGCAATATTTTCGCGGTCAGTTCGTCAATGATGCCGAACACCGGCTGACCGGAGAAGATCATGAAGTCAAACGGCTGGAAATCGGCCTGGCTGTTGAACGAGAAACTTGCCCAGGCACCGATCAGGAAGGCGAGCCCGCCCAATATGATCGTCACCAGCCAGCGCGGCTGTTTGAACCGCCCTATCGCCCAGCTGACAGAGGCCTCGAGCAGTGCAACCGAACTGGTCAGCGCTGCAAAGAACACCATGATGAAGAACAGCAATCCAATGAGCGATCCCGCCGGCATGGTCTGGAACGCGACCGGCAGATTGACGAATAACAGTCCGAGCCCGCCCTGCACCTGTTCCTGGCCATCCAATATTGCAGTCAGACTGGCCGGAGCGAGCGCGGCGAATGTTATCGGGAATATCGCCAGACCGGCGATAATCGCAACCGACGTATCGGCGCTGGCGATCTGGACCGATGTTTTTGCCAGATTGATGTCCCGCGCCGCATAGGCACCATAAGTGATCATCAGTGCCGACCCCAGAGACAGCGAGAACAGGGCCTGACCGAGCGCCGACAGCTGGACCGACGGGTCGAGCAAACGCGCCGGCTCGAAATCAAACAGAAATTCCAGAGCCGCACCGAATGATCCGGTAAAGGCACCATATATGGTAATCGCAATCAGCAAGATGAAGAAAATCGGCATCAGCCAGACAGCGACTTTCTCGATGCCGCTGCTGACGCCGCGTCCGACGAAGAATATCGTCAGAGCCATGAAAATGGCGTGCATCGCCAGCATCTCGCTGCTGTTCGCCTGCAGGGCCGGCAGCAGGGCCTGGACCTGATCGACCGACGAATCCTGCAAGGCGCCTTGCGCCAGACCGCCCGATGCGAAAGCATGGACGACATCGCCGACAAAAATGCCGATAAAATGCACGATCCAGCCCGCCAGGACGCTGTAATATGTGAGAATCAGGAAAGCACCGACCATCCCGATACCGGCAGCGACGGACCACCAGCTTGACGCGCGGGATTCGATTGCCACCTTCTTCATGCTTTCGATAGCCGACCCCTGACCGTGGCGGCCAATGAGTGTTTCGGAAAGCAGGATCGGCAGACCGATCAGCAAAACGCAGAAAATATAGAATATGACAAAGGCACCACCGCCATTTGCGCCCGCTTCAGCGGGGAAACGAACCAGATTGCCGAGCCCGACGGCCGAACCGATCGCGGCCAGGACAAATGCGGTTCGCGAGGACCAGCCCTCTCCTCTTGGTGCTACTGCGCCTGCCATATTTCATTCTCCCCGTAATCTCGAGCCGGTTGCGGCTTTGTTACCCCTGTTACTAGCTGCGCATCAGCATCGGGCCAAGCGGTTTTCCGGCAAAAATATGGACGTGGAGATGGGCCACTTCCTGATGGCCGTGCTTGCCGACGTTGGCGAGCAGGCGATAACCCGGCTCAACCATACCGGCTTCGCGGGCGACATGGCCGACGGCGCGGACAAATCCGGCGATTTCCGCGTCGCTCGCGCTGGCCGAGAAATCGTCCCAGCTGACATAGCGGCCTTTCGGGATCACCAATATATGTTCCGGTGCCTGCGGATTGATATCGTGGAAGGCGAGCACCCATTCGTCTTCATAGACGGACTTGTTGGGGATCTCCCCGCGCAGGATTTTCGCGAAAATATTATCGTCATCATAAGCCAGGGTCGGGTCGATCGCCATCAATTTGCTCCTCTTGCCGCTTTTTCTTCCAGGCCGGACAGGCCTTCGCGGCGCGCCAGTTCGGCGGTCACGTCATCGAGAGACAGGTCCATGTCGGCGAGCAGCACCATCAGGTGGAACAGCAGGTCGGCCGCCTCTCCGGTCATCGCCGCCTTGTCATCCAGCACAGCGGCAATCACCGCTTCGGTCGCCTCTTCACCAAGCTTTTCCGCCATTTTGGCACGGCCTTTGGCCCGCAGGCTGGCGACATAGCTTGTTTCCGGCTCCGCTTCGCGGCGTTCCAAAATCGTGCGTTCGAGAGATTTGAGAATATTGGTCATCGCTGGCGGTTTGCGCGACGGATCGCCTGTTCGTCAAGTCCTAGCGACACAAGTTTGCTGATCCTGTGACAATGGCGAAAAAAAGGGACCGCCGGTTGCCCCCCTGACGGTCCCATCCGGGCCACACCGCAATTGGAAAGCGGACGGCGCCGGGAATTTGTCGATTAAAGCTTTTTGCGACGCCGGGCTGCCATTCGGCCAGTAACCAGTCCGGCCAGCCCAATGCCGAGCATCAGCATGTTCGAAGGTTCGGGAACCGGAGTACCGCCGGAAGAAGATCCGGTCCCGCCCGAAGAGCCTGTTCCCCCTGAAGTGCCTGTTCCTCCGGAAGAACCTGTTCCGCCTGTCGACGTTCCGTTTCCGGATGAACCCGAACTACCCCAGCCCGAGCTACCCCAACCGGAACTACCCCAGCCGGAACTACCCCAGCCCGAGCTACCCCAGCCCGAGCTACCCCACCCTTTGACGGAGCCGCGACTGTCGCTGCTCCAGGTCGCATCGGCAGGAGCGCTGGCTACAACAGCCAGTGCTGCGGCGGCGGTCCAGATCGTATATTTCATCAGTTTCATAGTCGAATTCCATTCCCAAATTTTAAAAATCCCATGGAAATAGTTAAGCAAGAGGCCTGCCAGTTCGCCGGAAAGCCCAGCTTAGCGGCGATAGAATAGTTAATGATATTTCGAAAAATCAGCAGATGTAAAGTAAACCGACATTAACCATCGCCCGACATGGCGATAATCGGGGAATATTTACAATTTTGCCGGATCAGGCCCGGGCGGGCAGCTTCGCAGCGCGTAGCGCGGCATGGGCGTCAGCAATGCTATATTGGCCGAAGTGGAATATCGAGGCCGCGAGCACAGCGTTGGCATGGCCTTTGGTTACACCCTCGACCAGATGGTCAAGATTGCCGACCCCGCCGCTAGCCACCACCGGTATGGACACCGCGTCGGCAAGCATGCGGGTCAGTGCCAGATCATAGCCGTCGCGGGTGCCGTCGCGGTCCATCGAGGTGACCAGCAACTCCCCTGCCCCCAGATCGGCCATGCGGACGGCATGTTCCAGCGCGTCGATCCCGGTCGGCGTACGGCCGCCATGGGTGAATATTTCCCAGCGCCCTTCCGCCACTTTGCGGGCGTCGATCGAGGCAACCATGCACTGGCTGCCGAATCGGGTAGCAATGTCGCTGACCACTTCGGGCCGCGACACAGCGGCACTGTTCACCGCGACCTTGTCCGCTCCGGCCATCAGCAAAGCCCGCGCATCATCCGCCGTGCGGACGCCGCCGCCGACGGTCACCGGCATAAAGCAGACCTCGGCGGTACGCCGGACGACATCGATGATCGTGTCACGATTTTCGTGAGATGCAGTGATGTCGAGAAAGCAGAGTTCGTCTGCGCCAGCCGCATCGTAGGCCTGCGCCTGCTCGACCGGATCGCCGGCGTCCTGCAGATCGACGAAATTGACGCCCTTGACCACGCGGCCATTGGCAACGTCGAGACAGGGAATGACGCGGATACGGACGGTCATGAGCGTCCCGCCGTTCGTCTCGAGCGAAGTCGAGAGACGTTTGCGCGCGAAACCAATGTGTCTCGACTGCGCTCGACACGAACGGATTGAAACAACTCAACCACGATTGGCCATCGCAATCGCCGTCGCCAGATCGAGCCGACCATCATATAGGGCCCGGCCGGTAATCACGCCTTCAATCCCGTCCTTGGCGAACTGGCTGAGCATGTGAATGTCGTCGAGACCCTTGACCCCGCCGCTGGCGATCACCGGAATATCGACGCCGCGCGCCAGATCGACGGTGGCTTCGATATTGCAGCCGGTCAGCATGCCGTCGCGGCCGACATCGGTGAACAGGATCGAGGCAACGCCTGCGTCCTCGAACCGGCGGGCAAGATCGCGGACGCTGACATCCGACACATCGGCCCAGCCTTCGGTCGCGACCATGCCGTCCCGTGCGTCAACCGCGACGACGATGCCGCCTTCATATTCTTTCGCCATATCCTTGACGAAATCGGGATCCTTGAGCGCAGCGGTTCCGATCACCAGCCGGGCGACACCCAGTTCGAACCAGCGCTCCACCGTCTCGCGATTGCGGATACCGCCGCCGAGCTGTACATAGCCGGGAAAGCTGGCGACAATCGCTTCCACCGCTTCGGCGTTCTGGGGCGATCCGGCAAAAGCGCCGTCGAGATCGACCACATGAATATGCTCGGCACCGGCAGCGGCAAACAGGCCGGCCTGTTCCGCCGGATTGTCGCCATAGACGGTGGCGCGGTCCATATCACCTTCGGCCAAGCGCACGACTTCGCCCGATTTGAGGTCAATTGCGGGAAATACGATCATGGTTTCCACTCCAGAAAACGGTTGAGAAAGGCCAGTCCATAAGCCTGGCTTTTCTCCGGATGAAATTGCACGCCGACGATATTGTCGCAGCCAACCGCCGATACCAGCGGCACGCCGTGGCTGGTCTTCGCCAATATGTCGGCTTCATTGGCGGCATCAAAATGATAGCCGTGCAGATAATAAGCTTCGCCCGACTCGAGCAGATCATGCCCCTCGGTCGGGGTCACATCGTTCCAGCCCATATGCGGGATCTTTATTTCGTCACTGGCAGGCTCGATCGCCTTTACCGTGCCGCCAATCCAGCCGAGACCGTCATGCTCGCCAAATTCGATGCCTTTGTCGGCCAGCATCTGCATTCCGACACAGATGCCGAGAAAAGGTATGCCCTCAGCGCGGACCCGCCGATCCATCGCGGCAACCATGCCGTCGATCGCTACCAGTGCATCGCGGCAGGCACCAAAGGCGCCAACGCCGGGCAATATGATCCGGTCGGCGCGCGCCACCAGTTCCGGGTCGGTGGTTACAGAGACATGGCCGGCCCCTGCGGCCATCAAGGCGTTGTGGACACTGTGCAAATTGCCGGCGCCGAAATCTATAAGAGCGATGGTTTCAGACATAATGCCAATCAACCGCCGAATGCGCGAAGATTACCCGAAATCCGCATCTTCTTTGCGACTTCGCGGCTTCGCGTGATAGAATCCTGAAGAAAAGTCCGCTGACGCGGGAAACACAACTCAGCCACCCAATTGCCCCTTGGTCGAGGGAATCGCGTCGCCCTTGCGCGGGTCGCGCTCGACAGCCTGACGCATCGCGCGGGCAAAGCCCTTGAAGATGCTTTCCGCAATATGGTGGTTATTCTCGCCATAGAGCAATTCGATATGCAGCGTGATCCCGGCAGCATCGGCGACGCTGTGGAACCAGTGTTTGAACAATTCCGTGTCCATCTCGCCCAGCCGCTCCTGCGTGAAGCCGGCGTTCCATACGAAATAGGGGCGGCCGGAAATATCCAGCGCCACCCGGCTCAACGTCTCGTCCATCGGCGAATAGGCACTGCCGTAGCGCACGATACCGGCCTTGTCGCCGAGCGCCTGATGGATCGCCTGGCCCAGCGCGATGGCGCTGTCTTCCGTGGTATGATGCTGGTCGACGTGGAGGTCGCCCTTGATCTTCATTTTCAGGTCAATCAGCGAATGACGCGAGAATTGCTCGATCATATGATCGAGGAAACCAATGCCGGTGGACACGTCAAATTGGCCGGTCCCGTCAAGGTTCAACTCGACAAAAATCTCGGTTTCTTTGGTATTTCGCTCGATTGTCGCTGTTCTCATGCAGATGGCCTATAAAGGCTTGGACAAATCAGGCAAGAATTTCGCGGTCTTTGGTCGACAGGAAATTCATTTTACACTCTTGACCCGCTGCCCGCTTCACGCCACCTAGTGCAAATGAGTGAAGATGCCCCAGATAGCCTGATTCCATATGACGAAATCGTGCAGGAAGCCCTGCGCGCTGTGGTAAGCCGGGTGCTGGGAGAAGTCGTCAAAGGCGGCCTTCCCGGCGAGCATCATTTTTATATCACCTTCAAGACCCGCGCCCCCGGCGTCGACATTCCCGATCATCTGATCGCGAGATTTCCGGACGAGATGACGATCGTCATCCAGAACCGCTACTGGGACCTGAAGGTCGACAAGGATCGATTCGAAGTCGGACTGAGCTTCAACCAGATCAGCTCCATGCTGCATATCCCGTTCGCGGCGATAACCTCCTTCGTTGATCCGGCGGTCGATTTTGCGCTGCAATTCCATGTTGACGAGATCGAGGGCGATGTGAACAGCCACGACCCGGCGGAAAATGACGGCGAGACGGAAACGGTCAAGCCGGCTGATGATGGCTCCAACGTGGTGACGGTGGACTTCGGCAAGAAAAAGTGAGCGGGACCCGCACAGAGACCGACTCTCTTGGCGAGATACAGGTTCCCGCCGACGCCTATTGGGGCGCACAGACACAACGCAGTATCGAGAATTTCCCGTTCCCGCGTCAGGAACGCATGCCGATCCGGCTGATCCACGCATTGGCCGCCGTCAAACAGGCCGCCGCGCGGGTCAACGGCATCCATGGCCTGGAACCGGAAATTTCTGCGGCGATCGAAAAAGCCGCCAATGCCGTGCGGACCGGCGAATATGACAATCAATTTCCACTGACCATCTGGCAGACCGGATCCGGAACCCAGTCGAACATGACCGTCAACGAAGTGATCGCCGGCGTCGCCAACGAGGCGATATACGGCACCCGCGGCGGCAAATATCCGGTCCACCCAAACGACCATGTCAATCGCGGCCAATCGTCGAACGACAGTTTCCCCACCGCCATGCATGTCGCGGCGTCGCGGGCGCTGGAAGTCGAACTATTCCCGGCGCTGGAACAATTGCACGATGCGCTGGCGGAAAAGGCGCAGAAATGGAAGTCTATCGTCAAGATCGGCCGCACCCATTTGCAGGACGCCACGCCGCTGACCCTCGGACAGGAATTTTCCGGCTATGCAGCGCAACTGGTGGCCGCGCGTGACCGGATAGAAACCGTCCTCCCCCGATTGCGCCAGCTGGCGCAAGGCGGCACTGCCGTCGGGACCGGCCTGAATGCGCCGGAAAATTTCGGCGAGAATATCGCCAAGGAAATCTCCAAGATCACCGGCCTGAAATTCACTTCTGCCCCGAACAAGTTCGCCGAACTGGCGGCTCATGACACGATGGTCGAATTGTCCGGCGCGCTCAACACGCTCGCGGTGTCGCTGACCAAGATCGCCAATGATATCCGCCTGCTCGGCTCCGGCCCGCGTTCCGGGCTCGGCGAGCTCGACCTGCCGGCCAATGAGCCGGGCAGTTCAATCATGCCGGGCAAGGTCAATCCGACCCAGTGCGAGATGCTGACCATGGTCGCTGCACAGGTTATCGGCAATCATCAGGCGGTGACCGTCGGCGGACTGCAAGGCCATCTCGAACTCAATGTATTCAAGCCGCTGATTGGCGCCAATGTCCTCCGCTCGATCGAGATCATCTCGATCGGCATGTCCAGCTTTTCCGAGCGCTGTGTGGAAGGCCTGGAGGCTAATGAGGTGCGGATCAAGCAGCTGGTCGACAATTCACTCATGCTGGTGACCGCGCTGGCTCCGGTGATCGGCTATGACAAGGCTGCGGCGATTGCCAAATATGCCCATAAAACCGGCCAGACCCTTCGCGCATCCGCGCTGGAGCTCGGTCTGGTTGACGCAGAAACCTACGATACCCATGTTAGACCTGAGAATATGGTCGGCAAACATGGCTGATCCGGGAACCAGAGCATGTCGCTAATCAGAAATATATTCACCACCATGGTCGGTTACGAGGCGCGCAAGCACACCACGGGTCATGGCTTGCGCAATTTCGGCCTCGGCATGATCGCCGCCCGCATAGCGACCCGGTCCGTCCCCGGCGCGCTGCTGGTCGGCGGGGCGCTGATCGCGAAAAAACTCTATGATGACTCGAAAGAGGCAGAAGCGCTTCCCGCATCCGAGGCGGTTATCGAGATCGAAGGCCGTCCGGTTCCCGAAAAGAAAAAAGCCGCTGCAAAACCGGCGCTAAGGCTTCCCGGTTAGCCAGTAGCCGGTACCGGCCGCCTGCCAGTCCTTCACCGCCTCGATCGGTACCGTGAGCATCAGGATGTTGAGCGCGAGATTGTCGCGGATCATATAGCCGGTAAACAGCTCGAAAATAACGGCAATTGCCAGCGTCACCTTCCACGGCAGCCGTGATGCGAGAAAGAATCCGACGATCATCCATGCAATATCGGCCATCGAGTTGATGATGGAGTCCCCTTCATAGCCATAGGAAATAGTCGCCTCGCGATAACGGTCGATGATGACCGGCGAATTTTCCAGCACTTCCCACGCGCCCTCGACCAATATCGAGAGACAGACGATGACACCGAGCGGGAACAGCTTCGGGAAGCGCTTGCGCAAGAGATGGCCGATACCGAAGAAGATGAACCCGTGAATGATATGGCTCATCGAATACCAGTCGGCGAGATGCTGGCTGTTTTCCGATGATTGGACAACGCCCTGCCACAGCTTGACCGTACCGCAAGCGCAGATCGGCGGGCGTCCCATGCCAAACAGGATCAGCCCGAATAAGGCGAATAATATCAACGCGATCAGCGTACTGCTCTTGCTGATCCTGAGCGGCCATTTCATCCTGCACTTCCTCCCACGCAACGATCATGTGAGAACAGCTTATCCTCCCAATTGCAATATTGATTGTAACTGACATTGCTGTAAGCTGCCTGAGAACCGCCAATATGAAGCGGCACAGGAGAGCATATTGGCAACCACCGCGCAATCCGGGCAAGCGCCCCGCAAATTCTATGGCTGGAACAATGTAAGCCTGTTTTTCTTCATCCAGTTTGCCGCATCCGGCTTTGTCTATTTCGCCTATTCGGTGGTCTTCCCGGTGATGGTCGAGACCATGAACTGGAACCGCGGCTCCGCCTCCATTGCCCAGTCGGTTGCGCTGATAACGCTTGGCTTGTCCTACCCTCTGACCGGCTATTTGCTGAGCCGTTCGGGTGTCCGGAGAACCGTTACCATCGGACTGCTGGTGATGCTGGCCGGTCTTCTGCTGCTGGTTTTCGGCGTCACCGAATTATGGCACTGGATCCTGGTCTGGGGCGTGGTCATGGGGCTGTCTTTCGGTCTGACTGGTCCGATCTGCGCGCAGACCGCCATGATCAGCTGGTTCAGCATCAAGCGATCGACAACGATCGGCATAGTCATGACCGGCGGCGCGCTCGGCGGCGCGATGGCGCAGCCAGCGCTGGCCGAGATGATGAACCGGTTTGACAGCTGGCGGGCCGCCTGGACCATTGCCGCCGCAATGGTCGTCATTGCGCTCGTCGCGACGCGGTTCATCATCAATCGCCCGGGCGATATCGGTCAATTCCCCGACAATATCGATCCCGCACGCGCGATCAGTGACGAGCAGGCCCATCACACGCGCCCGAAAACCTATCGCACCGACCATGCTTGGACGATGCGGGAGATCATCCGCAAACCGACCCTTTATCTGATGATGGTGATTTCGGTCGGTTATCTGGGCACCTTCTTTGCCTTGCTCAATCACGGCGTTCTGCATCTGACAGACAACGGTTTGAACGGGCTCGAGGCGGCCGCAATATTCGGACTTCTGATCTTGGGCAGCGGGCTGGCGCGGATTCCGGCTGGCTGGCTCGGCGACCAGTTCGAACTGCGCTGGACAATATTCGGATCCATCGCCCTGATGGCCTTGGCCCTGGCCGGATTCTGGCAGGGTCAGGAGATATGGCTGTTGTCGCTTATGGGGATGCTGTTCGGCGCCGGCTATGGCAGTCTGCTGGTATTGCTCCCTGCAGCAATCGGCAATTATTTCGGCGAGCGCGCCTTTCCCATCATCAATTCCCTGTTCGCTCCTGTGGTTCTGCCCTTCGCCGCCGCGGCGCCCGCCGGAGCCGGCTTTGTCTTCGAGGCTACCGGCAGCTACGACTTCGCCTTTGGTGGCGCGATCATCCTGCTGTCCGCCGGAATGGTCGCCGCCTTTTGTCTCAAACCACCGGCAACGCCCGCCTAGATATTCCCGTCGCTGGACAGCAAAGCCGCTATCGGACGCGTTCCGGGCCGGCGCGCCAGCACGATCATCAATATGGTCGTGAACGGCACCGCCAGTATCGCCCCGGGAATACCCCACAGGCTGCTCCAGATGGCCAGCGAGACCAGCACCACCATCGGGCTGAGATTGACCGATTTGCTCAGCATCTTCGGTTCGACAACATTGCCGATAACCACCTGCGCGGTCGTCATCAGACCGGTAGCGATCAAGGGAATGGTCAGACTGCCGAACTGGGCCACGGCAAAGAGCGCCGGAAAAGCGACGCCTACGAAAGACCCGATATAGGGAATATAGTTGAGCAGACCGATGATGATCGCCCACAAAGCGGCATATTCCACGCCCAATATCAGCAATATCAGCCAGCAGACGACGCCCAATATGATATTGATCAGCGTCTTGGTCGCCAGATAGCTGCCGATATCATGGTTGATCCGGGTGATCATATTCAGCGTGTCGGTGGAATCGCTGTCCGAACCGAAGGCGCGGCGCACTTTCTCCGGAAAACCGGTGATCTCGCTGAGCAGAAAGGATGCGTACAGGATCGTGATGAAGACAAATCCGCCGAAACTGGTCAGCGAGGACAGGACCGACTGGGCCAGCGCGGCGATATCGATCTCGGTAAAAAATCTGGTCGCGAATTCGCTTATCGCCTTCGCGACCGCTTCCGTTCCGCGGTCAAAAATCGCGGTCGGCGACGCCATGAGTTCGGAAACCTCCGGGCGGCCGATCCCGCCATTGGCCGGAGCCGGGAACCAGGCTGCAAACAGATTTTCCAGATTGCGCTGGTAGACCGGCAGCGATGGCACGAGATTTTGCAGGCTCGCGACCAGCATCCGGGTCATCGCGAAAAGCAGGGCAAGGACCCCGATCAGGGCAAGCGTGGCGCGCAACCACAGGGGAGTCTGGCCCAGCCCCGGTATGCGGGCGACCGTCGCGCTCGCGGCATAGAGTATCTGCAGCAGGATGACAGCGGTCACGATCGGCAATATGATGTCCTTGCCGACGTAAAACAGCCAGCCGACCATGATGGTAATGCCGACCGCGTAAAATATAGTGCTGATGCGTCCCTGAATCATGATTTTCGAATAGCCGGATTTTAACAGACTGTCATCAGCAGGATTGTACCGGACAGGCGGGATCGAAAAAACATGCTAGCAGCATCTTGACGCCGCCCGCCCTTCTCGGCCAATAGCCGCTATGGCCGAGAATATATCTTCCCAGAATATCGACAATGATCATCGCGAACTGAGCCGCCGCGGCCTGTTGTTCGTGCTGTCCTCGCCCTCCGGAGCCGGCAAGTCGACGCTCGCCAAGATGTTGCTGGAATCCGACGACGAGATTGCCATGTCGGTCTCCGTCACCACCCGGCCGAAACGGCCCGGCGAGGAACATGGCAAGGATTATTATTTTGTCACTGGCGACGAATTTGAAGAGATGGTCGCCGATCACAGTTTCCTCGAATATGCCACGGTATTCGGCAATCGCTACGGCACGCCGGCCGTTCCGGTTAACCAGAGTCTGACGGATGGACAGGATGTTCTGTTCGATATCGACTGGCAGGGGACACAGCAGCTTTATCAGCGCGCCGGACAGGATGTTGTCCGCGTCTTCATCCTGCCACCGTCCCTTGACGAACTGCGCAACCGGCTGGAAAGCCGCAACACCGATGCGACCGAGATTATCGAGAGCCGGATGCAACGCGCCGCCAGCGAGATCAGCCATTGGGACGGTTATGATTATGTCCTGATCAACGACGATCTCGACGCCTGCTTTGCCAAGGTGAAGCAGATCCTCGCCACCGAACGCATGCGCCGGGCGCGGCAAACCGGTCTGATCGGATTTGTCCGGGATTTGATGGCAGAATAAGCCGAATAAGCCGGACATTTGCTGTGCCTGAAGAGGCGCAAACAAAGAGGATGGCACCAGAAGCGTCGCAGGGACCACGTCCTGTAGGGGGGCGGACGCGAGACCAGCTTGTCCCGGGAACAGGAGCTTGCCCATGCGGTAGGCAATATTCCCGGACCAGATTTTGCGAATCCGCATTCTGGCACCATCCCCCATGATTGAGCTTCGATGCGACCCGCGAGCTTATGACGCTCTTTCCGGATGTTCACTCAGCTGCCAGTTGGATAGCATGAAGGCGCGCTGCGCTGTTTTTCATTCGACCAACGGCTATCGACCGTCGACGAAAGAATAAGCATGCTGCCCTGCCCGCACCTGGTGGAAAGTGCTCTATTAAGGCCTGTCCCGCGCCATATTCAAAAGAGCGTTGGATTTACTGCTCTTACCGGTTACCAGTTGTAAAAGCGTCGGATCGCTGCAGGGGGCCAATATGGTGGAAGCACGGGAAATTGATGTCCTGATCGTCGGCGGCGGTTTTTCGACCATGCCGCTGGTCCGCGAGCTCGACGCCAGCGGGATCAAATGGCTGATGGTGTCGGAAATGACCCCGATCTGGCAACAGCTGGAAGCCGCCGATGCGCTGGATTTCGATCTGGTCAGTTCCCTGCAGAGCAGCGTCTATTCCTTCGAACTGGTCGAGATGCTGAAAGAGCAGGGCGAGGATTTTACCGACGGTTTCCCGACCGCTCGCGAATTTTACGCGATCCACAAGAAATATGCCTCGCGCTACGCCGACCATATCCACCACGGGCGGGTCGGCAGTATCGACAATCATCCGGATCACAGCATTGTCCACCTAGAGAGTGGCGAGCAGTTCCGCGCGCAGCATGTCGTCGTCGCCACCGCTTTCCGGCGGCAGATGAATGCCAATCTCAAGCAGATCAAAATTGATGCCAGCTATGCCGGCAAGAATGTCGCGATCACCTCGACCGGCGACAGTTCCAACCTGCTGATCGCCAAGCTGGTCGCTCATGGCGCGAAAGTGCATCTTGTCACCAATGGCTTCATCATGCTCGACAAGATGTTCGCCACCTTCTCGCCATTCGACGACGGCCCGCGTTTCGTCCCGCTCGACCAGCTCGAATGTCACAATTTCTCCGAAGTCAGCAAATGGAGCTATCGTGCGTTCATCGACGGCGGCTATATTCACGGCCTGATCCACCGCTGGTTCGCGAAGTTTTTCGACCGCAACAGCCTCGGCGTGCGCCACCCCAAGAGCATCCGGCCGCACGAAAGTCTCCGGACCTTTTTCGAAGCCAGGGCACCGATTGAAAACGGTCATATCGCGATCAAATATTGGCCGATCGATGTCTACAAACTCTATTGCGACGAGACGCTCGAGCAGAAGATCAGCGACGGCTATCTGATCAACGACCTGCCCTTCTTCCTCGAACATGGCCATGTGAAATTGTGGGACAAGGCGGTCGCCACGCTTGACCGCGAAGCGATGACGCTGACCGAGGGCGGCGAGACGGCGACGTTTGACGAGATTATCGACGGCGATCAGGAAGTGCCCAATATCCCCGAAATCCGGCTTTGCGGCGATCAAGCGTCGGAGCATTTTATCTACAAGACGCGGCAACAGTTTCTCGGTGTGATATCCCCCCGCCTGCGCAACATCTACACCATCGGTTTCACCCGTCCCTTCACCGGCGGGCTCAACAATATCAGCGAGATGCAATGCCTGCTGGTCCACCGGATGATCAGCGATCCGGAATTCCGCCACAGCGTCAACGCCAATATCGAACAGCGGATCGCAACCTATAACGCGAACTATTATGCCAGACGGCCGGAGAGCAAGACCGACCATCTGGTCTGGTACGGCACCTATACCGACGAGGTCGCGCGACTACTCGGCATCCGCCCGAAACGCAGCGACACGCCCGGCCTCAAGGGGCTGATGAAATATTATATGTTCCCGAACAATGTGTTCCGCTTCCGCGAGACCGGCCGCTATGCGGTGGACGGCGTCGACGAGCTGCTCACCCACACAGCGAAACAATATCACGACTATAAAGTCCTGGCGCTGCTGGTCATTCGCTACCCGTTTTTCGAGCTGCTCGCCCTCGGCACGATCCTGTTCGCGCCGGTGCCGTGGTGGGTCAAAGTCCCGGCAGCGATCATCCACAACCGGCTGCCGTTTACCTCGACGCTGGTCGGGAAATTCGGATTGCCGACACGGGAGAGCAAGGCGATCTTCAATTACCGCAAGGCGATCAGCTTTCCGGTGCTGGCCTATCCGGTGGTCGCGGCGGTCGTGTGGGCAGCGGCGGGCATGGGAGCGGCGTTCGCGCTTTCGGCAGGGTTACTCGCTTATGTCTATGCGATGGTGCATCTGGGCACGGCGAAGGGATGGAACCGCAAGTTCTTCTGCGACATGAAGAGCAAAAGGTCGATGGAGATGGTTGGGTTTTTTGAGCGGTACCGGAAGGTTTTTGGGCGGGTTAAGGGCGGTGTTTAGTATTAGAAGCAGGGACATAGGATACAACTAGCACCACAACTGGACGTCCAGCTCCGAAACAAATTATTCAACTAAGCATAGAGATGGATCACCATTGGTGTTTTCAGCCTTCCGAAAACACTGTTGCAAGGAAATCAGTTTCTGTTGAGCTTCCAGCTGTTTGGCATAACCGCTTGACAAGCTTTCTGCCTGGCTGGAGTAATTTACCCTGAGTTGTAGAATCTCGGCCGGAACTGATATAACTGCTTTCAATAAGCGGATCGGAAGGCGGACAATTTCGAGCACTTCACTTGGCCGATTTGCTTCCCACGATGTCAGCATACCTTTGTCAAATACGATATTGTCCACTGTCTTAACGAATGCCGACGAGCGTAACGGAATATAGCTGACCGGTCCAGCCTGCGGGAGAGCTACAAGTGCACCTTGGACGGGAACTCCCGGAGTACGTTGAGAAAGATTACACCCTCCAACGCACTGCCGAATGGTTATCGTAGCTGGCAACGCCGTACGATATAAAAGCCCGTCGACAGGCTGACAAAGTTGCAATTTCTGTTGCGACGCATTCTGAATTGGCTCCTTTTTGCAATTCCCCGAATGATCGAAGGTATTTGAAGTCAATAATGGCACTTTACGTGAAGGCGCTTCGGCATCACTTCGTTGTTCCAATAAGTTCTTCACTTCCGCATCTACAAAAAATGGCCAATTGGCTCGATTCAGTTCGTCATTCACCTTTTTGCGTTCGTCCTCGCTGATCGGATCAAAGATATATCGGAAATCCTTGATTGGTGTATCACAGTTCACAGGCGCTACAGGTTCCTCGCCAACAACCTTGGAACGAGCGACTGGCAATGAGCCCCCTCCGAATGCGGCGAATGCTCCAGCTAGCTCCACAATAACATCGCCGGTCCGGTCAGCAGCGGTAACGTTTGCGGAAGAAAGTAACCCGTCGCTGGAAACCATAAATTTCTGCTCATCATCTCGAAGTATATTATGACTCAAATTTGCAACAAATCTCGCCGAGGGGTCTGGAGAGAACGGTTGAAGTTCCAGCTTTACATCATACGAATAAATACAGGCTTTATCTCCAAAAGTTCGCAGCGTGTCCTCCAAGTCTATGATTTCTGCTTTCTTGAGAAGTTGAGTCCGTTGTGCGTCGCCGGCTTTGAACTCCGCTATCGTGGCATCGTCTTGGAGTTTCTGCCTTCTCAAGCTACTGATCGGATTCGCATTTAATGCGTTGTCTGCCGCCGCTTTTTCTATTTTAGCTGCTTTTTCTGCATCCTCTGCAGCACCCAATGCCGTCACGGCTGCTTTGATTTTTTTCTCTACGTCCGCCTTTCGCAACGGCGCTCTAGCACCGACAAAAGCAACTTCTCGTTTCGGCAGAAAATAACTCATGCCTTCAGCATTAGATTGATCATGTCTGAATCCGTGCGTCTTTACAGTAGCACAACCACTTAAAAAAACCGACAGACTGGCGGTAACAATCAGCGCGACTCGCATTGACCTTCTCCTTATTCGGTGATGTTCAGTCTAAATCGAAAATGGTTTTTCAAATGGGAAGATGTTGGTGTTCTTTCCAAATGCCTTATTAGTAGGGTTTTGGTAGCTTGGGATTTCACTTGCGACCCGATTTCGAAAGTCGTCATAGTTTCCCTCAAATCGACCATAGTTCCATGTTTTGACCAAAGCCGTTGTAAAGAAGCCACCGAAGGGGTTTTCGTAGGACAGTTCGAAATCTTGACAGGCCGCAAGCAGAAGTCCGGTGGACTGCATTGAGGCCTTTATTTGAGCTTCAGAGACATCCCCGAGCGCTTGTTTGGTGACTTCTTGCAATCCTTCATAAAATTTTCGGTTTGCAAAATAAGTGTTTTGAAGAATGGTTGCGGGGGCTCGTCTCACACGAACGTCTGGTCCATAAGAAAATCCGTCCGCCGAACCACCGAATGCCATTTTTTCCATTCCGCCAGAGTAGCAACTATCGGAGATAATCAGGATGCGACAACCCTCAACAAATGCCGCCCAGGCCCGAACCAATTCGTCGTCCATCAGTTGACCGTCAAACAGACACCAGGTCTCATCGTCTCCAAAATCGTCTGGCTCCACCAAATCGGGAACCTTGCCGCCATGTCCCGAATAGGTGATCATAAAAATATCACCTTTTTGCGTTTTCTCGGCAGCTACGCGAATATGACGTAATACATTATCACGGGTAGCGGCCGTCGTCCGGAGTTTCCCCAGATTTTCAAATCCCGCGCTTGACGCTAGATTTGCCATGGTGTGCATATCATTTTCGCACGCATTCAATGCACCGTCCCAACCATCATAGTGATTGGGATCGACGCTGTTCAAACCGATGTGTAGTGAATATCCTGCCATCTTATCCTCCATGTTTCGATTTAAATGCTCCCGATAGCTCCCCAACACCCGTGACCCCCGTCACGCTCCCCCAAAAACTCCCCTCTTGAAAACAGAACAAACATTGAACATATAGCGCAGATCACCCTGTCCCTTTGGCCCGCTGGACTCTCTCCGGCATCTTCTGCAAAGCACGCTCATGAGTCTGACCCACATCAAAGTAAAAGGCGCCCGCGAGCATAATCTCAAGGGCGTGGATATCGAGCTTCCGCGCGAGAAGCTGATCGTGATCACCGGCCTGTCCGGCAGCGGCAAGTCGAGCCTTGCGTTCGATACCATCTATGCCGAGGGGCAGCGGCGCTATGTCGAGAGCCTCAGCGCCTATGCGCGGCAATTTCTCGAGATGATGCAGAAGCCCGATGTCGAGCATATCGAGGGGCTGTCACCCGCGATCTCGATCGAGCAGAAAACCACCAGCCGCAACCCGCGCTCGACCGTCGCGACGGTGACCGAGATTTATGACTATATGCGCCTGCTCTGGGCGCGCGCCGGTGTGCCTTACTCGCCGGCGACCGGCTTGCCGATTACCGCGCAGACCGTTTCGCAAATGGTCGACCGGGTGATGACCCTGCCCGAAAAGACCCGTTTCTTCCTGCTCGCGCCGGTGGTGCGCGGACGCAAGGGCGAATATCGCAAAGAATTGCTGGAGTGGCAGAAGGCCGGTTTCACCCGGGTCCGGGTCGATGGCGAATTTTACGATATCGAGGAAACGCCCAAGCTCGACAAGAAATACAAGCATGACATCGAGGTGGTCGTCGACCGTCTCGTGGTGCGTGAAGGCATGGAACAAAGGCTGGCCGACAGTTTCGAGACCGCGCTGCGGCTGGCGGATGGCTTGGCTTTTGTGGATTTGGCTGATGGGACGGTTGAGGAGGCTTTGGCGATTGCCAACCGTGCTTCGACAAGCTCAGCACGAACGGCGAGTGTCGCGGAAGCCCAAACTCCGTTCGTGTCGAGCGAAGTCGAGACACCCCTCTCGACTGCGCTCGAGGCGAACGGAAAAAATGCTGATTCGCCGCAGGGCAAAATGAAAGGCACCGGCCTCCCGCCAAACCGGATCGTCTTTTCCGAACGCTTCGCCTGCCCGGTCAGCGGCTTCACCATCGAGGAAATCGCACCGCGTTTATTCTCGTTCAACGCCCCGCAAGGCGCCTGCCCGTCCTGCGACGGTCTTGGCGAGAAGCTGCATTTCGACACCCAGCTGATCGTGCCCAATCCGGCGCTGAGCATCAAGAAGGGCGCGGTCGTGCCCTGGGCGAAGTCCAACCCGCCCTCGCCTTATTATATGCAGGTGCTCGGCAGCCTCGCCCGGCATTTCGAATTTGATCTCGACACGCCGTGGAACGAATTGAGCGAACATCATCAGGATATCGTCCTCAACGGTACGCAGGGTCTGCCGGTCACGCTCCGCTTTCAGGACGGGCGCAAATCCTATGAAGTGAAGAAGCCGTTCGAAGGCGTCGTCGGCAATCTCAAACGGCGGATGCTGCAGACCGAGAGCGCATGGATGCAGGAAGAACTGGCCAAGTTCCAGGCCGCGGCACCCTGCGAAACCTGCCACGGCGCGCGGCTCAAGCCGGAAGCGCTGGCGGTCAAGATCGCGGGCGAGGATATCTCGATATCAACCCGGCGCAGCGTCGGTGATGCGCTGGAATTTTTCGAGGGTCTCGGCGCACAGCTCAACAAGACGCAGAGCCAGATTGCCGAACCGATCCTCAAGGAAATCATCGAGCGACTGGGATTCCTTAACAATGTCGGGCTGGATTATCTCAATCTCGACCGGACCAGCGGTACATTGTCCGGCGGCGAAAGCCAGCGCATCCGTCTGGCCAGCCAGATCGGCTCGGGCCTCAGCGGCGTGCTCTATGTGCTCGACGAACCGAGCATCGGCCTGCACCAGCGCGACAATGACCGCTTGCTGACCACGCTCAAGCGGCTGCGGGATCTCGGCAACACGGTGATCGTGGTCGAACATGACGAAGATGCGATCCGCACCGCCGACTGGGTCGTCGACATGGGCCCGGGTGCCGGTGTCCATGGCGGCGAGGTTGTCGCCGAAGGCACGCTCAAACAGATATTGAAATCGAAGAGATCTCTGACCGCCGCCTATCTCAACGGAACCCGCGAAATCGAGGTTCCGAAGAAACGGCGCAAGGGCAATGGCAAGAAGCTGACCGTTCACGGCGCCACCGCCAACAATCTGCAGAATGTCACGGCCTCGATCCCGCTCGGCACCTTTACCTGCATCACCGGCCTGTCCGGCTCGGGCAAAAGCTCGCTGACCATCGACACGCTTTACGCAGCAGCAGCCCGCACGCTCAACGGCGCGCGGGTGATTGCCGGCGCGCATGAGAAAATCACCGGCCTGCAATATTGCGACAAGGTCATCGATATCGACCAGTCGCCGATCGGACGCACCCCGCGTTCGAACCCGGCGACCTATACAGGCGCGTTCACCAATATTCGCGACTGGTTCGCCGGCCTGCCCGAGGCGCAGGTTCGCGGCTACAAGCCCGGCCGGTTCAGTTTCAACGTCAAGGGCGGCCGCTGCGAAGTCTGCCGCGGCGACGGGTTGATCAAGATCGAGATGCACTTCCTCCCCGACGTTTACGTCACTTGCGAGGAATGCCACGGCAAACGCTATAATCGCGAAACGCTCGAAGTGAAATTCAAGGGCAAGTCGATCGCCGATATTCTCGACATGACGGTCGAGGACGCGGTCAGCTTCTTCAAGGCAGTGCCGCCGATCCGCGACAAGATGGCCATGCTCTATGAAGTCGGCCTCGGCTATGTGAAAGTCGGCCAGCAGGCAACAACCCTGTCCGGCGGCGAGGCGCAGCGGGTCAAACTGGCCAAGGAACTGTCGAAACGGTCAACCGGACAGACACTCTATATTCTCGACGAGCCCACCACCGGTCTTCATTTCGAGGATGTCCGAAAGCTGCTGGAGGTGCTCCACCAGCTGGTCGAGCAGGGCAATAGCGTGGTGGTGATCGAGCATAATCTCGACGTCATCAAGACCGCCGACCATATCATCGACCTCGGCCCCGAAGGCGGCGTGCGCGGCGGCGAGATCGTCGCGCAAGGCACGCCGGAAGAGGTCGCCAAGGTCAAGGCAAGCTTCACCGGCGGCTATCTGAAGGATATGCTGGCGAAGTGAGCCGCGATCAAAGGAAGCTGTTGTTTGTCTGTTCCCGCAACCGATTGCGCAGTCCCACTGCCGAAGCGGTGTTGAATGGTGTGGAAACGGTAACTGCCATTTCCGCAGGCACGAACAATGACGCCGAAACACCGCTATCCGGCGATCTGATCATATGGGCGGATATCATCTATGTGATGGAGACCGCCCACAAGAAGAAGATCACCCGGACATTTGGCGAATTGCTGAAGGATAAGCCCGTCAGAAATCTTGCTATTCCGGACAATTACAAGTTCATGGAACCGGATCTTGTCACCAGAATAAAATCCAAATTCCCGGAATATTTCTCTTAATAGCGTAGCGCCTTCGCCTGCCAAAGCAGCAGCAACGGTGACAGCAATTCGACAACCATCGCTCCGATTTGCTCGGTCGGTGCTGGGCCTACGGTAAGGTAGGATACCGCCCTTGCGCATCCACCGATGAAGAAAAACAATATCCCGAAGCGGAACAGACTGGCCCGTCGCCTCAGATCGCCGGCGCTGTAGAAAAACATCGCGGCAACCCCGAGATAAACGCCGGAATAATAGCGATACTGGTTATCCAGCGCGATGCTGAACGGGTCTCCCCCCATATGCTCCGCCGCTCCGAAAAATATTCCGTTCACGCCGAACCAAAGCGGAATGAAGCTAATCAATATTGTGGCAAAGCGAAACGCGATCATATGATATCCCCCTGTTTTCCCTTCCCTCCGAACAGAGAAGAGTTTGTGACTTTGCAGACTGGCTGCCCAGCCATGATTATTGAGGTTGTGATTTCGTCCAATTGCGAAGCCCCCTCATACGGCTCAGGCCAACGAATGGATTCACAAGCCGTGAAAGCCCTTTCCCTTTGAAAGAAAGCTCACACTCATCGCAAATCCCGGAACCACCGATGACCCATTCGACCGGTTCTGCTCTTCGTTGATCAATGAAGACTGCCACGGAGGAATCGCACTGTCAATTTTTGTGTGCAATATCAGTCGTAAAGCGACAATCAGCAGAGAAATGGGCGAAGGCACTCCGATCATCCGAAGCCTGAATCGCGACCTTCAGTTACAAGCCCGCTAGAGCCGTTCAAGCCGAACCGGGAGTCCGTCTTTCGGCTGCGGGATCGGAAAAGCCTGCCATTCCGGCTCATGATCATCACCGCCCTGCAAAACGATACGGTTCTGGGTGAGCATGGCATGCATCAATATCTTGATCTGCATATAGGCAAAATGCAGGCCGAGACACATATGCGCGCCACCGCCAAATGGTACCCACGCATATTTATGCCGTCCGGCACTATTTTCCGGTGTGAAGCGCAATGGGTCGAATTTTTCCGGATCGGGCCAGTGCTTCTCCATCTTGTGGACGAATTGCGGACTGATGCCGACATTTGTGCCGGCCGGGATCGTATAGTTGCGGAAGGTAAATTCCTTGAGCGCGCGACGCGGGATGCTCGGTACCGGCGGAATAAGGCGAAGCGACTCCTTGAACGCCATTTCGGTGAGGTCGAGCTTGCCCAATTGTTCCATGGTCAGCACCGTACCGGCCGGCGCCACCGACAGGCACTCCTCGCGCAGGCGGTCCTGCCATTCGGGATTCTTGGCCAGCAAATAGACCATGCTGGTCGCCGAAGAGGTGATCGTGTCATGGGCTGCCATCATCAGGAAGTTCATGTGGTCGACGACCTCATCCTCGGTCAGCAGTTCGCCATTCTCATGGGTTGCCAGACAGATCTGGGTGAAGATATCCTCGCCGCCCTTGGCCCGGCGCTCCTTCACTTGCGGCGTAAAATACTCCAGCAGATATTCGCGCGCCTTCACGCCTTTCCACATCTTCGTAAACGGGATCGGCTTGCGTGCAATACCGATCGAAGCCTGGACTTCATCGACAAATGCCTTGTTGATCTTGTCCGCTTCCGGTCCCCAGGGGATGCCGAGAATCGCGCTCGCAGCGGTATCAAGCGACAGCGATTTTATCGCCGGATAAAATTCGAATTCGGTATCGCCCCATTCGGCGACACGGTCCAATATGCCTTCGCCCAGCACCTGGCAATGATGCTTCATCGGTCCGGGCTTGAAGGCAACCGAGAGCGCCTTGCGGTCGGCTCTGTGCCGTTCGAAATCCATCAGCATCAGCCCCCGCGGGAAGAGATTGTTCAGCACCGGACCCCAGCCTTGCTCGCTAGAAAATATCTTGTCCTTGTTGAACATCACCATTTCAGTAGCATCTGCTCCGAGCAGCATGACATTCTGCTTGCCGAAACTATAGGTACGATAAACCGAGCCGTAGCGGTCGAACATATATTTCCCGAAACCGATCGGATCCTTGATCACCTTCAGCGTTGTTCCGAATATCGGGATGCCGTTTTCGCCGGGAATATGCGCCAACTGGTCTTCGCCCGGAGTCTTCACCCAATGCGGATTGGCACTTTCCTCATAGGGATATCCATGCGGTTTTGCTAAAATTGTCGCCACGGGCCGAACTCCTGAAATAGTTTTACATGATCTTACTAGCTACTTTCATCAATGTCAGCAAGACCCTCCATTCATCGTTTATTCAATCGCAACATGATAGCCGGGACAAGAAAGACGCAGAATCGCGACCCGGCACATCTGGTGCCGTCAGGGCCGGTTTCGAGGAAAAAGATCATGACGCAATTTACGATGGCCCGGGCCCTGAAGTCCGCTGTGGCAGCGGGAGCATTATTGAGTCTGGGCGGCTGCATGTATGGCGGTGCCGGCTATTATGGCGACGGCTATGTCAACAATGGCTATGATTGCGATCCCTATGCGCCGTTCGACGATTATTATGCGTGCGATTCCGGCTATGGCTTTGCCAATATCGGCTTCGGCGGTGGCTGGTATGATCAATATTATTATCCCGGCTATGGTGTCTATATCTTCGATCGCGGAGGCAGGCGCCATGCCATGCGTGACAATCACCGGCGCCACTGGGCCAGACAACGGGCCGAATATGGCGGACATCACGTCAGAGACCGCAGTCGTAATCCGCAGCAGCGAGCCGAGCGACGCGATCGTCGTGACGGCGCGCAGGATCAACGGCGCGGCAATCGGGGCGACAATATTGGAACGCGCAATGGCCGCGGTGATCGTCCGGCGACAACGCGACCCGACCGAAATAGCCAGGCCGCACCGAACCGCAATCGCGGTGACCGGACGGGAACAACTGGCCGGCGGCCAGCGAGAGCGGTCGAACAGCCCCAAAGTCGGGCCGAACCCGCTGCACGGCCAGTGGAAACATCCCGGCCAGTGCGTGCAGCCCCCCCTCGCTCTTCACCGAGAACCAACCGCAACGGGCGCCTGAAGGTCAGCGACGACTAGGTCGGGCTGACGTTCATCTGCCGACAATAGCTTGGCAAATGATTGAATTTGGCGGCTTTTTGCCGATTGTCAGGCGAATGGTTAAGACAATTGTAATCATAGTGAATAGCCTATATCCTGGGTTCCCGAGTGAAGTTTCGAGGAATTTTGGCGATGGCGACCGCATTTAGCGATATTCAACCCGATGACTACACACCGTCGGAACAGCATCCGCAGCATGGCGTCATCATTGGCGGACCGGCGGCGCGGGCAAAGCGCATCGAATATGGCATATTGCTTTCGACAATGGTGCTGGGTTCACTCGGCGCCCTTTACTGGACACTCGCCTATTCGACCGGCTGGGTAGAATGGTCTGCCTTTCTGTTCGGTTTCGCCCTGATCAACATGGGCGTCGGCATCGGCTATCACCGCTATTTCACCCACCGCGCCTTCGAAGCGGGACCGAAAATGCGTCTCGCCATGGGCATCATGGCGCAAATGGCCTGTCAGGCTTCGGTCCTGAAATGGGCAGCCGACCATCGTCGCCATCACGCTTTTTCCGACGATGTCGGTGACGTGCACAGCCCCTATGTCGACGGCCACGGCAAGAAGATGGGCAAGCTGAAAGGGCTGGGCATCGCCCATTTCGGCTGGCTGTTCGATAATACGACCTCCGACATGCGCGTATATGGCAAAGGCCTGATCGACGATCCGCAGGTCTTGTGGTGCCACAAGCATCGCTGGTCGATCGCAATCTTCTCGAGCATCATCCTGCCGGCTCTCTGGGCGCTGGCCTTTGGCGGACCGGAATATATCATCGGCACGATCCTGATCGGCGGCTTCTTCCGCAATTTCTTCTTCCTGAATTTCGTCATGGGCGTGAACAGCATCGGCCATGTTTTTGGCTCGCAGCGGTTCAAGACCAAGGACGGCTCACGGAACAACTGGTTCATGGCGTGGATGACCTTTGGCGACGGATGGCACAACAACCATCACCAGCACCCGCGCGCGGCATCGTCGCAAGTGGCCTGGTGGGAATTCGATCTCAACGGCCAGATCATCTATCTATGGGAAAAAATGGGTCTGGTCTGGAACGTCCAGCGCGCCCCCGCCTATATTCGCAACGAAAAGGGTGAATGGGTCCAGAAAAAAGCGAAAGTCGCAATCCCCGGCCTGGCCGAACCGGAAGCCATGTCGGCTGACGATGGCGGCGTGATGTTCCCGGCCAAGGACAGACAGCCCCATATCGAGCCGGCTGAATAGCCGACAGCAAAGCGTTCGGCTAATGTGAGCGCAAGGTGATCGTCGCGGAGACCGCGCCATTGCCAGCCGGGCTGACGTTGAGCGCCTCGACCGCGACTCCCTCCCGTTCGATCCGTGCCAGCCAGCCGAATAATGCTGTCGGCTTGGCGGATTCGACCACCATGTTGACCCGGTTGCCTGACTGCGGAACGACGGAGCCAACCGCGATTCCCGTCTCCCCCGCGCTCTGGCTGACGAATGCATCGATCGCGCCGCTGAACTTCACCGTCGTCCCGTCGACCGGCTGCTGAAGCGCAGCAACCTTCGACTCGATCCGCGCCTGCTGCTCGACCGCACCGACATAGCGTTCTTCGGCAGCGGTCATCGCACCGAGCACCGGTCGTGCGATGCCATAATAGCCGACCAGTCCCGCCAACAATATGCCCGCAACCCCGACCAAGACCCGCTCCCTCTGGCTGAGCCCGGCAAACCAGTTTCTCGCATTGTCGATCATGGCGCCCTCACCGTAATATCCGCTTGTGCTGACCCCGTAGCATCGGTGCGCGGGGTCGCGGTGATGAGGAAGCCCGCTTCCTGCATCGCCAGCAGGGCCGGATTGATATCCTCGTTACGGACAGCGGACAATGTCGCCGACACGATCCCGTTCTCGCCATAAGCCATGCGGGTAATCGATACGTTCGGGACCTGTTGCAGCGCGGAATAGAGCGCCGAAGCCGGAACCGGGAACATGATATTGCCGCGGTTCTCGGCGACCAGCCGCTGGTCGAGCGCGCGTTCGGCGCTGTCCGGATTTTCCTGCTCGCCAACGAGGGGAGCGGCACTGGCAAGAGCCGCCTCGTCCGCTTCGCTCGCCGCCCACTGAAATTTCGCCAGTTGCACCAGCGGAACCGCGAGCGAGACAACAACCAGCGCCGCCGCCATCCAGCCGAGCCGGCGCTTTTGCGTTGCGTCCATCGCCCGCCGCGTCTTTTTCGCAAACGGCCCGCTGCGAAAATTCAGATCGCATTTTTCGGAAGCACCGGCCAGCATGGCGTCAAATGCATCGCCGGTGACCGGCACAATGGCCTGATCGGCAAATAGAATCTCGCGCAGCGCCGGATCATCGGTGGCGATAAGATTGTCCGCGCGAATGACCTGGTCGAAACCGAAATCTGCCGACACCGCCCCGTCACCGGTACCCGGCAGCAACCAGCCCGAGGGAATGATCGCGTCCGGGTCCAGTTCCAGCGCCTGCAAGCGGACCAGCCCGGCGGACAATATATCCCGTCCGACCGACGCCGTGACGACCGCGCCTGCATCGTCCATTGTCGCGACGATGTGAAGGTTCGCGCTGTCCAGACTATTGGCTTTCGCCGTCATACTCGCAGCGGCAAGCGCCTGATTGTCGGTCACGTCGCTGATCGCTTCATGCGCCATGATCATCGTCAAATGCGATGCAATTAGAGCAACCACGCGAATATCCGCCTGCGCCTCGTCCGGACCATCGGTCTGCGAAGCAGCCCGGGGATCGGGATCGCATCCTGCCCCCTGTACCGCGCCGTCGGCGACGCGCCACCAATAGAGCGCTTCGTCATCGGCGGCCGGAAAGGCGATCAGGAGAAGATCTGGGTTCACGCGCTGCTGTTCTTATTCGGCGTAAATATCGGCATTGTCATCTTCGCCGCCCGGCGCGCCGTCGGCGCCCAGCGAATAGAGATCAAAACCGGGGCCCTGACGGCCGGGATTGTCATATTGATAGGGCCGCCCCCACGGATCGTCGGGCAGCTTCTTGATATAGCCGCCTTTCCGGTAGCGGGCCGTGGTCGCCAGCGATGCGGGTGGCGCGATCAGGGACTGGAGTCCGTCGGACGATCCGGGATAGGCCAGATTGTCGAGCCGGTACATTTCCAGCGCCTGACCGAGCGTCGCAATATCCGCCCGCGCCTTCTGGACCATCGCTTTATCCTGACTGGGCAATACATTGATCACGACAATCGTCGTCAGCAGGCCAAGGATGAAGATCACCACCATCAACTCGACCAGAGTGAAGCCGTTGCGCTTTTGCTGCTTCCTGGCTTCCGGAGCCGTTTCTTCGTTCTCAATTTCAGTCGTCATGATCATTCCTTTTTCCGGCCCTATAGTCCGGCAAGATTCTGAAGCTGCAGGATCGGTAATAATATCGCCAATATCACCACCGCGACCAGCCCGCCAAGCGCCACAATGATGATCGGCTCGAGCAAGGACAAGGCGGTTGAGCTGAAATTGTCAAATTCCCGCTCCAGATAACCCGCCGCCCGGGCCAGCATGTCGTCCAACTGTCCCGATGCTTCGCCGCTGGAGGTCATATAGACCAGCATCGGCGGAAACACGCCGGTATTTTTGAGCGCCGTGGACAGGCTTCCGCCGCCTCTTATCGCTTCCACCATATCTTCCGAAGCCTTGCGCAATACGCTGTTGTGGATCGTCTCGGTGGTCAGCCGCAATCCCTCGATAATCGGCAGGCGGCTGGCCACCATCGTCGAAAGGGTTCGCGCCAGACGCGCCGCATGCAGATCACGCAGCAAGCGGCCGACAAATGGCAGGCGCAGCAGGAAACCGTCAAAACGGTATTTGAGTTGCGGCTCCTTGAGCGCGCGCCAGCCGATCAGAACCATCAGTCCGATGAAAATCGCAATCGCCCACCACCAGTCGGCGAGAAAGCTGGAAATGCCGATGACGATCCTCGTGACCATCGGCAGTTGCTGATTCACGTCGTCAAACTGCTCGACCACCTTGGGCACGACCGCGATCATTAGCAGCGCGACGACAATGACCGAGACCAGAGCCAGGACCGCCGGATAGGCCAATGTGCCGATCAATTTCCCCCGCAATTCTGCCTGTCGCTCGAGCAAGTCCGCCAGCCGTTCGGTGATATCGGGCAAAGTGCCGGAGCTTTCCCCCGCAGCTATCATCGCCCGGTAGAGCGGCGGAAAGCTTTTTGGTTCGCGCCGCATCGCCTCCGACAATCGCTGCCCCTCGATCACCCCGCCATGGACCGTCGCAATCCGTTGTTGCACATGCGGTTTCTCATTCTGATTGCCGATCAGCCGCAGCGCTTCCTCGAGCGGGCTGACCTGCACCAGCGACGATAATTGACGGGTGAATAATGTGAGTTCTTTTGTTGTCAGCTTTTTTGGACCGAACAGGCCGGCAGATTCCTTGCCCTGCTTGCCTGATTTGCCCTGCGCCGCTTCCATCTTGACGACATAGAAATTGCGCTCGGTCAGCTTCGCCCGAGCGGCATCATCGCTGGCCGCAGTCAGCCGCCCGGTCTTTTCCCGCCCCTTGGGGTCAATGGCGCTATAGGCATATTCAGGCATCGACCGCTTCGCTCTCGCGCCGGGAGATACGGATAGCCTCTTCAGCCGTTGTGAGCCCTTCGCGGACAAGCGCTCGCGCGGCGACACCCAGATGCGGCTGGTTGCGGAAGGCATGGGCACTGATTGCGGCCTCGTCGCCGCCGTCATTGATCAGCTTGCGAAGCTTGTCGTCGATGCGGATCGCCTCGAACACGCCGATACGCCCCTGAAAGCCGGTCTGGTTGCAATGTTCGCAACCGGTCTCGCGATAGACCACCGTGCCGTCGTCAAAACCGAGCAGCGAGGCCAGACTGCCATCGACCTCTATCGGTGTGCGACAATGTTCGCACAGTTTTCGCACCAGTCTTTGGGCGATGACCGCGCGCAAAGTCGAGGCGAGCAGAAACGGTTCCACCTTCATGTCGCGCATTCTGGTGATCGCACCGACCGCATCATTGGTGTGCACGGTGGAAAGCACCAGATGGCCGGTGAGGCTCGCCTGCACCGCAATTTCGGCGGTCTCGCGGTCGCGTATCTCGCCGATCATCACGACATCGGGATCTTGCCTGAGGATGGCGCGCAGGCCCGCAGCGAAGGTGAGACCGACCTTGGCATTCACCTGCGTCTGGCCAATGCCCTCGATCGCATATTCAACCGGGTCCTCGACCGTCAGGATATTGCGGCTGCCGTCATTGAGTTGCTTGAGCCCGGCATAAAGCGTGGTGGTCTTGCCCGATCCGGTGGGGCCGGTGACCAGGATGATACCATTGGGTTCGCTGAGCGCATCAGTCAGGATCGCGTGGGTGCTTGGCGACATGCCGAGCAGATCGAGCGAGATGCCCGCGCTTTCCTTGTCGAGAATCCGCATCACCACCCGTTCGCTGGCACGGTTGGGCAAGGTCGAGACACGCACATCGAGAAGCTTGCCGCCGAGTGTCAGGCTGATCCGGCCATCCTGCGGTATCCGGCGCTCGGCTATATCGAGCCGCGCCATCACCTTGATCCGGTTGACGATCACGCCTGCGACATGCGGCGGCATACGCAGTTTCTCGGTCAGCACACCATCGACCCGCATCCGCACCACCAACCCGGTCTCATAGGGTTCGATATGAATATCCGAAGCGCCTTGGCGCGCCGCCTCTGCGATAATCCCGTTGATCAGCCGGATCGTCGGCGCATCATCGGCACTGTCGAGCAAATCTTCTGCGCTCGGAATATCCCCGGCAATATCGTCCAGACCCTCGCCCGCCAGCGCCATATCACCGGCCATGGCGGCGGCAGAGCCATCCATCGCATAATGGGCGCTGAGCAGCTTCTCGAACGCCGGACCATCAACCAGCTCGACATCAAAGGGCAGCGCCAGATAGCGGCGCACCTCGAGCAGGGCAGACGGATCGGAACCCTCGCGCATCGCCAGCGACAGCCGTTCACCGCTGCGCTCCTGGATCAGCAGACCATGATCGCGGGCATAGGAATAAGGCAGGTCTTTGACGGCTGCCGACATCACAAGTCCGCCATCCGCTTCGGAGACCACCGTTTCTGTTCCCCGAGCGATCTTCATCATCGCTTCCCGCTGGTCCCGCTCGCCGGCAGAGGAGCCTGCTCGATAATGCCGCTGTCCCTGACCGCAGGCATGTCGCCGGGCGCATAGATGATCTGGTCATCCGGACGCGCCTCGACCGATGGCGGCACGGTGCCGAGATAATCGCGGACCAGAGCGTCAATCGACGGCTCCTGATCGGGGTTCCGGCTGAGCTGCCGATCACGGATATAGCCATAGCGCGCGCTCGAGAAACGCCGTGCATCATTGGGGTCTTTCAGGATCGTCGGCCGGATGAATACCATCAAATTGGTCTTGACCCGCGACTTGCCACGCGACTTGAATAATTCACCGAGGACCGGAATATCCCCCAGAAATGGCACTTTCTGGATCGTGCGCCGTTCGTTATCGTCGAGCAGACCGCCCAATGCGATAATCTCGCCATCACCCACTGTTACCGTGGTGTTGATTTCCCGCTTGTTGATGATCAGCTCGCTGAAATCGTCGGAAACCGGCCCGGCAATCGAACTGACCTGCTGGCGCAATTCCATCCGGACCTCGTCGCCCGCGTTGATCTGCGGCGTCACTTCCAGTTCGATCCCGACATTCTGCCGCTGGATCGTGCGGAAAGCATTGTCGAAATTGCCCGACAGCGCTTCGCCGGTCGACACCGGGATTTCCTGCCCGAACAATATGCTGCCCTTGAGATTGTTATTCACCGTCAGCGAAGGCGTCGACAGCACATTGCTGTTGCTGTCCGACTGCACCGCATTGATGATCGCACCAAGCACGGCACTGCCGCCAAGGCTGGTCGCAAATCCGCCAAAGCCGCCCCGCGCGCCGAGAACGGCATCCGCGGCATTCTGGCGCAACGCATCGCCGACCGAACTATTGGTGGTCGTCGTTGTCGCGGTAGTTGTCGTCGTGGTCGTCGTGGTATCGAACTGGTCGGCCAGCAAGCCGCCTGCAACATCGACGATATTGGGAGAAGCATTGGAGAAATTGGTCACCGCAAAGGGCACGTCCTTGCCACCAACGAGCCATTGCACGCCCAGCTCGCGGGCCAGCGTTTCCGAAATCTCGACAATGATCGCCTCGACAACCACCTGTTCCTGCCGCGTGTCGAGCTGGCGGATCAGTTCGCCGATCATCCGCTGCACATCGGGGTTGGCCGCAACAATGATCGCGTTGGTCCCTTCCAGACGGGTGACGATCGAGGGCCCGCGACTGGCAATGCCATTGCCGCCGCTGCTGACAGCGGGTGCCGCGGCGCCTTCACCGCCGCCAGCTGGCGCAACCGTCGCCGAACCGCCGCTTGTTCCGTTACTGCCCAGCAGATTCTCGATCACTGGCAAGAGATGTTCGGCATTGGCATAATCCAGCCGGTGAACCCGTATCTCGGTCCCCGATTCCGCGCCCTTGTCCAGTTCCCGCGCCATTTGCGCAAAGCGCGTTACCGCACCGGGATCACCGCGCAACGCCACGCTGTTGCTGCTGTCGATCGGCACCACGGTAACCGGCGCGCGCAGGCCTTCGCCACCGCCCTGTGCAGCCAGCGCCTGTAACGAAGTTGCGATTTCGCGGGCACCGGCGTTCTTCAGAGTGACGATCGTGCTCGCGGCGCTGTCGCGGTCTATCTCTCCGACCAGACTGCGAATCCGCCTGATATTGTCGGCATAGTCGACGATCACCAGGCTGTTCGCATTACGGTTGGATGTGATCGAGCCCTGCTTGCTGACCAATGGCCGCAATGTTTCCAGCGCTTCGGACGCGACAATCGATTTGAGCCGCACGACCTCGGTCACCATCTGGTTGCCCTCGGCGCCACGCGAACCGATCCGGGTCGGCTGCGAAGCCGCGCCATCGGCGGGCTGGATGCGATAGGCGCCACGGGTCGTCGGAATCGCGACCAGATTATTCGCACGCAGAGTCGAGAGAAATATCTCGAAATATTCCGATCGGCTAAGCGGACGGTCGGTGACCACCGAAACCTTGCCCTGGACCCGGCTGTCGAGAATGAAGGTACGGCCGGTCACCTTCGCCGCGTCCTGGACGAAGGCGCGAATATCGGCATCCCGGACATTGAGCGTATGCTGGGCCGACGCTGGCGCAGCCGACAGGCTCGCACAAAGCGCAAGGACGGCGATAATCCGGGTGAACAAGCTACGCATCAAGGGGCTCCCAGATTGACTGCTATCGGAACTCTATCGGCTCCGCGCTCTACTTCGACCGACAGGCGCGTGCCTGGCCGGATTTGGCTTTTCAACGCTTCGATATCGCCGGCCGAGCCGACCGGATTGCCGTTGATCGACACGATGATATCACCATTACGAAAACCGGCGCTGTTGAACAGAGCGCCATCTCCCAGAGGAGACATCACGATGCCGGTCACCCGGCCCTGATCGTTACGCGGCGCCAGCGATGCGACACCGGGAATTTCATTGCCGCCTGTGGTCAGGGACGCAGGTGCAACCGGATCGTCCGCGCCCACCGTCTGCGCCGGTATCGACTGGTCGAGATACAGGCTCTCGCGGACCCCGCCGCGGTCGATGATCACATGGTCGAATTCGACGCTGCTCAGCGTGACCCCCGACAGGATTTCTTCGCCCACGACATAATTTGTCTGCACCCCGTCCGGTCCCGCCAGTATCGCCGAACCCAGTCCCGAGGCCTCGTTCATCCGGATACCGAAAAGCGTCAGTTGCAGCGATGTCACCACATTGGCGCTTTGCGCCGCATCGCTGCGGAAAAACGGATCAAAGCTGCTGAACAGGGTCAGGCGCGATTGCGGCGACAGGATTTCCACATCATCGGCGCGATAATCGCCGACAGGGCCCAGCGGGGTCAGGACCAGCCAGATCAGGCGAACCGACTGAACCAGCAATAAAACAGCCAATATGGCGAACAGAACAGGATAAGGCCCCTTCTGGTTATACCAGCGGGCCAAGCTGCCAAATCTGTCCGAAAAGCTGTTTCCCACGAATCCCCGCAACCTTGCAATCCCCGTCGCGCTATAGCGATTTCACGTCCGTTCGACGACTCATTGATGACAAATATATTACAGATCGAGCCTAATGGGCTGAAAGCATCAGGGCAATTGCATGTTCAGCAGAGCGCCAAGATCATCGAGCGCCTGCTGCTCTGCCGACACCTTGATGGCGGCCATACCCAGAGCGGCAGCCGGTTTGCAGTTGATCCCGAGATCGTCAAGATAGATACATTGTGCCGGCTCGACGTTCAGCGCCTCGCACATCATCTGGTAGATCCGCGGATCGGGCTTGCGGATGCCCGCCTTGCTGCTCTCGATAATATGGTCGAAGCGCAGCATGACAGCTTGCACCGCAGCGGCTTTTTCATCGTCCATCGCCATGCCCGCGCCCTTGCCAGCCGGTACATTGTTCGTGATGCAGGAAATCGTGAACCCTTCGGTTTTCAGACGGTCCAGCGTTGCCACCATCCGCGGACGCACATCACCGGCCAGCCGCGCCAGCACATCGGCGCCGCGCAATTCTATGCCGATCGCCCGCGCTTCCTCCGCAAAGGCTTCGTCGAAACCGTCACCATCGATTTCCGCCCGCTCAAACCGGGCCCACGCATTATGATCGGGATTGGCGCTGTTGATCTGGCGCACACTGTCTTTCGGCACACCTTTTTCCGCCTCGAGCCGGTTGAACGCTTCAAAGGGGGACGATGTGATCACACCGCCGAAGTCAAAAATTACGGTCTTATATGTCATGCAACAACTGCTCCAAAAATTGATCCGATAGCGGCGGTAGCTGCCATGGCAGCAGCTCCCCAGAAAGTCACGCGAACCACAGGCCGCACCATCGGCGCGCCGCCAAGCATGGCTCCGACGGCTCCCAGCGCGGCAAGCAACAACAAGGCTGCGCCGGACACTATCCAGATCAACATCTGCCCGCTGAACAGCGCCGCAAGAATGACCGGCAAGATCGCCCCGGCAGCAAATGCCAGAGCGGAAGCAGCGGCGGCCTGCAAAGGCCTGGCAGAGAAATGCTTGGTCAGGCCGAGTTCGTCGCGCAAATGCGTGCCCAGAGCGTCATGCGCCGTGAGCTGGTCGGCAACCTTCTCGGCAAGATCGGCGGTCAATCCCCGGTTCTTGTAAATCGATATCAGCTCCAGCCGCTCGGCCTTGGGCTGGTGCTCCAGCTCCCAGGCTTCCTTGGCCCGCTCCGCCTTCTCGCTATCGGCCTGCGAACTCACCGAGACATATTCGCCCGCAGCCATCGACATGGCTCCGGCCACCAGTCCCGCGAAGGCAGTGAGCAAAATCGTCTCCTGCGAGGTGGCGGCGGCGGCCACCCCGACCACCAGACTGGCGGTCGATACGATCCCGTCATTGGCCCCCAATACGGCAGCGCGCAGCCAGCCTACCCGGTCAAGCCGATGTTTTTCATTATGTACTTTTGCCAAGATGGATTCCTATTTGTTCAAATATTCCAGCTTGAGGCCCGGGCGTTTCCAGCGGGTCTTGACCAGTTTCCCGGTCGCCGACAGGCAGATCCAGGCGTCCATCATATCCTCGCCGCCAAAGCAGATATTGGTGGTGAAGATATCCGGCGTCTCAACAAATTCAACCAGTTCGCCTTCCGGAGAGACGACGCTGATCCCGCACTCGCCGATGGTCGCGACGCAGATATTGCCGCATTCCTCCATAGCCAGACTGTCGAAAAACTTATAGCCGGAGGGGCGATAGAGCGGAATACCCGGACCGCCCGGCCCGGCATCCGCCGCGACCTTGCCAGGCGCGGTGATGTTGAACTTCATCAGGCGGCAAGTGAAGGTCTCGGCGGCGTAAAGCGTGTTGCCATCGGGTGAAATGCCGATGCCATTGGGATTTTGCGAAGGAAAAATCACTTCTTCCAGATGGCTGCCATCGGCCTTGGCATAGAAAATCCCGACAATATCATGACAGCGTTTTGCATAGTCGGTCTTGCCATGGTCGGTGAACCAGAAACCGCCGTGGGCGTCGAACTGGATATCATTGGGACCGCGCAGGATGCAGCCGAAATCGCCGTCATTATACAGCGTTTCGACTTCGCCGGTGTCGGGATCGACCCGCTGGATGCTGCCGCCGACATAATCCTTGGCAATGCCCGCCGGGGTCAGGAAGCCATTTTCCTCATGATATTCGAAACCGCCATTGTTGCAGACATAGATTTTGCCATCCGGGCCCATCGCCGCGCCATTGGGACCGCCACCGGTTTTTGCGACCAGCTGTTTGGTGCCGTCGGGCAAGACCCGGGTGAGCTGCTGCGCCTCGATTTCGACCAAAATGACGCTGCCGTCGGGCATGGCAATCGGCCCTTCGGGAAAGCGCAGGCCTTCGGTGACTATTTCCATGACTTTTTCCTCTCGAATTTTAGGACAGTCATTGCGGGAATTGGACGACAAGTCTAGTGCCAAGAGAGACAGTTTCAGGAGCAACTATGTCCAACGCATATCCCAAAAAATTGCAACTCCATATCGATGGCGAATGGGTTGATGGCGAAGATCGCGAAGTCCATCAGGTCGTCAATCCGGCGACGGGGCAGACTATCTCGGACCTGCCCAAAGCGACGACCGCCGATCTCGACCGCGCACTGAGCGCAGCCGACCGGGCCTTCCCGATCTGGCGCGATACGCCGGTGGCCGAGCGCGCCGTGATATTGCACAAGGCGGCAGACCTGATGCGCGAACGCGCTCCGGAAATTGGCCGTCTGATGACTTACGAGCAAGGCAAGCCGCTGCCTCAGGCGATTGGCGAAGTTACAGCTTCGGCCAGTCATTTCGACATAATGGCCGAAGAAGCCAAGCGCTGTTACGGTCGCGTATTGGTACGCCCCGCTGGTCAGAATAGTTTCGTCAAATATCAGCCGGTCGGACCGGTCGCCGCGTTCAGCCCCTGGAATTTTCCGATCTTCACCCCGGTACGCAAGCTGGCCCCTGCCATTGCCGCCGGCTGCTCGATCATTCTCAAGCCGGCGGAAGAAACCCCGGCCAGCCCGATCGAGATGATCCGCTGCCTCGTCGATGCCGGCCTGCCCTCCGGCGTCGTCCAGATTGTCTTCGGCGATCCGGCAGAAGTCTCCAGCCATCTGATTGCCTCACCGGTGATCCGCAAGATCAGCTTCACCGGATCGGTTCCGGTCGGCAAGCATCTGATGAAGCTCGCCGCCGAAGGCATGAAGCGCACCACGATGGAACTCGGCGGTCACGCACCGGTGCTGGTCTTTGATGACTGCGATATAGAAAAAGCGCTCGATCTGACGGCGATGCAAAAATATCGCAACGCCGGGCAGGTCTGCGTGTCCCCGACCCGTTTCTATGTCCAGTCCGGAATTTACGACCGGTTCGTCAAAGGTTTCACCGAACGCGCTGCCAAGGTTGCGGTCGGCGACGGCTTTGCCGACGGGATTGAAATGGGGCCACTCGCCAATCCCCGTCGCCCCAGTTCGGTCGGCGATATGATCAAAGATGCCAAGAGCAAGGGCGCAGAAGTCATGCTCGGCGGCAACCGGCAGGACAAGGACGGCTTTTTCTTTGATCCCACCGTATTGTCGCACGTTCCGCTCGACGCCAATATCATGAACGACGAGCCGTTCGGTCCGGTCGCGGTGCTGCGGCCCTTCGACACGCTCGACGAAGCGATTGATCAGGCCAACCGTCTGCCGCTCGGTCTGGCCGCTTATGCCTTCACCAACAGCCTGCACACAGCCAACATGGTCGGCGATAAAATCGAAGCAGGAATGGTGGCGATCAACAATCTGACCGTCAGCCCCGGGGACGCACCTTTCGGCGGCGTCAAGCAAAGCGGCCACGGGTCGGAAGACGGACCAGACGGATTGAAAGCCTATATGGTGACCAAGGCGATCCATCAGGCTTGATTTGCAAGCAGGCCTAGAGACAGCAGAACGCGACAGCGTTCTCAATTTTGTCGCACGAAGACACGAAGGCACGAAGAAGACTGGATAGTTAAATTTCCTTCGTGTCTTCGTGTCTTTGTGCGACATATAAATAGATAAATTGCAGCTAAAGCTGCGGGTGAGCATGGAGAGAGAAACATGAAAAAACGCACCGGCGCGCAGATTTTGGTCGATCAGTTGCTCATCCAGGGCACCGAGCGTATCTTCACCGTTCCCGGAGAAAGCTTTCTCTCCGTTCTCGACGCACTGCACGACTGCGGTTCGATCCAGACCGTCTCCACCCGGCAGGACGGCAGCGCCGCCTTCATGGCCGAAGCTGATGGCAAGATGACCGGCGCGCCCGGCATTGCCTTTGTCACCCGCGGCCCCGGCGCGACCAATGCCAGCATCGGTGTCCACACCGCGATGCAGGACAGCACGCCGATGATATTGTTTATCGGTGATGTTGCTCGAGACGACCGCGACCGCGAAGGCTTTCAGGAAGTCGATTTCACCGCGATGTTCACCCCGCTCGCCAAATGGGCCGCGCGGATCGACAATGCGGCACGGATTCCGGAATATATCGCCCGCGCCTTCGATACCGCGAGCAGTGGCCGCCCCGGCCCGGTGGTTCTGGCCCTGCCCGAAGACATGTTGCGCGACGAGGTCGAGGCGCTGGACCGCCCCAAAGTGGTCGCCCCGGCCCAGCCGCTCTGCCCGGACGCGATGACTACGCTCACCGATATGTTGCGCGATGCCACCGACCCGATCGCGATCATCGGCGGCGCTGGCTGGAGCGCCAAGAGCACGCATTATTTCGCCCAATATGCCGAGCGCATGGGGCTTCCCGTGGCGGTTGCGTTCCGGCGGCAGGATAATTTCCCCAACGAGAGCCCGGTCTATGCCGGCAATCTCGGTTACGGCCCCAATCCCAAGCTGATCCAGCGGATCAAGGATGCCGATCTGATACTGGCGGTGGGCGCTCGGCTGGGCGAGGCGACGACGGACGGTTACACGCTGATCACGCCCGATCACCCCGATCAGATCCTCGTCCACGTCCACCCCGATCCCGACGAACTCAACCATGTCTATCGCACCGACCTGCCGATCTGCGCGGAGATGGATGAATTTGCCGAACAGGTCGCCCTGTGGGAAGATGATCTGCTGAGTTTCGATGCCGGCAAGGACGCCCACGCAGACTATCTCGCCTGGTCCACCCCACAACCCACGGCTGCGAAACTGGACCTCGGCCAGTGCGTGGCAGCGATGCAGGAGCAACTTCCCGCCGACGCGATCATCTGCAATGGCGCCGGCAATTTTTCCGGCTGGTGGCACCGCTACTGGAAATATGGCGCTTTCCCCAGCCAGCTTGCCCCGACATCGGGTGCGATGGGTTACGGTGTGCCTGCGTCGGTCGCAGCAGCCCTTCGCTTCCCCGACCGCGTGTCGGTGGTTGTCGCCGGCGACGGCGATTTCATGATGAACGGCCAGGAACTCGCCACCGCAATCCAATATGACGCCAATCTGCTGGTGCTGGTGATCGACAATGGCAGTTTCGGCACCATCCGCCTGCACCAGGAACGCGAATATCCGGCAAGGCCGTCGGCGACATCCCTAAAGAACCCCGACTTCGCGAAGCTGGCCGAAGCTTATGGCGGATGGAGCGCGACCGTGGAAGATACAGACGCATTCGCGCCCGCTTTGGCACAGGCGATGCAGCGGAAAGGATTACGGTTGCTGCACCTGAAAACCGATGTCGAATTTTTAACCGCTGCCGGTGCGACGGTGAGCGGGTTCAGAAGCCGCTAATATCGCCAATTCATTCCCGGACACCGGCAGTCACATTCAGCCGGCTCGGGTTTGGCAACCAGTGCCCTTCCTGCGTCGAAGTCGGCTATGCCTTCTCCGCAACCCGGCCCATCGCCATGTCGATATTTTCCGAACATAGTGCATCTTCATATTTGCCGGCCACAATTTTGCGGATAAGCCCCACAAGCCTGTCGGCTTCGCGAATGCAATTGGCCTTGTCGAAACAGGCGATGGCGCCTCTTTTGAGCGCGTCGACCCTGATTTCGGATCCTCGCACCGACGATGCTGAAACGATCATCACCCGCGCAAGGTCATTGGACACAATATGATCGAGCAATTGCAGCCCGTTCATGCCGGGCATATTTATGTCGAGCAACACCAGATCGAACAATCGCACATCGAGGGTTTCGATAGCCTGCAGTGCGTTTGCCGCATGTTCCGGTGGACGAAAATCCCGATGTTTGCTTATCACCACGTCGAGCATTGCTCTCAATGTTGAAGAATCATCGACGATCAGGGTTCTGATGGCTCCCAGCATGACTTTCATTTCTCCTCGCCAAGCAAGATGCTTGAGCAGTTCATCAATATACGGCGGTTGTGAAGATCTTTTAACCATAGAGACTGGAATTGTGGTGCCGGGCAAAAACGCGCGCGGCGACCACAGCGGCCGTTAATGCAAAAAAGAGGTTTGCGGCGCATAGCGGAGGGGTCTGGAGACACCCACATGAAATTCGTTTTACTGAAATCGCACGGCGGCAATTATATGGTCGTTGTCGAGAATATCGCGTGGCTGCGCACCGATGCCGATGGTCAGACCAAGGTCGGCATGGTCGGCGGCTCACCGCTGCTGGTGGCGGGTACCATCGAAGAGACCGCGGCAACGATATTGGCGGGTTAGGTCCGTCCACCCGTCGCAACAGCGGGTGAAGAAGCTAGGCTTCACTCATCGCCAGAATGGCATCCCATTCGCCCTTGGTCACTGGCGCCACAGATAGTCTGAATTGGCGGATGATCGCCAGATCCTTGAGCTTCGGGTTCTGCTTCATCGCTTTCAGCGGCACCGGCTTGGCCAGTTTGCGCACCGGCTTCACCTTGACCACTACCCAGCGGTCGGGATCGGTGCTGACATCGGGGCTATGCTCTTCGCTCACCTCCATGATGCCGACCACTTCCAGCCCCTGACGCGAATGATAGAAAAACACCTGATCGCCCTTCTTCATCGCTTTCATATTGTTCGAGGCCTGCGCGTTTTTTACGCCATCCCACGTACCTTCACCCTCGGCAACCAGATGGTCCCAGCCATATTCATCCGGCTCCGATTTCATCAGCCAATATTGCGACATGTTTTGCTCCTTCGGTGAGGATCGGATTGTAGCCGACAGCGCACAAACAAAAAAGGCCCCGCAATCCTGCGAGGCCTTTCCTGTCATTCAATATCCGAACCTATTTTGGCATCAGGAGATTGTCGATGATGTGCAGCGTTCCGTTGGTCGATTTCACATCGGCCTCGGTTACCGTCGCTTTGTTACCGGCGCCATCTTCGAGGACGATCTTGTCGCCGTCCATCGATGCTTTGATCTTGGTGCCTTCCAGAGTAGTAATATCCGCGCTTCCGCCGCCATCTGTAATCGCCTTGGCGATGTCAGCAGCGGTCATGCTGCCTTCGACAAGATTATATTTGGTGATGCTGGCGAGTTCATCCTTATTATCGGAATGCATCAGCTTGCTCAGCCGTTCCGCATCCATCTTGTTATATACTTCGTTGGGCGCGGCAAATGCGGTGAAATTGGCATCGCCATCCAGATCGGCACCAACGCCGGACAGACCGATCAATGTGCTTGCGGTGCTGAGGTCGGGATTGGCTTGCAGAACGGCAATCAGATTGGTCGGCTTATGTTCGTCGGCGAGACGCGTATCGAGGATTTCCTGTTCCTCTTTGCTCAATTCCGAAGAACATGCCGGCAGCATCGCCAACAGGGCAGATGCCAGAATAATTTTGGGGGCTTGAAACATGAATTTCCTTTCTTGTAATCACGCTGTTCCCCGCACCATGCGGGGAACAGCTGATGAAATTCGTAGGCGCGAACTACGCCGCCGGGCACAAGAAAGAAACCCTCAATATTCCTAATAGAAAAGGCCCCGCCATTCGGCGAGACCTTTTCCAGTCCATCCTAGTTCGGGGGATGAAAACTATCCCGGCATGACGACCGTATCGATCGCGTGAATCACGCCGTTGGATGCTTCGACATCGGTCAGGATCACGGTTGATTTTCCGCCCGCTCCGTCTTCAAGGATCACCGACTCGCCATCCAGAGAGGCCTTCAGTTCTGCGCCCTGTACGGTGGTCAGCGTGGCTGTTCCGCCGCCATCGGTAATGGCCTTTACGACGTCTGCCGCGGTCAGTTTACCGGCGACCACATGATAGGTCAGAAGCGCGGTCAGGTCGGCCTTCTTTTCCGGCGTCAGCAGCGCATTCAACGTGTCCTGGTCGACCTTGGCAAAAGCATCGTTGGTCGGGGCAAAGACGGTAAAGGGTCCTTCGCCGCTCAATGTCGCGCCAAGATCGGCAGCGGTCACAGCCGCAACGAGGGTCGAGAAATCGTCATTGCCGACGGCAACATCGACGATCGTACCCGGTTCGGCGGTCGCCGCAGAATCCATCATCGCATCGGCGGAGCTTTCATCAACCGCAGCCTTCGGTGCTTCGGTCGAGCAGGCCGCCAGAGCGACAACAACAGTGGTGGTCAGAAACATTTTGGGGGAAATACGCATGATAAGCCTTTCAAAATTACATGTTCATCTATCCCGGTCACAAGAACGGCCGGTGTTCGAATATGCAAGATATGGGCTAGATCAGGACCGGTTCAAACCTGTCCTTTCAGGCGTATCAAGCGTCTCAGTCCTTGCCGAGATGGACAAAATCGCGGTCAAAGCTCCTCAGACTGGCGCCGCCATCAACGTAGACAATCTGCCCGGTGACGGCTTTGGCGCCGGCCAGATAGAGCACGCCATCGGCGATATCATCGAGATCGGGCAGCCGGTCGAGCGGCATCATTGCGGTGATATTGGCCAGCTGGTCTTCGCCATATTCCCCCGCTGTCAGTGTCAGTCCGGGAGCCAACCCGTTGACGCGAAGCTTGTCAGCACAGGCGACCGCCAGCGAACGCACCGAAGCGGCCAAAGCCTGTTTGGAAAGCGTGTAGCTCAACTGATCCCGGTTGGGGTTGCGGATGCGCTGGTCGAGAATATGGATGACACAGGCCCGGTCGCTGCCTGCGGGCCGGCGATGGTGGAGCGCGGTCGTCAACAATATCGGTACAAGGCTGTTGACCCGGAAATGTTCTTGCAGATCTTTTTCGCCAATGGCTTCGGCGTCATCCTGACCGAAAATCGAAGCGCTGTTGACGACAAGGTCGGGCGTCCGCCCGAAATGGCCGACGATCTCGTCCATCAGGGATTCTGCGGCACCGTCATCGAGAAAATCCTGCTGGAAACCGGACCATTTACAGTCCGTTTCCACGAGTTTCTTTGCCAGCGCGTCTTCGGGGGTGACATCACTATTGCCGTGCAACGCCAGTGCATAGCCGGCCTCGGCCAGTCGCGCGGCAATCGCCGCACCAACCCGCTTCACGCCGCCGGTGACCAGCGCTAGCGGTCTGGTCATTTCCGGCTCCGGCTAAGCGTAATGCCGATCTGCTCTCCCTTTTCGGAGATCAGCAGTTTGACGATCTTGACAGTGACCCGGAGAATGTTCTTGTCCTGCAGAAACAGCGTCTCGACGATATGATCCGCAACGGCCTCGATCAGCTTGAAATGCACGCCTTCGGGCAGCGCCTCGGTCGCGGCATGTTTGAGATCCATGTAATTTTTGGACTGCTCGAGCGGGGTGTCCGCTTCATAGCGTTCCTGTATCTTCAGCTCTGCCGCGATCGAGATGCGCAGCGGCTGCGGCAAATGGGTTTCTTCGGAATAGATCCCGGTCAGCACGTCAACGTCGAGATCGTTGACTTCCAATAGCAATGTGTCTGTCATAGATAATCTCTGATCTTGTTCCGGTTAAATGGCAAGTCAGGCGGACCAGCGCGCGAATATCGCGGTCGGCAAAAGCAGGCCCCGCGCCTCTTCGCGAACCGCCAGTTCACCGACCTCGACGGTCCCGCCGAGATGGGCCAGTTTTTCGTTGAGCAGCGAGCCAAGCGCCAGCGCCGACATGCGCACGGCATAGACGGTCAGAAACATACAGCGACTGTCGCCATCGAGCAGCTTTCCGCAATCCTCGACCAGCCCGGCCAGATGTTCTTCGAGCCGCCAGATTTCGCCATCGGGGCCGCGACCATATTTCGGAGGATCCATCAGGATCGCGTCATAACGCCGTTCCCGCCTGACTTCGCGGGCGGCAAATTTGGCGGCATCATCAATGATCCAGCGGATCGGACGATCGGTCATTCCCGACAGGGCAGCATTGTCGCGCGCTGCGGTCACCGATTTCTTCGATGCATCGACATGCACCAGATTGGCGCCGGCTGCCGATAGCGCCAGCGTGCCGACACCGGTATAGCCGAAGAGATTCATCATCTGCGGCGATTCGAGCGTCTGCAAATTGCCGCGGAACCAGCGCCAGACCGGATCCATATCGGGAAAATAGGCGAGATGCCGGAACGGCGTGCACTGGGCGGTAAAGCTGACTTCCTCCCACTCCATCTGCCACCCCTCTTCCGGAACATTGGCGTTCAGATGCCAGCGGCCCCCGCCATCCTCGTCGGACGCAGGAATAAATTCGCCATCGGCCTGCCAGTCATCGTTGGCCGGCTCCCACATCGCCTGCGGTTCCGGGCGGATGAAATGATATTTCCCGTAACGCTCCAGCTTGCGACCGTGGCCGGAATCGACCAGCGCATAGTCGCTGCGCGGGTCGCTGATCATCAAGATCGGGGTGGAACTGGATTCAGCCATCGGTCGGCGTGGCGTTGGACATGACGAATTGTTTCACCGCATCATATGTGCCGGGGAGCTTGGTATATTTCTCCTCACGGTCGAACAGATCACCGACGCGGCGCGGCAAGGCCGGGCGGATGCCCGTGGCTCGCTCTACTGCATCGCGGAACTTCGCCGGATGGGCGGTCGCCAGCGTTACCACGGGCACCGATGGATCGAGATCGACATGTTGCGCCGCCGACAGGCCGATGGCGCTGTGCGGATCGATCACATGACCGGCACTGTCCTGCGCCCAGCGCATTGCCAGCGACATGTCATCCGGATCGACACGGTGGCTGGTGAAAATAGACGCTGCTTTTTCCCGCATGGCGGGTTCCAGCTGCATATTGTGGCTCTGCTCAAAGGCCGCCATGCGGGCCGCCGTCTTGCCCCCGTCACGGCCTTCCAGATCGAACAACAGTCGCTCGAAATTGCTGCTGACCTGAATATCCATCGAAGGGGCCGCTGTCGGAGTCACGGTGCCGGTGGAATAGTCGCCGGCGCTGAGCGCGCGGTGGAGAATATCATTAACGTTGGTCGCCACGATCAGCCGCTCGATCGGCAGTCCCATTTGCGACGCGACATAGCCGGCAAAGACATCCCCGAAATTGCCCGTCGGCACCGAGAAAGCGATCTTGCGATGCGGTGCGCCCAATTGGCTGGCGGCGTAAAAATAATAGACAACCTGCGCCATCAGCCGCGCCCAGTTGATCGAGTTGACCGCCGAGATCGAAAAGCGGTTGGTCACTTCCTGGTCGGCGAACATCCGCTTGACCATCGCCTGGGCATCATCGAAACTGCCGTCGATCGCGATATTATAGACATTCGGTGCAAGGACCGTGGTCATCTGCCGACGCTGGACATCGGATATCCGCCCATCGGGATGGATCATGAAGATATCGACCTTGTCGCGGCCAGCCAGCGCATCGATCGCGGCCGAACCGGTATCTCCGGAAGTGGCACCCACGACCGTCAGATGTTTGTCCTGCCGGGCAAGAAATTTCTCGAACAACAGCCCGAGCAATTGCAGCGCTACGTCCTTGAACGCCAGTGTCGGACCGTGGAACAGTTCGAGCAGCCATTGCCGCCCGTCGAGCTGAACCAGCGGTGTCACCGCCGCGTGGGAGAAGCGGCCATAGGCCTGTTCGCAAATATCGCGCAGCTCCGCTTCGTCGAGCGCATCGCCGACGAAGGGCAGCATCACCCGAACCGCGGTTTCGACATAGGAAAGACCCGCCATCGCGGCGATCTCGTCAGCGCTGAACGAGGGCCAGGATTCCGGTATATAGAGTCCGCCGTCACCAGCCAGTCCGGCCAGGGTTACTTGTTCGAAATTCAATGGCGACGCGGCGCCTCTGGTAGAGATATAATCCATGGTGCGAGCGGGTTAGGACAAGTTGCCGGATTGGGCAACGCTCTTGTTGCGACCGCGCAGCGCGAGCAGAAAGATGATCAGCGCGATGCCGGCAAAGAGGAACCACTGGACCGCATAAGACAGGTGGTTGTTCGGAACATCTTCCAGCGCCGGCGGCTGGCTTTTCTGCAATCCGGCCACCGGTTCGCTGGCCACCAGACGGATGATATACTGGCTGTCCGGCGCGATAATCCCGTTGACGATGCCGCCCTGCCAGTCCGGATCATCCGGGCGACTGGACCAGCCGGCAACGACTTGCGCGCCCGGGCCTTCGGCACCGGCGGTGCGGCACTGGGCAATATGGGCCCAGCCGGATTGGCCGGATGCATTGCGACCGCTGGTCGAGCGCCAGCCGGTGACGGCGAGACAATTGACGGTGGATTTGCGGAAATAGGGTGCGTCCTCGGCGCTGGGCACGGCGGGATAGGCAATCGCCGGCATATCCGATGCTGCGGCATAGGTCGCCAGCAGGTCATTCTTCCATTGCGCCCGCTGTAACTGCCAGATGCCAAGACCGGCCATGGTTACCACAGCGATCAGGACAAGGATCGTCCCCAATATCGGCAGACGCTTGGTCATTCGCCGTCGCGTTTGTCGATACTGCCTTCGCGGGCCTGGTTACGATGTTCCAGTATCAGCAATATCCCTTTTGATACCCTGAGCGCACCGACGACCGCGCCGACGGTCAGCGGCACCCAGAGCAACAGATGGATCCAGAAGGGGGGATGGAAATTGGCCTCGACGGCCAAAGCCAGACCGAGGATGATCGCGCCGACAATCAATGTCAGAAAAGCCGCCGGACCATCGCCGACATTATACTGGCTGAAGTCCAGCCCGCAGCTCCGGCATTTGTTGGAGAATTTTATCGCATTGGCAAAGAGCGTCTTCTGCCCGCAACGGGGGCAGAGACCAAAAAGGGCAGCAGGAAGAACATCCGGCTGCCCTTTTAGATTTTGGTTTTCGGTCAACGCGCTGGCCTAGTGAACCGGTGCGCCCCAGCCGCCCCAGACGTAGACGACGATGAACAGGAACAACCATACGACATCGACGAAATGCCAATACCAGGCCGCTGCTTCAAAGCCGAAATGCTGTTGCGGGGTGAAGTGGCCCTTGTACACCCGCGCCAGACAGACGATCAGGAAGATCGTGCCGACGAGAACGTGGAAGCCGTGGAACCCGGTCGCCATGTAGAAAGCCGAGCTATAGTTGAGACCTGCAAACGGGAATGGCGCAACGCTATATTCATAAGCCTGAATGGCCGAGAACAAGACACCCAGAATGATCGTCAGCCACAGGCCGGTCTTCAAACCTTTCCGGTCGCCATGGATCAGCGAATGGTGCGCCCAGGTGACGGTGGTACCGGAGCACAACAGGATCATCGTGTTGAGCAGCGGCAGTTCAAAGGCGTTGAGCACTTCGATGCCCTTTGGCGGCCATTGCAGCAGCGCGGCTGCGCCGTCCTGACCGATATAATTGGTGACAATGCCGTCAACCATTTCAAGCGGCTGAGGGAAAAGTGCGAAATCAAACCATGCCCAGAACCAGCCGACGAAGAACATGACTTCCGAGGCAATGAACAGGATCATGCCGTAGCGCAGGTGAAGCTGAACCACCGGTGTGTGGTCGCCCGCATGGGCTTCCTTGATCACATTGGACCACCAGGCGAAGAAGGTCAGTCCGACGGCAGCAAAGCCGACGTAGAAAACAAGCGCGCCGAATGCCATGTCGTGCATCCAGCGAATGCCGCCGATTGCCATGACAAACGCGGAAAACGATCCAACCAGCGGCCAGATGTCTGGCGGCAATATGTGATAATCATGATTTTTGGCACCGGCCATATTATTTCCCTAACCTTGACTTGAATTTCTCTTAGCTATCGCCGGTAGCGGCGTCTACTGCCTGCTCGTCCGTCGAACGATAAAAAGTATAGCTGAGCGTGATTTCCTTGATATCTTTTGTTTCCGGATCATCCAGAATCGCCGGATCGACATAATAAAGCACCGGCATCCGCATCGTCTGGCCCGGTTTCAGCAATTGCTCGCTGAAGCAGAAGCACTGGACCTTGTTGAAATATTGACCGGCCAGCAGCGGCGTCACGTTGAAGGTCGCGGTACCGACGACCGGCTGGTCGCTATTATTGGTCGCTATAAAAATCGCCATGTCGCGGGCACCGACGGTGACATGGTCAACCGCCTGCTCCGGCTTGAACGACCAGGGCAGCGCGGAATTGACGTTGGAATCGAAACGGACCGACATCACCCGATTGGTCGCCTGAACCGTTGCGGCCTGCGCTTCGCCAACCCGCTGGGTGGTACCGGCATAGCCGGTCACGCGGCAGAACACCTCGTAGAGCGGCACGGCAGCGAAGCCGAGGCCGAGCATACCGAGACCCATTGCACCGGCCATCATGGCGCTGCGACGGTTCCTGCCGGAAAGGGAGGTTTTAACGGTCGTCATCAGGCGCCGCCGCTGATTTTAACGATGGTGATAAAATAGAATAATATGACCAGGAAGAACAGCAGCCCAGCCAGAATGACCGCCCGGTGCTTCTGCCGTGCCTGATAAATTTTCTGCTCTTCAGGGCTCATCGGAGCTTTGCTATTATCAATCTCGCTCATGCGAATATCATCCGGTCAGCTACAAGCGCTGCGAACAGCGCGAACAGGTAAAGAATCGAAAATTTGAACAGGCGCTTTTCCGCTGCCATTTCATCCGGCCTGGTCGTCTTGCTGCGGGCGACCTGCAGGGACAGCACGCTAAATACCAGGCTCAGCACGATCGCCGCGACACCATAGACCGAACCGGCCAGCCCGAGGGCGAAAGGCGCAATCGCGACCGCGGCCAGTATCAGGCTATAGCCGAAAATCTGGTTGCGGGTCGACCGCTGACCGGCGACCACCGGCATCATCGGTACGCCGGCTTTGGAATAATCGCTGTTCATGAACAGCGCGAGCGCCCAGAAATGCGGCGGCGTCCAGAAGAAAATAATTGCAAATAGCAGAAACGGCATCACCGTCATATCGCCGGTCACCGCAGCCCAGCCGATCGCTGGCGGGAATGCACCGGCAGCGCCGCCGATCACGATATTTTGCGGTGTGCTGCGCTTCAGCCAGATGGTGTAGACGACAGCGTAGAAGAAGATCGAGAAGGCGAGAAATATCGCGCTGAACCAGTTGACCGCGACTCCCATCAGCAGAACCGAGAAGACCGACAGTCCGATGCCGAAATGCAGCGCCGTTTCCCGGTCCATCCGGCCAGCGGGCAGCGGACGCTGGCTGGTCCGTTTCATGATCGCGTCGATATCGGATTCATACCACTGGTTGAGCGCGGCCGAAGCCCCTGCTCCCAGGCTGATCGCGAGGATCGCGGTAAAGCCGATCACCGGGTGGATCGATCCCGGTGCCGCCAGCAAACCGCAAAGCGCCGTAAAAATGACCAGAGACATCACGCGCGGCTTGGTCAGCGCAAAGAGATCCTTTGCGCTGGCCAGGCCTTGTATCGTGTGTGACGCGGTGGTCATTTCTTGTTCCCAGCTTTCGCCTCGCCCTCAGATCACTTGATCTGGGGAAGGGTTTCGAATTGGTGGAAAGGCGGCGGGCTGGACAATGTCCATTCCAGCGTCGTTGCGCCTTCGCCCCAGTAATTGCCTTCCACTTTACGGCCAGCCATCAAGGCGTAAGCGATATTCACGAAGAAGATCAACACGCCAACCAGCATCACGGCATAGCCGAGCGAGCTGATCTGGTTCCAGTAAGCAAACTGCTCCGGATAGTCGGCATAGCGACGTGGCATGCCTTGCTGTCCGAGGAAATGCTGCGGGAAGAACAGGATGTTCACGCCGATGAAGAAGATCCAGAAGTGGAGCTGCCCCAGCAATTCGCTGTACATCCGGCCCGACATTTTCGGGAACCAGTAATAGAAGCCGGCGAAGATCGAGAAGACAGCGCCCAGCGACAGCACATAGTGGAAGTGGGCAACCACATAATATGTATCGTGAAGGTTGTCATCAATGCCGCCGTTGGCCAGCACAACACCGGTCACACCGCCAACGGTGAACATGAAGATGAAGCCAAGCGCCCACATCATCGGTGTCTTGAAGGTCATCGAACCGCCCCACATGGTCGCGATCCACGAGAAGATCTTGATGCCGGTCGGCACCGCGATCACCATGGTCGCTGCGGTAAAGTACATTTTTACGTTAACCGACATGCCGGTGGTAAACATATGGTGCGCCCAGACCACAAAGCCGACGACACCGATGGCAACCATAGCATAAGCCATGCCGAGATAGCCGAAGATAGGCTTGCGGCTGAAGGTCGAGATAATATGGCTCACCATGCCGAAACCGGGCAAGATCATGATATAGACTTCGGGATGTCCGAAGAACCAGAACAGATGCTGGTACAGCACCGGATCACCGCCACCGGCGGCATCATAGAAAGCCGTACCGAAGTTACGGTCGGTCAACAGCATCGTGATTGCAGCAGCCAGCACGGGAAGCGCGAGAAGCAGCAGGAATGCGGTAACCAGAACCGACCAGACAAACAGCGGCATTTTGTGCAGGGTCATGCCCGGCGCGCGCATATTGAAGATGGTCGTGATGAAGTTGATAGCGCCAAGAATCGACGAAGCACCCGCCAAGTGAAGCGAGAGGATCGCCATGTCCACCGCAGGCCCGATCGAGCCTGACGTCGACAGCGGCGCATAGACGGTCCAGCCTGTGCCGGCACCATTGCCAGTACCGCCAGGGACAAAGGATGATCCGAGAAGCAGAAGCAGCGCGGGGACAAGCAGCCAGAAGCTGACATTGTTCATCCGCGGGAAGGCCATGTCCGGAGCGCCGATCATCAGCGGCACGAACCAGTTGCCGAAGCCGCCGATCATCGCCGGCATGACCATGAAGAAGACCATGATCAGGCCGTGCGCCGTGATCAGCACGTTCCAGAGGTGATAGGCCTGATCCATCGAAGCCTCGGTGCCGTTGGACATGCTTGCCCAGGCCTGCAGATATTGAATGCCGGGCTCGGCAAGTTCGAGCCGCATCAGACCGGAAATACCGCCACCGATAATACCCGCGACAATCGCGAAGATCAGATAGAGTGTGCCGATGTCCTTGTGGTTGGTCGACATGAACCAGCGCTGGAAAAAGGCCGGCTTGTGATCCGCGTCATGCGCGTGATCGTCGATATGGCCATCTGCTGTGATAGTTGTCATTGCTCTAACCCTCAGTTGGTCGCAGCGGCTGCATCGGCAGGCGCAGTTTCGGAAGTCGCGTCATTGGCGGCGGTTTCGGTCACGACAGGCTCTTCTGCCTCGCCCTTCACCGTGCCGCCATTGGCACGAACCCAGTTGTTGAATTTTTCTTCGGAAAGGACTTCGACCGTGATCGGCATGAAGCCGTGGCGCGCGCCGCAAAGTTCCGAGCACTGGCCGTAATAAACGCCTTCGCGATCGATCTGCAGGACCTTTTCGTTGATCCGCCCCGGTACCGCATCCAGCTTGAACCAGGCCGAAGGAATGGCGAAGCTATGGATAACGTCCGCTGCAGTAATCAGCAACTTGACCGGCTTGCCCACCGGAATAACCATACGGTTGTCGGCGGCCAACTGGTGCGGTTCGCCGCGCGCTGCTGCTTCTTCTACGGAAAGCATGTTGGAAATAACTTCGAAATCGCCATTGTCGGGATAGCTATAGCCCCAATACCACTGGTAGCCGGTGACTTTCACGGTCAGCGCATCTTCCGGCGCCGGTTCAAACTGCTCGGCGAGCAGGCTGATCGACGGGACGGCGATCACCACCAGGATAAGAACGGGAATAACCGTCCAGATGATTTCGATGAACGTATTATGCGTGGTTTTCGACGGCTCGGGATTGGCTTTACGACGGAAACGGAAAACGACCCAGAACAGAAGAAACAGAACAAGCAGACTGACACCAACCATCATCGGCACCAGAATTACATTGTTGATCCAGTGAGCGGTTTGACCGGTTTCGCTGAACTGCTCCTGGAAATCAATACCGCCATCGACCGGCATACCGATGCCTGGCGTCGGCTTCATCGGGGTATAGAGAGCAGGATCAAGTCCGGATGCAGGCGCTTCCACCGCTGCCGGTACGTCTGCTGCTTCCAGTTCACTGGCCGCTGCCGGATTTACGACTGGCGCTTCCGGCAATGCTTCCTGCGCCGACAATGCAGCCGGCGTGAGAATCAGGCCGATGGCCAGAATCCAAGCTTTCAAAAAATGAGTCATAAATCGCTCAACCCTATCTTACCCCAAGTTTCGGTAGTTTTCCGGCAATGGCACGACTTTTGGAATCAGCGAGCCCGGCCTGGAATAGTCCGATTGGGGCGGCTTATAGGCATGGTTGCCGCAAGCCTCAAGCTACCGATTAGATATTTTTTCAGTTTTTTGACTTTAATTTTTCTGGCAATGCGGTGCCAATATGGCCATTTGGGAAGAAAGGCGAAAATCAGGCAGGGACAAAACATTGACAGAAGAAGAGATTTTAGCGGAATTCCGGAGCTGTGATGCACTGCTGCAGGGCCATTTCGTCCTTTCCTCAGGCCGCCATAGCAGCCGCTATTTACAATGCGCGCGATTGCTGATGAACCCGGCCCGCGCCTCGCGGATGGCAGATGCCCTCGCGGCGAAAATTCCCCAGAATATCAGGCGTTCGATCGATATCGTCGTCTCGCCCGCCATGGGCGGCGTGATCATCGGCCATGAAATGGGCCGGGCGCTTGGTCTTGACGCGCTGTTTCTCGAACGTCCCGAAGGTATTTTCGAATTGCGCCGTGGGTTCCGCCTCGAACCGGGCCAGAAAGTCTTGATGATGGAAGATGTCGTCACCACCGGCCTGTCGTCGCGCGAAGCCATTCAGGCCATCCGCAACGCCGGAGGCGAGGTGATCGCCGCCGGTGCGCTGATCGACCGTTCCAACGGGGCCGCCCAATTCGACGTGCCCTTCTTCCCGCTGGTCGCGCTGGATGTGCCCTCTTATGCCGCTGACGAGATTCCCGCCGATCTGGCTGCCATACCCCCGACCAAGCCGGGCAGCCGGGCGGAGCCATCCGCGGCGTGAACACAGGCAACCCGCTGAGACTGGGCGTCAATATCGATCATGTTGCCACGATCCGCAACGCGCGCGGCGGCGACCATCCCGAGCCGGTGCGCGCTGCGCTGGTTGCCGCCGCAGCCGGCGCCGATGGCATAACCGCCCATTTGCGCGAAGACCGGCGCCATATCCGCGATGACGATCTGACCGTGCTGATGGACAAGCTGACCATCCCGCTCAATCTGGAAATGGCGGCGACCGACGAGATGCTGCAAATCGCGCTGCGCCACAAGCCGCACGCCGCCTGCATCGTCCCGGAAAACCGCGAGGAGCGGACGACCGAAGGCGGGCTCGATGCTGCGGGCATGCACAATAAGCTCGCCGATTTTGTCGGACAGCTGAAAGAAGCCAATATCCGCGTCAGCCTGTTTATCGAACCCGAGCCGCGCCAGATCGAGGCCGCTATCCGCCTCGGCGCTCCGGTGGTCGAATTTCACACCGGCCGTTATGCCGAACTTGCCGGTCCGGAGCGCGAAACCGAACTCCGCCGGATCGCAGACGCAGCGGCTCTCGCGGCGAAAAACGGTATCGAACCCCATGCCGGCCACGGCCTGACCTTCGACAATGTCATACCGATCGCCGCAATCCCGCAGCTTGCCGAGCTCAACATCGGCCATTTCCTGATCGGCGAAGCGATTTTCAGCGGCCTCGACGGCAGCATAAGACAGATGCGCGCGCTGATGGATGAAGCGCGATGAGCAATAGACAATTTTTTTCCTCCCTGTCGCAGACGGGGAGGGGGACCGCCCGAAGGGTGGTGGAGGGGTGCCCCTCCGTCGCCTTCGGCGCCACCTCCCCGCAGCTTTACTGCAGGGAGGAAAAGATATGATCATCGGCCTCGGCTCAGACCTCTGCAATATCGAGCGGATCCAGAATTCGCTCGACCGTTTTGGCGAGCGCTTCGAACTGCGCGTCTTCACCGAGCTCGAACGGGCCAAGGCGGCACGGCGACCGCATACTATTGCCGGAACCTACGCCAAACGCTTCGCCGCCAAGGAGGCTTATTCCAAAGCCGTCGGCACCGGTTTTCGGGCCGGTGTCTTCATGAAGGACATCGGCGTCGTCAATGCGAAAAGCGGAGCGCCGACGCTCGCCCTGACCGGAGGCGCGAAAAAACGGCTCGACGCGTTAACACCGGCGGGATATGAAGCGATTGTTCATCTCACACTCACCGACGATCATCCATGGGCACAGGCATTCGTGATCATTGAAGCCCATCCGCTATAAGAGATGCGCTCCCCCATGGACCAGGAAACCGAAGATAAAAATATGGCTTTAGAAAATGCCGCTGACAGCGGGTCCACCAAGAAACCGGAAAAAGAAAAAGAAAAGGTCGACTGGTTTGGCGAGATCAAGAGCATCGGCGTGCTGTTGCTGGCGGTTCTGGCCTTCCACAGCCTGATCGCCAAGCCTTTCTATATTCCCTCGGTATCGATGATGCCGGGCCTGCTGGTCGGCGACCGGCTGATCGTCAGCAAATATGCCTATGGCTGGTCATGGGTATCGCCAACCTTCCACATATTGCCGCGCATGGAAGGCCGTCTGTTCGGCAGCCTGCCGGAGCGCGGTGACATTGTGATCCTGACGCCAAAAGACGCCAGCGCCGACTGGATCAAGCGGGTTATCGGCCTGCCCGGCGACACGGTGGAGCTGCGCGGCGGACAGATTTTCCTCAACGGCAGCCCGGTCCAGCAGGAATTCCAGCCCGATCTGCAAGTACCGATCGATGCCAATTCACCCTGCGGACCGGAGTTCCCCGGATTACAGGGCGCCAATAGCAGTGGCGAGCCGGTGTGCAATCTCCCGATCCTGCGCGAGACGCTTCCCAACGGCGTTTCCTATGACATCATCGATCTCGGCCCGAAACGGACCGACGATTTTTCGCCGATCATCGTCCCGGAAGGAGAGGTTTTCGTGATGGGCGACAATCGCGATCTCAGCGCTGACAGCCGGGTATCGATGCGCGATGGTGGTCTTGACGGACCGATCCCGTGGGAAAATATCGGTGGCCGCGCGGAATTCATCACCTTCTCGCTCGACGGCAGCACGACGTGGAACCCGCTCAGCTGGTGGGGTGCCTTCCGCAGCGGACGCGCCGGCACCAGCCTTCGCCCCGACAAGGCGGTAACAGCCACCAAATAAGTGAAAGGTCTAGAGCCGCAGTCCGGCGGTTTCGTCGAGACCGGCCATGATATTGAGATTCTGCACCGCTGCGCCCGAGGCACCCTTGCCGAGATTGTCCAGCCGGGCGATCAGGCGGGCGTGATAGCCCTCGGCATTGCCACAGGCAAACAGCTCCAGCTTGTCGGTCGGAGCATCATTTTCGCTGATCAACAGTTCCGACAAATCGCCCCTGCCCTGCACCGAAACGATTTTCGAACCGGCGTAGAAGGAACTCAGATCTTCCAATAGCTGTTCTGCCCGCACCGATCCGATGGCGCCGAGATGCAGCGGCACGTCGACCAGCATCCCGCGAAAGGCACGGATCACCGACGGCGCAAAGATCACGTCGTGGGCCAGACCCGCATAAGCCTTCATTTCCGGCAGATGCTTATGGTCAAAATTCAGGCCATAAGCGCGGAAACCGAGATCGGGCTCGTCCGCAAAGCGCTCGATCAGCGCCTTGCCACCGCCGGAATAGCCGGACACCGCGTTCATGACATATGGCCAGTCGGCTGGCAGCCGCCCTTTTGCGATCAGCGGCGCGATCAGCGCCAGAAAGCCGGTAGGATAGCAGCCGGGATTGGAGACAAAGCGCGCACCCGCAATCGCTTCGCGCTGGCCATCGCGGAATTCGGCAAAGCCGTAAGCCCAGCCATCGGCAGTCCGGTGCGCCGTCGAGGCATCGATCACCCGCGTCGTTTCATTGTCGATCAGCGAGACCGCTTCGATCGCCGCCTCGTCGGGCAGGCACAGGATGACAAAATCGCTGTCGTTGATCGCTTCGCGCCGCGCACCCACGTCTTTGCGCTTGTCTTCGGGCAGCTGGACCAGCTCGAATTCGCTCCGTCCGGAGAGCCGTTCGGCGATTTCCAGTCCGGTGGTGCCCACGGCACCGTCGATAAATATTGTCTGCGTCATCTTCAGTCTCAGGAAAGCCGTTTGCGAGCCAGTATCGGCTGCTCGGATATCTTGGCAAAGCGGGCGACTATGTCGGCCAAGGGCTCGATCACCACCTGCATGGCATGGGACGTGGAATGGATGGTCCGGTCCTTGTCGATCATCAGGCCGACATGATCCGGGAAGAACACCAGATCGCCGCGCCGCAAATCCTCGCCCTCGGCGATATCCTCACCCAGTGCCGCCATCTGCTGATCGGTGTCGCGCGGTGCGGCAATGCCGGTCAGCATCAATATCATCTGGATCAGACCCGAACAGTCGAGACCGTCACCGCTGCGGCCACCCCAGAGATAGGGCGCGCCGATCAGCTGCTCGGCCAGCGCGGCGGTGCCGTTGCTGCCGTCAAACACGACCTTGGTGCCAATCGGCTGGACATGGCGGACATGGACATAGCCCTTGCCGGTCTTCAGGAAATTGCCACATTCGCTGGCTTCGCCGCAGGCGATCCGCGCGCCCATCGGCAGCCGCTTCATCACACCCGACTTGAAATCCGGCTCAATGAAGATCAGCGCCGCGCGGGCGAAAATCAAATGGGTCGGCTCGGGGGTCTTCTTCTGATGCTGCAGCGCATGGACCGGCACATAGCCGACATAATTGTCATAGCCGCAATAGCCCCAGGCCCAGTCACCGGCGATATCCAGCACGTGGAAATCCTCGCCGTGCAGCAATTCGGAAATCGCTTCATGATCCTTGCCGGGCTGCTTGCGGAGCATCGCCTTCGGCGCGGAGCAACGCATCGGCATTGCCGCGGCATAATGCGGCGCGAACAATTTGCCGGCCAGCGCGACATCCGCGAGGTCCCCGCGATGCGCGGTAATCCGGGGATCAAAATCCCCTTCCGGACCATTCAGCACGAATTTCGTGTGCGCGCCAGTCTCTGCAGTTTCCATGTCCATGCGTATAGAAATCCCAATTGCGATAAAAATGTCCATAGCTCTGCGGCTTATGAGCCCTGTTGCAAAGCGATGACAATCGACGGCCTTTAGACGACCTAAGGGCGTTTAATCAAGCGGTGTCGCTTTAGGGCGGTTGTGCGGGCTTGAATTGCTGCATCCCGCCCCGGAGAAATCCGGCGTCCGGGGGTATCAGAAAGCCCGGAAGAGGCTGGTCAGCAGCGCGCCGGTCTTTGCGTGAACTTCGGACAGGTGGATCGCCTCACGGTTTCACATAAGTCTTTTTCTCGCCTTTCGGTTTATCCCGTTCTGCTGCGTTCATTTCGGCGGCCTTTCATCAGGGAAAAATCGGTTCGTTTCTCTTGCCGTCCTGCAGGGATGTCAACGATTGCTGCAACTGCCCCCGGACGAGTGGCGCGGAACGGACCGGCGCCCGTAAAAAATTTTTGACCCTTATCCCACCCCATGCTATTTTTTGTCATAATATTGATGGAGGCATTTATCGTCAAATTCGTCCCAGCCCTCGCATTCTTTTTCTCGCTCGTGATCGCGCCCACCCCGCTTTTGGCGCAAGCCGATTCCCCGCTTCTTCTTCACAATGTCCAGATTCTCGATCTCAGCGGAGCAGAACCGGCTCTGCGGCCGGGCCAGTCCATTTTGATTGACGGCGGGACTATCAAGACCGTCGGGCCAATGGCTACCCTTTCTCCGGACCATGCTGTCCGCTTGGTCGACGGAGGCGGCCGGATCGCAATGCCCGGCCTGGTCGATATGCACGTTCACGTCTGGGACGAAGCTGCGCTGGGCGCCTATCTCGCGCGAGGCGTCACGACGGTCCGCAATGCTTCCGGCATGCCGTTTCATCTGCGCCTTGCGCACAATATCGAAGCCGGAAAAGTCGCCGGACCACGTTTGATCACGACAGGCCCCATTCTCAACGGGAACGGCCCCAATGCCCAGATTAATCACCAGATTGTCTCGAGCGGCGCCGAGGCGCGTGCGGCGGTTCGCGCCCAGCATGATGCCGGATACCGTCGCATCAAGGTTTATTCGAATCTGTCCCGCGAGGCCTATGATGCGGTGCGCGACGAAGCCAGAACGCTGGGCATGACGGTGATGGGCCACACGCCTGAGGGCATCCGGGAACCTGGCATGCCGCGCACGCGTCCGTTCAACATCGCATTTGAAGAATTGCTGGACGACGGCTTCATCACCTTTGAACATATCGAGTCGATTGTCTGGCATGGCCTGCGCAACCAGTATGACGAGGCCGCCGCCAAGCGGCTCGCCACCCGGATTGCCTCCGCCGGCGTGCCCGTCGATCCGACGCTGCTCGCCTTTTATAATCTGATGCGGGTTGCAGAAACGCGCGGCGAATATCTGGAACGGCCCGGCGTGGAAATATTGAATCCGCTGGTTGTAGCCCAGGAACAAGAGAATTACGACCGGTGGTCCGGCGAAGCCATCGCCCCCGCACGCGCCGCCTTTGAATTTTACAAGCGGGCGACAAAGGTTTTTGCAGACGCCGGCGTACTGCTCGTTAGCGGTAGCGATGCAGGTATTTTCACCAATATTCCCGGCCACTCCCTGATCCAGGAACTCCACTTGCTGTCGGAAGCCGGCCTGTCACATGGCGACGTCCTGCGCGCGGCGACGCGAAACGCCGCTTTCGCGCTCGGTGAAGCGGATAGAGCCGGTCGTATCGCGCCCGGCCACCGCGCCGACCTCATCCTGCTCGACGGCAACCCGCTCGACGATCTGGATGTTGCGGGTCATCCGTTCATGGTGATTGCCGGCGGCCGTCTCTATGACCAGACCATGCTGGATCAACTTTATGAGGCCGCCAGCCAGGTCGATGTGGCCAGAACCCAGCGCAATCTTGTGGAAGGCTTGCAGGCGCAGGGCGGTGACCCATCCATACTGGCGGAATAGCCTGCTTGCTGATCGGAAATCAATTGGTTCGCTGACGAAAGTCCCGCCATCCTGCTCGCGGCTACTGCCCGTAGCGCCCCTGCAAATAACGCCAGCTTGCCCGCAGGCCCAGCGCTTCGCCGCCGATCGGCCGACCCGGCTTGACCGCGGGCCGCCAGGCAAATGTGTCGAAATGCGCCCAGGGCACGGATTCGGGCGCGAATTTCTTCAGGAACAGCGCTGCGGTGATACAGCCGGCAAAACCACCGGCTGCGCTGTTCACGCAATCGGCGATATTGCTGTTCAGCATCGCATCATAGCCGGACCATAAGGGCATTTGCCACAGCGGGTCGCTTTCATCGCCACCCGCCTGCAGCAGACCGTCCGCCATATCCTTGTCATCGCAGAACATCGCCGGCAAGTCGGGCCCCAGAGCGACGCGAGCCGCACCGGTCAGCGTTGCGAAATCGATGATCATTTCCGGCTCTTCCTCGCCGGCCAGCGTCAGCGCATCGCCCAGTACCAGCCGTCCTTCGGCATCGGTATTGGTGATCTCGACGGTCAGCCCCTTGCGGCTGTTCAATATATCGCCGGGACGCAGGGCATTGCCGTCGATCGAATTTTCCACCGCAGGCACCAGCAGATGCAGGCGCACCGGCAGCTTGGCTTCCATCACCATCCGCGCCAGCGCAATCGCATGGGCAGCGCCGCCCATGTCCTTTTTCATCAGCATCATGCCGGCCGGAGATTTCATCGACAGCCCGCCGCTGTCAAAGGTCACACCCTTGCCGACAATCGCGATTTTCGGATGATCGGCCTTGCCCCATTTCAGTTCGAGCAGGCGCGGCGCATGGGCACGCATCGCGGCCTTTCCGACGCCGTGGATCATCGGAAAATGCTCTTCCAGCGTATCGCCGCGCGTCACTTTCAGCTCTCCGCCGTGCTGGGCCGCCAGCTTGTCGACAATATCTTCCAGCTTGTCCGGCCCCATATCGGCCGCCGGGGTGTTGACCATGTCCCGGACCATCGCGGTCGCTTCGGCCTGACGCACCGCTTCATCGCGCTGACCGATAGCGTCGTTGACCAGCAGCACGCTCGGTCCCTGCCGGTCGGGCAATTCCTTGTAGCGGTCAAATTCATGTTGCGAGATCAGCCAGCCGAACAATGTCCCCTTGGCGCTGATGTCCTGCAGACGATAATTGCCCTCGGGCAGACTGCCGCCCAGCTTGGCCAGCGACCAGGCGTCGAGCTTGTTCCGGTCAGCTACACCGGCAACAACCGAAAAGTCGCCGGTGACCGACTTGTCATCGCTCTTGCCGCCGACCGGAGGCAGCAGCAGATAGGAGTCGGGATTGGCGACAAAACGATAGGCCTTCACAATCGCGCGGATGGTCTCCGGCTGGCCCTTCAGCCAGTCTTCGAAACTGCCTACATCCAATATCTGGATATTGCGTGCTGCCTGGCCGGAGTCGGCCTCGATCAATGCCTTAAAATCAGTCATATGGTCGCTATAGGCACAGATTTGGCGAAGCGCGAGAGTCTATTCAGCGGCGATGGCCTCTGCTTCGGCTGGCTGCTCGGGCAGACGCGCCGCTCCGGCACTGGGCCTGGAGAAAACAATGACGCCATCGTTCACCGCCTTGTGCCGCAAATTGATGATATCCTTCGGATAATTCTGGTTGAGCCGCCACGGTTTGCGATCCCCCTGTTTCGGCAGATCCTTGATCGCCCGCTGGACATAGCCCGAACTGAAATCGAGCATCGGCTCGGTCCCCATCGTCTCGCCAACCGGCAAGGTCGGTGTCGCAATCGGCGTTCCGTTCTTGTCCATATAGTTGACCAGACGGCAAACATATTCGCTGGTCAGGTCGGCTTTCAGCGTCCAGCTGGCGTTGGTATAGCCCATCGTCATCCCGAAATTGGGGATGCCGGAGAACATCACGCCCTTGTAATTGATCTTTTCGCCGAAATTGACCGGTTGTCCATCAACCGAAATTTTCGCGCTGCCGCCGGTGAGCATTTTCAGTCCGGTAGCGGTCACGATGATATCCGCCTTTATCATCTTGCCGGATTTCAGCTTGATGCCGTCCCTGGTAAATTTTTCCACCTGATCGGTGACAATCGATGCCTTGCCCGATTTGATCGACGCGAACAGATCGCTGTCGGGCACCAGACACAGGCGCTGGTCCCACGGATTATAGCTCGGCGTATAATGGGTCATGTCGACGTCCGCGCCCATTTCATCCTGCACCATCTCCAGCAGCCGTTGCTTGAAGCCGGCGGGTTTCTTGCGCGCCAGATTGAACATGAAAATGCCCAGCAGCACATTCTTCCAGCGGGTCAGCAGATAGGCAAGCTTGGCCGGCAGGAACTTGCGCAACCGCAAGGCCCATTTATCCTCGCCCGGCCGCGATACGATATAGGTCGGTGAACGCTGCAGCATCGTCACATGCTCCGCCGTTGCCGCCATCGAGGGCACCAGCGTCACCGCAGTCGCGCCGCTGCCGATCACCACAACTTTCTTGCCGCTATAGTCGAGATCTTCGGGCCAGAATTGCGGATGCACGATATCGCCGGCGAAATCCGCCTTGCCGGGAAAGTCGGGATTATGGCCCTGCTGATAATCATAATAGCCGGAACACATGTGCAGGAAATTGCATTTTACGGTGCTGTGCGTACCGTCGCCATGGGCCAGCGTGACGGTCCACAGCGCCTCTTCGCTCGACCAGCTGGCATCCACCACCTTGCGGTTGAAGCGGATCTTGTCGTGCAGGCCATATTCGTCGACGGTTTCGTTAAGATAGGTCAGGATAGACGGCGCGTCGGCAATGGCGCGGCGTGCGGTCCAGGGTTTGAAATTATAACCCAGCGTATACATGTCGCTGTCCGACCGGATGCCGGGATATTTGAACAGGTCCCAGGTCCCGCCCAGCCGCTCTCTCCCCTCGACAATGGCAAAGCTCTTGCCGGGGCATCTTTTGGTCAGGTGAACCGCTGCGCCAATACCGGACAGACCGGCACCGACAATCAGGACGTCAAGAATTTCGTTTTTCATCCCGCCACCTTACTGACATGGATGTTAGTTGGCAAGTGGGAGCTTTTGCCCGGCCTAATCGTTGATCAGGGTGAGCGAGCGGAACAGCCCCTGATCGAGCTTTTCGTCAAAACGGCAGCCGATTTGGCCGCCTTTGCACCAGATGGTGGTTGCCGAAACCGGGCTGCTGCCGTCGAAGCGCAACCAGAGATTGGTACCGTCCGAAAATTTCGAATCGCAAGAAAGCCGGCAGCCATAGACTGAGACATCCACCAGTTCGCCGGACTTGGTCGCCTTGGTCGCTTTGCCGTTCTGCCGGATCGAGGTACGCTGGATCTGGACCGGGTGGCGGTCCATCTGACGATGTTCAATCAGCGCGGGCTTCACCGCGCGAAATTGTGAATGCATGTACCTCATCGCCGTTCCCCTTGAAAAAGGGCTTAGCAAAATCTGCTCAACAAATGGTAAACGACCGTAAACAGGATATTATTTCCCTGATTATCGGGCCGTCGGGGTCATTCCGCTGCCTCGAGTTCCGGCTCGTTATCGCCGGCGCCCTGCTGCGAATTCGGGCCGTAAAATTGCATGACTCCGTCATCGACCGGATCGTTGAGCAATATCTTCTTGTCGAACAGATAATCCTGGTTGAGCTTCCACGGCATCGCGGTGCTGTTGCGCGGCAGTTCGTTGATCGACCGCTGGATATAGCCGGACGAGAAATCGAACAATTGCTCCTGCTCCAGCTCCCTGTTCAGCACCGGATTGGCGATCCGCGTCGAGGTCGCGTCCATATGGTTGAGCACGCGGCAGGTATATTCCGAGACAATATCCGCCTTCAGCGTCCAGCTCGCGTTGAGATAGCCGAACACGATCGCCAGATTGGGAATGTCGGAGAACATGCAGCCCTTGTAATAATAATGGTCGGGCCAGTTCACCTTTTTGCCATCGACATCGAACGCGACCTTGCCGGCGACCGCCAGCTTCAGCCCGGTCGCGGTGACGATCACATCGGCGTCGATCGTCTCGCCGGATTTAAGCTTGATGCCGCTCTCGGTCACGGTCTCGATATGGCCGGTCTTCAGATCGGCTCTGCCGTCGGCAATCGCCTTGAACATGTCGCCGTCGGGCACCAGGCACAGGCGCTGCTCCCACGGACCATATGGCGGCGTGTAATCTTCCTTCACATATTTGTCGCCGAGCTCTTTCTTCATCGGCTTTTCAAGCTTGTCGATGACCTTCTGCGGATTGTCGCGCGCGGTGCGGAAGGTAATGTCCTGCATCCAGACATTCTTCTTGCGGATGATATTATAGGCCCATTGTTCCGGCATGATCTTGCGCAGGAAATTGGCCAGCCAGTCTTTCGACGGGGCCGAGGCATACCAGGTCGGTGTCCGCTGCAGCATCGTCACATGGCTCGCTTTTTCCGCCAGCACCGGAACGATGGTCACGGCGGTGGCGCCGCTGCCGATGATCACCACCTTCTTGCCCGTATAGTCAAAATCCCTGGGCCAGAATTGCGGGTGAACCACGTCGCCCTTGAAATTGGCCAGCCCCTCTATCTGCGCGTCATAGGGATTGTCATAGTCATAATAGCCGGCGCCCATATAGACGAAATTGGCGTGCATCACGACCTTGCTGCCGTCGGATTTCTCCGCCGTCACCGTCCAGCGCGCATCCTCGCTCGACCAGCTGGCCGACAGCACTTTATGGCCGAAATGGATATGTTTCTCCAGATCATGCTTGGCCTTGATCCGGTGGAGATAGTTGATGATCGAGGGACCGTCGGCGATCGACTTCTGCTCGGTCCACGGCTCGAAACTGAAGCCCAAAGTGTGCATGTCGCTGTCGCTGCGGATGCCGGGATATTGGAACAGGTTCCAGGTCCCGCCGATATCGTCGCGGCGCTCGACAATCGAAAAGCTCTTGCCCGGACATTTGTTGCGCAGATGCACCGCCATCCCGATACCCGAAATCCCGGCGCCGACGATCATCACGTCGACCGATTCAATTGCTGCACTGCTTTTATTCACGATCTGAGTCGCCATTGCCGTCTCTCCCAGCTTTTTTCATGTTATGCCATTGGCGGGGACGAGTTGCAATTGAAGATTTAACTGGCCGGTTAATGGAAGCCCTTCTCCCGTGAGGGAGAAGGGTACGTAATCTTGCCACCAGAGCGTCAGCGAAGGTGGTTAGACGAAGTTGGATGAGGGTATACCGATGGTCGGTTGCTGTGCTGCGACGGTCAGTACGCCCTCACCCAGCTGCGACTAGGCAGCAAGCTGCCAAGTCTCCACAACCCTCTCCCGCACGGGAGAGGGGAGAAGTAGGGGAGAGGCAGCAAGCCCACTTAACACCCCCGCCAAAGCGTGATAGCGGCAGCGCATCGAAACGATCTTCCTCTTGATCGCCCTCGCCCTCGCGGCAGCAGGCCTCACGCTGATGGTGCGCAGCGATCTGCTGTTCATCCGCAACGGCACCCGCCATGTCCCGGCCCAGATCGTCCGCCACCAGATGAAGCGGCGCGGCGGCACGACGCTGTATAGCGCGGTGCTGCTGGTGCCCGACGAGCGCGGCGGCTTTATCGAGGTCCGCGATCCCTTGGCCACACCCTTCCCGACCCCGGTAATCGGCGAGCGCCTCACCGTCGTCCACCCGACCGGCTACCCGGCGAGAGCGCGCATCCCCTATCCGTGGTTCCGGGCGGGGGTGTACGGGGTGCTGGGCTACGGGTTTGTGATGTTCGGGCTGGAGTTGACGGGACTGGGGTGAAGGGTGGACTTGTTGGCGACCTTCTTAAGCCTTCATCGCGTATCGTCCGTTATAGACGCAGAAGGCGACATTGAAGAAAGTGAAACGGTCGGTCCGCTACCGCCCCGATTGCAGACCTTTCTCAGCCAATCAAACTTTACTAATTTCTGCCATTCGATGAAAGGCTTATCCCTGTGTGGCCTTTCGACAGCTTCTCACCGTTCGATAGTTTTCGGGCAATCCGAATAGGTCTCAGTTGTTACTGTCAAACACAGCCAAAGCTGAAGTCGTCTTTCAGAATGAAGTCTTCAGTAGATATCATTTGTCTGCATGAACGCTTTTCACCCAGCTCTGGTCATCCGCGCTGACAGTCGTGAACGGGAACTAGTGCTTCGAAAGCGGGCATGCTTCCATCAGCCACCAAACGCCTGATTCGCGATGAAGATTTTAACCCCAAGACCGATCAAAATTAGCCCTCCCAGGACTTCGGCCCATTTGCCAATTCTTGCTCCGACAAGCGCGCCTAGATAAACGCCAGGATATGTTAGAGCTGATGTGGTCAAACCGATAACAACGCAGGCGAGGACGATTGGTGTGCCAAAACTCGGCAATGTAATGCCGGCGACGGCAGCATCGATGCTTGTTGCAATGGAAACGATCAGCAGGGGCCATATTGCCAATTCTTTCATTGCCTCTTCAGGGTCGCGGTCAAGACCTTCCTTAATCATTCGAAGGCCGAGGCCACTCAAAAGAATGAGCGCGATCCAGTGAGCCGCCGTCTCTACAACAGAGGCAAATGCAATTCCTAGTGCCCATCCGAGCAAAGGCATTATTGCCTGAGCCAATCCAAAGGCAATGCTCATCCGCAGCGCTGTGGCGCGGCTCGGGCGACTTGACGCGCCCTGCGCGACCGCAGCCGCGAAGGCATCCATTGCCAAACCTAAAGAGAGCAGAACAAGGGAGATCATCATCATGCCTGCCCCTTGAAACAATTGGTACATGAACTCAACAAATTCATATTCTTACAGTCCGCTGCGAAATGGTCAGCGGACGAGATGATATCCTGAACCTATTGTCCGTAAGCTGTCGATTATCGACCGTGAGCGGACGGTCTTCTAACCACCCATTAGCTGAAATGTCGAAATATGCTATGTTGCCCCGATGGCCTCTCCGAATCCGTTGAACTCACTGCTGACCATCTTCAATATTAAGAAGAAGTCGGACCTCATTGATCACTGTCGCCAGTCGGTAATCGATGCCGAGGATTTAGCCAACCTGACCTTGGCCTGCATGACCGAGGTGATCCCCATTCGCCACTTCAGGTTCCATAAGCATCATCATCCCGAACATTTAGTACCCAAAGAAAGGGATCACGAGGCACTTGCTCGCAACGGGGTGGGGCCGTTGTCGAAGGACGCGAAACGGTTCGTGAACAAAATCGACCAGATGCTCGAACAACGACGGCTCTTCAACGGCCACCTGTTTATCCCGGCAGAATATCCCACCGATTGGCATTTGTTCTACTTTAATCAAAGGGATGTTGACCGCCATCGCAACCACTGGGAGCTTGGCGAGCATATCCACCTAATGAACATGGTCACACATCCGCAGCTCCCAGTTCTCGAACTGGTGAAGAAATTGGAAAGCGAGGACCGACCGAAGCTTGGAGGAGGCTTGCACATTCGGTATCAGCGTTGACTCTCATTATATGTCAAGTTCCCACCCACTTGCTACCTTCAATCACGGTCAAAGCTAACGTCTACTGCAAGAATGAAGCAGACATTAGAAATGAAACACTCAAACCACGGCTTTCCTACAATCCACCAAATAGGTTATATTAACTCCATTTAACAAACCATATCTGGCCCGCTGCGCCATTGTGCTGCGGTCGGGATGGTTTCTTTGGAAGGAGTAGGATGTATGACTTTTCAGGATGAATTTGCACGGCGGCTGAACGCGGTGCGGGGTTTGGGTGACGGTGGGGAGGATGCTCCGGATAAATCCGTTCGTCTCGAGCGCAGTCGAGAGACTGGTGATGGCGGAGACGTGTCTCGACTTCGCTCGACACGAACGGGTGGGGATGACGGTGATGATAATACCGTTCGTCCTGAGCCTGTCGAAGGACGCCTATCGTCTGAACACTGTCCTTCGACAAGCTCAGAACGAATGGACCAAAACGACAACAGCGCCCCTCCCTCCCCCGCCACCCGCCACGACGGCTGGCACCTTGATCTCCGCGTCAAATTCCTCGAGGCGCTCGCGCAGACCGGCAATGTCCAGGCGTCGGCCTATTTTGTCCAGCGGACGCGGCAGTCGGCCTATGATCTGAAACGGCGCGATCCGGATTTTGCGCGGGCGTGGCTGGCGGCGCTGGTGCTGGCGCGGGAGGAGGCGCAGGACAAGTTGCAGGAGCGGGCGATCGAGGGCGTCGAGGAGGAGATTTTCTATCACGGCGAGGTCGTCGCGACGCGGCGGCGCTATGACAGCCGGCTGCTGCTCGCCCATCTCGCCCGGCTCGACAAGATCGCCGGGCAGATCCCGGCGCAACGCGGCGCGGCGCGCTTTGGCGATATGCTGGAGGCTATCGGCAAGGGCGAGGACACCGCCCCGCTGATCGCCACCCCGACCGAGGAGGAGCTGGCGGTGCTGGCCGCCGAAGCCGAAACGCACGTGCAGCCTGTGCCGGAGGAAGAAGGCGAGGAATTTTACGCGGTCACCTTCCCCGACCATGACGGCCCGCCCGACTATTATCGCCTGACCCCCGAAGAAGCCGCCGACATGGAACGTGAGGTCCCCGGCCTGACCGCCCAGGCGACCGGCATCACCGACGACGCGACGATCAACGCGCTGGCATTCCACGCGCAGGCGATGGCGGAATCCGGGCTGGATGAGGCAGACGGGGTGGAGAATGGAATAAATCTATAACAGTGTAAAGTTTGTAAAGATCATGTGGGGGTGAAAGTGCCACCGTCATTGCGAGGAGCGGAGCGACGCGGCAATCCAGCGCGGCAAACGCCGACCATAGTGACAAGACGCCCTGGATTGCTTCGCTACGCTCGCAATGACGAATGTTGATAGATACCGTTCGTCTCGAGCGCAGTCGAGAGACCCGTGACGGCGGAAAAGTGTCTCGACTTCGCTCGACACGAACGGGTGGGGGGATGGTGACTTTAACACCGTTCGTCCTGAGCCCGATCATAAGCCCCTCATCTTCAGAAGTTTCGGGTCGATCAGTCCCCCGGACTGATCTGAAACGGCCGGGGGCCGTTTCACCCGGAACTGGGTTGGGGTGGTGGCGATGCGAAAGCATCGCTCGCGTGAGCGAATTGCGGTGGAATGGAGATGTTGGAATGAAAACGCAAACGCAGCGCTCGGAGGAGAGAAACCACCCCAACCCCTCCTTTGAAAAGGAGGGGCTTAAGAAGGAAGAGCAAACTCGTCATCCTGAACTCGTTTCAGGATCTCGGGCGTCTAAATCGGAAGTTGGTGGCAAGTGGGAAGAGGTCCTGAAACGAGTTCAGGATGACGGGATACTACCCAGCAGCAACCCCGAACAGATCATGCTCGTCGGCATCCTCGATCACCGCGTCGATGATATCGCCGACCGACAGGCTGGCAGGGACGTTGCGGAGGAAGACATTGCCGTCGATCTCGGGAGCATCGGCTTCGGATCGGGCGGTCGCACCGACATCGCCGTCTTCATCGGGTTCGCCGATGTCGTCGATGATCACCGGCAGGGTGCGGCCGACCTTGGCCTGCAGCTTGGCGGCGCTGATCCGGGCGGTGACTTCCATGATCCGCTGGTAACGCTCTTCCTTGACCTCTTCGGGCAAAGCGCCGTCGAGGGCATTGGCAGCCGCTCCTTCGACGGGCTCAAAGCGGAACGCGCCGACGCGGTCGAGCTGGGCTTCCTCGAGCCAGTCGAGCAGATATTTGAAGTCGTCCTCGGTCTCGCCGGGAAAGCCGACGACGAAGGTCGAGCGGATGGTGAGATCGGGGCAGATATCGCGCCAAGATTTGACCCGCTGCAGCACCTTGGCCTCGTTGGCCGGGCGCTTCATCCGCTTGAGGACGTTGGGCGCGGCGTGCTGGAACGGGATGTCGAGATAAGGCGTGATCTTGCGCTCGGCCATCAGCGGGATGACCTTGTCGACATGGGGATAGGGATAGACATAGTGGAGACGGGTCCACACGCCCTTGCCTTCCGGCGTCCGCAGCTCGCCAAGCGCGGCGGCGAGATCGGTCATATGGGCGCGGACTTCGCGTCCCTGCCCGGTCGGGCCGTTCCACTGGCGCGGCTGGTGGCGGATATCGACGCCATATGCCGAGGTGTCCTGGCTGATCACCAGCAGTTCCTTGGTGCCGGCCTCGACCAGCTTCTCCGCTTCGCGCAAGATCGCGTCGGGGCGGCGGGAGACAAGGTCGCCGCGCAGGCTGGGGATGATGCAGAAGGAACAGCGATGGTTGCAGCCTTCGGAAATCTTGAGATAGCTGTAATGGCGCGGGGTCAGCTTGAGACCCGCTTCGGGCACCAAGTCGACGAACGCGCCGCGGGCGGCCGGAGCCGCAGCGTGAACCGCGGTGACGACATCCTCATATTGATGCGCGCCGGTGACGGCGAGCACATCGGGGAAGCGCTTCATGATCATGTCGGCTTCATTGCCCATGCAGCCGGTGACGATCACGCGTCCGTTCTCGGCCATCGCTTCGCCAATCGCCTCGAGGCTCTCCTCCTTGGCGCTGTCGAGAAAGCCGCAGGTGTTGACCAGCACAACGTCGGCACCGGCATAGTCGGCCGACAGGTCATAGCCGTCGGAGCGCAGCTGGGTGAGAATGCGTTCGCTGTCGACCAAAGCCTTGGGACAGCCGAGCGAGACCATGCCCACTTTGGGCGGAGAAGGAATTTGGGTTGCCATATTGCGCGGCCTTTAGGCGTGTTTTGCAGGGGAGTCACGTCAGATGTGAAGACAGCGATGTTGGCGGCTCCGCGCCAGCGCTTGTCGAAGGACCGGTCCGGGCATATAAATGCCGCTGATCCGGGGAGCATGTTCCGACTGGCGCAGCATCTTCGGACGGAAAACAGGAGGAGGATGTTATGAATATATTCGATCTGAACTGGATTGCGGTCATCGTCGCCGCGCTGGCGGGCTTTCTGGTCGGCGGCATCTGGTACGGCCCGGTAATGGGCAAGAAATGGATGGGCGCGGTCGGGCTGACCGAGGAGCAGATCAAAACGGGCAATATGGGCAAGATCTACGGCGGGGCGTTCGCGTTCAGCCTGGTCGCCTCGTGGACGCTGGCGCACACGTTCGCGACTTATGCGACGGATCTGGATTTCGGGATCAAGGTGCTCACCGCCTTTGGCGTCGCGCTCGGTTTCATCGTCCCGGCAATCGGCACCAACTATCTCTTCTCGCAAAAGAGCAAGGCGCTATTCTTCATCGATGCCGGATACTGGCTGCTCTTCTACATCGCGATGGGCGCGGTGCACGCGTGGCTTGGCTAATGAATAGAAGGAGTTAACAACAATATTGAAAAGCCGGTCCGGCAGGAAGACGCCGGGGTTGCCAAAAATTTGGGAGGGAGTGACAACACCCGGCTTGCCGATATAACCAGCAAGCCAGGGATTGGTTCCCTCCGGCCGGAAAAAATCGGATCGGATTGAACGATATGCCCGCTCCGTGCGTAGGCCTTGCATCGATAGCCAATGCAACAGCCGGAGCAACAGGATGGAACTGGTCGACATATTGCGGTGGACCGCAAGCATCAGCGGCATGATCGCCGCCGCCATGGTCTCGCTCAACGCCGGCGCCAGGGTCAGCGGATGGGGCTTCGTGCTGTTCTGTGGATCGTCGATCGTCTGGGTGACATCATCGCTGCTGGACGGCAACAATCCGCTGGCGGTGCAGAATGTCGTGCTGCTGGGTATCAACCTGTTCGGCGTCTACCGCTATCTGTGGCGCAAGCCGAAAGAAAAGGCGGCGGATTGAACCGGAGCGAGGATCAGGTCCGCCCGGCGAGCGTATCGGCGATGATCCGCCAGACCCTGGGGTTGAAGCCGAGCCCCATATGGCCCCCATCGACGCGGATATTGCGGGCCTGGGGATTGTAGATGTCCCTGGCGATATCGGGCCCGACAATGCCGTCGCGGTCGGAATAGAGCACGGTCAGCGGCTGGTCGAAGCCGATGCTGTTGCGCTGATGCACCTCGCGCTCGAACTGGTCGAGCCTGATATTGGCGGACCGGGCGTAGCGCTGGCCCGGCGTGGTATATTTGGGACCGCCGATGATCGGCGTACCCATGGTGATCACCTCCCGCACCAGATGCGGCGACAGGCGAGCGACCTCGCGGGCAATGATCCCGCCCAGCGACCAGCCGATCAGGGTGAGAGGCTGCTCGCCATTGCCGGCGAACCGCTCTTCGGCAACCGCGGTAAAACGCGCGACATCCCGGTCCACAGAGCCCTTATTGCGACCGAGCGACCAGTCGGCGACGTCGTAGTTGATCCGCCTGAGAAAGCCTTCCAGCGGCCGCATCGACAGCTCGCTGCCGCCATAGCCGGGGATCAGATAGACCGGCCGCCCGTCGCCGCGTGGTGCGGTAACCAGCCGCGGCCATTGCAGGCCGAACCGTAACAGATCCAGCGGCAGGGACAGTTCGCCAAGCTGCGCCAGCCTGTGCGGCGGGCGAAGCCCGGTGGGCATTGGTATAGTGTCAGCCATCAGTCAGCTCCATGAATAAGCCATCAAGATAGTGGTTTATCTCGCAGGTGCAACATGAACTAAGGAACAGGCAGGCTCAGGCGGGTTCCCTGTCCGACGCCTCCGCGCCATTACCGGGAATGATCTCGACGATAATATCGCCTGCCTCGAGCATCTTCGCTTCCGCTTCCCAAAACCCAATCACCGTGTCCCCTCGGTATATGCGAACACCCAGCCCCGAACCGACAACTTCGCTCATCGCCATGCCGACTTCATCCTCGGTAACCGCTCGCTGGACCAGCTTGACCCGGCCGGTGGCCGAAGCGAGATCGCTGAGATAGTCGGAAATCTTTGCGCCTTCGCAGCTGCCGGCGAGCAGCAGGCCTGCGAAACTGACGGGATTGATCACGGTAGTCGCACCGGCCTGCCGCGCCAGCAGTTCATTGTCCGCTGCCTTGATCGAAACGCTGATTGGCAAATGATAGGCGAGATGCCGCGCGGTAAGCACGATCAATATGCTGGTGTCATCCCGTCCGGCCGAAACGATCAGCGAGCGCGCTCGCGATATTTTCACATTCATCAATGAATTGTCGCGCGTAGCATCGCCATTGATCACCGCGCAGCCCAGCTTCTCTGCGAGCGACAAGGCGTCGTCCGATGTGTCGATCACGACAATCTCTTCCGGCTTGGTCCCGCGAGCGAGCAGTTCCTGCACAGCCTCGCTGCCGCTCGTGCCAAAGCCGGCGATCACGATATGGTCGTGCAAATTGCTTTGAATAAGTTTCATGCGCCAATTGTCCCAGGTCCGTTTGAAAACAAAATTATAGGCCGTGCCGACAAAGATTAGCACGACGAAGATTCGAATAGGAGTCACAACCAGCGCGTCGAACATCCGCGCCCGTTCGGTGACCGGAGCGATGTCGCCATAGCCGGTGGTGGTGATCGAGATCATCGTAAAATAGACGACGTCGAGAAAGCTCACATCGCCGTCATAGCTGTCCTGAAGTCCAGTGCGGTCGAAATAATGGACCGAAACAGCCATCCCGATGAGACCGAGGACAAAGGCGACGCGCCACGCGATATCCGCCCAAATCGGCAGACTCGAACGCCGACGCAGAGTGAAATAATCAGAAATCTTACGTCGGTTGCCGTTTGCCATCGCGGGTCAGCTGCGTTTCGGCAGATGGCTGTTCGGATCGACCGGCTTGCGGTCCTTGCGGATCTCGAAATGCAATTGCGGCTCCTCTACATAGCCGCTTTCGCCAGCGAGCCCGATAATGTCACCTGCTTTAACTTTCGCGCCACGAACCACATTCAGCTTGTCGGCATGGCCATAAGCGGTAACCCAGCCGGAACCATGGTTGATCAGAATAAGACCACCGAACACACCGATTTCGTCGCCGCTATAGGCAACGACACCATCAGCCGACGCACGAATTGGCGTACCTTTGGCGACACCGATATTAAGCCCGTCGTTGACCTTCCCGCCGCCTTTGCTGCCAAAACTGGAAATTACCTTACCATCCACGGGCCATTGGAAGCGTCCGGAGAAGTTGGTCGGAGTGGCGATGGTTGCATTGGGCGTGATGGCTTTCCGCCAATCGGATGGCTCGTTCGCTGTGGCACCGTCGGCAAGCGCAGGCTGGCTGCCGGTGACTATATCGTCAATATCGAGATTAAAAGCGGCCGCGCGTTGCTCGATGCTCAGATTGGCCAGATCGCCGGTTGCTGATGCCGGCAGTAGCAACTTCTGTCCCACGCGCAGGATATAGGGCTCTGCCAGCGCGTTCAGCGCCACGACTTCGTGCCATGGAGCTCCATAAGCGCGCGCGATCGCGATACCTGTCTCTCCCGCATTGACCGCATGATAGCGTCCGCCGGTAATTTTGAGCCGCTGCCCCGGATGGATAATATAAGGTTCGGCCAACCCGTTTGCCGACGCGATAATCTGCGAACCCGCACCTGTTTTGTTAGCAATTCCACGCAACGTGTCGCCGGGTTGCACAATATATGTACCCGCTTCCACCCGTTGGGCATTGGCCGTGACGGGGCTCGCCTGCCAAGTCGAAAGCGGCGCCTGTTCAGGCGCGGTGCCAAGAACGGCAGGATCCGTGAACAACTGAGGTTGGGTTGGCGCCGGGACATAATCGTCACGGCCCGGTGGAATGCAGGCGGCGACTGCGAGGATCAATATCAGGATCGCAACGTGACGCATATTTGACCCCATTAACCAACTCTTCCCCATGCTGGAACGTTATTAGCAGCAAAAGCGCAGCTTGCCAGCCCCGCTGGCCCAAGCATAGTTAATTCTTCCTGCTGCCGTTCGCAATCAGGGGTAAAGTTTCTTTAGACCATCCATAGAATCATAATGGGTTAAGTCGAGATGGAGCGGTGTGATTGAAACGTAGCCGTCAGCGATGGCTTCCAAATCGGTACTGTGCGCAGGCGTTTCCACCATCGGGCCAAGGCCGAACCAGTGATATTCAAAGCCTCGCGGATCGCGGTTGCTGACAATCTGCAGTCGGCCGTAGTCACGGATACCCTGCGATACGATCCTCACTCCCTTGACTTCACTCGCCGGGAGAGCCGGGAAATTGATGTTCACCAGCGTCCTGTAATCCATGCGTTGCTTGATTAGAGGTCGGAGCACCCGTTCACCCCATTGCACCGCCGCGTCGAACGGTACATCCGCCCCCAGATCTCCCCGTGCATAGGCTTGGCTGAGCGCGATTGAAGGAATTCCTGCCAACGCGCCTTCCATAGCGGCGGAGACGGTGCCCGAATATGTCACATCCTCCCCGAGATTCGCGCCACGATTGACGCCGGACAAAATAAGATCAGGCGGACCGTCTTTCATGATCTTGGCCACAGCCATCAATACGCTGTCGGTTGGTGTACCATCGACCGAATATTGCTGGTCGCCGCGCTTGCGAATACGAAGCGGCCGGGTGATGGTCAGCGAGTGGCCGGCACCCGAATTCTCGTCGGACGGCGCGACAATCCAGATATCGTTGGAAAAATGCTGCGCGATATCGAGCAGAATCTTCATGCCCGGCGCATCGAAGCCATCATCATTGGTCAGCAATATCCGCATCAGCTTGGCTCCAGCCTGTCGATGCCGCCCATATAAGGCAGCAGTGCCGACGGAATAGTAACAGATCCGTCCGCCTGTTGGTAATTTTCAAGCACGGCTACCAAAGTGCGGCCAACGGCAAGACCGGAACCGTTGAGCGTGTGAACGAATCTCGTTCCCTTTTCCTCACCTTCAGGACGAAAACGGGCATTCATCCGCCGCGCCTGATATTCACCGCAAGTCGAAATGCTGGAAATCTCGCGATAGGTGTCCTGGCCCGGCAACCAGACCTCCAGATCATATGTTTTGCGCGCCGTCGCCCCCATATCACCCGTACACAACAGCATCTTGCGATAAGGCAGTTCGAGCGCCTTGAGGATCGATTCTGCCGCTTCGGTCATCCGCAGATGTTCGGAATCGCTATCGTCAGGATGAACGATCGCGACCATCTCGACTTTTTCAAACTGATGCTGACGGATCAGACCTTTCGTATCCTTGCCGGCAGAACCAGCTTCGCTACGGAAGCAGAGGGTCAGCGCGGTCAATCGCATTGGCAGCTGCGCCTCGTCCAGTATCTGCCCGTTTACACTGTTGGTCAGACTGACTTCTGCGGTCGGGATCAGCCAGTGACCATTGGTTGTGTGGAACGAATCCTCGGAGAATTTGGGCAGCTGACCTGTGCCGAACATGGCCTCATCGCGAACCAGAACCGGTGGAGCGCATTCCTGATAGCCATTTTTCATCGTCTGCTGATCGAGCATATATTGGCCAATAGCACGCTGTAGTCTGGCCATCTGTCCGCGCAGGAACGCAAAGCGCGAACCGGACATGGCGGCGGCAGTCTCGAAATCCAGCCCCAAGGCAGGACCGATATCGCTATGTTCTTTCGGATCAAAATCAAACTTGCGCGGCTCGCCCCAGCGTTCAACCTCTACATTATTGTCTTCATCTGCGCCGAGCGGGACACTATCTGCCGGAAGATTCGGCAGTGCGGCCAGCATATCCTGCAATCGGCCTGAGACTTCCCGCTCTTCTTCTTCAAGCCCGGGCATTGTACTTTTCAGTTCGGCGACTTCCGCCATCAACGCCTGAGCAGCTTCGTCGTCTCCCTGGCCTTTCGCTTTCCCGATAGCCTTCGATGCTTCATTGCGTCGAGCTTGCCCATCCTGCAGCCGGGTTTTCAGCGCCCGGCTTTGCTCGTCCAGCCGCAGTATATTCTGAGCCACTGCTGCGACTCCGCGCTTCGCCAGCGCGGCATCGAACTCTTCGGGATTTTCGCGAATATATTTTATATCATGCATGGCAAAAGCCTATGCCGAGCGTCTGTTTCACTTGCAAGACTACAAAGCAAAAAGCGGCCAGATTGCTCCGGCCGCTTTTCAGATTATTTCGGTTGGCGCTTATTTAAGCAGCGACTGTCTTTTTTGCCTTACGACGACGCGCAAACAAGGCTGCCGCGGCTGCGCCGAATAGCAAGACTACCGGTGGTGCCGGAACTTCGGTACCGCCTGTAGAACCGCCAGTACTGCCACCGGAAGAAGAACTTGAGCTGCTGCTCGACGAGCTGGAGCTGGATGAACTACCCGAGGAACCGGACGACGTGCTGTTGCCGCCAAAACTCGAAGACCCGCCTGTCGCGCCAGAAGAACTGCTCGTGGAGCTGCCACCGGAGCTCGAGGAAGATGAACTGGAACTGCTGGATGAGCTACTGCTGGACGAACCTGAACTACCCGAAGACCCCGAACTACCCGAAGAACCGTTGGAGCCACCAGATGAGCCGTGCCCACCGGAAGATCCATGTCCGCCACTGGACCCGTGGCCTCCGCTGGATCCGTGCCCACCGCTGGATCCACCGGGTTTACCCGGTTTGCCTCCACTGGAACCAGAAGAACTGGATGAACTGCTCGACGAGCTACTGGACGAACTCGACGACGACGAACTGCTGCCTCCCGTAGAAGTGCTCGTTGAACCGCCCGTGCTGGTCACGCCGCCAGTGGAGGTGCTGGTGGAGCCACCGCTCGTTGAACTGCCCCCCGACGATGTACTTGTTGAGCCACCACTGCTGGTCGAAGAAATTACGACGCTACCGCCACCGGAGCTGCCGCCACCGAAAAATCCTCCAAAAAATCCGCCGGAACTTCCGCCATATCCACCGCTGCCACCGATCACGACCGGCACAGAGCCGCCGCCATCAATCATAGGCGGAGCAGGTGGCAGATATGAAGGCAAAGGAACCGGCATCGGCTGCGCTGCCGGCGTCTGGGCGATGGTAACCACGGTTGGCTGGCAAGCTGTCACCGTTTTGGTAACGGTGCGCCGTGTACGTTTGATCTTGCGGGCAGGCTCACCTTTGCGAACCATCCGGGCGCGGACCGGCTGCTTCTTGGTTTGCTTCTTCACATAAGGCGCTGCAGGCGCTTCTGACACGTGAACCGCACCGCCGCCAATTAATGCCCCGCCGCAAGTGCAGGCACATAATTTTGCTAAAGCCATCCGTACCGACATAATATCATCTCTCTTCCGCTGTGGAGGCGATAAGAGAGTCAGCATTTAACCGCTGACTTCCCATTTCGCTCTCCCGACATGCATCAGAAAGACAGAATAAATCGTAAACCACAATTACGTTAACCCTGTTTCCTCGTCCCAAATGACAAAAAAGCTTAGCAGTTTATATCCAACCACGGTTAATGTCCCGAATTGGAACCACTATGGATGCGATTGTTGCGAAAGCCTGATAAAATTGCGTGAATTTGACCGTGATGGGAGAACCGTCAGCGAATGGACTCCGTCAAAATGCCCACTGTGCCAACACTTATGGCGCTCAAAATTTTCTCATTTTGGGATATTTAAAATATCGAGTATTTTGCGCCTTGTTTCAAGCAAGTGTGCTCGGTATAGCCCCGCCGTGTAAATAGTTCCAGCCTTCCGGATTCGGACAGGGCAGATGTTTGGAGAGTATGTTGGCATCCTCGGCGAAAAAAGCATCGGCAAAAAATAGCGCGAATGGCGCAGATCCAGTTCTTGCAGACGGTTATGAACCCAGCGAAGACGAAGAGTTTATGAACGAGCATCAGCTCGCTTTTTTCAGACAGGCTCTGAAAAAATGGAAACAAGAAATCATCGATGAATCCAAAGAAACTCTGGCACATTTGCAGGATGGTCCAATTCAGGAAGCCGACCTGAACGACCGAGCATCAAGCGAAACCGACTGGGGCCTGGAGTTGAGGACCCGCGATCGTCAACGCAAGCTAACTTCCAAAATCGATGCGGCATTGCGCAGGATCGACGAAGGCGAATATGGCTATTGTCAGGTGACAGGCGAGCAGATTTCGCTCGACCGTCTGAAAGCCAGACCGATAGCTACGATGACCGTCGAGGCGCAGGAAGCGCACGAACGGAACGAGAAAATATCCCGCGATCAGTGACCTGAGCTAACGCTCCGACACACCCTAGGAGCAGTTAGGTTCCTGAGATTAAACACATTCATTGATGTCCGCACAACGGCGCACATTCCTTGCCCAAAAAAACTCCTAGACATTAACCAAATTTGCACGAATTTCGCTCTATTCCACGCATTACGAAACATGAATTTACATATATCGACTGCGGGAAACCTATGAGAGAGACATTTGACGATAGTCTGAAAATGAACAGTCAGGCCGTTGACCACCCGAAGCGCCAGCTGGACCGGGACAGTCTGTTTCTAAAAGCAGAGTTGCGCTTCGTTGACGGCGACGACTGCGGTGAAGTGCGGATCCGGAATCTATCGGCAGGCGGTTTGATGGCCGAAGCACCCGTACTCGCCAAGCGGGGCGACAATGTGGAAATTGAACTGCGCAATATTGGCCGTATCACCGGTTATGTCGCCTGGGTTGCCCAAGGCAGGTTTGGCATCGCATTCGATCATCCCATCGACCCGAAACTAGCCAGAAAACCAGTCGGACAGAAAAAATCCGATTTGCCGCAATATCTGCGCCAGCAAGCCAATAAGTCTATTCCCCTGCGTCACGGACAGCGTCCTCGGTAGAACATGCCTGATGGTCCACATTAAGCTTGATTCGAATAACGTCCCTGCATAGGACCGATTAATCAGTCGATTAAACGGGAGCAGAACATGGCAGGACCACTAGCCGGCATCAATATTATTGAATTCGCCGGAATCGGCCCCGGTCCATTCTGCGGCATGGTGCTTGCAGATCAGGGGGCCACGGTGACCGTTCTCCATCGTCCAGGCCAAGCCCCTGACCCCCGCCTCGCACTTTCGCGCTCTCGCAATTTGGTCGAGATCGATCTGAAGTCAGCCGAAGGAATCGAGACGGCTCGAAAACTGGTCAAAAATGCTGACGGCTTGATCGAAGGTTTCCGTCCCGGTGTTATGGAGCGGCTGGGGCTCGGGCCCGACGTGTTGCTCGCGGACAATCCAGGCTTGGTCTATGGCCGGATGACAGGTTGGGGCCAATATGGTCCGCTCTCCGCCGCAGCAGGCCACGACATCAACTATATTTCAATTTCCGGTGCCCTGCATGCCTTCGGACGGGCCGGCGAAAAACCGACCCCGCCGATCAACATGGTAGGCGATTTTGGCGGCGGTGGAATGATGCTTGCATTTGGCATGGTTTCAGCGCTTCTCAATGCCAAAACCGGTGGAACCGGACAGGTTGTTGACTGCGCGATGACCGACGGCTCTGCCGCATTGATGGCGATGATTTTCGACTTTCACAATATTGGTCAATGGCAAGACGATCGGGGCGTCAACCTGCTGGACACCGGCGCACATTTCTACGACAGCTACGAGACATCCGACGGTAAATTCATCTCGATCGGGTCGATCGAGCCGCAATTTTACGCGCAGCTTCGGCAGGTGGCTGGCATTGCAGACGATACAGACTTCGACGCGCAGATGAACCCAAAACAATGGCCAGCGTTGAAGGAGAAGCTGACGGCGCTGTTCAAGACCAAGACCCGCTCTGAATGGTGCGACCTGATGGAAGCAACGGACATCTGTTTTGCACCCGTTCTGTCGCTGACGGAAGCAAAGGAGCACCCGCACAATATCGCAAGGCAGACCTTTGTCGATGTCGGCGGAATGATGCAGCCAGCACCGGCGCCGCGCTATTCGGTTACAGTGTCTGATCCTCCCAAACGCCCTGCTTGAGCCGGGCCAATAATTCTATCTGCATATCGGGGTCCAATCGCCAACTGGCTACCGTCCTGCAAGATTACGAAACGTTTGCGGCCTTTACGGCGAACTTCCGAGATGCAATCACGCCGGACGATGGCCGACCGGTGAACGCGGACAAACAGGCTGTCGGGCAACAGGCTTTCCAGCGAACGCATGGATTGGTGCAGCAAATAGCTGCGGCCCGGCAAATATAGCCTCATATAGTCCCGTTCCGCTTCTACCCACTCAATATGCGAAACCATCAACTGCAGCGACCCGGTACCATCCTGCACCCAGAGACGTTGAGCGAGATCAGGCTCATGGTCCTCGTGGCCGCGGGCAAGATTGGTGATGGCCCGCTCGACGGCCTCCCGCAACAAGGCCTCCTTGACCGGCTTCAGTAGATAATCGGTGACTTCCAGCCGAAATGCCTGGACCGCATATTTATTGTGCGCGGTCGTAAAAATAATTTCCGGTATCCGCGCCATGCCCCCACAAAATTCCGCTACTTTCAGACCGGACAAATCGGGCATGTCGACATCAAGCAACAGGATATCCGGTTGTAGCCGCTTGATTTTATCCAAGGCCTGACGGCCTCCGTTAGCTAATTCAATCGTTTTAAAAAGCCCGGTCCGTTCACACAGCGCCTTGAGGCGGGAACGGGCCAGCGGTTCGTCGTCGACAATCAACACCGATGGCGGGTTTGCGGCCATATTCAAATATCCTGAAAAATCAGCGACGGGTCAGGCAGGACGATTGTGGCAATGGCCATTCCATCGTTATTGTTGGCCAGAAGCAAAGAAGCATTCTGACCGTATAATGCTCTCAGCCGTTCTTGGATATTGATAAGACCGGTCCCGGTGCCCGGAGTGCGTTTATGGGCTAGACCGGCAGGCCTTTTGACCCGGCCATCATTCGCGACGCTGATGCACAAGCGATCGCCTTCTCTTTGGGCCGAGATGATGATATTGACCGGCTGGTCGGTTCCTGAAACGCCGAATTTGACCGCATTTTCAATCAATGGCTGAATTATCAATGCGGGTATCATCCAGCCATGTGCAGTTGCATCGATATTGACAAAATAATGCAACCGGTCCGGGAAACGCATGCGTTCTATCTCTAGATAACGAACCTGCTGAGCAATTTCCTGTTCCACCGCAACCATATCTTCGGCGCCATCAGTCAACACCGCGCGCATATAGTCTGCCAGATCGTCCACCAGCTTTTCAGCCTTTTTGTTTTTCCGGTCAATGATCAGACTGCTTACCGAATTGAGCGCATTGAAAACGAAATGCGGGTTCAATTGGTAGCGCAGCGCCCGTAATTCACTTTCCCGGTTCACCCTCTCGAGATACCGGCTGTGCGCCATCATGCGTTGCAGTTCATGGCTATGGGCCAAGGCCAAATATAGAGCGCCCCAGCTGGCCAGAATGAAATAACGGGTGAACGCCTCGTCCAGAATATAAGTCCAGTCGAACATCGAGAATTCAATCGGATCGAGCAGATAGGAAAAGTCGAACAATGCGGCATCATGATCAAAAATTATTTGGTCAAGAATAGCGATATAATTGGCCAGAATCATCGTCGGGAGGAGAAGCACCAATATCGCAGCTCTCATCCCGTTACGGCGCACCGCAACAAGCAAGCGGTAAAGCATCCAGGTCAAGGTTATGCAGACGCTGGTCATCAATATCCGCTGGACAAATAGCGAATCTGCGTTGTTCTGCTCCATGTACAAACCACGGCAGGAAACAAACACGAAATAAGCGCCCCATACGCCAAACATCGACTTGATCGCCAGAGCTTGATTTACCGGAAACAGCCGGTCGAGCAGTGACCGCGTCCGAGCCCCGGCATTGATTGCCGAACCAAGACCATGCTCGGGCTTCACGAAGCCGGATTGCCTCCGCTTGTACTGATTCCCCGATTAGTCCGCCAATAGGTCGCAAAACTCGCCAGCCAGTGGCTACCGGAATAATGCGGAGTCCGGACAGAATCCTCTCCGGAATTGCCGTGCAAGCTGGCGGAGGCAAGAAGCGACGCGCGGCGTTTATCGTCAGCTGGAAGCGCTGAAGCCATGCCCTCAAGCGCCCAAGCGCGCGAAAGATTGAGCCCGTCAAGATGCACCAATTTGCCGTCCGTCGGATCGTTGACGATGCCCACTTTCAGCCAGCTGTCGCTGCCATCGGTCGGAATCGCGGGTAGAAAGTCAGAGAGCCAGCTTGCATATTCATCGCCATCCATCACCCGTCGCATGAGATCGGCGACCATCAGGCAGGAAGAGAGAAAATCCTCTCCCGACGGTTCATAAGCCATCGGGCAATTCTGGTCGTTGCGATGGAAACCCAATGCTTTGTTTCGCACGAGGCTGGCCATCCCATCATCTCCGCTACGATCGGCCCAATCGAGAAACAGTCCAAATGCGAAAGCCGACTGGTTGTGGGTTCCCAGCCGGATGGGGTAAGCCAGTTTTGGCAGCCAGCCCTTGATATTGCCCACAATCACTGCTTCGAGCGGCTCCAGTCGGGTCAGCCAGGCCTTGGCCTGCACGGCCTTATTGCCTTCGCCAGCTGCAATTTCGCGTAATTCGGTGGTCAACTGCAGAAACCATGCGAGCCCATAGGGGCGTTCGAATGCTTTGCGATCATCGCCATTAAAATAGGCGAGTTCTCCGGCAATTTTTTCGTTGGTGAAATTAGCAGCGAGCGCTGCGGCAATCTCGTCATCCATCTCGGGAACCAGATCCTGACCCCAAAGACGCGTCAGCAACCAATGGCCGTGAACGGCGCTATGCCAATCAAAACAGCCATAGAAGACGGGCGTCAGCTTTGCCGGTTCCGCGACATCTGCCGCGTTGTTCAAAACATGACTTATTTTGTTGGGATATTGTTTGTTGATGCAATTCAGAGCGATCCGCGCATAGGCATGCTCCGCCTTGCGGGGCGTCTGACTGTTATCCGCCGGATCTGGCGCTACGTTTTTACGCTCGAAAACACCCCGTTCTTGCGACGACTGGTTTTTATCTTCCTCCGCAACCGAGCAACCCGTCAATGTTGCGATCATTAACGCGGCTATTGCTTTTCGATAGATCATCCGATGCCCTCCAAAGATCCTTTCCCACTAGAGATGAATTGACCCCTTGGCAAAAGCCTATAGGAAAAAATCTCGCGCGCGTCATTGCCCGTTTCGGCCGTGTAATTTGCATTGGATAAGATAAAGTCTCGATACAACCCGCCATATTCCTGACCGGCAGTCCCCTGCGGCATATCGCAACCATGTCCCTCACTGCCAGCATCGGTCTGCTGACCATGTTCATCGTCGATTTTGCCGATCTGTTCTATATCGCGCAACTGGCGGACAGCGCGCTGACTGCGGCAATGGGTTTTGCCGCGACGGTCCTGTTTTTCGGTACGGCATTCTATATCGGCCTGATGATTGCCACAAGTGCGCTTGCCGCTCGCCATATCGGCCAGGGTGATCCGGATCAGGCCCGTCGATACCTGACCAGCATATTGGTTCTCAGTGCGATGCTGATTGTTCCCCTGGCTATCCTGCTTTTCGTTTTCGCTCCCGACATACTGGATCTGGCAGGCGCCGATGGAACCGCCAATCGGGCAGCGACCGACTATATCCGGATTGTCGCTCCGTTCATGCCGTTCAGCGTCGCAGCCATGGTCTGTTCGGGTTTCCTGCGAGCCCATGGCGCGGCGCGGAGGGCAATGAACGTTACGCTCAGCATGGGCATCACCAATGCCATTCTCGACCCGATATTCATCTTCGGCTTCGACTGGGGAATGCAGGGAGCGGCTGTCGCCAGCGCCTGCGCGGCCGTTGTTTCGGCGATGTTCGCAATCTGGCCTATCGCAAAGAGCTACGGGGGTTTTTACCGGTTCAACCTGCCCCATTTTCGAAGCGATATTCGTCCAATCATGGTGATCCTGATCCCCGCGATCCTTACCAATATTGCCACTCCGATCGGCGGATTTATTTCCTACCGCTTCATCGCCGATTATTCCAATGATGTGATCGCCGGATTTGCCGTCGTCGGCAGAGTCGTACCGGTCGCTTTCTGCCTGCTATTTTCGCTTTCCGGCGCCGTGGGCCCTATCATCGGGCAGAATTTTGGTGCGTTGAAATTCGACCGGATCCGTACGACCATCCAACAGGCGACGATCTTCGCCTTGATCTATACGCTGATCGCCTGGCCAATTCTCTATGTCCTTAGCGGCCCGATCAGCGACGCATTCCATCTTGTCGGCGAAGGACGACATGTATTCTGGCTATTTGCCGCCTTGTTGACTCCCCTCTTCTTCTTCAACGGCATGTTGTTCATAGGCAATGCGGCCTGTAACAATCTCGGCAGGCCCGCTTGGTCGACGCTCATGAACTGGCTGCGCAACACGCTCGGCCTTGCCCCCTTTCTCTGGCTCGGTCGCGAATTTTACGGGCTGGATGGTATTGTGATTGGCCCGGCATTTGGCGGCATAATCTTTGGCGTCATCGGATATATGGTCGCGCAATATCTGGTGACTTTGCAGGAACGGCGAACCACATTAACCAATTAATATGTCCGCAAACCGCGTCCCGCGATGGAACAGCGTCAATTTGTTGCGCGCCTAGGGCGTAAAAACCGAGTACATCCCGCGTGATCCGCCCGTTTGGGCCTAGTCAGGTATATTAAAAATCCGTGCGTGTTCCTCCTCCCTATGTTCCGCCTCTAAGCGGCCATATTCCCGATTACGGACAGGGTAGCAGGTCTCCGGAACCGTTAACCATGATTGACCAAGAACCAATCGGGGCAGAAACAACAGAGTTAGGACAGGATACTGGCGCTCCATCAACGTCGATCCCGCGCCGGTTCTTCGCAAACTTGACGATCCGCGAGAGAATATTGACCGCATTTTTCCTGATCGGTCTGATCTTGATTCCGACAACCATGCCGCAATCGAGTGTTGATGCGCAGCAGTTCAGTTCCAGCGACCGCGGATTGCAATCGGTGGAAAGGCCAGAAGATAATTTTGCCGGATCGGCCTTTTATTTCATGGACCCCAATTATGCGATCCCGAAAAATTATGACGGGATTGGTATTGATCCCCTTGCAGCGCCGGGGAATGGATCGATCGACGATATGGTCCTGAATGACCGTGATCAGGCGTCAACGGCACATCTGATTCGGCCAGTCGCGTTTCGCGGCTCCACAATTGACGATAGCCGCGCGCTTTATTGTCTGACTCAGGCTATCTATTATGAAGCCGGGATGGAGCCGGATGCCGGTCAACGCGGCGTTGCACAAGTCATATTGAATCGCGTCCGTCACCCCAGCTACCCGGGCACGGTGTGCGGCGTGGTCTATCAAGGTAGCGAGCGGAAGACAGGCTGCCAGTTCACCTATACTTGCGACGGTTCTCTGCGCCGCAAACCAGCACGCTTCCATTGGGACCGCGCCAAGAAAGTTGCTGCCGAAGCGCTGGCGGGAACAAGCTATACCACCGTCGGCACCGCCACCCATTATCATGCGACCTATGTCTATCCCTATTGGGCGCCAAGCCTGCGGTTCGTCGGAACAGTCGGCGCGCACCGTTTCTACAGCTGGAAGGGCAATGCCGGCACGGCCAGTGCATTCAGCCAGAGATATCGCGGCGGCGAGCCTTTGCCGGCGCCAAAACCACGTAGCAACGCTACTATCGCCGCCAATGATGCAGGTTCCTCACTCGACCCGATAGCGCTCGAAAAGGCTTACGAGGCCGGTCGGCGCAAGGCAGAAGCAGAAGCTGCCCTGTCAGAGAAGACGGCGGCGCTGGCTGCGGACAATGCGCGCCGCCATGATCGGCCTGCGCCAACGCTTGATGTAAACACTCCGCGATCCTATCAAGCCCCCAATTACAGCAGCGAAGCAAAAGCCAAAGGCGGTGACAGCGCCTTTGCCGGACAAAAATTGCCCGATGTTAGTCAGATCAAGCCCGAATTCCGGACTAGCGGCAGTTGGAAGAAAAAGCCCGGAAGCTAGACCCTGGCAGCTATTTACCAATAGTTTCTCTGGCAACCACAGATGGGTTTCCCTTGCCTTCGCTCTTGACTCCCGCCTAAAGGCTCTCGATTTTATTGGAAACGGAACGGAGCGCTCTAATGGCGACGAATTGGACGGCAAATAGTTGGAGGGATTTTAAAGGGCTGCATATGCCCGACTATCCTGACGCCGCCAAACTTGCGGAAACAGAAGAACTGCTTGGCAGCTACCCGCCGCTGGTATTTGCCGGCGAGGCACGCAGTCTGAAACAGGATCTGGCAGAAGTTGCCGCAGGCAAGGCATTCCTGCTGCAGGGCGGCGATTGTGCCGAAAGCTTTGCCGAATTTCACCCGAACAATATCCGCGACACATTCCGCGTCATTCTCCAGATGGCGGTGGTGCTGACCTATGCATCGAAACTGCCGATCATCAAAGTCGGTCGCATGGCGGGTCAGTTCGCCAAACCGCGCTCCTCTGACGTTGAAGTGCAGGATGGTGTCGAACTGCCCAGCTATCGCGGAGATATCATCAACGGGATAGAATTCGACAGCGGCCGCCGTGACCCGGATCCGGAGCGCATGGTCCGCGCCTATAACCAGGCAGCAGCGACGCTCAACCTGCTCCGTGCATTCTCGACCGGCGGCTATGCCAATCTCAAGCAGGTTCACGGCTGGACCCATGATTTCATGGCGCGCAGCCCGTGGGCAAAAAAGTTCGAAGAAATGGCCGACCGGATCGGCGAAGCTTTGTCGTTCATGGAAGCGTGCGGGATCAATCCTGACACCGTGCCGCAATTGAAAACAACCTCGTTCTACACCAGTCACGAAGCGCTGCTGCTGCCCTATGAGCAATGCCTGACGCGACAGGATAGCTTGACTGGCGACTGGTACGATACCAGCGCGCATTTCCTCTGGATTGGTGACCGGACCCGGTTTGAAGGTTCGGCTCATGTCGAATTCTTGCGCGGCATCGGCAATCCGATCGGATTGAAATGCGGCCCGTCGCTGACGCCCGATGCACTTTTGAAAATGCTCGACACGCTCAATCCCGCGCGCGAACCAGGCCGGATCACGCTGATTTCGCGTTTCGGACATGACAAGGTCGAAAGCGGCCTGCCTCCGCTTGTCCGTGCTGTAAAACAGTCGGGCCATCCGGTCATCTGGTCCTGCGATCCGATGCACGGCAACGTGATCAAGGCAGAAAGCGGCTACAAGACCCGGCCATTTGACCGCATCCTTGCAGAAGTTCGCGGCTTTTTCGCTGTTCACCGTGCGGAAGGAACCTTCGCGGGCGGTATTCACTGCGAAATGACGGGACAGAATGTCACCGAATGTACCGGTGGCGGTGTGGCAATCACCGATGCATCGCTTGGCGACCGCTATCACACGCACTGCGACCCGCGTCTCAACGCCGCCCAGTCATTAGAGCTCGCTTTCCTGTTGGCAGAAATGCTCAATCAGGAACTGTCTGACCGTACCCAGATAGCGGCCTGAACATGGCAGAAAAAACACGACCGGAACGTATGCGCCCAGAAGATTATGCGGCGGGAGATTCGCCGATGAGAAGACGAGTCACCTATGTCCGCAAGGAAATCGTCAGCAAAGGCGTCGGTTTTGGTAGCGCTCTAGCCATCGCCATCAGTTTTACCGCGCATAAATCGATCTTCTGGGCGATTATTCATGGTTTTTTCTCCTGGGCCTATGTGATTTACTACGCATTGACCCGATAGACCCGTCCACTCCGCGCCAATTCTCGTGACTTCGGCGGCCCGGCATACTATCAAACAGCCAAGCAACATCAGCTGGAGGACGTGATGATCCGATCACTCTCATGGATATCAGTGGGCGCAATGATGGTTTCCGGTTGTGCCGGACCTATTGAAACCCGTGTCCAGACGCATCAGGTGATAGCCACTGGTGGACCAAAGCAGTTTATCGTGACCACCAAAGATACGGTTGAAAATGACAACCTGGCGCTTGCCCGCGATCTGGTAACGAAATCGTTGACAGAGAGAGGCTATCAGTCCTCTCCGGACGCCTCGATACTGGTCAACGTTGCGCTAGCGGAGAGGCCCGCCGATATCGCGATCGATGCCGGTGACAAGGATGTCGTGCAATCGATTGCCACCGCTAAACGTCAAAAGCGGTTCCAGTCCTGCAAAGACCAAGAGCACCGGTTGACGATTATCCTTTTCGATCAGACGCGCGGAACGAAATTATACGCGGGCAATGCCGCAGAATATCATTGCAACGGCACGATCAAACAGTCGCTGCCTTTTCTGGTCAAATCCGCCCTGTCCGGCCTCGATAGCAATCCGACCGATAGCGCGCGCAGCGCCAGCCATACCCGTCAGGGCATTGAATGAATCATTCGACCTGTTCCTCCAGATAGGGGGCCAGGGGCAAGAGCACGGTAAAGCAAGCCCCTCCGTCGCGCCGGTTCTCTCCGCAGATGTGACCGCCATGCCGCTCCATCACTTTGGCAACAAAATTCAGCCCCAGTCCGGCACCTTTTATTGACGAATGCGCCAAACTGTCGTCGCTGGCGAAACGCTCGAACAAATGGCCCAGCATTTCTTCTGAAATCCCATCGCCCTGATCGGCGATCGCGACCGACACAAATGGTTGCCCGTCCAATTCGGTCACCCGGATCATTATGGTCACGGTGCCACCGTCCGGACTATATTTAATAGCATTGTCGATCAGATTGACGAACGAACGATAGAGGCTCGAGGGTTCGCCACTGACAAACGCACCGTCGGACTGGTCATCGACTTCGCATCGAATATCACGCGCCTTGCCGAGGGGCCAAAGACTGTCATTGGCCTCTGCGACCAGTTCTGCGAGCAAGACATCCTCTCCGGCAAATTCGCTGGCATCGATCCGTGCCAGGCCGACAAAATTGTCTGCCAGCGCCAAGGTCCGGCGCGCATGTCCTTCTATCCGGCCGGTGGTTTCATCGCCTTCCTTGCCGTCAAGAAGAGCCAGAATTGCCGCCTGCGGTGCACGCATATCGTGGGAAAGCAGTTGCAGGACTTCTTCGCGTTGCTGGGCGGCATGGGCAACTTCGGTGATATCCGCGAGATAGTGGATATGCCCCCTCAACGTCCCGTCATCCGACAACACCGGTGCGCGGCGCATTGCGAAAATCTGGCCATCGAGGGATGTGAAATCGACATAATCCTGTTTGGTCGGCCGGTGCTTCTGATCAAGATATTCTTTTACCTCGCTGAGATCATCCGGGGAAACAAAGCGGTTGAGCATGTCGTCCAGCGCAAGATCCTGAGCTCCGTCTTCCATGCCGGCCTGCGCCAACCGGTTTACGAATTTCACCTTGCCGTCGAGATCGGTAATGAACATCGGGTCAGGGAGGTTGCTGAGGGCATCGGCGATGAATCTCCGCAGATCACGAACATGGGAAATCGCATGGGTCAGTTGCTCGGCCTGGCCGGTGATAACATCAACGGGACCCAGTTCCGACCGCATGATCGGAATATCGATTTTTGACCGGTGAAAATTCTGTAACTCGCTATCCATGAAGTCGCTTGTTGCCTGCAATCGCCGCCAGCCCCAAATGGGGTAGACGAGGATCACACCGACCAGAGCGGTTCCGGGCGCAAACCAGAGTGCGAATTGCATCAAGATGACGCTGGCCAGCAATATCGCAAATAACAGCGCGAAAGAGACCATGATGGTGGTCCGGGGGCGCCACCGCCAGAAACCGATCAACAGAACCCATACCGGCAGCAGCGACAATAGAAGTTGCAGCGGCAAAGGGATCGGAATGACAAAATCATCGCGGCTCAATGCCCCGTATAGATTTGCCATGATTTCAACTCCGGCGAGGGTTCCGCCATCACCGAGCGGAACCGGATATTGATCTCCCAGGCCATTGGCCGTCGCCCCGATCAGAACGACCTTGCCCTTCAGAAAAGCGCCGGGGACCTCCCCGTTGACCAATGCTGCATAGGAGACGGATGGATAACCCCCACGCAGGGCAAACGGCATTAACAGATTTTTGTCGCAATCTTGCAACCGATCATATGCGGGAGACGGTTTCCCGTGGACTGACCGATAGATTTGCTCGATCAGATGCGGCCATTCCTTTCCTGACGCCTTGTCGCCAAAGCACAAAGCCGCGCGGCGCACGACTCCGTCGGTATCGAACACCAGATTCACTTGGCCCAATCCGGTGGCGGCGGCGCTGAAGGGTTCAACCGGTCGTTTGACATCATATTCGGCACCATTGCCGCCGGGGAAAACGAAATGTAGCGGCAGGAACAGGTTACGATTTCCTGCCATCGATCGGGCCAATTGCCTATCGTCATCCGGATTACCGGCTTCGCTGAGCAGAATATCAAAGCCGATCGCTGCCGGTTGGTTCTCGGCCAGTTGATCGAACAGCTCGGCATGTCGTGTCCGGGGCCACGGCCATTTTCCGAAGGCAGCCAGACTGTCTTCATCAATTTTGACAATCAGAACGTCAGATAGCGGTACCGGCCGGTCAATCGCGGACAGCTGGTCGTGGACCAAATTATCAAAGCGTGAGAGACTGTCCCAATAGGTCAGCGCCGCCACCACGCAGGATGCCAGCAACGCTACGGCAAGCCATTCCATAACCAGTCGCTGGCGCAGCCTCATCGGTGGTCGTGCCTCCGCGAAAAATCGATCAAGGGTCGAACCTAGACAGTTAGTTGGCCACGGTCAGTTTTTCAAAATCGGTCCATTTTTCGATCGCTTCCCGATCTTCCGGATCGCTGGAGAACTGAGTCACACCGACGCGCCAATAATATTCCCCGTCCGGAAGCTCGGACAAGGTGACAGTGTCCGTCGAGAGTGCCGCCTCGTCGAGAATGGGAATAGCCGTTTTGCTGTCCTTCAGAATCTGCAGTCGGTAGAATCTTTGTCCCTCCCCTGCACCGAACCATTTGAACCGATATCCGAAATCGCCAGCGTCTGCGCTACCGCCCAGCGTACTGAGCTGGCGCTTGAAGCTATATGTCGCTGGCATGCCTTCAAATCCATCGGCTGCCAGCGCGGACAGCTTGGCATAATAGCGCCCGTTGGGGATTGCTTCCAGGCCAATCTCCGTGCCCTGCTCCTGTACCTCCGCGACAAGATCGACGAAGCCTGCATCTGACGCAATAATCATGCGATGACCCATGGCGGTATCGCGCGGTACAACGGCAAACTGCAATTCCTCCTCGGACTGCACTTTGGCAGGGTCCAACAGTTCCGGTGGAGACAGCAACTCTGCCTTGGCAAGCGCTCCGGTCACGGTCGCCGCCGCGCCAGTACCCGCAGGTATTGATATCATGGTTCCGCTACCGATGTTTTGCCCTGCCGTCACGACCACTTCACCCTCTACTGTTTCGGAAAAGGCGGTTCCCGATATTTCATCGACCCGGGTGCGATAGTCCGTACCGCGAACAGCGGAGACCGCGACCGGTGTGCGGACGCGGTAGCGGTCAGCTTTCTTTTGCAGCGGCGCGACTTTCGAGCGGATACGGCCTTTGTCGACGGCAATTTCATAATCCATGCTGTCGGTCAGCAATATGTGCCGCAACCGGGTTATTCTGACCTGGCTGTTCGATGGCAGTGAGATGCGTGATCCGTCTTCCAGTTGCAGCGTCAGGAAGCTCCGCGCCGCCGTCCTGATCTGGCTGCCTTCGGCAACGCTCAGTCCCTGAACAGGCGTCAGTTCGCGACCACCGGCCGCAATCGAAACATCACCGCGGAACGCGCTCAGGCTGGCCTTGCTCGACCGATATTTCAACAGATAGACAGGAATATGGAGGGATTTTCCGACGGGAATCTGCCGCGGATTGGCAATGCGATTGATGCGCTGAACCGCAACATAGTCGGACCGTTTGCGCAGATATTTGTTTGCGAGACCAAATAGCGTATCGCCGCGCTTGAGGACATAGACAATCTGTTCTGTCTCGGAGCCTGTTTGAGCGAGGGCTTCCTTGGGTACAACGGCCATCGTCAAAATTAGAAAGCCGGCCAAAAGGCCCGCACGTGATGATCGAAACAGTTCCCGGAAGTCTTCAAACACTATTAGCCTCCGTTGCCAAGCGTCTCCAATCTATAGCCATAGCCGAAAACCGTAAAAATCCGAAACCCGTTTTCCGGTTTCAGCGCAAGCTTCGCCCGAATCCGCGAAACATGCATGTCGAGGGTCCGGGTTGCGAGATGAGCATTGGTCCGCCAAACGGTTTCCATAATATATCGCCGTGACAGGGTCCTATCGCGATTGCGGAACATAAGATCAGCAAGCTCGAATTCCTTGGCGGTCAGGGCAATGTCTTTTCCGCCATGCCGGACTGTCTGTTCAATGCGGTTGAGAAGATAATCGCCATATTCAGCCGTCGGCTCCATCGCCGATGCGCCAACATTCCTGCGCAACAGGGCATTGATACGGGCGGCTATGACATTTCTATCTTCCGGCTTTGTTATATAATCATCTGCTCCGGCATTCAGTGCATCGCTGACATCCTGCTTGGCCGTCCTGCTGGTCATCATGATCACGGGCGGGCGATCCTCGACCGCGACGTCCATCCATTCCAAAATTTGCATGCCGGTCTTGCCTGGCATATTCCAGTCGAGAATGACGAGGTCAAACGTGTCCCGCAACAAGGCGTTGGTAAGGGAGGTTCCATCGTTATAGCCCGAATAGACATACCCCAGTCCTTCGACTATTTTACCCAAGAATTCGATAATCTCCGGATCGTCATCGGCAATCGCTATACGCATTTCTATTCTCCTAGCGGTCTTCCGGCGCCGATGCCGCGAACACTGCTTTTTCAGGTGACTCTATGATTTGCGTTTTACTATCAAATTGAGAAGTTTTACCAGAATTACGACTATAGATTTACAACCATTTACATCTAAGAAAATAAACTTCTGGCCACCTCGAACAATGGCGAATTCGGGCTGAAGTAGCGATTTGGTTCCCGCAC